>JBKECN010000102.1:0-41922 GCA_047974565.1 Actinomycetales bacterium
GAGAAGCAGAACCAGCGTGACACGCTGCGTTCGCTCGGTCTGAAGCGGATCGGCGACACCGTCGTCCGTCCCGACAACCCGCAGGTGCGGGGCTATGTCAAGACCGTCGCGCACCTCGTGAAGGTTGAGGAGATCGACTGATGGCGGAAAAGAACAAGAGCGCCGACAAGGGCTCCGAGAACGCCGCTCGCCCCGGCGTGCTGAAGGTGCATCACCTTCGTCCCGTCCCGGGCGCGCACACCGCGAAGACCCGCGTGGGTCGCGGTGAGGGCTCCAAGGGTAAGACCGCGGGCCGCGGTACCAAGGGAACCAAGGCGCGCACCACGGTGCCGGTCGGCTTCGAGGGTGGGCAGATGCCGCTGCACATGCGCACCCCCAAGCTGCGCGGATTCAAGAACCCGTTCCGGGTGGAGTACCAGGTCGTGAACCTGTCCACCCTGGCGGAGCTGTACCCGGAGGGGGGCGACGTGACCGTCGCCGACCTCGTCGCCAAGGGTGCGGTGCGTAAGAACGAACTGGTCAAGGTGCTGGGCACCGGCGAGATCTCGGTGAAGCTGAACGTGACCGTGGACAAGGTCTCGGGCTCGGCGGAGCAGAAGATTGTCGCCGCCGGCGGCACCATTAACTAACACCTGTCAGAGGGGCCGGAGTCATCTCCGGCCCCTCTGCGTTACGCTGGGATACGAGTGCGCCTCAAGCGCGCCCGCATTTCTCGGGAGGACTCTACGTGTTCAGCGCTATCGTGCGAATCTTCCGCACGCCTGACCTGCGTCGCAAGATCGCGTTCACGCTCGGCATTATCGTGCTGTACCGGCTGGGTGCGGCCGTACCGACCCCGTTCGTGGACTATCCGAACGTGCAGGCCTGTATTGACCTGAGCGCCGGAACCGAAGGCCTTCTGTCGCTGGTGAACCTGTTCTCCGGGGGTGCACTGCTCCAGCTGTCGATCTTTGCCCTCGGTGTGATGCCGTACATTACGGCGACGATCATCGTGCAGTTGCTGCGCGTGGTCATCCCGCACTTCGAGACCCTCTACAAAGAAGGCCAGGCGGGCCAGGCCAAGCTCACCCAGTACACCCGGTACCTCACCATCGCGCTCGCGCTGCTGCAGTCGACGACGCTGGTCACCGTCGCCCGCAGCGGGCAGCTCTTTGGCGTCACCGGAATCCCCGAGTGCGAGCAGCTGCTCACCAATGACGTCTGGTGGGCGCAGCTGCTGATGATCATGACGATGACCGCCGGGACCGGCCTCATCATGTGGTTCGCCGAACTGGTCACCGAGCGTGGCGTCGGCAACGGCATGTCGCTGCTCATCTTCACCTCGATCGCGGCGACCTTCCCGCAGTCGCTGTGGGCGATCGGCCAGAACGAGAACCTCGGCTACGGCGTGATGGCGATCGTCATCGCGGTGGGCCTGGTCATCGTGGCCGCCGTCATCTTCATCGAGCAGTCCCAGCGCCGGGTCCCGGTGCAGTACGCCAAGAAGATGATCGGCCGCCGGGTCTACGGGGGCTCGTCGACGTACATTCCGATGAAGGTCAACATGGCCGGGGTGATCCCGATCATCTTCGCCTCGTCGATGCTGTACATCCCCGCGTTGATCGCCCAGTTCAACACCCCCCCGCCGGGCGAGGTGCCGCCGGACTGGGTCGTCTGGATCAACGACCACCTGGTGCGCGGCGATCACCCGCTGTACATCACGATGTACTTCTTCCTCATCATCTTCTTCACCTACTTCTACGTCTCGATCACCTTCAACCCGGACGAGATCGCCGACAACATCAAGCGGGCCGGCGGCTTCATCCCGGGCATCCGGGCCGGCAAGCCGACGGCGGACTACCTGGCCAAGATCCTTGATCGGATCACCCTTCCCGGCTCGTTGTACCTGGGCATCGTCGCGCTCATCCCGCTCATCGCACTGGTCCTGGTCAACGCCAACCAGAACTTCCCGTTCGGCGGTACCTCGCTGCTGATCATCGTCGGGGTCGGCCTGGAGACCGTGAAGCAGATCGAGTCCCAGTTGCAGCAACGGCACTACGAGGGCTTCCTGCGCTGACCCGGCCCCCGCACAGGACGGGAGCCCGGCACGGGGGCTCACCAGGCCGGCGTCGGCGATGCTCGTCGGACGGTTGCGGGCAACTTGTCCCGATCCGTGATCTCGGCTCGATAACGATCGCCCGCACAGGGTTCAGCCAGGCCAGCTGAGAGACCGACAGTTAGCCGTTCCGGCGCAAGACAGCCCTCGGTTCTGCTCCACCTGGCGCCCTCCTTCGTTCGATCGGGTTTGGTGCTGCCGTGGTGCGTGCCGTGTGGGCGCTGGCCGTCCTTTATCTCTTTCCGGTCTTCCTGCTCGGTGTGATCGGGACGCTGGGCTGGGTGGTCTTCGCCGTCGTGCCCGACGGCTGGGCCGCCCTGGCAGCCCAGATCACAGTCGTGCCCCTGCTGGTCGCCGTGGTGTGGTCCGCGATCGAGTTGATCCGCGCTCCCCGGCCCGCGCTGGAGGGGGTCGAGCTCACCCGGGACGATCACCCGCGGCTGTGGGCCGAGGTGGACCGCCTCGCCGCGGGCATGTCGACCAGCTCGCCGAACAGGATCATGCTCCTCGCCGAGCCCAATGCCCGCATCCTGGAGTACCGGGGGCGGCGGGAGCTGGGCATCGGTCTGCCCTTCCTGGTGGCCGACACCGTGCCAGAGCTTCGCGCCACGATCGCCCACGAACTCGGGCACGTCAGCGGTGGTCATACCGCCCTGACCGCCAGGGCCCGGGTAGGTGGGGACTTCCTCACCCGGGTCGCGGACAATGCCGCCCCATTCACCCGCTGGTTGGTGGTGCCCTACGCCGCGTTGGCCACGCTGACCGCGGCCTGGGCGTCCCGTCATGACGAAGCCCAGGCGGATGCGCTGGCCACGGCGGTCAGCGACCCTCGCGACGCCGCCCAGAGCCTGCGAACAGAACTGGCCGCCATGCTGGCGTGGGCCGCTCTCACCGAGCACGCCGAGGACCTCTTCGATCTCGCGAACGCCCGGGCCGGGATGGCCGACGGCTTGCGCGAACTCATGACCCGCGATGCCCAGTCCCTGACGGAAGCCGTCGACGAGGCGCTGGTGGATGAGCAGGCGAGCGCGTTCGACACACACCCCCTGAGCCGGGACCGGATCGCCAGGTACACCCAGCTCACTCGCACCGAGCAGCCTCCCGCCGTCTCCTGGGCCGCTCGGCAGGGGGAGTCCGATGAGGCCGATGCCGGTGCATCGGCGGGCTTGGCCCTGGCCGATGGCGACCTGCCGGGGCATCAGCCACGTGCCGTCTGCCTGCTCGAGGGCGGCTGGGACTGGCTGCGGGACCACGAGGCAGAGCTCTTCGACCTTCGCGAACCGATGACCGACTGGGATCAGGTCGCGGCCGTCGGAGGAAATCGCGGCGTGGTGCGCGCTGCGCGCGAGCTCGTCCTGGCGCTGGACCTGGCGCGGCTGATGCCGTCTGCGACCTATCGGGGCCTGCTCGAAGCCTTCGAGAGCCAGCGTTGGGACGACCTTGCCGACGCACTCGACCCGGGCGACGGCAGCGGCGAGGCACGCGCCCGCGCGGGTGTGGTCACTGTGGTCAGCGCCGCCCTGGTGGAGTCCGGGCTCGCCGGTCACCGGCTCAGCTGGACCGACGGGCTCGTGGTGCTCGAAGGACCCACCGGCGACCGGCTGAACCTGGACGAACTCCTCGATGTCGGCGAGCGCAGTCCGGCGGTCGCGCTGGCCTACCTGGTGGACGCCGGGGCCGACCTGGATGCCCGCCCGGGGGCGCGCACCCCCGATGCCAGGCCCGAGGTGCTGGCCGCGATCACCGCGGCCACCGGACCGTGGGCAGGGGCCCGGGACCTCCTGGTGTGCAGCACCGGGCTGGCGGGGGTGCCGACCGGACGCTCCGGACTGCACCGCTATCTGGCTGACCACGGAGAACGCAGGGTCGCGCTCGCGGCCCAGCGAGCAGACAGCCTCCCCTCGGACCCCGAGGTGCACTGGGTGCCGCTGTCGGACATCGCCGCCGCCCGAGTGATCGGGATACTCGGGGATGCACTCGACGTTCGTTTGCTCGACGGCAGTCTGCTGACCTTCCGCCCCACCATGGACTCCGAACCCGTCGAGGAACCGGGAACGGCGATCCGGTTCCTGTTGGGGGACCGGGCCCGCGCCGCGGCCTGGGACGATCAGCCGCCGGTGGAGTTGGCACGTCGAGCCAAGCTCCGGCTGCTGTGGCGGGATCCGTTCACCAAGGTGGGTGCCTTCGCCGCGGTCGTGGCAGGTCTGGGTGGTGCCTTCCTGAGCTTCGACGCGGCCGCTGCCGGCGTCCTGGAGTCCCGGGAGGGCATGCAGGCCACCACGGTGGAGATCGTCGCCGAGCCCGACTCCGAGGGCGGGGTCGAGGTGCGCTTCGCGGAGTTGGCATTGTCCGACGACGTCCTGGACGGAGAGGAGACGCTGATCGTCGACACGGACGCCTTCGCCGAACCTGACACCCTCGCGGCAGGGCAGACTCGCACCGTGTGGGTGCGCGCGGACGACCCCGAGACCTACCTCATCGAGGATGGCGGTCAGAACCGCGCCGCCGGCGACCGCAACGTCGACCTGGCCATGCTGGGCGCGGGTGTGCTGGTCGCCGTCGGGTCGCTGGTCTTCGCCGGACGTAGGACCCGGGCCAGTTACCGGCCGGCCCGCTGAACTGCGCCGGATGCGAACTGCGCCGGATGCGACCGGGTCGGGCCACGACCTGGCTTGCCTCAGACTCGCCTCTGCGAGAAAGGACAACCATGATCGATGACGATCTCTACGGCCGTGGAGTGGCCAACTGGACCAGCTGGGCTCTGCCGCAGCCACGGATCACCAACCCCCTGACCGACCCGGACGGTCGCCGGGCCACCGGAGGCCAGGACGACGCCGACCTGTGGTTCGTCGGCGGGGGTTTCGGTGGTGCGGTGCAGCGTTCGTGGCAGATGCCGGCCGGTAGGCGCCTGTTCTTTCCCGTGGCGGTGCGGTGGCTGAAGTGGCATTTCATCGCACCCAAGCCCCGGCTGGACGTCCAGTCCTGGTATGCCAGTTTCGACGGCGACCCGATCGAGCCCGTGGACATCACGATGACCAAGATCCCGCTGGAGATCCGGGAGGGGTCGCCCGCCTTCGACGTCGACCGGGACGAGACCTTCAAGGTGAGCGTGTCCGGCCTCTGGGGGCTGAGCCCGGTGGTGAGGCCGGGCGAGCACGAGTTGCTCTTCGGGTGGAACGATTCGCAGGGCTTCGATCTGTCGGTGCGCTGTCTGGTGACTGCGATCTAGGGCGATCTAGAGGGCGTGTCTCGAAATCTCCGCCCACGCTCGCGAAAGACACCAGCCACCGAAAGACACCTGCCACCTAGCGGCCAGGGATCACCGGCCAGCCGGCCGACGCTGGTTCCGTCGGCCGGCTGAAACAGGTGTGCTGGCGTGGCTTTCGTGCTCCTCGCGGGCTGGTCAGAACCTCACGTCACGCAGGTACTGATAACCCACCTGGGCGGTGTTCAGCGGGGTCACGTCCGGGGTGTCGTTCTCGACGATGTACTCCCGCACCCGGTGGGCTGCGAAGATCCGCTGGAAGTCCACCACCCCGGTGCCAAGATCGGCCATATCCCCGGTGGCCGGGTCGCGATCCTTGACGTGGAACTGCAGGGTCCGCTGGGGGGCCGCGGCGATGGTGTCGATGACGAACTGGTCAGGGTCGGGTGCGCCCGTGTTGACCCCGCCGGTGTAGGCCCAGTACAGGTCCACCTCGAGGTGAACCAAGGACGGGTCGAGATGACTGGTGAGCACCTGCCAGGGCGTGACTCCACCTCCGAGATCGATCGTGAACTCGTGGGCATGATTGTGGTAGCCGTACTTCAGGCCGTACCTGCGGGCCAGCGCTGCCTCGGCGTTCATCTGATCAGCCCACTGCTGCCAGTCGGCCAGGACGGAGGAGTTGAGATACGGCACGACGATGTAGTTCTGCCCCAACGTCGCGGCATTCTCGAACTTCGTCCGGGCCGCGTCCATGGTCGGGCTGATTCCATCGTGGCTGGAACTGGCCCTGATGCCGATGCTGTTGTAGAAGGCCTTGAGTTCAGTCGCTGTGCGTCCGAAATACCCAAGCGCCTGCTCGACCCGCTGATAACCCATTTCGGCCATGGCAGACAGCGTGGCGTCGTATCCGGGTGTTCCGCTGAGCGCGGCTCGCATGGTCCACAACTGCATGCTGATCAGCCCGGCCGGCACGGAGCGGGTCGAGGGCTGACGATGGTCGCCCGATCCGCGAGCCCGGCGCTGCCCGGCAACTGCCGGGCTCACCGCGGAGCCGACCGCGCCGGCCCCCAGGAGGCCGGCGACGGCACCCCGCAGGACGGTCCTGCGGTCGGGGGCGTGTTCCCGCAAGGACTGCGTCAGTGCGCGTTCGCCGTTGAATCCGTAGCACATGATGATCTGCCTTTCTGGTGTGGACAACCTTTTGGCTGGTGGATCGATGAGCGTGAAACCTGTTGGCGTATCAAGGGAGTGGCTACTTCTGGACGGAGAACGCGGCATCGAATGCGGCGTCCGGAGGGTCGAATGCGTATCTCTTGACGAACTCCAGCGCCTCGGGAGCCCCCACCAGCCTGTCCATTCCGGCGTCTTCCCATTCGATGGATATAGGCCCTGTGTAGCCGATCGAGTTGAGCATCCGGAAGCATTGCTCCCAGGGCACGTCGCCGCGGCCGGTTGAGACGAAGTCCCAGCCTCGGCGGGGATCCGCCCAGGCCAGGTGAGACCCGAGTCTTCCGTTTCTGCCATTGCCCGTCTGGCGCCGGGCGTCCTTGCAGTCGACGTGGTAGATGCGTTCTCTGAAGTCCCAGAGAAACCCGACAGGGTCGAGGTCCTGCCACACGAAATGCGATGGATCCCAGTTCAGTCCGAACGCTTCGCGATGATCGACTGCCTCCAGGGCGCGTGTCGTGGTCCAGTAGTCGTAGGCGATCTCGCTGGGGTGGACTTCGTGGGCGAACCGCACTCCCTCCGCGTCGAAGACGTCCAGAATGGGATTCCACCGGTCGGCGAAGTCCTGGTAGCCGGCGTCGATCAAGCCTTGCGCCACGGGCGGGAACATGGCCACGTACTTCCAGATCGCCGATCCGGTGAATCCGACCACCACGTCGACGCCGAGCTTGCGAGCTGCCCGAGCGGTCATCTTCATTTCCTCGGCCGCCCGTTGTCGCACCCCCTCCGGATCGCCGTCTCCCCAGATCCGTGGCGGCAGCATGTCTCGATGCCGTTCGTCGATCGGGTCGTCGCACACCGCCTGACCCTTGAGGTGGTTGCTGATCGCGTAGACGCTCAGCCCGTGCTCGGCCAGGACCTTGCGCTTGGCCGGCACGTAGTCTTCGTCGGCGACTGCTGCCCACGGGTCGAAATGATCTCCCCAGCAGGCTATCTCCAGGCCGTCGTATCCCCACTGGGCAGCCAGCCGGCACACCTGGGTGAATGGCAGGTCGGCCCACTGGCCGGTGAAGAGAGTGATCGGTCGGGTCATCGTTGTCCTCCTGCCCGCGCCGGTGGTGGGGCGACGCGATGGGTCGGGTGGTCTCGGGTTGCTCTCGCGAATCCTCGTCCAGATCGCTCGGCGTGCGCGGTGGGTGTTGTCGGGGTTTCAGCGGCCTGCGCAGGCCGGGCCCGGCAGCAATGGGCTCCCTGCGTTGTCAGCATCCCTCGGCTTCAGGTGATCTCGCGCCGTAGGGACTTACCTTCGATCGATCGTCACCCACGCTCCGTCCTCGGCGCTCTTCTCCACCGACGCCAGAATTCGCTGCACCCGAAGGCCATCGGCGAATGAGGGGCTCGGCTCATGTTCCTTGGCTATCGCGGTGACCAGATCTGCTGCCTGGTGGGCGAAGGCGTGCTCGTAGCCGAGCAGGTGGCCTGGTGGCCACCAGGCCGAGACATAGGGGTGGTCCGGCTCGGTGACGAGTATCCGCCGAAAACCTGCGGTCAGCTGGTCCTCGGTGGAATCGAAGAAGTGCAGGACGTTCATCTCTTCGAAGTCGAAGGCCAGGCTGCCGTCCGAGCCGTTGATCTCGATTCGAATGGCGTTCTTGCGGCCATTGGCGAACCTGCTCGCCTCGAAGGTCGCCAGCCCGCCCCCGCAGAAGCGGGCGAGGAAGACGGCTGCGTCGTCCACCGTCACCCTGCCCCGACCATTGGCCGCGGTGCCGCCGGGCATCGGTCGTTCGGTGACGAAGGTGTCCATCGCAGCGGTCACACTCTCGATGGATTCCCCGGTGATGAACTGGGTCAGGTCGATGATGTGGGCGCCGATGTCACCCAGGGCGCCCGAGCCTGCCTTCACCTTGTCCAGGCGCCACGACATCGGCGCCGCCGGGTCGACGAGCCAGTCCTGCAGATACTGGGCGCGGACGTGGTGAATCCGGCCCAGCCGGCCGGCTGCCACCAGTTGCCGGGCCAAGGCGATGGCCGGGACCCGGCGATAGGTGAACCCGACCATCGATCTGACCCCGGCATCGCAGGCCAGCTCCGCAGCCTGGGCCATGAGTTCGGCCTCGGCGACGGAGTTGGCCAGGGGCTTCTCGCACAGGACGTGCTTGCCCGCCTGCAAGGCGGCCACCGCGATCTCGGCGTGAGTGTCACCCGGGGTACAGATGTCGATCAGGTCGATGTCATCGCGATCCACCAGTGCCTGCCAGCCGACGACCCCTGCCTGCCAACCCAGACGATGCGCTGCCTCGGCCACGCTGGCCGGATTCCGGCCGGCCAGCGCGGTGAGCTCGGGTCGGCGGGCAAGGTCGAAGAAGTGGCGAGCCCCTCGCCAGCCCTGGGTGTGGGCGGCTCCCATGAAGGCGTACCCGACCATGCCGATGCGCAGCGGTGTGCTGTCCTGGTCCATGTCCTACCTGCTTCCTGTGACGGCGGGCCGATCTGACGCGCGGCCGCGATCAGGACTCGAAGGCAGATCCGATGAACTGGTCGACGTTGTCCTTGTCGACGACCGGGGCGTACAACTGCACGTTGCGGGGCACCTCGACCTCGACCAGGTCGGCCATGGCCTTGTCCTGGGCCAACAGTCGGGCCAGGCGGATCCCGTCGGCTCCCTGGGTCGAGGGGTACACCACGGTCGCCTTCAGCACGCTGTCGTCTGCCTGGATCGATCGCATCGCGTTGGCCGAGCCACCGCCGCCGACCATGATGAACTCATCCCGTCCCGCGTTATCGATCGCGGCGAGCACACCGACGCCCTGGTCGTCGTCCTGATTCCAGAGCGCATCGATGGCGGGAGCGGCCTGCAACAGGTTCGACGCGGCTCGCTCACCACCCTCGACGGTGAAGTCACCGGCGACCCGGTTGTCGACATTCTGCCCACACTGCTGCAGGGCGTCGGCGAAGCCGCGGGAACGATCCTGGGTGAGGGGGAGCGAGTCGATGCCGGCGATCTCGGCGATGACGGCATTCGGTTTGTCCGAGACCTGCTCGCAGATGTATTGGCCGGCCGAGACTCCCATGCCGTAGTTGTCACCCAGCACCGTCACCCGGGCCGCGTTGGCGTCGTCGAACTCCCGGTCCACGTTGATCACCGGGATCCCGGCCTCCATGGCGCGCATGGCCACCGGCGTCATCGCGGCGCCGTCGAAGGGCAGCAGCACGATGACGTCCACGCCGTCATTGATAAGCGTCTCCACCTGGCTGATCTGCAGGTTCACGTCGTTCGTGCCCTCGGTGATCTTGAGATCCACGTCGTCGTAGCGATCTGCTTCTGCCCGAGCGGCATTGGTGATCGCCGCCATCCATCCGTGGTCGGCGGCGGGAGCGGAGAAGCCGATGGTGACCGTCTCCCCGGGCTCGTCATTGGCGCCGGACGCCGCAGCGGCGGAGCCGCCGGCGTCGCTCTGTGAGGCGGGTGTGTTGCTTGTGCAGGCGGTCAGAGCGAGCAGGGAACTTATCGCGAGGGCAGCGCTGACGCGAAGCCGACGTCCCGGGCGGGTGCGATTGTGCATCAACATGAGTACTCCTGAGTTGCGGGCTGATGGACCGGTTTCACGTAGGGGGATGCAGGCGTACGGCGCGGCCTCGAGTAGAGACCGCGTCGAACGCGGGGTCAGGTATGGGATCTCGTGGCGAAGCGCTGCTGCAGGAGCACTGCCAGCACGATGATGAGTCCCTTCACCACGGACTGCGCTGAGATCGACAGGTTGTTGAGGGTGAAGACGTTCGTCAGGGTGGTGAAGATCAGCACTCCGAACACTGTTCCCACCACGGTTCCCCGCCCGCCGGACAGAAGCGTCCCTCCGATCACCACGGCGGCGATGGCGTCGAGTTCGTACAGGGTGCCGTGCGTGGAGCTTCCCGTCGTGGTCCGCGAGACGAGCATGAGAGCGGCGATGCCGCAGCACACTCCGACGAGGACGTAGAGCATGACCGTGTGCCGGCTGACATTGATCCCGGCCAGCCTGGCCGCCTCCGGGTTGCCGCCGACTGCGACCGTGCGTCGGCCGAACGTGGTGCGGTTCAACAGGACCCAGCCGATCACCGCTACCAGGGCGAAGATGACCACCAGCAGTGGGACGCCGAGGATGCTGGCGTTGAAGAACTCTCGGAAGCCGGGCACGGACACGATCTGAGTGCGCCGCTGGGAGATGATCTCTGCGAGTCCTCGGGCGCTGGCGAGCATCGCCAGGGTGGCGATGAAGGGCACTACTTTTCCATACGCGATGAGTAGCCCGTTGATGAGCCCGCAGCCCGCGCCCACCGCCAAAGCGGTGAAGACCATGACAATCCAGTGGACGTTCGTGGCCATCGTCTGCGTCGCCAGCGTGGTGCACCACACCGAGGAAAGGGCCAGGATGGCGCCGACCGACAGGTCGATCCCGCCGCCGGTGATGACGAATGTCATTCCGACGCTGACCACGCCGACCACCGCGGCGAGGCGAAGGATGGTCAGGACGTTGTCGACATCGGCAAACCGTGAACCGGCGGTGACTGCTCCCGCGATGCAGAGCAGGACGAGTGCCAGGACCAGCCCCAGCATCTGGCCGGCGCCGCCGCGAATCAGTCGGTCCACCAGGCTCGGTGGCGACGTCTTGGCTACCTCTGCCGGGTCGGTGCCGCCGCCTTTGTCCATGGTGTCCAGGGTCGCCCCGCCGCTGCGATGGGGTGCGGCCCCTTGGTCCGGGGTGTGGCTCATGCCGCGCTTCCTTCCATCACCAGGTCCAAGACCCGGGCTTCGTCGATGTCACTTGCGGGGCCCTCGTAGACCACGTCCCCCTCACGGACGACCAGGACTCGTTCGGCCAGGCCGAGGACCTCCTCCACCTCACTGGAAACCACCACCACGGCAACTCCCGAGTCGGCCAGATCCCTGATCAGGGCGTAGATCTCGGCGCGCGCGCCCACGTCCACGCCGCGGGTCGGCTCGTCCAGGAGCAGCACGGTGCATTCGCGCAACAGCCAGCGGGCCAGCACCACCTTCTGCTGGTTGCCACCCGAGAGGTTGCGCACCGGCCGCTCGACGCCTGGAGGCCGTACGTCCAGGGAGGCGGACAATTCCTCGGCGCGTCGTCGTTCGGCAGCGCTGTTCAGCATGCCGAGGTGTGCGAACCGTCTGAGCGAGGAGATGGTGATGTTCCGGTAGACGGCCTGGTCGAGCAGGAGCCCCTGGCTCTTGCGCTCTTCCGGGCACAGCCCCACCCCGGCAGCGACTGCCGCCGGCACCGAGCCTCGGCGCAACCGCTTGCCTTTGACCGTGACTTCGCCCGAGCTCGCGGGTCGGGCTCCGTACAGCGTCTCCAGGATCTCCGACCGGCCGGCACCCACCAGCCCTGCGAGGCCGACGATCTCACCGGCATGCACCGCGAAACTGACGTGCCGGAAGACGCCCTCCAGAGTGAGGTCCTGCACCTGCAGGATCACCTCGTCCGGACGTGATCGTCGGTGCCGGGGCGGGAAGACGTATTCGATGTCGCGGCCCGTCATGAGTTTGATGAGCTCCGCTGTGGCAGTGCCGGCCACCGGCAGGTCGGTGCCTACCGTGCGACCGTCCTTGAGCACCGTGATGCGGTCGCCGATCTCACGGATCTCCTCCAGCCGGTGGGAGATGTAGACGATCGCCACGCCTTCGGCGGTCAACCCCCGGATGACCCGGAACAGGTTGCCGACCTCCTCCTGGTCGAGCACGGCCGAAGGTTCGTCCAGGATGAGGAGCTTGGTCTCGTGCGACAGTGCCCGAGCCATGCTGACGATCTGCTTGGCGGCCGGTGACAGTGAGGCAACCGAACGCCCTGAACCGATCTCGCCGTGACCCAGGCGGTTGAGAATCTCGTCGGTTCGACTGTTGGCGGTACCTCGCTGGAGCACGCCGGCGCTGGAGAGCTCGTGGCCGAGGAAGACATTCTCGGCGACCGTCAGGCCGTCGACGAGATCGAGTTCCTGGTAGATGGTGGAGATTCCGAGTTCCATGGCCGCTTCAGGCTTGCCCAGGGCGACAGTCGAGCCTTCCCAGGTGATTTCCCCCTCCTCCGGCTGGTACGAGCCGGACAGCACTTTGATGAGTGTGGACTTGCCGGCCCCGTTCTGCCCCAGGAGGCAATGCACTTCGCCGGGGCGTACATCGAGGTCGACGCCGCCCAGCGCCAGCACGCCGGGAAAGCGCTTGACGATCCCGCGCATGCGCAGCAGCGGAGGGCGGCGCTTCTGGGCGCCTAGGGGGCCTGCCGCTGTGTCTGGCATCTGACATCTCCTGCCGGTGCTGGCTGTGGGGGGACTGGCTGTGATGGGACTGGCTGTTGTGGGGACTGGCTGTTGGGGGAATAGGAGGGCACAGGGCGTCGGGCCGCCGGCTGGCCGCCCGCGCGCATGAGAGAGAACTTGGTGACGCCGTCAACGCCTGATTGTGATGTCAATCACTGGTAGCAGCGTATTGACACACTTTCGAGTGAGTCAAGAGTCAAAGCGAAACTAGATTGGATAATTACGTAAGTAGTCTTTCAAAGATTGTCCAGCAGGCAGCACCCGTTGCGCGCGCTATTCCCACAACGGGCACTGCCTGCATAAACGGTCAGGACGGTGAGATGTGTCGCATCAGGTGGTCGGCTCGAGGACCACCTCGGCGCTCCCAGTCAGCGGCGGGACGTTGTCGGTACCCGGGTCTGTGTACTCGGCCACGAAGACTCCCGAGAGGTCATCGGTGGCCGGGTCGTGGCCGCTGGGAACCGTGGTGGACAGCGTGCCGATACAGCCCGACGCCGTCGACTGCGGATGGCCGTGCTCGTCATGACCCAGCACGTAACTGACCTCTACCCGTGCGCAATCCACCGGCTGGTCGTCGGTGACCGTGACCTCGTAGGCAACCGTGTCGCCGAAGGTGAAGGTGTCGCCGGGTTGGGGAGTGATGAACTGCACCACCGGGGTGGCGTTTCCGACGATCACCTCGATGTCGGCGGACGCGTGCTTGCCACGATGCCGGCCGCGGACGTCCGTCACGGTGAGCGTGGCTCGATAGACCCCGTCCTCGGAGAAGGTGTGGGTCGGATTCTGCGCCCGGCTGTCGATCGACCCGTTGCCATCGAAGTCCCAGGCATAGTTGAGTCGGTCTCCATCGGGGTCCGTCGTCCCATCGCTGGAGAAGGCGACGGTCAAGGGCGTTGTCCCGGTGGTCGGTTCGGCGCTGACGGCGGGCTGTGGCGAGTGGTTGCCGTCCCGGCCGATGTAGTCGATCCGAGAAAGCTGGGCCTCGGGATTCTCGGAGAAGAAACCGTCGCCGTACTCCAGCATGTAGAGGGCGCCGTTGGGCCCGAATTCCAGGTCCATCGGGTTGTCGGTGATGATCGAGCCCAGCACCGGTTCGATGCGGCTCAGGCCGGTTTCGTCGACGAAGAATGCCTTGACATAGTCCCTGGTCCATTCATAGAAGAGGGGGGTGCCGTCGTAGTACTGCGGCCAGGCGACGGGGTTGCGACCGCCAGCGGCTTTTCGGCTGTACTGGTACACCGGGCCCGCCATCGGCCCGAGGCCGCCGGTGGCCAACTCCGGGAACTGTTCTGAGGCTGTGTAGGTGTACCAGACCTCGGGTTGGGTGACCGCAGGCAACTGGGTGAGCCCGGTGTTGTTGGGGGAGTCGTTGACGGGGTTCGCGCAGTCGAATGGCTCTCCGGAGACTCCGGTGGCGAAGTCGTAGTCCACGTAAGGGAGTTCGGCGGTGGCGCAGTATGGCCAGCCGTAGTTGCCAGGCTCGCGTACGATCGCCCACTTGCTGTGCCCTGCGGGACCGCGAGTGGGGTCCGCGGTTCGTGCGTCGGGGGAGTAGTCGGCCACGTAGAGCACGTCCGTGGTGGGGTCGATCTCGATCCGGAAGGGGTTGCGCCATCCCATGGAGTAGATCTCGGGTCGGGTGCCAGGTGTGCCTGGTGCGAACAGGTTGCCCGCCGGGATGGTGTAGCCGCCGGTCTTGCCGGGGGTGATCCGCAGCAGTTTGCCGCGCAGGTCGTTGGTGTTCGCCGAGGTGCGTTGGGAGTCCAAGGCCGGATTACGGGTGGGCCTTTCGTCGATAGGCACGAAGCCGTCCGAGAAGAACGGATTACCGTCGTCTCCGGTGGAGAGGATGAGGTTGCCCGCCGAGTCGAAGACGATGTCGCCGCCGACGTGACAGCAAATGCCACGATCGACCGGGACATCGAGAATCTGCTGCTCCGTCGAGGTGTCGATCTTGCCGTCGATGAACTTCATCCGGGACAGCCGGATCGCGCCTTCGAAGGGGGCGAAGTCGGCGGCCTCACCGTCGAAGGGAGCATCACCCTCGTTGACGTCGGGGGTGGCCGGGTCGTCCACTGGCGTGTCCAGCACGGGCGAGTAGTACAGGTACACCCAGTTGTTCTTGCGGAAGTCGAAGTTGGGAGCCAGGGCGATGCTCTGCAGGCCCTCCTCGTCGTGGCGGTAGACCTCGAGTTCGGCAGCGATCGAGTTGACCCCGGTCTTGGCGTCGTTGTGCCAGATGACGCCGGCGCGGGTGGTGTGCAGGACGCTGTCGTCCGGGAGCACGGCCAGGTCCATCGGCTCACCCGGACTGGCGTTGAGCGTCACCTTCTCGAACTGTTCGTTCGGTGGTCGCTGCGCCGAGGGGGGCGCGCTCCACGCGGCGGTAGCGGCGAGCGGAACGATCAGGCCACCTGTGGTCAGGGCGGTGATGACACCAGCCAGGATGCGACTCTTCACGACGGTCCTCTTTCCTTCGGGCGGGGCCGGGAAGTTGCATGGCCGAAGTTATGGGTGTGATCCCGGACACGTCAATACTTCTGAGCAAACTTCGCAAGTAACTTGCGAAACTAGGCAGATAGACGGCAAAAGACGGGCGTTAGGTTCGATATACCTGGTTAGGGTCAGGCGTCCGTGATCGATGACCGGCGGGGATTGCCCGACCAGGTCCGGCAGATCCAGGTCGGGTCGTGGCGCGACCACGCGAGAGGGGCCAGCCGGCTGCGGCGGCCTACGACCCTTCAGGACAGCGTTGGCGCGTACACCGAGTCGCTGATGATCCTGGCTGCCCCGACCACGCCGGCGTTCTCCCCCAACTCACTCAACGCGATGGGCAGGTTCGCCGTTGCCAGGGGAAGCGAGCGTCGGTACGTGACACCCCGGATCTCGGAGAGGATGCCGTGGCCGACGCCGGTCAGCCTGCCTCCCAGGACGATCAGGCCCGGGTTGAAGAACGAGACCAGGCTCGCCAGCACGTGACCGATATGCCGGCCGGCATCCTTGATCAGCAGAGCTGCGTGCGGGTCCCCCTTGCTCACCGCGGTGGCCAGGTCCTCCAAGCCCAGCGAGCCCTGCCGGGCAAAGATCGCCGCCAGCTCTTCGGACTGCCCGCTGCGGGCCAGGGAGGTGGCGTCGCGAATCAAAGCCGCCGCGCCCGCGTACGCCTCCAGACATCCGGTGTTGCCGCACGCACAACTGGGCCCGAAGTCATCGATCCGGATATGGCCGATGTCGCCGGCGCACCCGTCCATTCCCCGGTAGATGCGCCCGTCGACGACGATCCCGCAGCCGATGCCGGTACTGAGCTTGACGAAGAGGAAATCCTTGACAGTGCTGGCCGCGCCGGAATGCTGCTCGCCGGCCGCCATGACGTTCACGTCGTTGTCGAGTTCGGCGGGACAGCCGAGTTCTCGGGAGACCACATCGCGGACCGGAAAGCGATCCCAGCCGGGCATGATCGGTGGCGAGACGGGGACTCCGCGATGAAAGTCGACGGGCCCCGGTACACCGACTCCGCATCCGAAGACATGGGCCACGTCCAGGTCCTTGAGCAGCAGGCGCACCTCCTGCAAGGCGGTTGCCAAGACGGTTTCCGGCCCGTGACGGATATCGATGGTCCGTTGTCTTTGGCCCAGCACTTTCAGTCTGCCGTCGGTGACACCCACCGACATTCCGGTGGCTCCGATGGCGATCCCGACGAACCGAATGTCCGGCACCAGGTCGACCATGGTCGAGCGGCGCCCACCCCGCGAGGCCGCCTGCCCGGCCTCGCGAGCCAGCCCCAACTCCGAGAGCCGTGCCACTTCGGTGGCGATGGTCGTGCGTGAGACATCGAGCCGGTGGGCCAGATCGACGCGCGAGTGCGTCCCCTCATCGCGCAGCATCGCCAGAATCCTCGCCTGCATGGCGGTTTCCGCTCTGCCGGAGAGGGATCGAAACATGTGGCGATTGTTCCACGCAGCACCGCGAAAGTGCTCGACATCGGGCGCCCTGGCAGCCAACACGCGTGCGCTGCAGAAAGCGCGCCAGGCAAGTCCGGCACCTGACCAACAGGACACTCCCGGCGCGCCTCACAAATGGCCGACCCGGGCGCGCGTAATCTCGCGCGCGTGACCACGCTGTCACCGGCTGCCCGGCCGGCTTCCCCACGGGCTCGCGACGGCATGCCGCGAGCAGACTCGCCCTCGACCAGCGAGGGTGCCCGGTTCGAAGGACTGGACGGCCTGCGCGCCCTGGCAATCGTCGCGGTCCTCGTCTTCCACCTGCACGAGGGCTGGCTGCCCGGCGGCTTCCTCGGGGTGGACGTCTTCTTCGTCATCTCCGGGTTCCTCATCACCAGCCTGCTCGTTCACGAGGTCAGTTCGACCGGTCGGCTGGACGCGCCCCGATTCTGGGTGCGCCGGGCCCGGCGTCTGCTGCCGGCTCTGTTCATCGTCATCGCCGGAGCCAGCCTCACCGCACGGATGGTCAGCTCCGACCTCGTGGTGAATCTGGGACGGCAGGTGCTCGGCGCGGCCACCTTCTCGACCAACTGGCTGGAGATCGCGGCCGGAGCCAGCTACTTCGACGGCACCGCTCCGGTGCTCTTCATGAACTTCTGGTCGCTTGCGGTGGAGGAGCAGTTCTATCTCGTGTGGCCGGTGCTGACCGTGCTGCTGGTGCGCACCGTCCTGCCGCGGCATCGGGCACCCATCGCGCTCGCCCTCGCGCTCGCCTCCGCCGTGGCCATGGGGGCGCTGTATCACCCGGGCCAGGACGCCACCCGGGTCTACTACGGCACCGACACCCACCTGATGGGCCTGATGATCGGGGCGGCGCTCGCCTTCGCCTGGGCCGCTCCGCAGCGGATGCGGATCGAGGATCTGCGTGATCGGTGGGGTCGGTACGCCACCCCTGCCGCGGGTGCGGTGCTGGCCCTGCTCCTGCTGCTGGGCGCCAATGACCAGACGTTCACCTTCCGCGGCGGCATGCTGCTCGCCTGCCTGGCCACCGGCGTCCTGCTGGTGGCGGCCATCGACCGAGCCGTCGACGGTCGCCGCACCCCTTTGCAGCGGGTGCTCGACGCCGCACCGGTGCGCTGGCTCGGGGTGCGCTCCTACGGGATCTACCTGTGGCACTGGCCGGTCATCCTCATCGTCGGCCAACTCGTGCCGGCGGCCATCGGCACCTTCGGCTTCGTGGCCACCCGGGGGCTTGCCGTGGCCATCACTCTGGGCCTGGCGGAGGCCTCGTTCCGGTACGTCGAGATGCCGATCCGCCGCAACGGCTTTCGCGCCACCGCCCGCACGATCCGGCACCGGGTGCTGAGCCTGCCCCGCGGGCGGCGGCGGGCCACCCTCGCGGTGGTCGCGGTGCTGTGCGGGGCCTTCGTCGTCACCGTGGTCACCGCCCCGACCACTTCCTCGACCGCGCAGGAACTCAAGCGGAACGAGACCGCCACCAGCGACGACTCCGCGGTCGGTGCCGCGACCTCCGGAGTGCTCACCCTCGACCCGGCAGCTGCGGCGAAGGGTTTCGCCATGCCGGCCGGGGACGAGATCGACGCCTTCGGCGACTCGGTGATGGTCGGCGGGGTGCACGCCCTGGAGTACTACCTGCCCGGCATCCGGATCGACGCCAAGTCCAACCGCCGCTGGGGCGATGGTCTCGAGGCGGTGCAGAAGAAGGGACCCCAGACCCGTCGGGCCGTGGTCCTCGACTTCGGCACCAACGCGGGAATGGACGAGGCGACGATGACCGAGATCCTCGATGCGCTAGGCCCCGACCGGATGGTCGTCCTGGTCAACGAGTACGGCACCAGCCGCTCCGGTGCGGACAACGAGGTCGTCGCCCGAGTCGCGGGCGGGCGATCCAACGTGGCGATCGCCGACTGGCACGCCACGGTCACCGCCCATCCCGACGCCCTGCAGGCCGATGGAATCCATCCCAGCCTGCGCGGATCCCACTATTACGCGGCGACGATCCGCCAGGCGCTGGCCGACCTGAGCGAACAGCACACCGGTGAAACGGTTCCGCTGCGGGATCTGCCGATGCCCTGACCAGCTCGCACGCCGGGGTCCGTCGTCTGTTCCGGCGGCCACCCCTGCCCGAGCGGTCCTGGGCGCGACCTGACCGATCGGACAGTGGCGCACGCTCCGGTCGAACAGCATCGCGCAGGCATCCGGATCGGTTGGCCCGGCAAGGTTGCGTCACCACGCTGGGCCGGACATAGTGGCTCATCCGTGATTCCCGGCGTGGCGAATCCGGCACAGTGACGAAGGGACGATCACCGTATGCGTCTGCTCATCGTTGGACCTCCCGGCGCCGGCAAGGGCACCCAGGCCAAGAAGATCGCCGAGCACTATGGCATCCCGGCGATCTCGACCGGCGACATCTTCCGCAAGAACGTCGCCGAGGAGACCGAGCTCGGCCTCAAGGTGAAGGCGATCATGGAGGCGGGTGACTACGTTCCGGACGAGATCACCAATGCCATGGTGCGCGACCGGCTGGCCGAGGCCGACTGCGACAACGGCTTCCTGCTCGACGGCTACCCGCGCACCCTCGACCAGGTCCGCGAGCTGGACGGCATCCTCGCCGAGCAGGAACACCCCCTGGAGCAGGTGCTCGAACTCGTCGTCGACACCGACGAGGTGGTCGGCCGGCTGCTCAACCGAGCTCAGATCGAGGGCCGCGCGGACGACACCGAGGAGGTCATCCGCAACCGGATGCGGGTGTATGGCGAGCAGACCGAGCCGCTGCTCAAGGTCTACGGAGACCGGGGGCTGCGCGTCCAGGTGGACGGCCTCGGCGAGGTCGACGAAGTGTCCGGCCGGATCTTCGGCGCGCTCGACGCCGCTTCCTGAGCCCGTCTCGCAGGCCCTGAGGCGATGTTTCGGCGAGACCGCATCCAGTACAAGAGCGACGACCAGATCCGGATCATGCGCCGGGCCGGGCTGGTGGTCGCCGACGCCCTCGCAGCGGCCTGTGAGGTGGCGTCCCGGCCCGGGGTCACCACAGCCCAGGTCGATGCTGCCGCTGCCGAGACGATCTCGGCAGCGGGAGCCACGTCGAACTTCCTCGGCTACGGACACCCACCCTTTCCCGCGGTGACGTGCATCTCGGTGAACGAGGAGATCGTCCACGGCATCCCCGGCGACCGGGTGCTCGCCGCGGGCGACCTGGTCTCAATCGACTGTGGAGCCGTGGTGGACGGCTGGCACGGTGACGCCGCCGTGACCGTGGTGTGCGGAGGTGACTCCAGCGCCGCACCCGAGGATCTCGCCGTGTCTGCGGCCACCCGTCAGGCACTCTGGGCGGGTATCGCCGCCTGCGCCGGTGGCCGCACCCTGGGTGATGTGGGCGCGGCCATCGAGGACTCGGTGGGGGAGGGTTTCGGGATTCTGGAGCATTACACCGGCCACGGCATCGGCACCGCCATGCACATGGAACCCGAGGTGATGAACTATCGGGTCCAGGGCCGCACCCCTAAGTTGCGGCCCGGTCTGTGTATCGCCATCGAACCGATGTGCACGATCGGCTCGCCGGACGTGCTCACCGCCCCCGACGACTGGACCGTCGTCACCGAGGACGGCTCGCACGGCGCCCACTGGGAGCACACCGTGGCGATACACGCCGGTGGCATCTGGGTGCTCACCGCCCACGACGGCGGCGTCGCCGGGCTGGAGCCCTTCGGGATCGCCCCGGTTCCCCTGGACTGAGGCCCCCGCCACACGGAGAGGGACGGGCCCCAGTCGGTGGACGCCCTGCGTGTGCGCCTTTGGCCCGTCCAGCCTGGTGAACAGAAATGTGTCTGTGGGACGCAAAGGTGTTCATTGTGTCCGGTGGTCGTGCGCGGGAGTGTCCCCGGCGACCGTTCTGCGGTTCACAGGTTTCGTTCAGGCAGTACACATGAGCAGTGGATGAGCGTCCGGCTAACTGTTGGTGTCACGTCGAACACCAGGAGTTCACCTCATGTCGCTCGCGCTTATCGGTGCCAACTTTGTCGCCGTCATCGTCCTCGTCGCCGCCCTCTTCGTTCCCCGGCATGGCCGCCGCGACCTCGTCGTGGCCTACCTGGGCGTCAACGTCGGCGTGCTGGCGGTGTCCACCGCGCTGAGTACGGCCACGGTGACCGCGGGTCTGGGGCTGGGCCTGTTCGGGGTGCTGTCGATCATCCGGCTCCGCTCGGACGAGCTGGCCCAGCGAGAGATCGCCTACTACTTCGCGGCTCTCGCCCTCGGCCTGCTCGGCGGGCTGGGTGCGGCCAACGAGCCGCTGGTGATCGCCTTGATGGCGCTCATCGTCGTGGTGATGTGGATCGGCGATCACCCCCGGCTGGCGCCGACCGGGCGCCGCCAGGAACTCGTCCTGGACCGGGCCTATGTCGACGAGGCCGCCTTGCTGGGGCACCTGGAGAGCCTGCTCGGGACCGTCCTGGACGTGCAGGTGCTCAAGGTCGACCTGGCCAACGACCTCACCCACGTGGCAGTGCGGGTACCGCACCCCAAGAAATCGGCCCACTCAGCCCGACGCAAGCCGGCCCAACTCATCCCCGGCCCGGCCGCGGCGACCATGGCTGCGGCCTCGGTTCCGGCCGACCGGCGGGCCCCGGCCGGCGAGGCAACCCGATGAGCACGCTCACCGTGGGGCCTGCCGACATCGTCGAGGATCTCGACACCATCGCCCTCGACGAACTCGTCGCCGATGCCGCGCTCACCACCCGGGTGGACCGCAAGTACCTCGTTCCCGTCGCGCACGCCGGCCAACTGGTCCGGGGCTTGGGGCCGGTCGGTGCCCGGGTGCTGCGGATCGACGGACATCGGGAGTTCGGCTACCGCTCGGAGTACTACGACACCGCCGACCTGGACTGCTTCTACGACGCGGGCCAGCGTCGCCGTCGCCGCTTCAAGGTCCGCACCCGGCACTACCTCGATACCGATGGCTCGTACCTGGAGGTCAAGACCCGGGGGCCGCGCGGCCTCACCGTCAAGGACCGGGTGCAGCACGATGGCCTCGGCCTGGACCGGTTCGCGCTCGCCTTCATCTCAGATGTCCTGTCTCGTAACAGCATCGAGGCTCCCGCAGAACTTGAGCAGTCTCTGGTCAACGAGTACCGGCGGATCACCCTGCATCTACCGGGTCGGGAGGCGGCTCGAGTCACCCTCGACAGTCGACTCAGCTTCGCCGCCCCCAGCGGCGCGTCCGTCCCGCCTGGCCTCGGCGGCCTCATGGTCGTTGAGACCAAATCCGGGGCCGTTGCCTCCGACGCGGATCGAATCCTCTGGCGGATGGGCCACCGCCCCATCGGCCTGAGCAAGTACGGCCTCGGCTTGTTGCTCACACGCCCCGATCTGCGACATCTGAAATGGCACCGGGTGCTGCAGCAGTTGCTCGGCTGAGCCTGCCCGTCAATCCGGCGAGCGGCTCGGAACCCCATCGCGCCCTTCTGCGGCGTGAAATCGAAAGTCACACGACAACAAGGATATTCATCATGCGAAAGACCTCCTTGCTCGGCCACCGAGTAGTTCGCTCGGCCGCAGCCTTCGGACTCATCGCCGGCCTGGCCGCCTGCGGCACGGCCGCAGCCGACGGTGCCGGGACCGGCTCCGGTACTGACAGCGGCGCCGCCACGTCCACGGTCGCGAGCTTGGCCGACAACGTCGAGTCGCATGCCGATTCCGACGACGCCGACTACGACGCGGCCGAAGCCACCACCATCACGCTGGCCGACGATGCCACCACCACCGCCGGCGCCGACACCTCCGGCGTCACGGTGGACGCGAACACGGTGACCATCACGACCCCCGGGACCTACGTGCTCTCCGGGACGCTCACCGACGGGCACATCGTCGTCGATTCCGCGGCGGAGGGGAAGGTCCGCCTCGTCCTGGACGGCGTCTCGATCACCGCCTCACAGGGTTCGCCGTTCGTCATCACGGCCGCCGACGAGGCGGTCGTCGTCCTCGCCGATGGGACCGAGAACACCCTTGTGGACGGGACGTACGCCGAGACGGACGACACCGACGCCCCCAACGCGGCCCTCTACTCGATGGCGGACCTCACCATCGCCGGAACCGGAACCCTCAACGTCACCGGCAACGCGAACGACGGCATCGCCAGCAAGGACGGTCTGGTGATCCAGTCCGGCACGATCAAGGTCGCCGCCATGGACGACGGCATCCGCGGCAAGGACTACGTCATCATCTCCGGCGGCGACATCAGCATCGGGGCCAACGGGGACGCCATCAAGTCCGACAACGAGACCGACGACACCGTCGGCTACATCGACATTATCGATGGCACGATCCTCATCCAGGCCGGCGACGACGGCATGCACGCCGAAGGCGATCTCGTCGTGGAGGGCGGGTCGGTGACCGTGGCCTCCTCGTACGAGGGGCTCGAAGGCTCCACCGTCACCTTGGCCGGCGGCACCACCGATGTCACCTCCAGCGACGACGGCATCAACGTCTCGGCCGGCGGCAGTTCCACCGGCGGTGGCGGCGGCGGTGAGGCGTCCACGGGGACCGCGCTCACCATCTCCGGCGGTACCCACACGGTCACCAGTAACGGCGACGGCCTGGACTCCAACGGCAACCTCATCATCACCGGCGGCACCACCGTGGTGAACGGCCCGACCGGGCAAGGCAATGGCGCGCTGGACGCGAACGGCGAGATCACCGTGGACGGCGGCTCACTCATCGCCGCGGGCAGCTCGGGGATGGCAGAGGTTCCAGGTGACGCCTCCGGCCAGGGTTGGGTGGCAGTGAGCCAGAACGTCTCCGCGGGTCAGGAAGTCCAGATCGTCTCCGGCAGTGACGTGTTGGCCACCTACACGACGGTGGGCGCTGTCCAGTCGATCGTCGCCTCGGTGGACGGGATCGAGAACGGACAGACGTACACGGTGGTGGTCGACGGCAGCGAGGTCGGTACGGTCACCGCGGGGGAGTTCTCCGGCGGTGGGTTCGGCGGTGGTCGGCCATGAGCGCGCCCACCCTCAACCGGCCAGCCCCACACGACGATCCGGAGAAGCCTGCGGGCGGTTCCCGGTTGGGTCGCCGAGCATTCCTCGGCGGCGTCGCGGCGATCTTCGCCGGCGCAGGGGGTGCAGGAGCCTGGGCCGCCGATCGCTACCTGCTCGACAAGGTGGCCGTCGCCGGCACCTCCACGATCACTGCCGAGAACGTGTCCGTCGCCGAGGCGGCCGCAGACGGGCAGTTCACCTCCACCGGGTACCGCAGCGACACGGCGAAGATCGACATCGCCACGTACACAACGGGATCCGGCAGCTCGACGGTCACCGGCTACGTCGCCACCATCGAGGTCAGCGACGCGACCATCGTGCGGTCCGCCTTCGCCGGCGACAACTTCGGCCAGTCCATCACCGCGGATCCGAGCACCATCGCCGCCCAGGTGGGTGCCGCCCTGGCCATCAACGGGGACTACTACGGCTTTCGCACCGATGGCATCGTGGTACGCAACGGGGTCGCCTATCGCGACGTACCGGCCCGCGAGGGGCTGGCCCTGTACTCGGACGGGACGATGCGCCTGTACGACGAGACGACCACCAGCGCAGACGCTCTTGTCGCCGACGGTGCCTGGTGCGCCTGGTCGTTCGGGCCGGGTCTGGTCGAGAACGGCAGCATCCGCAGCGGTATCGAGAGCATCGAGGTGGACACCAACTTCGGTAACCACTCCGTCCAGGGGAACCAGCCGCGCACCGGTATCGGCATGATCGAACCCAACACCTTCCTGATGATCGTCGTGGACGGGCGAAGTTCCGGCTACAGCCGGGGGGTCACCATGACGGAGTTCGCCCAGATCTTCCTCGACCAGGAGGCGCAGGTGGCGTACAACCTCGACGGCGGGGGTTCGTCGACGATGGTGCTCGACGACACCCTGGTGAACAACCCGCTCGGTCGCGGCCAGGAGCGGGGCACCAGCGACATCATCTACGTGGCCGGGTGATCCGCCGTGATCCTGCTCGTGCCCGCCTACCAGCCGGACCGGCGCCTGATCCGGCTGCTCGACGCTCTGCCCACCGCGCTCCTGCCCGCGGGCGCAGGTGCTCGCGGCGTCACTGATCCGGAGCCTGTGATCACCGAGGTGATCGTCGTCGACGACGGCTCCGGCACTGCGTACGCCGAGATCTTCTCGGCTGCTGCGGCGGCCGGGGCCCGGGTGCTGACCCACGCCACCAATCGCGGCAAGGGTGCTGCCTTGCGTACCGGCTTCGAGTGGATCATGGCCAATCGGGCCGGGCAGGACGTGGTGTGCGCCGACAGCGACGGCCAACACCTGCCCGCCGACATCCTCGCGGTGGCAGCGGCCCTGCATCCGGGTGACCCGCAGGCCGGGCCGGACATCGTCCTGGGGTGCCGACGGTTCACCGGAACGGTCCCGGCCCGCAGCCGGGTGGGCAACGAGTTCAGCCGACATCTGGTGAGGCTGGTCAGCGGCTTGAACGTGCCCGACACCCAGACCGGGCTGCGCGGTTACCCGCACCGGAGCCTGGCCTGGGCCTGCGGCATCGAGGGCGACCGGTTCGAATACGAACTGCGGATGCTGCTGGCGGCCTCCCGGGCCGGGCTCACGGTGGACTGGGTGGAGATCGATACCGTCTACCTGGCGGGCAACGAGTCTTCCCACTTTCGGCCGGTGCGGGACTCGGTGCGCGTGCTCGCGCCGGTGGCGGCCTTCGTGGCCTCGTCACTGCTCGGATTCGTCGTCGACTTCGTCGCGATGGCAGCGCTTTTCGCGGCCACGGGGCACATTGCGCTGTCAGTGATCGGGGCTCGGTGCCTGAGCCTGACGGTGAACTACACGGCCAACCGGCGCCTCGTCTTCGCCTCGCGAGAATCCGCTCGACGTACCCTGCCGCGGTATCTCGCCCTCGCCGTGGTGTTGCTGGCGGCCAATGTGTTTCTCGTGCAGACGCTCAGCGCTGTGCTGCCGGTGCTGGTGGCCAAGCTGCTCACCGAGATCCTGCTCTTCGTCATGAGTTTCGCCGTCCAGCACACGCTGGTCTTCGCCGGGCCCCATGCCCCGGCCAGGCACGCGCGTGGTGAACGGGTGCCGCTGGCCTTAAGTAGGTAGCCGATCGTGCACTGACCCGCGCGGCGACTCTCTTGGGTCGGAACAGCCTGACAGAGAGGCGGTGTCGCTTCTCCAGGTGACCCCTGTCAGGTGCGGTGTCGGACGTGAGTGTCAGGGCTGACTTCTCAGACCTAACAACATCACGATCGAGGGTCCGGGACGATGGCGGACTTTCCCGCGATCCGGCCCGCGACGAGGTCGTCGATCGCCCGCGCCGCGTCCTGCAACGGGTAGGCGTGGGTGAGCGCGGGTTGCACGCGCCCCGCTGCCACGTGGGCTGCGATCCGCTCCAAGGGGTCGCGATGCTCGGGAGCGATGAAGAATGTCAGGCGCTGACGGGAGAACAGCGACAGCACGGGAGCGCTGATCTGCCTCATCAACCCGCCGGTCAACGCGTCACCCCCCTCGCCCCCGACGATCACTAGGACGCCCTCGGGAGCAAGCACCCGGCGCAGACGCCGCAGCGGGGTCCGCCCACCGACGTCGATGATGGCGTCGAACGTCTCCGGCAGGGAGGTGACATCCACGCTGCGATAGTCGTGCACGTGGTCGGCGCCCAGGCCACGGACGAAGTCGGCCTTGGCGCCACTGGCGACCGCGGCGACCTTCGCTCCGTGCGCCACCGCGAACTGCACAGCGTAGGATCCGACGCCGCCGGAGGCGCCGAGAACGAGCACGCGCTGGCCGGAGCGCACGTGGGCGACGTCCTCGACCGCGTGCAGGGCAGCGATGCCCGATGCAGCCAGGACGCCGGCCTGGGTCAGGCCATCTGGTACCGGCACCAGTTTCTCGGCCTCGGCCACGGCGTATTCGGCGAAGGAGCCATCGGCAAGGCCGAAGACCCGATCACCCACCGCCAGACGGTCGACCCCGGCCCCGATGGCGACCACCACGCCGGCCACGTCATTCCCGCGGACCGGTTGGCGTGGGCGTCGAAGCCCGAACCCCAAGACGCGCACCAGATATGGCTGGCCGGTCATCAGGTGCCAGACGCCCCGGTCGACTCCCGCGGCGTGCACCCGCAGCAGTACCTGACCGGGTGCCGGTTCGGGGAGAGGGCGTGTGGTCACTTCGAGTGCATCCGTGGAGCCGTATCGATTCTGCGCGACTGCGAGCATGCTCGACGGCAACCGCTCGATGCGCGGCTCGGCGGCGTGTGATGCCTGGCTCGCCACCGAGGGGCTCGATCGGGTCGTTTCGGTGGGGATCAGGGGCTTCTCGAGTGCCATGGGTCCTCCTGGGGACGTGGTGAAGTACTCTCGTACTTAGTACTGATGTGGTTAACGGTAAGCGTACTTAGTACGGAACGTCAATGCGAAGTGGGAGAGTGCATGCCGGAAGGTCAGTCCAGCCGTCCCCGGCTCAGCCGCGAGCGGATTCTGGCGGAGGCGATCGCCTCCGCCGACGAGAACGGCATCGACGCCCTCACCATCCGAGCCCTCGCCTCTCGGCTCGGCGCGAAGCCGATGTCGCTGTACCACCACGTGGACAGCAAGGAGTCGCTGCTGGACGCCATGGTGGACGAGGTCTTCGACCGCATCGATGTGCCCGACCCGTCGCTGCCGTGGCGCGAGGCGGTTCGTCGGCGCTGCCTGTCCGCGCGTGCGGTGCTTGCATCCCATGCCTGGTCGGTTCCGCTGTTGGAGTCTCGCCGCCACCCCGGGCCGGCCACCCTCCGGCATCACGATGCCATGCTCGGATGTCTGCTCGGCGGGGGGCTGTCGATGCAACTCACGGCGCACGCGTACGCCGTGCTCGACAGCTACGTCTACGGCTTCGCTATCCAGGAGGCGAATCTGCCTGTCGGCGGCGAGGATTCACCCGCAACGGTGGCCGAGATCGCGCAGGCAATCGCGATAGACGACTATCCGCACCTGGCGCGTTTCACCATCGAGCACGCCATGCGTCCTGACTATCGATTCGGGGACTCCTTCGAGTACGGCCTGGACGTCCTGCTGGATGGCATCGCCGCCTCCGCAGTTGAGTGAGGCTGAGGTGAGGCGTGATGAGTCTGATGCGTGCGGTCCCCTGCGTGAATGTGTGAAGAGCGACGGGTGGTCGTCCGATCTGTACGCGGTGGCCACCGGTCTCGCGTCGGCTCCAAGGTGGTTCGCCATCCGATAGGTCGACAACGGACAGCGCCCACCATCGCGCGGGCCCACGGTCGCCTCACCGATCCGGGTCACCATCCCCGCGGGTGCGGTGGTGTCGCCCGAGTGGAATCACCAGCGGGGTGTGTGAGACGGGGTCTTCGATGATCTCGGCCTGTAGTCCGAAGACCTCGTGAACCATTGACGCGGTAACGATCTCGGCTGGCGGACCGGCCGCCACGACACGTCCCTGGCGCAGCGCGACGAGGTGGTCTGCATAGCGGGCCGCGAGGTTGAGGTCGTGCAGGACCATGACGACGGTGGCGTCCCTGGAGTCCTTGAGATCGACGAGCAGGTCGAGCACCTCGATCTGATGTGTCACGTCGAGATAGGTGGTGGGTTCGTCCAGCAGCACCAGATCCGTCTCTTGCGCGAGCGCCATGGCGATCCAGACCCGTTGGCGCTGACCACCGGAGAGTTCATCGACCGGCCGCCCCGCCAGGTCCAGGGTGCCGGTCATGGTGAGTGCGCGAGCGACGGCCTCGTCGTCCTGGCTCGACCAGCGCCGCCACAGCGTGTGGTGCGGGTAGCGACCCCTGCCGACCAGGTCGACAACTGTGAGTCCTTGCGGTGCCACGGGATTCTGTGGCAGCAACCCCAGCACCGTGGCCACTTCGCGACTCGGCTGGTGATGGATCGAGTGGCCATCCAACAGCACCGCACCTGCGCTCGGGCGTAGGAGCCGCGCCAAGCCCCGAAGCAGAGTGGACTTGCCGCACCCGTTGGCGCCCACGATCACGGTGACCTGACCGTCCGGAACGGCGAGGTCGAGACTCTGGACGACCGGCTGGTCGGCATAGCCGAGCGTGAGGTTGTCCGCGCGGAGCCGGGATGTGGCTGCGGACTGTGTCATCATCGGCTGCTCCTGACCCGGTTGCCGGTGGCCAGCAGCCAGAGCAGGCAGGGCGCTCCGAGTGCACCGGTGATCACCCCGACCGGATAGTTGACGTCCGCGAACAGATAGTCCGCCGGGTACTCCGCCGCCACCACGAGTAGCGCGCCCACCAGCCCGGCAACGACGAGCGTGAGCCTGCCGCCGTTGAGGCCGCGCGCGATCGGCCCGGACAGGAATGCCACGAAGGCGATGGGCCCGGCCACGGCGACCGCGAGCGCCACGAGCAAGACTGCGAGAACGAGGACGAGATCGGTCCGTCGCGAGCCGACTCCCAGCCCGGTCGCAAGTTCCGGGCCGAGCTCGACCACGCCGAGGCTTGTCGACAGGGCTGCCACGAGCGGCAACAGCACGAGGAGACCGGTTGCCACCAGTGTGATCTGGGGCCAGGTGGCGTAGCTGACCGAGCCGGTCAACCAGCGCAGTGCCACGTGTGCGTCGTACTGATCGGCGCGCGTGAACAGGTACTGCACGACGGCTTGGAGCGCGACGGTTGCGCCCACTCCGACAAGAATCAGCCGCTGTCCCGAGCCGCCGACCAGGCGGACGATGGCGGCCATCGCCAGGGCGCCACCCGCGGCCCACGCGGCGATGGTGACCCCTTGCTGCCCCAACTCGATGATCGCGAACGTCGCCGCGGCGCTGGCGCCCATTGCCACCCCCACGATGTCGGGTGAGGCCAGTGGGTTGCGCAGAGCACCCTGGAAGATCGCGCCAGCCACACCGAACGCTGACCCGGCGAGCACCGCCAGGACGGCCCGTGGCAACTTGGTGTGCAGAAGAATGAAGTCAGCGCCGGGAAGCTTCTCTCCCAGAACGATCCTCACCGCGTCGCCAGGGGTGAAGGTGTAGTCCCCGAGCAAGACTCGGGCCGCGAAGGCGGCCACCAGGGCAACCACGAGACCGGCGCTAACGAGCCAGGTGCGACGACGCGGGATTCGCCGCGCCGCGGTGACGGCCTCGATCGCCCGCATGGACTCCCAGGGCCAGGATGTCTGCGATGAGGTGGCGTGCGAGGTGGTCACCGGGTACCGCGTCATGAACGCATCCCCGCTCCACGACGGATAAGCACGAAGAACACCGGCACGCCGATCACCGCGGTCATGATGCCCACTTGTACCTCGGTGGGTGGGGCGATCACCCGCCCCAGGGTATCGGCGAGTACGACAAGAACGGCACCCCAACCCAAGGACAGCGGCAGCAGCCGAGCATGACTGGAACCCACCATGGCCCGCACGCCGTGCGGGACGATGAGGCCGACGAAAGAGATCGGACCGGCCGCCGCCGTGGCCGAACCCGCGAGCAGGACGACCGCGGTACCGATCAGGAGGCGATCCCGCACGACGTTGCGGCCCAAGGCGTGAGCCAAGTCGTCCCCCAGGGCCAGGGTGTCCAGGAGCCGGACGCCGAGCAAACCGAGCACGACGCCGGCCAGCATCGTCGGACCGACGCTCAGCAGGGCCTGGTACCCCGAGCCCAGGCCGCCGACCATCCAGAGTCGGAGCCGGTCGAAGCCCACCTGATCGGTGAGCAGGAGTGCGGTGATCCAACTGGTCAGCGCAGCGGTCACGGCCGCCCCGGCAATGACGATCCGGGTCGGCGTGGCCGCCCGTGAGCCGACGCCGGCGAGCAGGTGGACTGCCAGTGCCGCGAGCGCTGCCCCGGCGAAGGCGAAGGCGAGTTGACCGGAGAGGGTTTGCGCGCTCCAGATCGAGACGGCGGCGACCATTCCCATCGTGGCTCCGGCAGTGATGCCGACGAGTCCGGGGTCAGCCAGGGGATTGCGGGTCAGGCCTTGGAGCAAGGCTCCGGACATCGCCAATGCCGCCCCGACGCACAGCCCTGTCATGGTGCGCTCCAGGCGGGCCGAGGCCAACGCGTGCGAGGCATCGCCGGGATCGAACGCCGCCCACGGGGCCACGACGCCCACGGACCCCACCGACACCGACAGCAGCACGGTCACGACCGTGGCGACAGCGAGAATCGTAGTGCCAGAGAGCATTCCACCACGGGCGCCGCTGGTTGTGTCGGATCCGGACGGCTCCGTGCGGGTCGTCGCCGGCGCGGCAGGGCTGGTCACCGGGACGCGACGACCTCGTCGAGTTCGGGGAGCAGATGGTCCACCATGTAGGGCAACGACAGGGGGGTGGCCACGTCCAGGGCGTAGGCAGTGGAGTGATCGGGTAGATCCCACCACACGGTTCCGGCCGCAACCGCGGGGATCTGGGTCACCAGGGGGTCCGCCTCGATGGCGTCTGCCTCGGCCTGCGATTCGGCGGTCATCAAGGCCAGGTCTGCATCGAGAGTCGAGGCCCGCTCGGCGGAGATCGTCCCGTAGGCCGCGCCCTGGGTGATCTCCTCGACCCACGCCGGCTCAATCATCCCGACCTCGGTGAGCACAGTGGCCCGGTTGTCGCCGTAGACGCCGATGCTTGAGGCGTCGGTGGGATCGACCCAGGACACGAAAACGCTTGTGCCGACGAGGTCGGGATGCTCGGCCTGCGCGTCGGTCAAGGTCTGCTCCACCTGCGTCTGGACCTCATCGGCCAGGGCGTTGCGTCCTAGGGCGCGGCCCACCAGGTCGAGGCTGTCCCGCCACGAGGTCATCCACGCCTCACCCGGATATGCCACCACCGGGACGCCGAGCGCGGTCAGCTTGTCGTACTCGTCCTGCGTCATCCCGGAGTTGGTGGCGAGCACGAGATCCGGGTTGAGAGTGGCGATGTCGGTCAGGGCGCCTGCGATCCCGGACGAGGTGTCGTCGACCCGGGTCGGTGGTTGGGCGCCGTCCATGGTGGCCAGCTTCTCGTCGAACCAGACCGTCGAACCGTTCGGCGTGCCTCCCCACGATGTCTTGCTCGCCCCCACGGGTACCACGCCGAGGGCGAGGACGACATCGGGATCTGACCAGCCGAGAGCCACCACCCGGGTCGGCTCCGACTCGATCGTGGTGGCCCCATAGGCGTGTTCGATGGTGACGGGGAAGGCGCCCATGTCCGCCTGGCTGACGCTGGCGGCCGCTTGCGAGGCGGAGTCGCTGCTGGTGGTGGGGCCGGTGGTGCAGGCGGCCAGGGTTGCTGCCAGGGCGACGACGACCATCGCCAGGGCCGGTCCTCGGGTCATGTCTTCCACTTCCTCCAGGAGTAATTAGGTGAGCCTAACCTAATGTCGTTGTGAAGGAGCGATGCGGGAGATCCGTGTGTTCAGCCTGGAGGTTTCAGCCGGAGGCGGTCCAACCCGAAGCACGAGAGCGGACGCGGCGCCCGCGACTGCTCAGGATGGAGGCGTGTCTGTCCCGGAGGTCGGGGCCGGAGCCGTGCCGAGCAGTGAGCGAGCTCTTCGCCAGTTCGCCTGCGCGTGCGAGATCGCCGGCGTTTCATGAGCCCCCCACCCACTGTCGAGCCGCTGGCTTGCGTTTGGGGCGCGTGGGCGAGCACCTGTGCATCCACGTCGAACACCGGGTCCGGTCGGTGCCAGGCGGTGAACCATTCGAGGCCGCGCCCGGTCTCGTCCTGAGTGACCCCATGGAGCAGGAGGACCGGCACTCCGACACTCAGGTCGAGGTGAGTCGCCACCGTCTCGTCCGCCGGGACTGCCTGGAGTTGCCGCGGGCCGCCCAGCGGCTCAAAGCCGCGAGCCCGCAGGAAACGCTATCGCCGCCCCCACTGCGATCGCCCTTGTTGATCCGACGTACTAGGCGATTGAAGCCGTTGTTACCGCTCAGATTGCGGCGGCTACGGTGACCACGTCCATCCTGATCCCTTAGCCGTGGCTTTTGTCTCCTACGTCCAGATTCGCAAGGGAGTTTCGGTGCAGAGGGAACTGGAATACTACGAGAACGGGGGAAAATGCCGGTCGTTGAGGTGGCGACGTGAAAGGGCATGGGCGGCACGGGCGCTAGCAGAATGATCCGAGGATTTCTACCCCAGCCATACTCGCGGTAGCGTTCCGGTTCCTTGCCACAGGCCTGACTGGACTGAGGCGGTGGTGCGAAAGGGCAGGTTCATCGCGATGATGTCGGAGATCTCTCCGAGCGCTTCGTTCTCGTGGGGTGGGCCGGGGTGGATCTCTGCCAGGCGCAGCACTTCCATCTCACCTTCGTTGGGGCCGAACCCGCCCAACTGCTCGATCGGGCTACCCCACATCCTGCGGCAGGTCTCCCGACCGTAGGTCTCCAGGAGAATCGACCAGGATCCCCACTCGGTTATGCCTTTGCTGAAGAGTTTGCAGTAGTCGTCTGCTTGCTCGCCGGTGAGGTGTGCCAGGTGTGCGGGAATGTGGTGGGCGATCTGGTGGGCGCCTTGTAGTTGCCAGTCGGCGACCAGGTCCAGGGTGGTCCAGCCGTGAAAGAGGGGGATGTTGGCGTACAGGGCGGGTGGGGTGCCGGGATCTCGGATCCAGGGTTCGACCAGCCCGATGCTGACTTCTAATGGGTCGAACCACAACTCGCCTGGTCCCTGGGCCTGGGGCAGGTCAAGACTGAGGTGGCAGACCGCGTCCGCTGCCCACCAGGGGGCGGGGCGGGTGTGCTGCCCGCGCTCGGCGAACAGCCGTAGTAGTTCTGCCCGGCGGGTCTCGCCGATCTCGTGCAGGGCGTGGGACAACCTCAACGCGGTGCTCTCTTGCGGGCCCGCGATGTGCGCCGCGAACGCCTCCGCCACGTGGGGCGAGGCCCCGCCCTCACCTGTCACCGTCATCGCTGCACCTCTGCGTTCTTACCTCGGCCGCATCCCTGTGATTCGCTGTGTCCAGGCTGGTCAACTGCCCGTCAGGCATCCGCACCACGTCGATGGGCTCACTGCGGTACCCGTGATCTCGCATCGACTGCTCCAGGTCGGCCAAGGTCATCTCGTGCGCGTTGAGATAGGTCGGGCCGCTCACCGTGCTCTGACTGAACCGGATCACGGCCGGCGACACCCATTCCACTTCCCCCGTCCCATCCGCCGCCATCGGTAGCCCACGACCACCCTCCTCGCGGTGCGACGCACCGCCATCGCCGTCAGCCAATCTCCCCACCCTCCAATAGATCTCACGTGGAGGCTAACTGGGATCGACGGTCGGTCGCCGGCCCTGGACTCGTCCTGTGGATAACCCGCCATCGCGATCAGGTCCACCCCGACCCAGGCCTCTGCCATCCCGGCTGAAGAGCGAACCAACTTGAAGGGCCCCACGGACCCGAAGTCACGCCTCAGAACGTGGACCGCACGGCGGCCTGGGCCTTGAGCCTTCGCCGGCGCCGGACGCCGCGACAGCGACGTTGGGCAGGCCCTCGTTCCGGCCGTGTGGAGGGCGCCCAAGTCCCGCACCCCACGCGCCACCCCGCCGCGTGAGTGGGGGATCAGTCGGCGCTCGTAGGGGCAGTGGCCCGGTTGACCGCGGACATCGGCGGAGCAGTGGCGTCGCCGGGGAAGGCCCGGACCGGGCCGCTCACCTCGATCCGAACGGTATCCCCGACGCGTGGGCACTCATGACCCAGCACCCGTGCCCGGATGCCGGCTGAGCCAGGCAGGTCGAGTTCGACCACCGCGTCGTGCCCGAAGAACGAGACGCCGCGCACCTGCGCGCCCGGCCACCCTGGTTGGAGGGGAGCGAGTTTGAGCTGTTCCGGCCGCACCATCACACGTACCGCCCCGCGTGGGCCGCCGCGGTGGGCCTGGGCAACCGGGAGATCGCCTAGCGCGCAGGAGACCAGCGCGCCGTCCGCGGTGCCGGGCAGCAGGAGCGCTTCGCCGAGGAAGGCGGCCACTGCCTCGTCGGCCGGCTCGAGATAGATCTCGCGCGGAGCGGCCACCTGAGTGAAACGCCCGTGGTCCAGGATCGCCACCTCGTCGGCGAAGGACAGGGCTTCGCCCTGGTCGTGGGTGACCAGGATCGCGGTGGCGTGGGCGGCCCGCAACGCCCGGGCCACCGCCTCGCGGGTACTGGCTCGAAGCGCGGTGTCCAGGGAGGAGAACGGCTCGTCCAGCAAGACCAGTTCGGGCCCGGGCGCCAACGCTCGCGCCAGCGCGACCCGCTGCTGCTGCCCCCCGGACAGCTGATCCGGGCGGCGCCCGGCCAACTCCGTCGACAGCCCGACCAGTTCGAGCAACTCCATGACCCGGCCACGGTGCCGACGGCGCGGCCACGCCAACCCGAAGGAGATATTGTCAGCAACGCTCAAATGCGGGAACAGGGCGCCGTCCTGACGTACGTAGCCGATCCCGCGCTTGTCCGGAGCCACCCACACCCCGTCCCCGGCGACCTGCCGGCCACCCACGACCACCGACCCGGCATCCGGCCGCAGGAAACCCGCGATGACCCGCAGCAAGGTGGTCTTACCACTACCCGAGCCGCCCAGCACGGCCGTGGTGGTGCCCGCGGGCACGGCCAACTCCACGCCGGTCAGCACCGGGCATCCGCGATAGCCGGCGCACACGCCGCGCAGCAGAACCTCGCTCACGATCCCTCCGTGATCTGACGGCGCAACACCACGGTGAGCGGCGCCGACAAGGCAACCATAACCGCGGCATACGGGGCCGCCGTGAGGTAATCGAGTTCACTGCTCGCTGACCAGAACGACAGCGCCAGGGTCTGGGTGCCGGTCGGGGCCAACAGGAGTGTCGCGGTGAGCTCGGTGGAGACGGCCAGCGCGACCAGGACGAAGCCGGTGAGCACGCTCGGCAACGCCAGGGGCAGCACCACCCGCACGAACGTGGTGGTGCCGCCGTGGCCCAGCGAACGCGAGGCCTCGCTCAACTCGGGTGGGGTGGCAGCCAGGCCCCCGCGAAGGGACACCATGGCCCGGGGCAGGAAGAGAATGACGTAGGCCAGCACCAACAGGGGAACGCTCTGGTACAAACCGGGCGCCCACCGCACGGAGAGGGTCACCAACGCCAGACCCACCACCACGCCCGGCAGCGCGCTGGCCACGAAGGTCACCCGTTCCAGCAGCACCGAGGCCGAGGAGCCTCGCCGGTTCAGTAGCCACGCGCCAGGCAGCGCCGCGACGGTGGCCGCCAGCCCACCGGCCACCGCCAGCCCCACCGTGGTCAGGGTCACCGCCAGCACATCGTCGATCACCACTCGGCCGGAGGCCACACCGGCCACCAGCCACCGCGCGACCAAGGCGACCGGCAGCACGAAGGACAAGGCGACCAGGGCGCTCAGGGCGAGTAGGGCGGGCCAGGTCCACGCCCCGAGATGGTGCGGCTGCGGTGGTCGTCGCGCACCAGGGCCGAGGGCGGCGATCCGGCTGCGACCCCGCAGCACCACCTCGACGGTCAGCACCACCAGGCACAGGCCGATCAGCACCGTGGCCAGGAGCGACCCGGACGCTCCGTTGAAGCCGATCGCGTACTGCTGCAGGATCGCGGTGGTGAAGGTCTGGTATCGCATCATCTCCAACACCCCGTACTCGGCCAGCAGATGCAGCGCCACCAGCAGCCCACCGCCGCAGATCGCCGGACGCAGTCGCGGCAGCACCGCACGCACTACCGCCGCCGGGGCAGACAGCCCCAGGGACCTGGCCACCTCCTCGTCCCCGGAGTCCAACGCCCGCAGCAAGGCCGCGACGGGGAGGAAGACGAATGGAAAGTAGGCCAGGGTCGTCACCAGCCACGCCCCGAACAGTCCGGTCAACTGGGGCTGCCAGGAGATCCAGGCGTAGGCGCTGACGAAGGCAGGCACCGCCAGCGGGGCAAGCAGCAAGGTCCGCCAGATCCCAGCGCCGGGTAGGGCAGTGCGCTCCACCAGCCAGGCCGCCCCCACCCCGAGGGTCACGCTCGCCGGCACGCAGGTGAGGATGAGTAGCACGGTGTTGCCGAGCAGCCCAGCGATCCGTGGCCGGACCAGAAAGTCCATCGCGGTGCCGAAGGGCACGGACACCGCCTGCCCCACGATGACCAGCAAGGGCAGCAGGGTCAGGACCGCCACCGCGATGGCCGCCACCAGAGCCACCGGGGAACCTGGCGGATTGACCCGTGGACGGCTCCGGGGGGCCGGTCGACCGTCATCGGGTGAGTGCGCCGGGCCCCTGGACGCGTTAGAGGATGCCCGCATTCGTCATCATCTCGATGACCTCGTCCGAATTGAGCGAGGACGGGTCGACCACGGCCGAACCGAGGTCGGTCAGCGGGGGCAGGGCCGGGTCGGAGGCGACGCCACTACCGACCGCGTACTCCATCGAGCCCGAGTCGACGAGTACCTGCTGACCCGCAGCGCTCGTGACGTAGGCGAGGAACTGCTGGGCCTGCTCGGGATGCGGTGCGTTGGCCAGCACCCCGCCGGCGGACAGGCTCACGAAGGCCCCTGCGTCGCCGTTCCCGAAGTAGTGCAAGGCAGTGTTCTGGCTGCCCTGCTTATCGCCGGCCTGGTCGCGGTACCAGTAGTAGTGGTACATGATCCCGACCGGCACCTCGCCCGCGTTGACCGCCTTCATCGTGGCGATGTTGTTCTGGTAGACCTGCGCATTCTCGGCCAGCCCATCCAGCCAGGCCTGGGTGGCGTCGCGTCCCTGGGTGGCGAGCATTCCGGCGACGATGGCCTGGAAGTCCGCGCCCCCGGGGGCCGCACCCCAGCGGCCCTTCCACTGCGGGTCGGCCAGATCCATCATCGAGGCGGGCAGTTCCTCGGGGCTGATCTCCTGCGTGTTGTAGATCAGGACCGTGGCCCGGGCGGCCACCGGCGTCCACGCCCCCGTCGACGGGACGAGATCGGCGGGCACCTGGGCAAGCGTGGCCGGATCCACAGGAGCCAGCATCCCGGCGCGCTCAACCACCGTCATCGCCGGGCTGTTCTCGGTGAGGAAGACATCGGCGCGCCCGGCCGAGCCCTCCTCGACGATCTGATGGCCCATCGAGGAGTCCTGTCCGGACCGGATCTCCACCTCGATCCCGGTCTGCTCGGTGAAGCCCGCCGCCCACGCCTCGGTGACGTTCTTGTGTTGGGACGAGTACACCTGTAGGGCCTCGGGGTTGCTGCTCGTCTGGCTGTCGGCGCTGCCTGCGTCCGGCTCTGAACCGCAGGCGGCGAGGGCCAGCGAGGTGACGACGGCGGTGGCGGCCAGTAGCAGCCGACGGCGGGTGGGGGTGGGCACGGGTGGGGATCCTCTCGATCGGTTCAGATCCTGGCACTGCCGGATCGGGACTGGGTACGGGGTGGGTCCGCGGTGATCCGGGCCACACGTGGGCCACGCGCGGGAACCAACCGGTATTGGAGACGCCGGACGGGTCGGTCGGCCAACCGCCAGGTCACCACGCCGGCCACGACAGCGGCAACCGTCGCCGCCAGGGGGCCGGCCGTCCAGACCCGCGCCAGATCGAGCACGTGGAACTGCACGAGGTAGATGTAGAGCGAGGCGGAGGCAATGGTCGCGACCAGCGGTATCACCGGGCGCGGCACCCGAATGCGGGGCACCAGGGTCAGCACGACCAGCCCGGTGAAGATGGTGGCGTTGCGCATCGGATCGTCCGGAAAGAAGCCATAACAGCCCAGGGCCGCGACGGCGAGGGTGAGGGCGCGACGGGTCGGGGTGTTCGCGTGGGCGATGGTCAGGCCCAGGGCGAACAGCCACAGAACGGTCGGCAGCATGCCGCGCACGGTGCCGTCGGCGAGGTCGAGGACGACGAACCGGGGCGCCAGGGCCAGCACCGTCCAGGCCATCGCCGGACGCCACGGGTCCACCAGCCACCGCCGGGCCACCGCGGGCACCGCCAGCCACGCCAGGGTCAGCAGGAGACAACTCAGCAGCGCGTCGACGAACCACAACTCGTTGTGACGGCCGTAGCTGACATCCCCGATGAGCCACGTGCTGAGCACCACGTTGGACCAGCCGTATCGTCCGTAGGCCAGACCTATCGCGGCAACCACGGCGGTGGGCACCGCGATCCCGACGGCGGTGCGCAGCCCCGCCCGCCACCGCCCCCCGGCCTCCGGCGCGGACAGGACGAACATGGCGGCGCTGAAGCCCGCGACGGCGAGCAGGGTGTGCGCGCCTCCAGGTAGCCAGAAGAGTCCGGCGTGGGTGCCGCAGATCATCACCGCGGCGATCGCCCGCAGCAGGATCGGCGTCTCCACGTCGGTGGTGCAGGACTGCCACGCAGCGCTCGCGCCCGAGGTCGGGTTGCCGGTGGCCTCGAGGTCCCAGGGTGCCTCGAGGGGCGATCGGGCAATCGGCTTATCGGCCGAGGCGGACGAGAGCGCCGTCGCCCGCCCTGGCGCTGACTCCCAGTCCGGTTTCGATAGGCCCGCCGGTGCTGCTGAGTCATCCGGTGTTGCTGAGCCACCCGACGATCCGGGCGACTTGCCGGAAGGGGGAGATCCATCGAGCGCGTTGCCTCGAGTGGACGCCTCGCCGGGCAGGTCGGTGGGCTCGAGTGCTCCGGGTGCCGAGGAGACTGTTGAGCGACCGGGCCGGTGAGGTGGGACGAGGTCGGCCAGTGGACGCTGATGCCAGCCCCGAGGCAACGGGCCCACCAGGGTGGTAAGCGGTACACAGACCTGCACGTAGGACAGCGAGTCCCCGCCGAGGTCGACGAAACTCAACTCGGTGTCCACGCCGGGTGCCTCCACCCCCAGCGCTGAGGCGACGATCTGCGCCACCGCGCCGACACCGGCCTCGCGGATGGCCGCACCATTCCCGGGTGGCCGCAACTCAGGTGCCGCAACCACCGCCTGCCCTGCCGGGGCTGGGGAATCGGCGACGCGTGCGGCGCATCCGCTGCGGTCGATCTTTCCGTTGTCCAGGCGGGGAAGAGGAGTCACCAGAACGCGCACCGCAGCGGGGGGCAGTCCCGCCGCCCGTGCCGCGGTGGCCCGAGCCTGGATCATCACTGCGGGGGTGCGGCCGGCGCAGCCGCCCTTGGCCTGGCCTGGGTGAGCGCCCGGGCACACAGCGTCCGGGAACCTGTGTGCTGAATTCCCGACGTGGTCTGCTCCACCACCGACCTGCCAGCCCGCAGCTGGGTCATCACCAGCCCTGGCCAGGTTGCCGAGTGGGTCATCCACCAGGATCCGCAACTCGTCGTCGCAGGGGAGCGCGCAGGCGGTCAGGCCAGCGGCGGTGAGCGCGGCCTCGACCGCGTTCAGGTCGACCCGCAGCCCCATGATCTTGGACAGGTTGCGAGCGCGCCCCACGATGTGGATGCGGCCCTCATCGTCGAGCCGGGCCAGGTCACCGGTGGGCAGCCGGGTCGTCGTGCGCCCCAGCGCAAGCTCGTCGGGGTGCTCGGCGTATCCGAGCATCACCCCGCACCCGGTCACGACGAGTTCGCCCACCCCACGGGCTGGGTCGGCGGCTGGCGCACCCAGGTCGAGGGTGACCTGGGTGCCCGGAACTGGGCGCCCCACCGAGTCGGGGTGATCGGCGGTCTGCGCCGGGTCAAGGATGCTGATCCTGGCGGTCGCCTCGGTCTGGCCGTACATCAGCGCCAGCTGCCAGCCGCTGCGCTCGCCGCGTCTGGCCCAGCGCACGGCGGTCGCTGGGGCGAGTCGGCCGCCGGCGACCGTCACCAGTCGCAGGCGGGTCAGGTCGTCGAGTCGGCGCCCGGATTGCTCGATGAGGTCCATCGTGTGCGGGACGGCTGCCAGGGTGCTGACCCCGTGCTGGCCGACCCGTTGCCAGAAGCGTTCGTCCAGTACCGATTCGCCGGTGAGCACGACGCCGGCCCCGGCACGCAGGTGAGCGTGCAGTACCGACAATCCATAGCAGTAGTGCAAGGGGAGGCTGGTCACCCCGAGGTCGCCTCGGGTCAGGGCGAGCGAGGCGGCGATGGCGTCGGCATTGCTCGTGAGGTTGTCCGCAGACAGGCGCACCAGTTTCGGCGACCCGGTGCTGCCCGACGTGCTCAGCAGGACGGCCAGGTCCGGGTGTAGGGCCGGCCCGTGCTGCGCCACAGCCGGCCACGGGGCCGGCTGGTAGCGACGCAGGATGTGGCTGTTGCGGTCGCGGTCCGGGCTGGTGACCAGAGCGACATGCCCGGACTCCACGACGGCCAGGTACCGCACCACCGACTCCAGGGTCGCGGTCATCGGCAGGTGGACGAGGGCCCGTCGACTGGGGGGTGGCAGATGCCGGGCCGCCTCGACCACCAAGGCCCGCAACTCGCCATGAGCCAGGCCTCGACCGTACTCGTCGACCAGAGCCAGATCCTCGTCCGCGGGAAGGCGGGGCCCGGACCCGTGGTCCGATGACTGGTGGTCCGATGACCCGTTGTCCGATGACTGGTGGTTCGAGGTCGTGCGGTGGGGGGTTTTGGCGACGTGGGTGCCGCGAGTCGTTGGGAGGAGCACCGGCCTGGCGCGCAGTCCAGCCCGGCTAGAGCCGCCGTCTGATGGCATCTGCCCCGAGATGCCGAGCACCCGCGGCGGTACGTCGCGGAACTCGACCGCGATGCCAGCCGTCGTCGGGATCATTAGGTTAGGCTAACCGCATCTCGATGGCCTCCGGCAGGGGGTGTTCCGCGAGGTGGAATGCCGGACGGAGTACAGCACGGAGTTCGGGCGACGAGTAGTTGGCTGGCAGCCCAGGGGGCCGATTTCACCCCGCGGGCGCGCGTGTCGTATCCTGTCTAGTCGGTTCACGAGCACTTCTATGCCCTCGTTCGCCCCGCGGCTGGTTCGGCGGGCAGGGCTGCTGTCACACGTGCGCCACCAGTCAGGAGCCAGCGGATCAGCGTAGCGAGCCTGCGCGGGTCCGCTCGTCGAATGCAAGCCCCGCGTCGGCGGGGAGAGATACCGGAGGACATGGCCAAGAAGGACGGGGTCATCGAGGTCGAGGGCACAGTTGTCGAATCTCTGCCCAACGCGATGTTCAGGGTTGAGTTGACCAACGGTCACAAGGTTCTGGCGGTCATCAGCGGAAAGATGCGCCAGCACTACATCCGAATCCTCCCCGAGGATCGTGTTGTCGTGGAGCTTTCGCCCTATGACCTCTCCAAGGGCCGCATCATCTACCGCTACCGCTAATTCAATAAACATCCATAACGTTCAGGACCCGGAAGAGAATTCATGAAGGTCAACCCGAGCGTGAAGCCGATGTGTGACAAGT
>JBKECN010000025.1:0-2813 GCA_047974565.1 Actinomycetales bacterium
TGGGTTTAGAACGTCGTGAGACAGTTCGGTCCCTATCCGCTGCGCGCGTAAGAGTCTTGAGAAGGGCTGTCCTTAGTACGAGAGGACCGGGACGGACCAACCTCTGGTGTGCCAGTTGTACCACCAGGTGCATGGCTGGTTAGCTACGTTGGGAAATGATAACCGCTGAAAGCATCTAAGCGGGAAGCACGCTTCAAGATAAGGACTCTCACCACCTAGAGTGGTTAAGGCCCCCCACAGACCATGGGGTTGATAGGCCAGACGTGGAAGCACAGTAATGTGTGGAGCTGACTGGTACTAATAGGCCGAACGCTTGCCACACCAAACACACACACACTCTTGTGCGGCAAACACACTACAAACGATACATCGCGTCCACTATACGATATCCCAACCAACAAACACGTTGAAAACAACCCTGAAACCACAGGTTTCAGAAGAACAACACAAAAATGTTTCGGCGACTATAGCGAGAGGGAAACGCCCGGTCCCATCCCGAACCCGGAAGCTAAGCCTCCCAGCGCCAATGGTACTGCACCCGGAAGAGTGTGGGAGAGTAGGACACCGCCGAACAACCCAACACAAAAGGGGCCCCAAACAGGGCCCCTTTTGTAATTCCCCACCACCCCGATTCCGCCAATACTGCCCTTAGTACGGATCCTGGCTTAGGGAAGTGCTGATTAATGCTGTTCCGAGTGAGGATGCGTCGGGCGGGATGAGCCGCAACCACAGATCTCGTGGGTGTACTGGTGCGTCCATCACCAGATCTGGGGGAAGCGGATCGCCGGATCCGGTACGCCGCAGCCGGGACATGATTGATCAGCGGTTCCTTAGATTGATGCTCCTATAGATTGTCAACCCGCGGTGGTGGATGCTGGCTGGTCGAGTGCTTCGCGGATGAGGGGTAGCAGTTCGCGCACGACGTAGCGCTTGAGGCATCGGATGATTTCTCGTTTGGTGAGTCCTTGCTGGGTTCGCCGTTCCACGTAGTCACGGGTCGGTTGGTGGTAGCGCATCCGGACCATGACGACGGTGTAGAGAGCGCTGTTGGCTGCTCTGTCGCCACCGCGGTTGAGCCGGTGTCGATCGGTCCGACCTGAGGAGGCCGGCAGCGGGCTGGTCCCGCACAGCGCGGCGAACGCTGCCTCGGAGGTCAGCCGTTGCGGGTTGTCGCCGGCGGTGATCAGTAGCTGACCGGCGACCTCGGGGCCGACACCCATCCGCTCGACCAGCCGGGGCGCGGTGGCCGCGATCAGGGACTCGAGTTCGCGGTCGGCGTCGGCGACCTCCTCACTCAGGTCCTGGTGACGTTTGGCCAGGCGACGCAGCGCTGTCTTGACGCCCTGGACCGGGTCGGTGAGGTTACCGGTGGGACGGAGCCGGGCACAGGCCACAACCAGCGCTGATGAGCCCAGCCCAGCCAGTTGCTCGCGCAGCTCGGCGGGGGCCGTGATGATCGTTTGGCGCAGCGCGTTGATCGCCGCGGTACGGGCCTTGATCGCACCGCTTCGAGCCACCCGGATCGCCCGGATGGACTCGACCACGGCGTCACGGCTCTTCGGTGTTCCCGTTGCTGTCCCGGCCTGGACAGCGCGGGCAGCAGCGACCGCGTCGACCGGATCGGACTTGCCCTGCCTGCGCCGGGCACGGCGATCGGGCCGGTCGACCTCGACGAGCCTGACCCCCTCGCCACGCAAGTAGCGCGCCAGGCCGGCGCCGTAAGAGCCGGTGCCCTCGATACCGACCGCGACAAGCGTGCCGTGGCCCCGCAGCCACGCCAGCAAGTCGCGGTAGCCAGCCCGAGTGGCCGGGAAGCTCGCCTGACCGAGCACCCGGCCAAGATGATCCAAGGCGGCAGCAGTATGGGTATCGGCGTGGGTGTCCACCCCGCCAGTGACCTCTCCCGCCTCCACGACAGCGGAGTTGATCGTTCCTACCATGGATATCGTTCCGTTCTGTTCGACGTCGATCGGACTGAACGCAACAGCCGGTCGGGCGGACAGCACAGTGACGAGGCGCGGCCAAGCTCCTATCAGGTCACGCTCCGTCCGGCCGGTGCGCTCGCCCCTGGATGCCGACAGATCAATTGCAGGGCACAGGCCAGTGAAGAGCAGAGTCAGACACCCAGGGACTTCCGCCCCATTCTCATGAACCAGGCAGCACCGCCATCATCACTGTGAAGAGCCGGTAATCGCCGCGCTTGCGGTGTTTCCATTCGCTTTGACGCGAGAAGTCGCTGTCGACGAAGAAGCAGGAGACGGTGAAGATCAGTCCACTGATGTTTCCATTCGCTTTGACGCGAGAAGTCGCTGTCGACATGAACACACCCCGACGCGCTGAGAAGCGCCAGCTGGTTTCCATTCGCTTTGACGCGAGAAGTCGCTGTCGACAGGACGCCGTGATTAGCTTCACGGTCGAGGGCGTAGTTTCCATTCGCTTTGACGCGAGAAGTCGCTGTCGACTCGTCGGGAGCCAGTGGGTGACCTGGGCGTGGTCGTTTCCATTCGCTTTGACGCGAGAAGTCGCTGTCGACCCCCTGCCTTCAAAACCACCCCGTTGACAAGCACTGATGCGAGCATCATACACACCCGACTGCGCAACGGCTGGACACGTGTCCGAATAGTCTCGAAATTGGCCCATATTCCCTTGTCAGAGGCATACACACCCGAAGCACTTGAGGGCACGCCGCCAACACAGCGGGTCCACGAGACGAGACTGTGCTTGAACTGCGATCACTTCGGCTTCTCCTCAGCGATCGAGTACACCTCGACACCAACGCTCCCCAGAATGAGCGCCATCTTCGCTGCATTGTT
>JBKECN010000043.1:0-33662 GCA_047974565.1 Actinomycetales bacterium
GGCGCGGCGGCGCCCATGACATTCGCGGCCACGTCACAGGGGCTCATCCCTGCGCGGGCAGGGCGCGGCTGGAGCAGACCGCCGAGATCCTCAGCCTCAAGGGCTCATCCCTGCGCGGGCAGGGCGCGGTTGTTGACCTCGACGAACTGCTGCTCCTGGGCGGGCTCATCCCTGCGCGGGCAGGGCGCGGGCCCCGGTCGAGGTCCGCTTGCAGTCTGCGCAGGGCTCATCCCTGCGCGGGCAGGGCGCGGTTACCGGGTCCGCGACCTACCGCCTCGCCCAGGGCTCATCCCTGCGCGGGCAGTGCGCGGGCCGCGGGCTTGTTGTCCCACCTGTCGTCGCGGGGCTCATCCCTGCGCGGGCAGGGCGCGGCGGCAGTCCCACGATCTTCGGATGCGCATGCAGGGCTCATCCCTGCGCGGGCAGGGCGCGGAGGTCCGCGCCGGCCAGGTCCGCGCCGCTCAGGGGCTCATCCCTGCGCGGGCAGGGCGCGGGCCCAGTTGCCTGGGAATGGCCACCGGAAGTTGGGCTCATCCCTGCGCGGGCAGGGCGCGGAACGTCATCTGCGGGCCCATGATTCCGCTGACGGGCTCATCCCTGCGCGGGCAGGGCGCGGAGACTTTGATCTTGGACTCGTATGAGCGGCGAGGGCTCATCCCTGCGCGGGCAGGGCGCGGACTTCCTGACCTGCGACTTTACATCCGCAGCACCTGTTCTGCATTCACTTTCCTGGCCTTCTCCTCCGCCGGCTGGCATAACTCCATCCTCGTCGCGACTGGATGACCTCCACCCGGGGCGCTGAAGGCCGCCGCATCAGCCAGACACCGTCCACGTCGACCGGCTCCCACTCGTGTCGGTGCACACGGAAGGTGAGTCGCTGCTCGCCGCGGGTGGAGTGCACCATCAACGCCTTTCCGTCTTTGCACAACTCCAGCACACGGGACCACAACAGGTCCCGCACCTTGGCAGTCACCACGCCGACGAATACCCCCGGGCTTATCTCCAGGAGCCACCTGGTGATATGTCCACGTAAACCGGCAGGGCACGCAGTGAGCACGAGCACTACCACGGTACGTCCACCTCACCATCACCAGGCTGATCGTCGCGTGCGACCGACTCGGGTGGGCCCTCCTCAGCGACCCCGTACGACCGACCCGCAGCGACGGTGCCACCGCGGCCATCCCACAGTTCGACACGATCCCAATCTGGCTGGGTCTCGAAACCACTTGAACCGAGCAACAGCCGGTGGATGTCGGCGGAGCAACGGCTCAGAATCGAACCGTCATAGATGGCGTCACGAACCGCCCTGCGCGTCTCACCGGGAATGTCCTCCGGCTCTCTGGCAGCAACATCGAATGCGACTGGGACCGCAATCTCGGCCTTGTACAGGTCAGCTAGATCGAAGACGAACGACCGCACATGCCCAGTGTGTACGAATCCGAGGCCCGGCGAACAGCCCAATGCCACGACAACGGCGTGTGTTACCCCGTACAGGCAGGTATGCGCGGCGGACAGCGCCTGATTGATCGGGTTGCTACTCGTAAAGTCATCGACGTCGTAGTCTCGCCGCTTCCACTCAACCCCCGTTCGATGGGCGTGCTCTCGATAGGTCTTACGCACCCGGGCACCCTCACGGCCCCGCAACTGTTGCATTGTCAGGGACGCAACATCCTCGCCCTCGAAACGCATCTGGTACATTTCGCGGGCGACCTTGAGCCTGCTCGACTGGTTACTTACCAGCGCGGCTTGAGCAAGCAGCAGTCGTGAAGATCGCGCAAGGGAACGCCCATGGGCGTAATAGCGAACCCCCCGTTCTCCGACCCATACCGCGGTCGAGCCGCTTTCAGCTAGGAGCATCATTGCGGGATGGCTGACATTGCATCCTGGCCCCAGCAGTAGTGCTCCCAGTGATGCCGCCGGGATGTGCACTTGGCCTTGATCGTCGGTGGCCGTGATCGCATTGCCGTCACGGTGAATGATGCAGCGCTCGAGGTAGACAAAGCTCAGCCGGTCTTGTGCACGCACCAGCTCCGGCAGCTCTGGTGGGGGCATCCCCGGGATGGGCCTCATCAGACTGGAGCCAGCGTCATCAGACCACATCCGTAGGCACGCCCCCGGCCGATGCCTTCCGAAAGCGCGCGACGCAGGAGTTCTGGCTCGTCCACGCGTAGCGTGCCCTCACAGGCGGCACTGGAGATGGTCACAGTGCGAGATCGACTCCCCGCTGATCGCTTGCTGAAACGGAGCGTCTGAATCTCCGACACGACGACGTCGCGCCCGTTGACATGACCGGGAACGTCATTGGGGACGACCGTGAATCCGGCGAGCTCTGCACGAGCGTCGAGCCACTCTTCGATATGTTTCGGAGTGCGCATCGCCTGGAAGCGAGAGCGCCTACCTTCCTGTCGGACTTGCCTCACGGGGTTACAGGAAATCCTAAAATGCCATCTCTGATTGGCCTCCAGTCGGGCCAAGAAAGGATCGTATTCACGCGCCTGCCAGGCTTCTGTAGTAGGCCAACCGGCTTGTTCCACCAAGTGCGTAAAGTCCGGTTCCCGTGGGCTGACCACGTAGAGCGTCACCGCGGGCCCGGCCTCGTCAACGCGCCAAAGAACCCTGCTTTCACCATCCCCCGGAGGGAAGGAAGCAAGGACCGCTGCATGCATCCGTTCGCGTGAACTCAGGAGGTGACGAGTTCCTCGCCGCGCGGGATTCAGGGACATCCTCGATAGGAACATCAGGCACCATCCAGCGCAGCAAGGTAGTCCCGCTCGTTGCGGCCTACTGGGTTGTCGATTGGTAGCAGATCTGAACGCACATCTCGCCATTGGTACTCCCGCCGCACGGGAGAATAGCTCAATGGAACATCGCGAACGGCCTCTGAACCACCCTCCCGGTCATCGTCGGCATCCACGACAATACGCAAAGAGGTCCGCTTCGGGGCTCGACGCCTAAACCAGGACGCTGCCTGCCAGGGAGCGCTCGTCAGCGCGGCATGAACGTCTGCATCGACCGTATCCAGGTAGACCCGACCCGTCGGAGGACAACTGCGGCGTCCGAGATAGAGCGGGAACCGCGGTGCCTGAACAGCTTCGGCCAGTCCATCCACCAACTGGCGTGGCCCAGACACAGCTGCCAGGAAGACCGCGTCCGCGAGGTAGTAGCGCTCCGACAATGGCATGGTGCGTCGCCCATCAAGTGAGCGCGCCGTCTGAAAGTCCCTGACGAGTTCACCTGGTTGATCCACGCGAACGCCGAAATGAAGGCCGACGAGATCCTCCAGCGGGTCACTTCGACGCCTTCCCTGGGCGGCGGCCAGCATGCCGAGAACGCCGCTCTTCGTGGGTTCTCGTCGGGTCTCACGTCGCGAGAATCGGCTCGAGTCTCCCCATGCCTGCATCGGGGCCGCCAAGCGAAGGAGAAGGGTGCTCATGCCGACTCTTCCGGTACGACGTCGGCGAGATCGGCAACCATCTCGTCCAGCGTGCGTGCCGACCCCAAGCTCGCCAACGCTTCTGTCTCTTGACCGGCGCCGACGACGAATACCTGGTCGGGCACGGCAGAGAAGGCTGTAGCCAACGCATCGGCATGCTCGGCCAAGGCCGTGCACGCGGCGGCAACCCGCTGATCGCCAGCCACGGGAACCTCGAACGCCCCAGCCAGGTTCACAGGCTGATCCTGGCGCACCATGGCCACCACGGCGTGAGGCAGGGTGCGGTTGGCGAACGTGTTCTGCTTGCCAGTTGGCATCGACGTCACGAAAGCTCTGGTGAACTCCTGCACGGCACGACGTGCCGCCTTGACTGAACCTAGATTCCGCGTCAGCCCATCGACGTTTATCGTGGCGTACCGGTACAGGGTCGCCGAGTTGAAGGCAACGGTGCCGATCATGCCTGCGCCCTGGTCATCGACATTCTTGTCATCAACCGCCGTGAAGTAGTCGAACTCCGGCTCCACAGCGTGCACGGAGATCGCGTGGGCAACCTGGACTGCCGCATCGACATTGAGCTCCCCATCGTCCGCAACCATGCGTCCAAACATCGCCACGTCGATGCTGTTGGCCTGCTGGGCCGCTGCTTTCACGTCGGAGCGGGTGAGCTTCGCGCCGCTTTCGTGGGCGGCGATCACGAGGTCAGCCAGTGCGTCGATCTGACCCGCGCTCAGGAAGATGAGGTACTGGGAGCGCTCGAGCTGCTCATCGCGGGCTACCTCTTCACCCTTCTTCGTTCGTGGCTTCTCAAGTTTTATTCCCAGGGTCTTGAATGCCTCCGCGGCCAGTTCATCGGCGGTCGTCGCCTCGATCGCCTTGTGCGTCTTGTCCACGATTCGGTCGGACAGCAACTGGACGATCCGCAGAGTGCGAACGCCCACCTCGCTAGGGTCGAGTCGCTCCTTGACGGCCATCCGGACTGCACGCTTCCAGGCTTGGGACGAGACTCGAGATCGAGTGACTCCCCCGTAGACGGCGCTCTTCGGGTTGCCGGTGTCGTCCCGGTTGAGGTTCGAGGGCGGGACTGTCTGCAGAACGTGGATGTCGATAAAGGTCACTGGTCTTCTCCCTGCTTGTTGATGTTGCTAGTGGTGAGGCTGTCAGTGCTGTCGAGGGTCGGGTCGGCAAGTCCGTGGGGGTCTGCGGATTGGCTTCGATGCACGTCGCGGGCCCATCGTTGCCGCACCGCGTCGGCGGTCGCTCGGCCCTGCAGAAGGACGAGATCACGAGCCAGTTGTCCGTAGTCAAGTGGCACCTGCTCGCTGCGTAATTGGGAGATGACGCCGCGCAGGTGGTGCACGCGACCGTTCCAGGTTGAGGCCGACCCCAGGGTTTTAAAACGGCGCATTGTGGCATCTTCTGCGGACGGCTGTCTGAGAATGAGTCGACGAACCGCTGTTCCCAGGCCGAACTGCGAACGGAACATCGGCAAAGAGCGTCCCTGCTGGTGCAAGGCGAAGAGTCCTAACGACGTGGCGAAACTCATCTCGGTCGTAGTGATCTCGTCGCCAGAGCCGGTGAGTTCGTCTGGGATATACCGATATATCAGCTCCCAGGCATCCATCGCACCCCCGCCGGTGCCACGGCGCAGGACTGCTAGTTCTCGGACCGAATCGGATCGATTGTCAAGGTATCCTCGCTGCAGAGTGAGCACCGCCTTGGTGACCGCGTCCGACAGAGAGTCCTGCCTGGTCGTCGGATTCATGATACCTCCTGATTCTGTTCGGGCAGTAAAGGCAAGGCCCTTCTGATCGCCCATCCGTACCGGAGGTGGGCCTGACCACTGTCAACTAGATGCGACTTTCCGGAACGGTCGGTGACATGTCGACCGATGAAGGCTGGCACTCCGCCGGCCTTCACCAATGCGGACGACTCGGGCCAGAGCAGCTTCTCCACCGCGATATCCCATGCCTGGAGACGCTCCTGGACATCACAGTCATCGGTCAGAGAGATCAGCCATCGACGATACGGGGAATCGAGCACCTGGTACCCGGCCTGGCGTCCCGCGGCCCGAGGCCCGTCAACGTCACCTCCCGCGGCTCGCGCCAGGTCACCGGCGAGGTCGGCCAGGGCCCGGACCGCGTCATCGGCGTGCTTGACCGCCTCCGTGGCCGCGGTGGCCAACTCAGGACTGGCGAGCACAGCCGCGTGCATCAAGACCGCATCATCGACCAGGCCGTCGACCACTGAGTTGTTCGAGCCGTACACCAACCCAACTGCCCGCAAACGAACTCGGTGCGCAGATGCCACCGTCCCTGAGAGGCTCTGCCGGGACAGCCAAGTCAGCAGGGCCGGCGACAGGTGGGAGGGAGCGTCCTCATGGGTCGTGCTCGCGAGGCTCGCGAGCAGAGGAGTCAAACCCCGCCACAGGCTTCGATCGGGCAGATGCTGCAGCGGCATGTACACGGGTGATGTCCGGAGCTTTTTCTCTTGCGGTTCGCTGCGTCGCCATCCACTGCCGGCTTCGATGCTCTGCCGGAACTGCGGCGAGAACGGGTCTCCATTACAGATCAACACGCTCGTCACCCGGGACTCGTCACCCACGAGTCTGATCCGCCGACTCTGCCAAACCAGCGTATCCATCAGGCAGTTGGGCTCGGGATGAGTCTGATCTGTCGTCGGGCCCTGCGCATCCTCGCGCTCCCACGCCGGAGTTCCCGGCTTGCTCCCGAGTGGAACGAGATTGAGCAGAAGCGTCTCGGCCAATGTGACCCCTTCGGCGAGGAGCGGGCCGATCTGCCCAGTCCACCCGCAGCCGATTGGATAGCCCTTACCGCCCTTGACTCGCGGATCGCCGACCGCTCCCGACTTGATGCCGCTGGCATCGAAGGCATGACAGTGCACGAGCCAGCGGGCCGCTTCGGCGGTATCCAGTGCCTGCAACGCCGGGCCCGCCCGCGTCGTGAAGAACTGTTCCCCCGACGGCACATCGGCGACCAGGCGCTCGAGACCGAAGGTCTCGTTCTTGGACGTGTGCAAACCCGCCACTTGCATGAACGGGCGGTCCACGTTGTACAGGTCGAAGCGGTGCTGCCAGACGTCCAGATACTCCTGCACCGCCTTGACAGGCAGCACAGGCAGCCGCTCCCACATCCTCGGCCACCGTTCAGCTAGAGCGCCGTCCGCGTTCGTCGTTCGGTGCAGGATGGCCAGGAGTAGTCGGAGCACTGCCGCGTCCTGGGTCGCGATCTCACCTGCGAGGGAACGGAGTTGGCCGGCCTCTGCGAAGATCTCCCGCAACGAGTACAAACCGAGAGAGCCGTCCAGCCTGCGTGCCCGTATCCAGGGCCGCCGGGTGAGGTCGAAGTCTGTCATGACAGATCTCCCGCCTTCTCATGTTCCAAGCCGCGCTCGGAGTCGTAGCGCACGTGGTATTCGCCCACGGATGCCTCCAGGTTCTGGTCCAGGGTGAGGATGAGTTGGCCGCGTAACCAGTGACTTTGTTGCCAGGCCGGTGGGGAGGCAGCTTCCAGCTGGTCGATGACACCGTCGCCGTGCCGGCCTCGGGATATCTCCATGGGCAGCGGAACGGTGTAACCGGCGAGGTTCCGAGCAACCCACTGGTCCGGCTCGAAGTCCGCGGACAAAGACCGACCCGAGGCGGGGTGGTTACCGGGCATCATGCGAAGCTGTCCGTTGTCGTCATGGACAAGGATGACCTCGATACTGTCCTCGGTGTCGCGGACCTGGGCTGCCCCACCGGTGTCATCCCGGGCTTCGCCAACGGCGCCCTCCAGGAGGCCGCAGATCGTCTCTTCCCCCGGCTGAAATGGCTCGGAGAGCAGGAAACTGTGCGCGCGCGAGACACTTTCGGCGACGGTCCGAGCGCGCTGCTCATCGGCCTCAATGATCTCCGGAGCCCAGGCATCCGGACCCGGGGGACGCAACGGCTCGTACGCGGCCGCCACCAAGCCGGCGATGTCGTCTGGCAGTTCCAGGCCTGTGTTCCAGCGCTGTCGAAGAACGCCGAGCGTTCTCAGCATGGCTGATTGACCGTAGATGCTCTGTGAGCCTGCGATTGCTTTCGGTGGGTCGCAACTCCAGTCGCATCCGGTGACGTAGCAGGCGGCCTCCTGCAAACTGGAAGGACGTTCACGATCGTGGCGGTGGAGTCGGCCGATTCGTTGCAGCAGCAGATCTACTGGTGCCAGGTCGCTGATGAGTGCATCGAAGTCGACGTCCAGGCTTTGTTCAAGTACCTGGGTGCCGATCACCACCAAGGCGTGAGGTCGAGATACCTCGGGGCCAGGGGGGCCAAGCAGCCTGCGCAAGTGCGCCTCTCGTTTGATTCGATCAACCGCAAGGAAGCGGGAGTGCACCAGTACGACCTCGACATCAAGCAGCTCCTGCACAACGGCAGCGAGAGTCTGGGCCCGTTTGACGGTGTTGCGCACGATCCCGATGCATCCACCTTCTTGCAGGAGCGACCTCAGCAGATCGACCACCTGCATGTCGTCATCGAGGACCTGACCGAGGCTGACATGTCGCTGCGCCAGCCCGCTGAAGACGGTCCGCTCAACCGTCTGCGTGTTGGTGGAGAGGGTGATTCGGCAATCATCAGTACCAGTCATCGAGATCTCCTCCCTCCGGCTCAGGAGTGCCTGCATGTTGGCTACCCCGCTGATATGCCTCCACGAGTTCTGCCCGCTGGGCCGGCGGCAACGTTGCCGAGAGCACGATCACGGGAACTCCGTACGCACCCAGCCAGTGCAGGACGCGCCGCAGGTACGTGCGCATGTAGTCGTCGGCAGCGTGAACCTCGTCAACGACGACGACCTTGCCGGCCAGTGCCAGGTGACGAAGAGCCAGATGGCGTGACTTGAGCGCCAGGAAAAGGACCTGATCGATGGTTGCGACGACGAAGGAGGCCAGCACCCCCTTCTTGCGGCCGCGCAACCAACTGTGTGCGACCGCGATGGAACTCCGCTCGTCGTCGTCGTCATAGATCTGCGACATGGTGCCTGACTGAGGCATCGCCATGTAGTCGTCGTTGAGGCCTGCCTTGCCATGAGCCAGGGTGGCTGTGAGTTCCTCCCCTCCGGGCAGCGCTTCGATCCACTGCTTGACCCGCCGGAACATGGCATCGGTGGTGGCCATCGTGGGCAGGGCAACCAGGACTCCGCCGCATGAGAAACGATGGGCCAGAACCTCTGCCGCGGCCAATGCCGCTTCGGTCTTGCCCGAACCCATGGGCGCCTCCACCACCATGAGCCCCGCGCTCGAGATCCGCCATGCCTCCTCGACGAGCTCGACTTGCAGAGGACGCGGGCTCGGCATGAATGGGAATCGCTTCAGGAGATGCTCTCGAGGTTCGCGTGGAGGTGGCTCTGGCACCCATCCGGGCGTGAGGGCCAATCCGCGCAATGCCGTATCTGATCGAGCGGGCGACGCCTCCCCCGAAGAGCCCAGCAGGGGGAAGAAGTCGGTGTTGCTGGCAATCCAGTCAGCCATGATGACGATGGCACTGAGGAGCACTTGAACAGTCCTGGGGAATCGCGCCCCGGCCCACACGCGAAAGAATGCATCGGCGCCGGTGTAGGACTGCATCCATTCCAGCAGTTCACGTCGAGCTATCGACCACTCGCCAACACCGATATGCCGTGGCGAGGTTTCAAAGAAGTGCAGTTCGGCGTACCCGGGTGGGCGTCCGTGATGGCCCCCGAGAACACTCCCCAGGGCGTAGGCTCGGACTCGATCGAAACCATGCTCGTCCCGCAACCAGCTGGCCAGCACGACCTGGCCGATGGTCCAGTGCTGACTGCGCTTGGAGTTGTTACCGGCAAGGAGGCGCAGGCCATGCAATTCCATTCTCCCGGTCAACTCAGGCACTTTCTCCGCGAAGACCGGGGATGCTTTGCCGATGTCGTGGATGCCGGCGAGCCACGCCACCAACGTCCGGGCTGAGGCGTGGCCGCCCACCACATCTGCGATCGACTGCTGGACATTTCCTGGCAGCCAGGCATCCCAGAGGTAGCCGGCCACATCTGCGCTGTCGCGCATATGTTGGTAGAGCGGCAGCCACGCGCCACTGTCGTCCCTCGATGACGACTTGGCCCACACGCTGCGAGCGGCAGCCCCCAGACGCGTTTCACTTCGACCGTCAGAGCCGTTCATCGCGGACCCCGGTCACGCGGTGCCGTCCCCACCGGATCACGTCCGGGGAACACCGCGACGAGTTGACATTCACTGGACAGTTCCGCTGGACCTGACATCGATGTCACACCCCCCTGTTAAACCTGACGTGGCGACTACCACCCAGATGAGTCTCACATGCGTAGACCCAGGAAGTCAACAAGTCGTGCAAAACCTAAGACGTTCGCTAGATGATGCCACCATACGGGTGATCGTCAGGTCAGGTACGCCTCCCCGACTACGCCATCCCCCGTCGGCCGGACCTTGTAGGCAAGCCCATGCCAGGGTCGGAACTGCGGGCCAGCCGCACCGACGCCATCGAAGGCCCGCCCCCACGCGAGAGGAAGCTGCGATCAGTCGTAGTGGAAGCGCGCCTGGAGAATGACCAGGTCCTCGCCGTCCACGAGGTACACCAGCCGGTGCTCCTCGGTGATACGGCGGGACCACGCCCCCGCCAACATGTGTCGCAGCGGCTCCGGCTTTCCGATGCCCGCTGTCGGGTCGCGTAGGGCGGCGTCGATGAGGCTGTTGATCCGCTTCAGCGTCCGCCGATCAGCGATTAGCCAGTGCTGGTAGTCAGCCCACCCGTTCGTAGTGAAGACCAGCCTCACGTGACCCGCCTCTGTCGCACCCCATGTATGGACAACCGCCAGAGCCCCGTCGCGCGATGCATCGAGACGGCCATACATCTGACATGTTCTGGTTGACAAGACGAGCGGAAGCGAATCGTTGCCGAGGCAGGAGGATTTGCCGCCGCTGACGTTCGTCTACGATCGCTTCGGCGCTGCTCTGCAGTGATGAGCCAGTCTTCGGCTCGGCACGACTTGCATGGACGTGCCATCGCCCTGCCTCTGCAGGGGAGGCGGCTGGGCATCCACCCAGCCGCCGTGGCACTGTCGACACGCTTGAGACGCATCACGTGTGGCGTTCCGCATCGCCGATTTCGGTGTCACTCCGCCTCATGACCGATCCGCTCATGACCGGGGCTCAGCGGGCGCCATCGTCGGCAACCGTGCGAGTTGAGAACGCTCTCACCGCACCAGATCATGCTCTTCCCTGCTGCCAGTGCGAGCCTGCTGCAGACTTTCGAGCAGGTGGCGCGCATTGGCGGGGACCCGTAACAGGTGCGCAGTCTCCTCGAGCGCGTCATATTCGGCGCGTGAGATGAGTACTGCGTCCCCGCGCCGGGACGTGATCTCGACAGGTACCCGGTTCTGGTTTACCCGCTCGATGAGCGGGAACAGGTTCTTGCGTGCCTCGGACGCGGTGATAGCCATGAGATCTCCAAGTGGTACGTCTTCTTGTACCAGTATGCCATCGGCTACGCGTCGCTGTCCTGCCGAGCGGCTGGCAGAAGCGGCTGATCTGGCTCGAGAAACCACAACGTCCGCCCAGTTGATCCCCAGCGTCGCCTGCGAACTCCCACAAAGAGCCTCGCGTAGGTTGAACCCATGACCCTCCGCCCCCGACTCGACCGCGTCACCCTCGTGGTCAACGCCCATTCCCGCCGAGGCGCCGATGCCCTGGACCACGTCCAACGTGGTCTACGGCAGGTGGCAGGTTCGCTTGAGGTGATCCCGGTGACCAAGGGGGCCGACCTACCCGACGCGTGCGAGAAGGCAGCCCAGGCCGAGCCCGATCTGTTCGTGATCGGCGGCGGGGACGGGTCGATCGGCTGCGCCGCAGGAGCAGTCGCCGGCACCACCATCGCGCTCGGGGTGCTACCGCTGGGCACCGCCAACGACTTCGCCCGCACCCTCGAGATCCCCACCGCGATCGACGCGGCCGTGCGCAACCTGGTGGAGGGCCACGTCGTCGACATCGACCTGGGACGCGCGGACGGTCGTCCCTTCCTCAACGTCGCCTCAGCCGGCATGTCGGTGGCCGTCACCCGCAACCTCTCCCCCGGCCTCAAACGCTGGCTGGGCCCGATCGCCTACGTCATCGCCGCGGCGGCCGCCTACCGCACGTTCACACCGTTCGACGCCCGCCTGGAGTTTCCCGACGGCGATCACCCCGAGATGGAACTGACGGACCTGCTCCAGGTGGCGATCGGCAACGGAAAGCACTTCGGCGGCGGGGCCACCATCTCCCCCACCGCGTCCCTGGACGACAACCTGCTCGACGTGCACACCGTGCACCGTGGCAAGATCACCGAACTCATCGACGTGGCGCACGGCCTGAGCGACGGGGCGCTGGTGCACCATCACCTGGTCGACCACGTCACTACCCGCCGGCTCCGCCTGCACACCAACCTGGAGGAGCCGGTGAACCTCGACGGTGAGATCGTCTCCAGCACGCCCACCCTCTTCGAGGTGCAACGCAATGCCGTCCACGTCGTCGTACCTCAGCACAGCACCGCCGCCCGGTACGACCCGGAGGATTCCGAAGGTCGCGCACCCGGGTGACCGGCCCTCAGATCCCCCGAACCGCTACGACGTCGAAACGGCCGCCCCCGCAATCAGCGGAGGCGGCCGTTCCAATGAACTCAGCCGATCAGGCCTCGTCCTCGGTGATGTTGCGGGTGCGGTTGGGGTCAACCGGGATGCCCGGGCCCATCGTCGTGGAGACGTTGGCCTTGGTGAGGTACCGGCCCTTGGCCGCAGACGGCTTGAGTCGCATTACCTCGTCCATCGCGGCGGCGTAGTTCTCCACCAGCTGAGTGTCCGTGAAGGACGTCTTGCCGATGATGAAGTGCAGGTTCGAGTGCTTGTCGACGCGGAACTCGATCTTGCCGCCCTTGATGTCCTCCACAGCCTTGGCCACGTCCATGGTGACGGTGCCGGTGCGGGGGTTGGGCATGAGGCCACGCGGACCGAGCACCCGGCCGAGCCGGCCGACCTTGCCCATCAGGTCCGGGGTGGCCACGGCCGCGTCGAAGTCGGTCCAGCCGCCGGCGACCTTCTCGATCAGGTCGTCCGAGCCGACGAAGTCCGCACCCGCGGCCCGAGCGGCCTCGGCCTTGTCACCGTTGGCGAAGACCAGCACCCGGGCGGTCTTGCCGGTGCCGTGCGGCAGGTTCACCGTGCCGCGGACCATCTGGTCGGCCTTGCGCGGGTCGACACCCAAACGCAGGGCCACCTCGACAGTCGCGTCGTACTTCGTCGTGGAGGTCTCCTTGGCCAGCCGCACCGCGGCCAGCGGGGTGTACAACTCGTCGCGGTCGATCTTCGCGGCTGCGTCGCGGTACTTCTTGGAGCGTTGCATTGTCGTTTCCCCTCTCAGCCTTCGACCGTGATGCCCATGGACCGGGCGGTGCCTTCAATGATCTTCGCGGCAGCGTCGAGGTCGTTGGCGTTGAGGTCCGCCATCTTGGTCTGCGCGATCTCGCGCACCTGCGCAGCGCTGAGCTTGCCGACCTTGGTCTTGTGCGGCACGCCTGAGCCCTTGTCGACGCCTGCGGCCTTCTTGATCAGATCCGTGGCCGGCGGGGTCTTGGTGATGAAGGTGAACGAGCGGTCTTCGAAGACCGTGATCTCGACCGGGATGACCTGGCCGCGCTGGCCCTCGGTCGCGGCGTTGTACGCCTTGCAGAACTCCATGATGTTGACACCACGCGCACCGAGCGTGGGGCCGACCGAACCGGGGTTCGCCTGGCCGGCCTGTACCTGCATCTTGATGATGCCGGAGACTTTCTTCTTCGGGGGCATAGCCCTACCTCTCGTAGTGATTCTGCCGCGGTGGCCCGTCCGAGGTGGGACGGCCGCGGAGTCGCGGACAGGAGCGTCCGCAAACCTTCTTATTGTTCCCGTCGGCGTGCGCCGGGGCAAATCGCTGACTCAGGACGGGTCGAACCGTCCCCGTCGGCCTGCTCAGAGCTTGGCGACCTGGTTGAAGCCCAACTCCACCGGGGTCTCACGACCGAAGATCGACACGAGCACCTTGAGCTTCTGGGAGTCGGGGTTGATCTCGGTGATGGTGGCCGGGAGGGTCTCGAAGGGCGGCTCCATGACGGTGACCGACTCGCCGACCTCGAACTCCACCAGGGTGGTCTCCACCTTCTTCGGCTTGCCGACCGCGGGCGCCTTCTCGAAGACCGGCGCGAGCATGGAGAAGACCTCGTCGATGCTCAGCGGCACCGGGTCGTGGGCGTTACCGACGAAGCCGGTCACGCCGGGGGTGTGCCGGACGGCGCCCCACGATTCGTCGGTGAGGTCCATCCGGACCAGGACGTAGCCGGGGATCCGGACGCGGCGCACCATCTTGCGCTGCCCGTTCTTGATCTCGGCGACCTCCTCCATGGGCACCTCGACCTCGAAGATGTAGTCCTCCATGTTGAGCGAGGAGATCCGGTTCTCGAGGTTGGCCTTCACCCGGTTCTCATACCCGGCGTAGGAGTGGATGACGTACCAGTCGCCGAACTTGTCCCTCAGCCTAGCCCGGAACGCCTCGGCCGGGTCCTCCTCCTCGAGGGCGTGCTCGGCGGCCTGCTCGACGGACTCCTCGGGCAGCGGCTCCCCGACGGCCTCTTCGGCTGTCACGGCGTCGTCCGATGTCACGGCCTCTTCGGCTACCACGGTCTCCTCGGCTGCGACGATCTCCTCGGCTGCCACCGAGTCGTCGGCTGCCTCTGCCTCGGCGAACTCCGGCGCCACGGAGTCCTCGACCCCCTCGTCCAGCACGACCTCGCCAACCACGACATCCGCGTCGCCGGTCGGGGCGTCCGGGCCTGGGCTGCTCGGGACGTCCTCGGAGTAGTTGTCGAACTGGTCAGACACGAAGGAACCTGCTTTCTGGGATGGACTTGCGCATCACGCCGGCGTCAGCCGGCAAATGCCCAGCTCATGAGCCGGGCGATGCCGAAGTCGAGCAACGACACGAACAGCATGACGATGAGGACAAAGACGATGACGACGCTGGTGTACGTCAGCAGTTCTTGCCGCGTGGGATAGACGACCTTGCGGAGCTCGGCGACCACCTCGCGCAGGAACTGGCCGACGCCACCCTTCTTGCGCGGGCGAGAACTCGACGCCTTGGGAGCCTTGCGGGCGGCGGGAGCCTTCTCGTCGGACGACGAGCCGCCGTCGGCAGTCGACTTGCCGCCCGGTTCGCTGGCGTCTGACTCTGTGTCCGTCACCTGTGCCCTGTCTCCTTGTCACCACGAATATCTGCGGGAGCCGCTCCCGGCTGGCTCGGACCGCTCTGTTCTTCGACGGCCACGCGAAGAACCCGCAGGGCAGGAGGGACTCGAACCCACAACCGCCGGTTTTGGAGACCGGTGCGCTGCCAATTGCGCCACTGCCCTATGACCATCGCGAACCACCGGTACCTACCCCGCCGAACCACACCCGACCCACGCCGGGCGCGCCACAGTCTGACGGTTCGCAACCGCCTCGAAGAGTGTACGCGGCCCGGGCCAACAGGTCGAATGGGTTGACGAAATCCGGAGCGACCCGGACCTTTCAACCCTGCCCAGAGTAGCGTCCGGCCGTGCCGCTCTGGGCGATATCACGGCAAGTCCGGGCTCGATCAGGACGAGTCGGGGCTCTATCAGGACGAAGCGGGGCTCTATCACGACGAAGCGGTGTCCCGACGAGGCGGCATGACCCACGAGGCGGGTTCCACCCGCAGCAGTCGTGATCATGGCACCTCGGGGGTCATGGCGCCTAGGGCGTTCTCACAGCGAACGGTGCTGTGGTGAGGCTCTCCCCTGAACCGTCAGGTGGTCCCCGCCCGGGTCGCTACCGTTTTCTCGTGCCCGCACAGACACCCGATCGCCGCCCCCACGGGCAGGACGCCGAGCACGCCGCTGACCCCGCGCACGCGGCAGGGCCCGACCCGGTGACCGGGCGGGTGGTCTTGGTCGGTGCCGGCCCGGGCGATCCCGACCTGCTCACCGTGCGGGGTGCCCGCGAGCTCGAGTCTGCCGAGGTCGTCGTCGTCGACCGGTTGGCACCACGCGAATTGGTGGATCGGCTCGGCCCGCACGTGGAGGTCGTGGACGTGGGCAAGACCCCGTTCCACCACCCGATCCCGCAACGAGAGATCGAGGCGATCCTCATCGATCGGGCCCGGGCGGGCAAGCGAGTGGTCCGGCTCAAGGGCGGTGATCCGTTCGTGCTGGGCCGGGGCGGCGAAGAGGTACAGGCGTGCCGTGCCGCCGGGGTGCCGGTGGACGTGGTGCCGGGAGTGACCAGCGCGCTGTCCGCACCAGCCGCCGCCGACATCCCGATCACCCACCGCGGCCTGTCGAAGTCGGTGACGATCATCTCCGGCCACGAGAACCTCGACTATCCGGCGCTGGTCGCCGTCGGAGGCACCCTCGTGGTCCTGATGGGGATGAGCCGGTTGCCCGAGATCTCCGCGGGCCTGGTCCGCGCCGGCCTTGCGGCCGACACCCCGTCGGCGGTCGTGCACCACGCGTTCAGCGACCATCATCGGGTGGTGCGGGCCCCGATCGGGCAGTTGGCACTGGAGTGCGCGCAGGCGAACGTCGGCAATCCCGCCGTGATCGTCGTGGGCGAGGTCGCCCTCGGCGTGGACGCCATCGCCCGGCGGCTCCCGCTCGAACCGTGGGCTCCCCGCTCCCCCGACGCCGGATGAGCACCACCGGCCACCGGCAGGTCCCGGAGCGGCTGGTTCTGGTCGCGCACGGAACTCGCGACCCGCGCGGCCGAGCCGCGATCGGTGCCCTCGCCGCCGAGGTCGCGGCCGCTCGCCCTGGCGCGCAGACCCGGTTGTGCTTCGTGGACGTCCAGCCTCCGCGAGTGGGGCAGGTGCTGCGGGCGGTCGCGGACGCGGAGTCGGACCGTCAACCGGCCCGCCGCGTCCTGCCCACTCCTTCCCCAGCCTCGCCCGGCACCTCCATGCCCGGCCAACCCCGCTCACCCACGGGCGACCTGTCCGAGGCCGGCCTGCCCGACCCCGCGCTTACCGGACCTGACCATTCCCGGCCTGGTCGCCTCGCTGCGGACCCGGCCTCAGCCGGACCTGGGGCAGGCATCCGGGTGATCCCCCTGCTGCTCACAGTCGGCTACCACGTCCGGGTGGACATCGGCGACGCCGTCCGCGACTGCCCGGGAGCCCGAGCCGCACCCGCGCTCGGCCCCGACCCGGTGCTGACGGACCTGTTGGCTCGCCGACTGCGCCAGGTGGGGGCAGTGGGTGAGGACGCCATCGTGTTGGCCGCCGCCGGCAGCAGCGACCCGGACGCAGGCCGCGATGTGGGCCGGCTCGGTGCGGACCTACGCCGACACACCGACATTCACGGGCGCCCGTTCCAACACCTGACGATCGGTTTCGGGGCCAGTGCCGAGCCGTCGGTGGCCGAGGCTGTTCGCCGGGCCTCGGCCACCGGACGACGGGTGGTCGTGGCCGCCTACCTGCTGGCACCGGGGTACTTCTACGACGTGCTGTCTCGCTCCGGGGCAGACTTGGTCACCGCCCCCCTGATCACCGCCCCCCTGGCCCCCGACCCGGCACTTGTCCGCCTCGTCCTGGACCGCGCCGACGGCGTGTGACCCTCACCCGCCTCGGTGATGCCCACACGGGCGGGGGCCGGTGGCTTCACTTGCCCTGCCGGTTGCCCTTTCTGATGCCCCGTCTTCCGATGCCCCGTCCAGAAGTGCCCTTCCCCGGCCCGGTGTGGGGCGTCGCAGGCCGGGCCGGGACCAGCGCTGCGGGGTGGCTTCGATGAGGATCGTGGAACCGTTGATCGGTGACGTGCTGCCGGCGCAGCCACAGGGTGGCCATGCCCGCCAGCACCACCCCGAGCATGTTGACCAGGAGCTGCAAGAACGCCTGCCCGCACAGGTCCCATCGCCCGAGAACCGCTGACACCGCGACGAATCCGGCCGCGGGAATGGTGGTGACCGAAATGAACACTCCCACCAGCACGCCGGACTTCTGCGAGGTCAGCGCCAGCATCCCGCCGATCCCGGCGAGCACCGCGACGACGAACGAGTACGGCCCCACCTGGTACACGAAGGCCACGTCGCTGGCGTGGCTCAGGGTCTGCGGGTCCAGCGCCCCCAGAGAGCGGGCCACCAGCGCGAACAGCGCGGTGACGGCGATCGCGATCGGATAACCCGCCCCCAGGGCCAGCGCAGCCTGGGCCGCCAGGTCCCGCCGCCTGCTCACAGCCGCGACGGCCAGCCCGGCGAGCGGGCCGAAGTCCGGGCTCACCACCATGGCCCCGACGATGGTCACTGCGGAGTCGGTGACCACACCGGTCGCCGCCAGCAGGCAACCGATGACGAGGAAGGCCAGGAAGGTGGGAGTCAGGCGACTCTCGTCGCCCGTGGTGGCCAACAGTTCGTCCCAGATGATCGAGTCGCCGGAGTCTTCCGGCAGTTCGCGTTGGGCCGCGGTCACCTTGTCCGAGAGCACCAGATCGACCGTCTGCAGGCTGATCTGCCCACGCTTGGTGATTCCCAGCCGGACCAGCCGGTGGATGACGTCCTGGGCGATCTCCCGGGCCAGGATCGCCTCGATGACGTCCCCACGCGGATGCCGGCTCACATCGGGCACTCGGGTGAGGTGCGCCACGCCCGGTTCAGCATCGAGCACCTCGACAACCTTGGGACTATCGGCCGCCGCGCACACGACCCGCAGTTGCATCATGGCGACAGTCTGACCGAGGTGGCCGCGTTGTCCCGGGCGGGGAACCGAGGCCTTGCACGAGCTGTGGCACCTGCCGTGCACAAAACAGGCTGTGGAAGCGACGACTGGAGCTCAGGTCCAGCAACCGCCTCCACAGCCTGTTTTGTGTTGGCCCTGCTGCCCGCCCGCTGTTCGATGTCGCTGATATCCCGGGCCAACCACCCGCCGTGATTCGCCGAACGCGGTCAATCACCGCTCCAAACCTCTCGACCGCAGGGACCCGAGCCGGGAGACTGAGCCGGTGCGCGACCTCGCCCTACTCCCGAAAGCGCACTTGCACTTGCACTTCACCGGGTCGATGCGCACCACGACCCTGGTCGAGATGGCCACCGACCGGAACCTGCGCCTGCCCACCTGGCTGCTGGAACAGAGCATCGACGCCTGGCACCGGCGGCTGTCGTCGGACACCCGGGGCTGGTTCCGGTTCCAGCGTCTGTACGACGCGGCGCGGGCGGTGGTCCGCGACGAGGACGCGATGCGCCGGATCGTGCGAGAGGCCGCCGAGGACGACGCCGCCGAGGGGTCGCGGTGGCTGGAGTTGCAGGTCGATCCCACCTCGTACGCGACCCATGTAGGAGGCCTGACCTCCGCGTTGGAGATCATCCTGGACGAGGCTGCGGTGGTCAGCCGGCGGGGCCCGACGGGGGTGGCGATCATCGTGGCAGCGAGCCGGATCCGTCATCCCTTGGAGGCACGCACCCTGGCCCGTCTGGCCGCCCGGTACGCCGGGGACGGACCCGGCACCGTGGTCGGCTTCGGCCTGAGCAATGACGAACGACGCGGCTGGACGAACGACTTCGCGCCCGCCTTCCGAATCGCCCGGCAGGCAGGGTTGGCGTCGGTGCCGCATTCGGGGGAACTGCTCGGCGCCGACCACGTCGAGGTCACCCTGGACTCGCTACGGCCCGACCGGATCGGCCACGGCGTGCGCTCCGGTGAGGATCCGGCGGTGCTCGCTCGATTGGTGGACGCCCAGATCGCGCTCGAGGTGTGCCCGTCGAGCAATGTCGCGCTCGGGGTCTACCCCACCCCGTCCACGGTGCCGATGCGGGCGCTGTTGGAGTCCGGTGCCCGGATCGCTCTGGGGGCGGACGACCCGTTGCTGTTCGCCAACCGGCTGGTCGATCAGTACCTCATCGCGCGCGAGATCCACGGTTTCAGCGACGACGAACTGGCGCACTTGGCACGTTCATCAGTGCTGGCCAGCCGTGCCCCGTCCGCTGTTCACGAGCAGTTGCTGGGTGAGATCGACACCTGGCTTGCCGGTCCGGCGAGCAATCCGGACCCGGACCGGCGGCTGGCCATCCCGGCTCCGCTGTGCGATGCGTACCAGGCCCCGGTCCGCGACAGGTACCTACGCTGACCCTCCCGGGTGCCAAGACGGCACCGAGCGCGGAGTGACCACGGCCCGCGACTCCAGCCCGCGAATCGATGGCCAGGGATCGGACTACAGCTGCTCGCCCACCAAGACCGGCTCATTCACCAGCGTGATGCCGAATCGGTCCCGGACCCCGTCGCGCACGGCTCGGGCCAGTTCGAGCAGATCCTGTGCGGTGGCCTCACCCCGGTTGGTCAGGGCCAGGGTGTGCTTGGTGGACAGGCTGGCCCGCGGGCCGACGGCGAAGCCCTTGCCGAAGCCGGCGTGCTCGATCAACCAGGCAGCGCTGGTCTTGACCTGGTCGTCGCGGCCGGAGACCGGGAAGCGGGGGGCTCCCTCGGGCAGCGCGGTGTCGGCAGCCAGGATCGGGTTGGTGAAGAACGAGCCGGCACTCCAGGTGTCGTGATCCGCGGCGTCCAGCACCATCCCCTTGGCTCGCCGCAGGGCCAGGACGTGGTCACGCACGTCCGTCATCGGAGCTTTGGACCTGAGCGGGGTATCGAGGCTGCGGGCGAGTTCGGTGTACCCGATAGGCGCGGAGAGCGTGCCGTGCACGAACTGGAAGGTGACGTCCAGCACGAGGTAGCGGCCCGGGTCGGCCTTGAACCGGGAATGCCGGTAGCCGAAGCCACATTCGGAAGCCGCGAAGGTGCGTTGCCGGTGCTCGTGCCGGTCCCAGGTGCGGACCTGGGCGATGGTCTGGGCCACTTCCTGGCCGTAGGCGCCGACGTTCTGGATCGGTGTGGCGCCGACCGATCCGGGGATGCCGGAGAGTGCTTCGATCCCGACCCAACCCTCACCGACGGCCCTGGCCACCAGGTCGTCCCAGGGGTGCCCGGCCTGTACCCGGACGGTGACTCCGGAGCAAGCGTCCTCGCTGACCACGCCGATCCCACGGCCGCGCACCACGACCACCATGCCCTCGAAACCGGAGTCACCGACGAGCAGGTTGGACCCTCCCGCGACCAGCAACACCGGCTCGCCCGCCTGGTCCGCGTTGGTCACCGCCTCGACGAGTTCGTCGGCGTCGGTAACGGTGACGCAGTGAGTGGCCGGCCCGCCGACTCGCAGGGTGGTCAGATCACGCAGCACCATCGGCGTCAGCGTGGTCGTCTCGCCGGTCGTGTTCATGAAGGGACCCCAGACAAGGACGTGACGGAATGGCTTTCTCGGCCCGCAGCCAAGCGGGTGACGTCGGCCGGCGTGAGTCGGCAGGTCAGGACGCCAGGCGCACCTCGGCGCGGGCCTTGCCCAGCACCCCGCCGCCCCCGACGGTGACGGTGAGGTCGATGCGAGCGGTACCGGCGTCGACGTCGATGGCACCGACCGTGCCGGTGATGTCGATCGTGGCGCTGCCCGGATACGGCATCACGATGGGCTTGGTGAAGCGGACGCCATAGCTGCTGACCGCCGCCGGGTCACCCGCCCACACGCTCACCGGCGCGATAGCCCGGCCCATGGTGAGCATGCCGTGCACGATGGTGTCCGGTAGGCCGACCGAGGTGGCGAAAGCGGGGTTCCAGTGGATCGCGTTGAAGTCGCCGCTGGCTCCGGCGTACCGCACGAGGTCGGAGCGCTCGAGGGTCGTGGAGTGGTTGATGACGACGTCGCCGACGCTGAGGCCGGACAGGGTGGGTGCGGTCATGACCGCTCACCTCGCACGACGAGAGTGGACACCACGGTGCTCACCGGGTGCCCGGCCTCGTCGGTGATCTCGTTGCGGGTGGTGATGATGGCATTGCCGGCGGCCATCCGGATGGCGTCGACGTGCAGGGTGGCCTGCAGCCGGTCTCCGGCCACGACGGCCCGGTGATGGGTGAACGACTCCTCCCCGTGCACGACTCGGGAGAAGTCGATACCAGCGTCGGGGTCGGCGATGAGTCGCTCGTCGCTGCGCTGGGCGGGGATCACCAGGAACGTGGGCGGGGCCAGCACGTCGGCGTGGCCCAGGGACGCGGCGACCGCCGGGTCGAGGTAGGCCGGGTGCGCCAGTTCCTCCCCGCAGGTGGCCAGGGCGAACTCGCGGATCTTCTCCCGGCTCACCTCGTAGATGCCCTCGGGCGGATAGACCTTGCCGACGAAGTCCTCGTTGACGCTCATCAGGGCCCCGGGCTCAGCGGGTCTCGCGGTGCGCGGTGTGCTTGCCGCAGCGCGGGCAGAACTTGTTCATCTCCAAGCGGTCCGGGTCGTTGCGCCGGTTCTTCTTGGTGATGTAGTTGCGCTCCTTGCAGTCGGTGCAGGCAAGGGTGATCTTGGGACGGACGTCCTGGGCTTTGCTGGCCACGGGGCAGCCTTCTCTCTGCTGGCAGGTGTACTCGTGCGCTCGATGCCGCCTTGCCCGACACGCGGACCTGAGAGCGGGCGCACGACCTGCAAGAGTACTGCGCGGTATCGCCCAGCGTCGAATTCGCCGACCGCGGCACTGCGGTGGCGTCAGGCGAGGTGACAGTTGGTTGCCGCGAGCGCGCGGCGTCGCGGGGGATCGTCCGAGACGTAGCGATCATCCGAGAGGTAGCGGGAGCGGGACTCGAACCCGCGACACAACGATTATGAGCCGTTTGCTCTACCGACTGAGCTATCCCGCCTGGCGACTGGCTGGCCAGCCGTGGAGCCCCGATAGGGAATCGAACCCTAGACCTTCTCCTTACCATGGAGACGCTCTGCCGACTGAGCTATCGGGGCGGTGCGACAAGTAGCGTACACGGCGCCGGCCACCGGACCCAATCGATTGCCCACGCCGGTCGCGAGACTCCTCCGGTCGGGTTGATGGCCATTGCCGCGGGCCGGGTTACGCCCGATGGGGCGGTCGATCGGCCGGGTCACGGACACGAACATCTCGCTGGACGACGGAACGAATCTCGCTTGACGACGGAACGCAAGGCGGCGGGGCCTCGTCTACCGACTCGCTTGGTTGTCGTATCACCGGCCGCTCGTCATCACCGACGCGGTATCACCGGCGACTCGTCATCCTGAGCATGCTTACGACCCGACAACTTCAGCACCCCGACCCGTCCCGACTACCGCGGGCCGCGTCCCGACCGTCCTCACCCAACCCCGACCCCCGGACTGTCCTGTCTGACGGGACAGCACGGACCCAGTGCCGCCGCCGCAGACTGCGGCGCCGGCAGCACAACGCCCACACCGACCAGCACCACCAGTGACCACACCGCCACACAGTGACAGCACCTACCCAGGGTGATACCCGAGGGCCTACCCGCCGCAGGACCCCTACCCTTGAGGCAGGGCGACCTGCCACCACTCGGGTGGCGTGCCCGGATCAGCCCTGGTGAGAGAGGAACGTTCCATGTCCGAGCCCAACCCTCCGCAGCGGCCCGACCTGACCAAGGGCGGCTCGGGTACGGGGGACTCACTGTCCGGTGATCCCACCGGCTATCCGAACGCCCAGGGGTCGGCCTCGGAGCCGGGCCAGTCCCAAGGCTCTGGCGCAGGACCGCAGTCGACCTACGGTTCGCCCGCGCCGACCTATGGCGCGCCCGCGGCCGGATACGAGGCCGGTCAGCCGGGCGGGGGTCAGTACGAGGGCGGCCAATACGGTTCGGGTCAGTACGACCCGAACCAGTACGACCAGAACCAGTACGACGGGCAACAACCCGGCTATGGCCAGGCGCCGCAGGGTTATGGCCAACAGCCCGAGTACTCCCCGGCCGGGTACGGCCAGCCGGCTCAGCCCGAGTACGGCCAGACTGGCTACGGTCAGCCAGATTATGGCCAGCCGGGGTACCCGGGTTACGACCAGGGCGGGTACGGAACCGATCAGGCCGGGGCGGCGGGGTACAACTACGCCGCTGCCGGGCAGGGCTACGGCAACTACGCCCCGGCCGGCCCCAGCCGGGCATTGGCGATCGCCGCGCTGACGCTGAGCATCATCGCCTTGCTCGGTTCGTGGATCCCGTTCGTGGGACTGGGTTTCGGTTTGTTCGCTCTCGCCGGCTTCATCATCGGCATCGTCGCGATCGTGCAGGTGGGCAAGGGACGGGCCCGCGGGCGCGGAATGGCCATCACGGGAGTTGTGCTCTCGGTGATCTCCGTCCTCGTCGCGGTCGGCTCGAGTGTGGCCGCCTGGCGCGCGATCGGGACGGTGGCCTCGGACTACTCCTCCTCATACTCGTGGGATTCGAGCACCCCGGGCGGGGACACCGGCGGCCTGACCTGGAACTCCAACACCGACGAGGTGCTCAACGAGTACCTGGACGCCTACTTCGGCGAAGCGGAGATCTCCGGAGGGCCCGACTTCCCGGACTCGCGGGTGCCGCTGACCCTGACCAACAAGTCCAGCGTGCGGGCGTCGTTCATGATCTCGGTCGCTGCGGTGAAGGACGGCACTCAGACGAGCACGGACTTCGTCTCCACTGACGTGCTCGACCCAGGCGCGTCGGTCAGCAAGGACGTGTTCACCTTCATCTCCTCGGCCGACGAGTTGGAAGGCGCCACCTTCGAGGTCACCGAGGCAACCTTCATCCCCGAGAGCTGACGCGTCCCCAGCCCCCGGTGCGCAGTCGCGATCCCCGCGACCCTGACCTGCTCCCAACCTGGCTTTGTCGGGGAGATCGCGGGGCCGACCTCGATGAGCAGACGACGAAGGGCCGTCCAGATGGACGGCCCTTCGCCGCTGGTGGCAGCTGTTGGATTCGAACCAACGTAGGCTAAGCCGACGGATTTACAGTCCGCTCCCATTGGCCACTCGGGCAAGCTGCCGGTGCCGTCCCGCAGGACGACGACGCAAGGATAGCAACTTCTGCGGCTGCGCCAAACGCGATAACGCCGAGCCTGCCCACGACCCTCTCGGGCGCGCCGGTCAGGCAACCCGACGACCCGATGGCAGGCTGGGAGCGAGCCCATGTCGCAGCCCACCAGGGCCCTCGCACATCAGTCTCAGACCCCCGCTCACCAGGAGAGGAAGCCACAGCAATGGCCAGTGAGTCGTCGTTCGACATCGTCAGCAAGCTCGACCGCCAGGAGGTGGACAACGCCCTCAACCAGGCCGCCAAGGAGGTCTCCCAGCGGTACGACTTCAAGAACACCGGCGCCGGCGTGGCGTGGAGCGGCACCGAGCAGATCGTCCTCAAGGCCAACTCCGAGGAGCGGGTGGCGGCGGTGCTGGACGTGCTGCAGTCCAAGCTCATCAAGCGGGGGATCTCCCTCAAGGCGGTCGACGCTGGCGACACCAAGCAGTCCGGGAAGGAATACCAGCAGGTGCTCTCCCTCAAGGAGGGCATCGACACCGAGAACGCCAAGAAGATCTCCAAGCTGATCCGTGACGAGTTCCCCAAGGGCGTCAAGGCGCAGATCCAGGGCGATGAACTGCGCGTTTCGTCCAAGAGCCGTGATGACTTGCAGGCCGTGATCGCGATGCTCAAGGGCGCCAGCGTGGACGTGGCGCTGCAGTTCATCAACTACCGCTGAGATCGGGCTTCGTTTGCGCGGGGGACGACCCTTTGGGGGCCGGTCGGCCGTCCTCGGACCGCAAGCGCACCCGCCGTACGGATCGCAGCACCGGACGCTTGGAGTTGGTCAAGTTCGTCGAGAGCACGGTCGAGGATGCCCCAGTCGAGATCAGCGAGGAACAGGAGGCGGTAGTCCGAAGCCGTGCCGCGGCACTGAACGCTGCCCCCTCCAGTGGCCCGAACTCAAAGCGCGACTAGCACTTCGCAAAGTATGACGAGCGCGCGGCCTCTTAGTGGTTCAGAGCGCACTCGATCGCCTCGGCGCGCACATACTTCCTTGCCGCTGGATCAGCCAGGGGTCGTCCTTTCAGGTCATCCCAGACCGACCAGGGTGAGCGGAACCAGAGGCGAGTCGCGATGTCGGCGACCGCTTTCTCGGCCTCGAGGGTGAGGCATGCGCCGTCCAGGTGGACAGCAAGGTCGTGAAGCACCTCCGGGATGGTGCGCACCGGCACCCAGGCGGAAGCGATGCGGAAGTGGGGGTGGGTGCCGTACACGGTGGTGGCATCGCCCAAGTCGGTTACGAGAGTGCACGGCGCCCGATGGCGCAGGGCGTATCCCACCACCTGCGGGATCGCGAGTCGAGCCCGCTGTCCTGCTGTTCCGCGAACCGACTTGCAGCAAGTGCACGCCGAGCCCCATGGATGGGACTGCTCGTGACCAGTATCGGGCGGCACCCACTCGTGCTCTGGAACGATCAGGCCACGCAGGGCAGCGGCGCTGTAGTCGGCCGCTCGTGCCCAGGACCACTGTCCCGGAGCGCCAAGGGGCTTGTGCTCCGCGAAGGAGTGCGTCTTGCCCTGGTGCTCCCAGTCGGCATCGCGCCCGGACACGCTCCACGCCGACGGGGCATCAAAGGGTCGTTCGAGATGCGGCCACAGCGACAACGCAAGAGCCCAGCCCACGCGCGGCCACCGTCGGGCCACGTCAGTCACTAGCGCGTTAGTGACAGACTCATGCGGCCAGCGGACCTGCATGCATCCCTGCGTGGTGCACGTCCTCTCGCCCATGGCCGCCCTCCTGCCTGCCGGGGCTGTTTCACCGCCGCATGAACGGCACCAATGGCCGCTGACCCAGGGGCCCATGGGTCATTCTCGAAATGGAGTCCCAGGATCTCACGATTGGTATCGCTGCCGGATGCAGTGGGGAACACGTGTAGTCGCCTCGCTGGCCCAGCGTACCCACGCGACGGTCTCGCAGACATACCTGCGTAGTTCTTGGTGGGAAGTGAGCTCATGAGGCAGGGTCCACCTCGCCATCCAGATCGAGGTCAGCCAGGGAAGGCGTGGGCGGGAAACGCCACTCACACTTCGCATCCAGGAAGGCGCCAACTCGATCCAGGAGTGCAGCGCGCCGCTGCATGAGCAACTCATGCGGACCCACCTGGGGAAAGTCCATGACGTGGGACCCCAGCACCTTGTGCCAGGTTTGAAGGTCCATGAAGGGGTTTCGGTTGCCCCAAGGGGTCAGGCTGAAAACCGTGTCAGCCGTCGCTCGGGGCGATGATGCTATTCGCGGCGTCACGGGTGAGATCATCTCCAGTGGACTCGACCGCACCTCGCGGCAGGAGTTCGTGGATCGCCTCCCGCGCAGAATCCGTGCTCTCGACGCAACTGGCCAGGTCAGATCGCTCGAACGGCAGCCCCGTGGTTGGATCTCGAGGCGATTGGGCCCAGAGCGCGCAGAGCACCAGCTTACTTTCGGCCGCGTCCGGCCGGAACAACTCCAACGAGGGCAGGCTGGACCGGTGCTCCAAGGGTCCCAGCAAACGCAGAAGTGAGGCGGAGGCGCCATCGGGGGTAATGGCTGCACACATGGTGCGTGTTGCACCTGGGCTCCCGCCCTTAGACAAGCCCGGACCAGCCAAAAAAGCTCGCCATAACCATCTGGACAGCAACCGACGATGCGCCGCATCAGGCGTTGGATAGAGGGCGAAGAACCGCGCGAGAACCACCAGGGCGAACCGGTACGGGACCATCGACAGGTGGGGAACCCCAGAGTTCACCGTGAAGGCGACCGCCGCATCCAAAGCCGCCTCTCCAGCCCTAAGCGCCTCAGCCTCCCCCTCCTCGGGGCGTCCAGCCTGAGCGGCGAACTCACTATGGATATCTCGCGTGACATCAGGGCCTCGACGCGCCAGGACAGCCTGCAAGACCGTGCCGTCATCGATCGGCCCGAAGAAGTGCTTGGAACCCACACGCTCGCCTATTGCGGCAATGCCCAGGCCCTCGGCCAGGGTTTTGGGTGGCCTGGCCAACGCGTCGAAGATCTCGGCCCGACGTAAACGTTTCCCGGCGTTGTTCATCCGATCGAAGATGTCCTGCAGGGTTTCGATCTTCTCGTCGGTTACCTGAAAGCCAGGGATCTTCACGTCACGCAGGCGTTGGGCAACATCAAAGGCAATGCTCTGCTGGTCCGACAGGTGCGGCCGCTCGGCGAACCAGGTCAATGTCGTCGACAGTCCGAACAGGACATGCAATGGGATCATCGTGTCGTGCGGCCGGCTGGGCATCGCCTTCACCTGTCCCGTCTCCAGATCAAGGCCCACCGCAAAGATGTCCACTGACGCGTCTGGATGCAGGACGTTTGCCAGTGAGGTGATCCGCTGCTGCCCATCGACGACCCAGAGCGCGTCGGCAAGTTCCGGTGCGTCGATGGTCAGGGCGCCCAGGGTGATGCGCTCAGCGGCTGCCGGCCGCCGCCACAGCAGCAGGCTGCCGATCGGGTAGCCGCGCAGGATGCTGTCGCACAGACGGACTACGTCGGCGCGACCCCACCGGAACGGTCGCTGGAGGTGAGGGACGCGAATGCGGCCTTCCCAGGCGTCCTCGACCAAGTCCCGCAGTGACAACGTGATCGCCCCTGGCTTGACGGATCCGATCTGCGACATCACCCCTCCCATAACCCCGGCGTGGAAGCCTGCCTGGCGGTCCGGGCCGACCCCCACGACGACCTCACGGACGAGACACCACGATCACAGATCGATGATGACGCCGCCGCTGTCATGCCCACCGGCACCTCAGATGTGGATGCCGCACTCGTTCTTGTTAGTGCCGGCCCAGCGCCCCGACCGGGCGTCCTGGCCGGGTAGCACCTTGGCGGTGCACGGCTCGCAGCCGATCGACGGATACCCTTGCGACAGAAGCGGATTGACGGGAACGTCGTACGTGGCGAGGTACTCGTCCACGTCTGCCTGGCTCCAGGCGGCGATGGGGTTGATCTTCACCAGGGCGTTCTTGCGGTCCCACTCCACGATGGGCGTGCTCGCCCGGCGCGCTGAGTCCTCCCGGCGCAGACCACTGGCCCACGCCTCGTAGCCGGACAGCGCCTGACGCAGCGGGATCACCTTGCGCATGTCGCAGCACTGCACCGGATCCCAGGACGGCATCTGCTCCCCGAACTCGGCGTCCTGTTCGGCGACGGTGCGCCGCGGCTCGACATTGACCAGGGTGACCGGCAGCGTGCTCACCACCCGGTCGCGGGTCGCGATGGTCTCGGCGAAGTGGTAGCCGGTATCGAGAAAGACCACGTCCACTCCGGGCAGCACCCGAGACACCATGTGCGGCAGGACGGCTTCGGCCATCGAGTTGGCCACGGCCAGGTAGTTGCCGAACTCGCCGGCGGCCCACTCCACGACGTCCTCGGCGCGCGCGTCCCGGAAGGTCCGTGAGGCCTCCAGCGCGATCGCCCGCAATTCGGCGACGGGACGCTGCCCGGCGGCCGGGAAGGAACGCAGGGTGCCCAGGTCAGCAGACTGGGCGTCGGCGGGGTCGGTGCCGGTGGGTCCGCTCTGGTGTGGGACGGCCTGTCCCACGGCGACCCGATCGGTTACGTCGGTCACAGCAATGCCTCCTCGTCGGCTCGGTGTGCCCACGAGGCGAAACCTTCGCCACCCTCGCGTTGTTCCGTGAACCGGCGCACAACGCGCTCGACATAGTCCGGCAGTTCGTCGGAGGTGACCTTGAGCCCCCGCACGGTGCGACCGGTCTCCGCGTCCGGACGGCCGGGACGGGCCAGGCCACCACCCAGGTGAACCTGGTACCCGGAGGTCGGCTCGCCGTCCGGGCCCGGGACCAACTGCCCCTTCAGCCCGATGTCGGCGGTCTGGATCCGGGCGCACGAGTTGGGGCAGCCGTTCAGGTGCAGGGTGATCGGCACGTCCAGGTCCAGATCCGCGAGCCGCGCCTCGAGGTCGGTGATGACCTCCGCGGCCCGGGCCTTGGTCTCCACGATCGCCAACTTGCAGTACTCCAGGCCGGTGCAGGCCATGGTGCTGCGCCGGAACGGACTGGGGTTGGCGGCCAGTCCGATGCCGTCCAGCCCGGCGATCAGGTCGTCCACGGCGGACGGCTCGACGTCCAGGACGAGCACCTTCTGGTACGGGGTGAGCCGGACCCTGCGGGAGCCGGCGGCCTCGGCGAGGTCAGCCAACCGCCCCAAGGTGGTCCCGCTGACCCGCCCGACCACGGGCGCGGCACCCACGTATGCCCGCCCGTCCCGCTGCTCGTGCACCCCGACGTGGTCGCCGCTGCGCGGGGGCGAGGCGGGTTCGACGCCGTCGGGCAGCTCATAGCCCAAGTACTCGTCCTGCATCACTTGGCGGAACTTCTCCGGGCCCCAGTCGGAGAGCAGGAACTTCATCCGCGCCTTGTTGCGCAGCCGCCGGTACCCGTAGTCGCGGAAGATCTGCACCACCGCGTGCCACACGTCCACCGCCTGCTCAGGGGTGACGAAGACGTTGGGGCGCACGGCGAACTTGGCCACGGTGGACAACCCGCCGCCGACCCACAGGTCGTAACCCACGCCCAGCTCCGGATGCACCACCCCGACGAGCGAGACGTCGTTGATCTCGTGCACCACGTCGAGGCTGGGGTGCCCGGTCACCGCGGTCTTGAACTTGCGGGGCAGGTTGGCCAGGGTCAGGTCGGAGCGCAGGCGTTCCTTGATGCCTTCGATCACCGGGCTGGGGTCGATGATCTCGTCGGTGGCGATCCCGGCCACCGGTGAGCCGAGCACGACGCGGGGGCAGTCACCGCAGGCTTCCTGGGTCCACAACCCCACCGACTCCAGTCGGTCCCAGATCTTCGGCACGTCCTCGATCTGCACCCAGTGCAACTGGATGTTCTGCCGGTCGGTGATGTCGGCGGTGTCGCGGGCGAAGTCCGTGGAGATGCCGGCGATGACGCGCAACTGATCGGTGCTCAGCGCGCCGCCGTCGACGCGAACCCGCATCATGAAGTACCGGTCGTCCAGTTCTTCCGGAGCCAGAGTGGCGGTCTTGCCGCCGTCGATGCCCTGCTTGCGCTGGGTGTAGAGCCCCCACCAGCGCATCCGGCCCCGCAGGTCCTCGCCAGGGATCGAGTCGAATCCCTGGACCGAGTAGATCTCCTCGATCCGCTTCCGCACGTTGAGCGGGTGGTCGGCCTGTTTGAACACCTCGTTGGCGTTGAGCGGGTCGGTGCCCTCCACCAGCCAGGCGCCGTTGGATTTGCTCCGAGTGGGACGGGCAGGGGGGTTCGTGGTCGTAGTCATAGGGGTGCCTCCGCTGGGCTGGGGATCAGATGACGCGTCTGCTGAGGCCGTGCTGCGCGGCGGGTCAGCCTGCGACGCGACACATCGCGTCGGCGTGCACGCGCTGCAGATCGACGTGACGTCGAGTCACCAGTCGGACGGAGCGGGCGCGCAGCACGGCGTCAGTGTACGGGCGGTTCGCGCCCTGCGTTAACCCTCGAACCTGCCCCAGTCCGCTCGCCGGGGTGTGAGGTTGGACGTATCCGCGGGTTCTCGCGACGCCATGCGGACCAGACATCTCGCCGCTCCCCGGGCCAGGCTCATGGTCTCGGCGCCGCGGAGGGGGAATCTTCCTGCCAGCGCACCGGTCGCCGGGCATTCATCCCGATCTGCATTCATCCCGATCTGACGTGGGCAGGCGTCCCGAGAGGGCGGCGGACGCGCGCCCAGCGAGCCGACGTCCGTCGGGTGGCGCTCCGCGCTCAGCCTCCCGAGTGCGCCAACCCGGGCTGGTAGGGCTCGGGGTCGGACTCCGGGCTCACTTCGAGAACAGGCAGGTCGCCGGACTCGATGTGCTCGGGCAGATCCACCGGACCTTCGGCGAAGACCACCACCTCCCCCTCTCCCAGGGGGATCGGGTCGGCATCGCGGCGGATGCTGCCGCGAGCCGATTGCACCGCCGCAGCCAGCACGTCCAGATCTGTCCCCAGCGGAACCGTGATGAGCCAGCGCATCCAGACCATCCCTTCGCCGCCCGCAGGCGGTTCCTGCATCCCGAGATCCTTCGCCGCCGCAGACGGCACTTGCACGCCAAGAAAAGGCATGTTCCCCGAAAGTGGCGATTGGCGCCACCGCCTGGGCCGACACAGTCCTCGGGTCGGCCCGAACCAGTTCACCACGAGCGGGGCCAGGACACCACCTGCTAGGGCGGGCTCCACTACAACGGCGGCACACCGGCACCGCCGTTCGTGGCAGCGACACTGACCGTCAGCAGCCGCGCCGAGACACGCCATCTGTGGTGAATCAGACATGTTGGGCACGAGATCAATTCACGCGAAACGGAGCCAGGAATAGGAGGCGCCGGCGTTGACGATGCCCCGCCCGTAGCCCGGGTCCCACGGCTCCGCGCTCACGGTGGTCAGGCCCGCCAACAGCGCGGTGCGTAGTTCTTCCGGGGAGATGCCCGGGAAGGCCGACATCAGCAGCGCGCCGACCCCGGCGGCCACCGGCGTGGCGGCGGAGGTGCCGCTGTCGAAGGGGGTGGACGTTCCACCCGGGCGGTCCGGACCGAAGTTGCCGAAGAAGTGCGAATAGGACGCCAGATCCGGCTTCTCGGGGGCGAACATGCCCGGCCCCTGCGAGGAGTAGCCGATCCGCTCGTGCCGGGTGTTGACCGCCGCGACGGTGATGACCTCGGCAAGGCTGTTTGATGCGTGGATGGACTTGCCCGGCCCGATTCCACTCGGATGACAGGCACCGCTGGGACAGTCGGCGCCGCAGTTGCCCGCGGCGAAGAAGCAGGCCGCGCCAGAGGCCACCACCTCGCGGACCTTGCGGTGCACCGGGTGATTGGGGTCGTGCACCTCGTGCCGCGGATAGTCCGCCACGGGTGGTACCCCGGTGTAGCCGTAGCTGTTCGTGGTCAGGTGAGGGGTGCCGTCCAGCCTGCGGTGGTCGAGTACGGCTTGGAACATGGTGAGCAGGCCGCCGGAGTTGGCAATCCCGAGGAACGGGTAGTCGTACAGCCGGGCGGCGGGGGCGGCCACCAGCACGTCCGCGGCACACATCGATCCGTGACTGGTGATCGCGGCAGCCCCGGGCTGTTGGGCATCGGGCCGGGCGAAGCCGTCCACCACCGGGTATTCCACCCCGTTGACACCCTCGTCGATGATCGCCACCGCAATGTTCTGGCCGCGGAACCCGTCGCCCCACGCCGTGCGGACGCCGAGCATGGTGCGGACCACCTCGATGGCGACTCCGTCTCGAAATGGCCGGCAGTCCAAGCCCGGACGCGAGCGGGCCAGATCGATCACGTCGTCGTCGGGGTAGAGCGCGACTGGCGAGTTGGGCCAGACCACGACGCCCTCCCGTTCGCTCATCGCGTCCAGGACGTGCGACTCCACTTCCGCCGGCAACACCACCGAGGTCGGCTGGACGTCCGGGTTGGGCTCCTCCCGGCCGAAGCCCGACAACTGGCTGTTCGGGATGGACGATGACCCGAGCACCCACGGCGCCACAGGCATGGTCTGGTGCCCCGCCATCCCCTGCGGCGAAGGCGCCGAGGACGACGACTCGGGGGGCTGGCCGAACATCGGCACCGGTGCCAGCGGCAGGTCGAGTTCCACCCCGAGTCCGGCCACCTGGTCGAGGGCGGGCACAGCGGCGCGCTGGGCTGCGGCGGCCGACTCGGTGGCGGCGGCGAATCGCTCGAAACCGTCTGGGACGCTCTTGGTGGCGACTTCGATGAGAACTTTGACCTTGGACATCGTGGCCCCTCTCGCCTTCACCATGGTCGGGCGGCGACGCCGGGAGCCGCCGGGCGGGCCTGATGAAAAGCCCTCGATGGCGATCACCAGCTCGGTGCCGAACCGGTGGATGCCACTTAAGGACGTTCACCCGCGCCAGTGCTTAGGCTAAATGGGCGGGATGGACGCCCGCCATACCCCAGGGGGCTCACCCCGACCCGTGTTGGTGCGTGGGTCGCATCAGATCGTGGGGCCGGCTTGATCGTGGGTCGTCTTGATCGTGGGGTCGTCTTGATCGTGGGTCGTGTTGATCGTGAGGTCGAATTGAGTGTTGCTGGTCGGGGCTGTTGGGGTCGGGGCTGTTGGGACGGAGCCGGGTGTTGGTCGAACGGCCTGGATGGGTGATCCGTTCCCTGGTCGCTACCCGTTCCAGGTGCGCGGGACAGCATCGGCATAGCCCCCCAGGCCACTCTGGACCCAGGCGCTGGTGCGGAAAGGCAGCTCCGTGACGGACCCTTCCCAGGTCTCACGAATCCATGGCCGCGTGCCGACTTCCCACTGCTCAATCTCAGCAAGCGTGAGGAGTTCGATGCTGCCCGAGATGGAGCCACCCCCGCCGA
>JBKECN010000045.1:0-34195 GCA_047974565.1 Actinomycetales bacterium
ACCCGCCAAACGTCACCAGGGTCACGTCTGGCACTGCGAGGTGACCTCTAGCGTCGCCACCGGCGGCACTTCGTCACCAGGGTCACGTTTGGCCCGGGGAAAGGGGACCTGCAACGTCACCGCCGGCGGCACTTCGTCACCCAGGTCAGGTCTGGCCGGCCCGGTTTGGTGCGGGCGGGGCAGGTGGGGCGCAACGCCACCCGCCAAACGTCACCAGGGTCACGCGTGGCACTGAGAGGTGACCTCGAGCGTCACCACCGGCGGCACTTCGTCACCAGGGTCACGTTTGGCCGGCCCGGTTGGCCAGGTTGCGGCGATTGGGGCGGGTAGAGCCGCGGGGCAACCATCACCGGCCAAACGTCACCAGGGTCACGTCTGGCCCAGATCGATGGAGTGCACCAGATCGGTGAGCCGGGCGAGTTGGTCTGGGTCGGTGTCCGGCAGTACCCCGTGGCCGAGGTTGACGATGTGCCCGCGCGCAGAGCGTCCCTGTTCGATCATCATTCTGGCTCTGGCTTCGACCACCGGCCAGGGTGCGAAGAGCACGGCCGGATCGAGGTTGCCCTGGATGCTGTGCTGTGGTCCGATCCGCTGGGCCGCCACGTCCAGGGGGACCCGGAAGTCGACCCCCACCACGTCGGCTCCGGCATCGCCGATGGCGCCGAGCAGTTCGCCGGTCCCGACGCCGAAGTGGATCCGCGGCACCCCGAGGTTGCCGACCGCCGCTAGGACGGCGGCGGAGTACGGCTGGACGTAGCGGGTGTAATCGGCCAGCGGCAGGGCCCCTACCCACGAGTCGAAGAGTTGCACGATCCGGGCTCCGGCCTCCACCTGGACGGTGAGGAAGGTCGTGGTGATCTCGGCGATGGCGCGCATCAGCGCGTCCCAGGTCTCCGGCTCGCCGTACATCAGCGCCTTGGTGCGCTCGTGATGCCGACTCGGGCCGCCCTCGACGAGATAACTGGCCAGCGTGAACGGAGCCCCGGCGAAGCCGATCAGTGGCACCTCGCCGAGCTCGCGCACCAGCAGGCGCACCGCCTCGTCCACGAAGTCGACCTGTTCAGGGGCCAGGACGGGCAGGCGGTGGACGTGATCGAGGGTGCGGATCGGGTCGTCGACCACCGGCCCGACCCCGGGCACGATGTCGAGCCCGATACCGGCGGCATGCAAGGGCACGACGATGTCGCTGTACAGCACGGCGCCGTCCACGCCGTAGCGGCGCACCGGTTGCAGGGTGATCTCGGTGACCAGATCCGGCCGGCGGCAGGCGTCCAGCATCGTGATGCCCTCGCGGATCTCGCGATACTCGGGCAGTGATCGGCCGGCCTGACGCATGAACCACACGGGTAGGTGATCGGGTCTGTGCCCGGTGGCGGCTGCAAGCAAGGCGGAGGTCGGCGCGGAGGTCACGCAGGACATCGTGTCAGGTGCCTGGCCGGGTCTCGTGCAGGTAGTCCACCCACCCGACACGCGCCCACCCAACGCGCGCCCGTGCGCCCGTGATCGCCACGGTCACCTTCGCCGGAGTCGACGGTCCACCGGAGAGTCCCATCCCCGCGACCCGCCCACCGTCGCCGACGTCCGGACCTCATCCGGCGGCGATCAGGACGACCCCGGTCAGGCCGATCGCCACCCCGACCTGCTGCAGCCGACTGAGCCGCTCCCCCAGCACGATCCGGGCGAGCAGCACGGTCGCCAGCGGATACATCGAGCCGAGCACGCTGGTGAGGCTGAGCATGCCCATCGTGGTAGCCACCGAGAACAGCAGGTTCGCGGTCACGTCCCCCACCCCGACCGCGAGGGTGAGCAGCAGATTGGTGCCGCGGGGCGCGGCGGCGTTGCCGATCCGGCTCAGGATGAGCGCGAACGACAGCACGCTGACCACCCGCATCCCCAGGACGGTCATCACCGACGAGGTCTGGGCACCCATCCCCAGGCTGGCCAAGGCGACCCCGAAGCCGAGGGCCGCACAGACCGCCAGCAGCACCGGGCGCGCTCCCGTCCCGCCGGACAACTCCGGCCCCGCCGCCATCACCACTCCGACCACGCCGGCCGCCGCGCCGAGCAGTTGCAGGACGCCGGGCCGCTCCCCTTGGGCGAGTCCGACCAGTACCGGCACCAGCACCCCCAAAGCCGCGATGGGGGCGACCACGCCCATCCGTCCCGATGCCAGCGCCGAGTAGAAGCAGACCAAGCCTCCTGCACCACTGACCGCCGCCAATGCCGCCCACGGCAGGTAGTCCAAGGGCGCGGTGTACGCGCCGGTCACCACGGCCGCGACGGCGATCACCACCAGGCCCGCCGCTTGGGAGTACGCCACCACGTGAAGCGCTCCGGCTCGCTTGCTGGCCAGACCACCGCCGAAGTCCGAGGTACCCCACACCAGGGACGACAACAATGCCAACACCGGGCCCCACGAGATGATCACCGGGTCAGGGTGACGTATCACCGAGCCGGAGGATGCATCGGCCCTCACGACACGCTGAACGACACGGGCAACCCTCCCGGCCCCCGCCAATCCGCGGACGTAACCTGATGTGGTGTCCGTGCGTGAGATCCCCACAGGTGTGCCGCTGGAGTTCAGCCATGCGGTCGCCTCGGTGCGCTCAGCCACGGTGCGCTCGGAGGTGCACCTCAGCGAGATCCCCGCTCCCCAGCGGATCGCTCCGTACTCCCTGGCCCTGTCCGGCGAGGTCGAGACCGGGGACGGCGAGGCAGCCACCGGGCGGTTCGTCCTGCTGCACGACCCGGACGGCCAGGACGCGTGGCAGGGCACGATGCGCCTGGTCACCTACGCCAGGGCCAGCTTGGAACCGGAGTTCGCCACCGAGCCGATGCTCTCCGACGTGGGGTGGGCCTGGCTGACGGACGCGTTGAGCGACGCGGGCGCCATCCCGCTCGCACTGGGTGGAACCGTGACCCGGGTGCTGTCCGATTGTCACGGGGTGCTCGCCGACCGGGAGCCGACGGTGGAGATCGAGGTGCGCGCCTCGTGGACCTCCAGCAGTTGCGATATCGCCGCTCACCTCGTGGGGTGGAGCGGGCTGCTGTGCACGGTGGCCGGCCTGCCACCCCTACCAGAGGGCGTCGTCAGCTTGCGTCGTCCGTTAAGGTGAGTACGGACAGTAATGTCGGGGGGAGGTTCGTCCGAAGGCAATAGCCCGGACGGCGCTTCGCTGATGGCATCCGGAGTAACGACTTCTGGTCGCGCAACGGCGAAACCGGGGACGAATTCGGCCGGCGAACTACAGTTTGAGCAGGTCCCGGCCGATACCACGTCTGTAACTCCTCCCGTTGCGGGCGGGACGCGAGCAGAACTTGGAGGCGTGGTGACATCAGTGGTCGAGCGACCCGGCATCAGGCAGGTCCCCCGACAGGGGCGATGCACTGCTTTGGTTGCCGTACAGCACCCGGCGGTGCGGGACACAGCCATCCGTATCCTGCGGGCCCTGGGTGCCACCGACGTGCTCGGAGCCACTTCCGTCGCGCAAGCCCGTCGCGCAGCCGTGGGCCGTCCCGGGGAGATCTGCGTTGTTGAGTCGAGCCTGGCCGATGGGTCCGGAATCTCACTCGCTCGCGAGCTTCGCACCGCGGGCTGGGGCCGGGTCATCGTCATCTCACCCGGCGACGATCCCACCCAGGCCAGAACCGCCGTCCAGCAGGGAGTGCGGTGTTTCCTCGTGAGTCGGCCCGGTTCGGGGCCGTCCAACGGCAGTTCCGGCACCCTGGCCGGAATGTCCCAGCGTGAGCTCGAGGTACTGCAGTTGGTGGCCGATGGCCACTCCAACCGTGATGTCGGCGAGCAGCTTGGCCTCTCCGCACTCACCGTCAAGAGCCACCTGGCGCGGATCGCCCGCAAGCTCGGCACCGGCGACCGGGCCGAGATGGTCGTGATGGCGATGCGCGCCGGCGCGATCCGCTGAATCACTTCCTGCCGCGCCCAGCGCCAGACCTCGCCCGAGCCTGCCCGCCGTGGCTGTGCCGGGGCCTTCGCATGTGTCAGGCCTTGTGGTCATCGCCCCTCCCGCGTCCGCTCGCACCGCTCCAGCCCGCTCCGTGTCCGCCTGCTTCGCTATCGCCCGCCCCAGCTCTCGTGGCCCCGCCGTCCCTGTTGTTCGATGCCCGCACACGTCGCTCGATGCCCGCAGAAGTCGCTCGATGCCCGCAGAAACAGCCCCGCAGTACGCCAATCCGAGCAGGCTCGGGGCGCCTGCACGCCCTGACCACCGCATCCGGCTAGCGTGATGGCCGATGACCGAGGTACGCGTTCTCGATGAGCCGGCCGACGGCGTCCCGCCCGTCCTGACCACCCAGGCCGAGTTGGACGACGCCTGTCGGCGACTGTCCGGCGGGTCGGGCCCGGTGGCGGTGGATGCCGAGCGCGCCTCCGGGTACCGGTACGGGCAGCGGGCCTATCTCGTGCAACTGCGCCGCCATCAGGCGGGCACCTTCCTCTTCGATCCGATCGCCCTCGGCGACCTCTCCCCGATCGCGCAGGCTCTCGGAGACACCGAATGGGTCCTGCACGCCGCCAATCAGGACCTGCCCTGCCTCGACGAGATCGGGCTGCGTCCCGGTGGCGACCTGTTCGACACCGAACTGGGTGGTCGGCTCGCCGGCCTGGACCGGGTTGGCCTCGGGACGATGGTCGCCCAACTGCTGGGCTGGCAGCTGGCCAAGGAACATTCCGCGGCCGACTGGTCCAAGCGGCCGCTGCCCGCCGACTGGCTCCGCTACGCCGCCCTAGATGTGGAAGTCCTCGTGGAACTGCGGGACGCGGTGGAGTCCCTGCTCGTCGAACAGGACAAGCTGCCGTGGGCACACGAGGAGTTCGCGGCCGTCCGGGACGCACGCCCCAAACCCCCCAGAGAAGATCCCTGGCGGCGAACCTCCGGCGTCCACTCGTTGCGTTCGCGCCGCCAGTTGGCGGTGCTGCGCGAGTTGTGGCGCGAGCGGGATGCCCTGGCGCAGCGTCGCGACCTCGCCCCCGGCCGGCTGCTCCCGGACAAGGCGATCGTCAACGCCGCTCGTGAACTACCCACCACCCAGGCCGCGCTCATTGCGCTGCCGGTGTTCTCCGGCCCCGCGAACCGACGCCAAGCGGGCCGATGGCTCGCGGCGATCACCCGCGGGATGAAACTGCCGGACCCCCAGTTGCCACCGATGAGCGTTCCCAACGACTCCCCGCCCCCGCCGCGGGCTTGGCCGGACCGAGACCCCCAGGCCGCCGCCCGGCTGGCCGCTGCCCGGGGACTGGTGACCGAGCGCGCCGAGGCGCTCAACCTGCCCGCCGAGAACCTCATCACCCCTGAGTTCATCCGCCGCCTGTGCTGGAGCCCGCCCGAGCGGATCACCGGCGAAACCGTCGCCGACACGCTCACCCAACTCGGCGCTCGGGCCTGGCAGGTGGCCCAACTCGCGGACGATCTGGCCGCCGCCATCGCCTCCGCCGACACCACCAGCGCCGAAGCCTGACCTCACCGGCCGGCAGCCGTCCCGGCCACATCACCTCCGCAGGACCACCACCCCGCCGTGCCGGTGCCTGGCTTCAGCGACCCACTCGGCGACTTTCCTGGGGAACACACACCCCACCCCTTGCCACTGAGATAGGTAAGGCTTACCTTATGTTCGTTCGGACCTGAATTCGGATGCATCCGCATCCGCAGCGGTCCGCTGAGCAGAAGGCGAGGGATGCGGCAGTGTTCGCGAACTACCTCATCGGGCTGCGCGAGGGGCTCGAGGCGACGCTCATCGTGAGCATCCTGGTGGCCTACCTGGTCAAGGCCGGCCGACGTGACCTGCTCCGCCCAGTGGCATTCGGCGTCGCGGGCGCCATCGCCCTGAGTCTGGCCTTCGGGGCCGTGATCACCTTCACCTCGCGCAACATGACCTTCACCGAGCAGGAACTGTTCGGCGGGTTCATGTCGATCGTCGCGGTCGCCTTCGTCACCTGGATGATCATGTGGATGCGCACCGCAGCCCGTGGGTTGGCCGGCGAACTCCGGTCGAAGCTGGAAGTCGCGGCGCGGGTCGGCGGAGGCGCCGTCGTCCTCATCGCCTTCCTGGCGGTGGCGCGCGAGGGGCTGGAGACCGCGCTCTTCCTGTGGGCCGCGATCCAGGCGACCGGTAACGGCTGGGCTCCCATCACCGGAGCCGGCCTTGGCCTGCTCACCGCCGTGATGCTCGGCTACGCCATCTACCGGGGGGCCGTGCGCATCAACCTCGGGACGTTCTTCACCTGGACCGGCGCGCTGCTGATCCTGGTGGCGGCGGGGGTGCTCGCCTACGGGGTGCACGACCTGCAGGAGGCGGGTTTCCTGCCCGGCCTCAACTCCCTGGCCTTCGACGTCAGCGAGCAGATCCCCCCGTCGTCCTGGTACGGGACCCTGCTGAAGGGGACGTTGAACTTCTCCCCCGCGACGACCTGGCTGGAGGCCATCACCTGGACGCTCTACGTCACGGTGATGATGACCCTCTTCTTCCGCCCGCAGCGAGCGACGACGACGGTCAGGTCCGGGGTGAACGCCTGACCCACGGCTCGTCGTGGCACCCCCGGCCGGGACCACCACCCCGGGTCCGGTCTCCCTGACCCACCGCGTGCCTCCCATGAGTCGCGCGTCCCACCCAGAAACCATCCCCTGATCACCGGACGATCCCCCCTCGAAATGGAGACGCGATGCCCCGGCTGCTTCCCTTGGCCGCCTTGGCACCGGCACTGCTCGTGCTCGGCGCCTGTTCCACCGATCCCGAGCCCACCACCGCACAGGACTCCGGCGGCGGTCAGCAGGGGGTGACGGTCAACGCCACCGACGACGCCTGCGAGGTCTCTCCCACCACCTTCGAGGCCGGGATCGAGACCTTCGCGATCAGCAACGCCGGCACCCAGGTGAGCGAGGTCTACGTCTACGCCGAGGGGGACCGGATCGTCACCGAGAAGGAGAACATCGGGCCGGGCACGTCGTACGAACTGACCGTCGACCTCGCCGAGGGCGAGTACGCGGTGGCCTGCAAGCCCGGCATGGTCGGGGACGGCATCCGCCAGGCCATCACGGTGACCGCCGCCGCCCAGACCACGGCAGCCGATCCCCAAGCAGTCCAGGCGGTGACCGACTACCGGGCGTACGTCCAGACCCAGGCCGATGCCCTGCCGGCGCTGGTGCAGGGTCTGCGGGACGCGATCGCGGCCGGCGACCGGGAGCAGGCGATGGCCTTGTACGCGCCGTCCCGGGTGCCTTGGGAGCGCATCGAGCCGGTCGCCGAGTCCTTCGGCGACCTCGACCCGCGGATGGACGCACGCGAGGCCGACCTGGCCGAGGGTGAGCAGTTCACCGGCTGGCACCGACTGGAGAAGGCGCTGTGGACGGGTGAGGACCTGGCCCCCATGGTGCCGGTTGCCGACCAGTTGCTCGCCGATGTCGTGGAGTTGCAGCAGCGCACCCCGAATGCCGCGCTGACCCCCACGTCCATCGGCAACGGCGCCAAGGAACTGCTCGACGAGGTGTCCACCGGCAAGGTGACCGGGGAGGAGGAGGCCTTCTCGCACACCGATCTGTGGGATTTCCAGGCCAATGTCGAGGGCGCGCAGCAGGCGTTCACCGATCTGCGCCCTCTGGTGGAGGCCGACGACGAGAAGAACGGGACCGATCTGGCCGGAGAACTCGACACCCAGTTCGCCACCGTGCTGGGCCTGCTCCAGCAATACCGGGAAGGGGACGGCTTCGTCTCGTACGACACCGTCCCGCAGGAGCAGCGCCAGGAACTCTCGCGCGCCGTGGACGCCCTCAGCGAGCCGCTGTCCAGGCTGGCGGCCGCCGCCGCGGGCCAATGAGCCGGCCCCTCGCGAGTGGGGTGTCCTGCGCCCGGGACAACGCACCAAACCGGGTCAGCCCCGCGCGAGCCCTGGGCGGTGGCTGCGGATGAGCGGCGACCTGACCGGTTCCAGAGACAAGCTGAGCCGACGCGGCCTCCTCGGCGCCCTGGGTGCCGGGGCGGCCGGAGTGGGCCTGGTGGGCGCAGGGGCGCTTTCCGGCGCCACCGACCTTCCCGCGGCCGGGACGGGCCGTGCCGACCTCGTCGAGTTCACCGGCGAGCACCAGGCGGGAATCGCCACCGACGTGCAGGCCAACCTGCACTTCGCGGCCTTCGACGTCACCACGACGGACCGGGGTGCGCTGATCGCACTGTTGCAGGAGTGGACCGCCGCGGCCCGGGAACTGACGCTCGGGTTGCCCGTCGGTGGCCCCACCGGGGTCGACGGCGGCCCCGCGGCCGCTCCCCCGCTGGACTCCGGCGAGGCCTATGACACCCCGGCGCATCGGCTCACCATCACCGTGGGTTTCGGGCCGTCGCTGTTCGACGATCGCTTCGGCTTGGCGGCCCGCCGCCCGACGGCCCTGGTCGATCTGCCGCACTTCGCCCGGGACGACCTGGACCCCAGCCGCTGCGGGGGCGACCTGGCGGTGCAGGCCTGCGCCGACGACCCACAGGTGGCGGTGCACGCGATCCGCAACCTGTCCCGGATCGCCGCCGGGCGAGCGGCGGTGCGCTGGGCACAACTGGGCTACGGCAAGGCAGCCTCGACCGACCGGTCCGAGCCGACCCCGCGGAACCTGTTCGGTTTCAAGGACGGCACCGCCAACCCGTCCGGGCGCGACATCGAGACCCTCAACGCGCACGTGTGGGTGCAGCCGGGCGACGACGATGGCCCGCGAGCCTGGATGAGCGGGGGCTCGTACCTGGTGGCCAGACGCATCGAGATGATGATCGAGACCTGGGACCGGGCCTCCCTGGCCGAGCAGGAGCGCCTGGTCGGGCGCACCAAGGGAGTCGGGGCACCGCTGGGATCCACCGGTGAGTTCGATCCCGTGGTCCCGGCGCGGCTGCCCGCGGCCTCCCATGTCGCGCTGGCCCACCCCTCCCGCTTCGGCGGGGCGCAGATCCTGCGACGCGGGTACAACTTCGTCGATGGCGCGGACGGCTTCGGGCACCTCAGCGCGGGCTTGTTCTTCCTCGCGTACCAGCGCGATCCACGTTCGGCCTTCGTCCCGATGCAGGAGTCCCTGGCCCGCGACGACGCGATGATGGACTATCTGCGGCACACCGGTTCGGGCATCTGGGCGGTGCCGCCGGGGGTCGGCGCGACCGGGTACTGGGGACAGGGCCTGTTTGCCTGATTCCGGGTAGGCCACCCCCGCCGTCCCAGCGGAACCGGTCATAAGGTGGAACCGTGACAGACCCCGCCCCCGCCCCCGTTGGTCCCGACCTCACCGGCCGCACCGCACTGGTCACCGGAGCCGCCTCCGGCATCGGGCACGCCTGCGCCCTGTACTTCGCCGGCCTCGGCGCCCGGGTGCACGCGGTCGACCTGAACGCCGACGGCCTGGCCGAGTTGGCCGCCCAGCGCGAGTCGATCAACCCGCTGCCCTGCGACCTGTCCGACCTGATGGCGGTGGATGCGCTGCCCGGGGAGGTCGACATCCTCGTCAACAACGCGGGCCTGCAGCACGTGAGCCCGCTGGAGGAGTTCCCGCCCGAGCGCTTCCACCTCATCCTGACCGTGATGCTGGAGGCGCCGTTCCGGCTGATCCGCAGAGTGCTGCCGCACATGTACGCCCAGGGCTGGGGTCGGGTGGTGAACATCTCCAGTGCACACGGCCTGCGCGCCAGCCCGTTCAAGGCCGCCTACGTCAGCGCCAAGCACGGCCTGGAAGGGCTGTCCAAGGTGACCGCCCTGGAGGGAGCCGCGCACGGGGTGACGAGCAACTGCATCAACCCGGCGTACGTCCGAACGGCGTTGGTGGAGAAGCAGATCGAGTCTCAGGCGGCAACGCACGGGATCGCCCCCGAAGAGGTGATCGAGAAGATCATGCTCACCCCGGTGGCGGTCAAGCGGCTGATCGAGCCGGACGAGGTCGCCCAGCTCGCCGCCTATCTGTGCGGGCCCGGGTCGGCGTCCATCACCGGGAGTTCATTCGCCGTGGACGGCGGGTGGACGGCCCACTGAGCCAACCCCCGGCCGGGGACTGTCCCTGGCCCGCGGCGCGCGGGGATCTAGCGGGCTGCGCGGGCGCCTGCCAGTGCCTCCTGTCCTGGCCCGCGAGCGCGCGGGGATCTAGTTTGCCGTGGCGTCGGCCACCACGGAGCCGACCCGTCGCACGGCATCGGGGTCGAACAGGATCGTGTAGTGGTTGACGTCGGGTACCTGCTCGATCACCAGGTCGGCCGGTGGTGCCAGCGCCGCGAGGCGCTGCTCGTCGTACATTCCTTGCGGCTCGTCCAGCAGACCCCGCGGCGCCCACAGCAGGCGGCTGGGCACCCCGGCCGCGACGGCATCGGCCACCGCCGTCTGGGTGGCCGGGTCGGTGAGCGTGCTGGCCCCGTCGGCTCGGATCGCCTCGAGCACGCAACTGGAGCGGTAGACCCCGGCCTCGTCCCGCACGAGGTCGTGCAGGATGTAGCCGCGCGCGGCCTCGCCCAAGGGCCCCTGACTCGTGGACAACTCGCCCAGGGCGGGGTGTCGGGCCCAGAAGGCCAGATACTCGTCCGGGTCGGCGAAGGTCATCGCCAGCCGCTGCATGGCCGGGCCGATGATCGCGGTGAGGGTGGCGTCGATGTCGGCGGCCCCGTCGGCTCCCGGTGGCAGCGGGAAGGCCAGGCCGCCGTCGATGAGAATCAGTTCGCGAACCAGGTCCGGGCGCTGGGCGGCCACGAGTGCCGCGACGAAGGCACCCATCGAATGGCCTAGGACCACGATCGGTTCGCCGTCGGGCCGCACCAGCCCTTCGAGGAGTTCGATGACGTCGCGGGCGTGCGCCTGCAGGCCGTAGCCGCCTTCCTGGACACCGGCCGAGCAGGCCCGTCCGCGCAGATCGGGCGCGATCAGACCCACCCGCCCGCGCAGCTGGTCGGCCAGGGCGGCGAAGGACAGCCCGTTGGCCGTGATGCCGTGGATGGCGACGGCACGCGCCGGTCCGTCACCGAGTTCGTGCGAAACCAATTGAGCCATCTGCTGCGCCTCCGGTCACGTTGAGTTGAGCATGGCCCGGGCTGCTCGCCCGTTCTCGTCTACCCCGATCGGGTGACGGTGTCACCGAGGGCTTCAGTCGAGCGGGTGGAATGGCCCGTCTCGATCCGACGCCGCGAGCACCGCGACCCTACAGTTGCCTCATGTCAGCCCCACCAGCCGCCGCCGAACTCCGACGGAGCGTGCTGGCCGCGAGCGTGCTGGACGATATCGACCTTATCCCTAGCGATGACGGGGTCACCCTCCCGGGTCCGGGCGAATCACTGCTGACGTGGGCCGACCTGGCCGACGTCGTCGGGCCGTACCCGGTCGGCTCGGGTCTTGCCCGGCTGAGACTCGCGATGGCGCTGCGGCTGCACGCCTGGGCCGCCTCGCGCGGACCCCGGGCCAAGGACGAACTGATCCGCAGCGCTCGGCTGCTCGCCATGGGCTCCGAGCACGTGCATCACCCCGGCCCTGCCTGGGTGCGCGCTCGGGTGATGGGCGGAGCCCTCGATTGCGGCATCGGCCTGGTGGCCGAGGGTGACAGCGGCGAGGACGCGGTTCCGCTGCCTCCGAGCCTGGCTCGCCATCTCCAGCTTGATCTGGAGCAGTTGTACGCCTCGGTGCGCAGTCACGGCGAGAGCATGGGCGCGATGGGGGTGACCCGCCTGCACCGCGACCACGGGGGTCGGCCGCAACCAGTGGTCTCGGCCACCGACGGGCAGGCGGTGCTGCGTCCGGTGGGCGGGCTCGACGTGGTCTCGCTGCTGGCCACCGCCGCGGTTCGTACCTATCTGGCTGAGGCCGACGGCTCAGGGATGCGCGCGACCGCGGTGCCGCATCGCAGCCGGGGTTGGTATGACCTCGCACGGATCGATCCGGCGTTCACCCAGGCGGCCTTCGCGGCCAGTGAGCCGGCAGCCCGGGGGCTGCCCCGGCCGCTGCTGGTCACCGCCGATGAAGTGGCGCTCGGCCCGTCCGGCGACGGGGTGATCCGGCTCAGCCTGGAGGATCCCGCCGTGGAGCGGCACACCGCCGGTCGGCGGGTGCTTTACCGCTGACCCGGCGGCATGGTCCGCTCCGACGAGATCACCTCTCGGGGTTTCGGCGGCCTACCAGTGGCCGGTGGGTTCGACAGGCAAGATCCTTCTACGATCCGCGCGACCCGAGCGCGCCAGAGCCTGACCACGGCGCCGGCGACAAACTATCCATGCGACCCGAGCGCGCCATCGTGGGCACGGTTGACCGCCCGAGGCACGCGGATGCACCTCAAGCGGGTGAAACCCGCCACTCCACGCTACACCTGTACGACACATTTCGGGCAATACGTGCAACTCACGGATGAAATAGGTCTGCCTGGGTGACAGGGCAACCAATATTAGGTCACGGACATGTTTCAGAGTTAGGCTCGATTGGCAGGCTCTCTGACGCCGGCCCCTAATGCCCCACCCAGAAGGGAAGCCCATGAAGTTCCGTTCGCTAGGGCGCAGTCTCGCAGTCGTGTGCGCTGCCACGGCGATGGCCGTCTCCGGGAGCGCAATCGCCTCGGCAGACTCCACGATCCGCGCCCTGCCCAAGCTCGATCGCAACGCCAGCTCAGCCCCCGCCGGGGCGGCTCGGACGATGAGCCTGTCCACCTCTCAGGCCCCCACCAGCATCGGCAACGTCCTGGCTTCGGGCGCGTCGATGAACGAGAGCCAGTCCCTGGCTTCCTCCAGCGGTCAGCACCTGATCACCATCGACGGTTACGCGGGCGAGCAGTACGGCGTCATGCTCACCGGTTACACCGGTGACCCGGTCGCGCTGTCTCGCACCAGCTCCACCGGCAACGCGGTGACCAACGTCCTAGTGATGCAGGGCGACGGCAACCTCGTGCTGTACACCGACGGTGCCGCCAGTTGGGCCACCTGGACGGCCGGCCACCCGGGGGCACAGGCCGTCATGCAGGACGACCGCAACCTCGTGGTGTACGCCCCCAACGGTCAGGTGCTGTGGGCGTCCAACACCGTCATGACGAACATGACGAGCTACTTCCTCGACTCGACCAACAACGAGTCCGGGTTCCTCGACCCGGGTTGGACGATGCAGAGCCCCGACCGCCGCTACACCATGGTCATGCAGGGTGACGGCAACCTCGTGCTCTACGGCCCCCGAGGCGCCACCTGGCAGAGCGGCACCTACGGCAACACCAATGCCTTCGCGGTCATGCAGACCGACGGCAACATGGTGATCTACTCCGCCGGCGGTCAGCCGATCTGGAGCACCCGCACCAGCCGTAACGTGGTGGGTGCCAACGTCATCTCGATGCAGAACGACGGCAACGTCGTGATGTACTTCTACGCCAACCAGGTCCAGCAGGTCCGCTGGTTCACCAACACCGCGGGGCGGTAACACCTCACGCCCTGCGTGGCGACCCGAGCCGGGGCCGGATGTGCTGAGCGCATCCGGCCCCGTTCGCATGTCCGGGCTCTCGCATTGTCCGCGAGTCCGGGGATCGCATCGACTGCTGGCGCCGGCACTGCGTGAGGTTTCGCCGGTTGCGCACCGCTCCTACCTGGACCCCGGGCGGTTAGAGCGGGCCGAGGTCGCGAGCCGAGCCCAGGATCGCCTCGACGGTGGCCAGCCTGCCCTGGACGTCGTCGGCGATTCGGCCGGGGGTCAGGCCGAGGTCGGTGAGGATCTCGTCCCGACTGGCGTGCTCGATGAACTCGCACGGCAGGCCGACACGGTGCACCGGGGTGGCCATCGCCTCGGCCGCCAACGCGGTGGCGATGCGCGCACCCAAGCCGCTGGTGGCGATGCCGTCCTCGACCACGACGACCATCCGATGGTCGCCGGCCATCCGCAGCAGCGCCGGGTTCACCGGCAGCACCCAGCGGGGGTCCACCACCGTGCTGGAGAGTCCCCGTCGGGACAACTCATCGCCCAGTTCCAGCGCGAGGGGAACCATCGACCCCACCCCGACGACGAGAACGTCGGCAGCTTGACCGCCCCCGGCCAGCACATCCACACCGTCGATCCGGGTCAGGGCCTCGATGTCGTCCGGCACCGCCGTCTTGGCGAACCGCAGCACGGTGGGAGCGTCGTCCACCGCCACCGCCTCGCGCAGTTCCTCGGCCAGGCGGGACGCGTCGCGCGGGGCCGCCAGCCGCAGGCCGGGCACCATCTGCAGCAGCGAGAGGTCCCACATCCCGTGGTGGCTGGGGCCGTCCGGCCCGGTCACCCCCGCCCGGTCGAGGACGAAGGTGACCCCGGCCTTGTGCAGGGCGACGTCCATGAGGACCTGGTCGATCGCGCGGGTGAGGAAGGTGGCGTAGACCGCGACCACCGGATGCAGGCCGGTGAAGGCCATCCCGGCGGCGCTGGTGACCGCGTGCTGCTCGGCGATCCCCACGTCGAAGACCCGGTCGGGATAGGCGGCGGCGAAGGCGTCCAGGCCGGTGGGGATGAGCATCGCGGCGGTGATGGCCACCACGTCGCGCCGATGGGCACCGACCGAGACGAGCTCGGAGCCGAACACCGACGTCCAACTGGCTGCCGATGCCGAGACGGGTTTGCCGGTGGCCGGGTCGATCACCCCGACGGCGTGGAACTGGTCGGCCTCGTCGTTGCGCGCAGGCGCATAGCCACGCCCCTTCTGGGTGATCGCGTGCACCAGGACCGGGCCGCCGAAGTCCTTGGCCTGCTTGAGCGCTCGCTCCATCGCGGCGATGTCGTGCCCATCGACCGGGCCGATGTACTTGAGCCCGAGATCTTCGAACAGACCCTGCGGAGCGACGACGTCCTTGATGCCCTTCTTCATCCCGTGCAGGGCCTCGTAGGCCAGCCGCCCGGGTGCCCCGCGGCGCTGCAACACACCCTTGCCCCAGTCGAGGAAGCGTTCGTAGCCCTGCGTGGTGCGAAGGGTCGCCAGGTGATAGGCGAGCCCGCCGATGGTGGGGGCGTAGGAGCGCTCGTTGTCGTTGACCACGATGATGAGCCGGCGATCCTGGCCGTCGGCGATGTTGTTCAGCGCCTCCCAGGCCATCCCGCCGGTGAGGGCGCCATCGCCGATCACCGCGACGGTGCACCGCTCGGACTGGCCCAGCAACTGGTGCCCCTTGGCGATGCCGTCGGCCCAGGACAGCGAGGCCGAGGCGTGCGAACTCTCCACCACGTCGTGCACGGACTCGGCCCGGCTCGGGTAACCGGAGACGCCACCTCGGGCGCGCAGCCGGGAGAAGTCCTGGCGGCCGGTGAGCAGCTTGTGCACGTACGACTGGTGGCCGGTATCGAAGATCAGGGTGTCCTTGGGTGAGGTGAACACCCGGTGCAAGGCGATCGTCAGTTCGACCACACCCAGGTTCGGCCCGAGATGACCGCCGGTCGCCGAGACGGTCTCGATGAGCGTCTGACGGATCTCGGCCGCCAGATCGTTGAGGTGGGACGGGCTGAGCCGGCGCAGGTCTTTGGGACCCGTGATCTTCGCGAGCTGGCTGGGCACGCGTCACCTCTTTCCTGGCTGAACGCCTTCGAGTGTACGTGTCAGGGTGGCCTTGGGCGCGTCGTGACGGGCCTGCGGCGAGGCGTGAACCACACCCACCCGGGCCGCGCACGAGATCCTCACCGACGCTCGCGTCCTGAACTAGACCAACCCGCATCCGAAAAGGCGCATTCAGACGTATTCACCTGTCAGTCAGGACGACTCGTTCGTGGCAGGCCTCACATCTTGGGGGTGAAGCGGTGGCCGCGCAGCACCCGCTCGACCAGCGAGACAGCCAGCATGGTGGCGTCGAGCCGCTGCTGTTCGGCCCGTAGCACCCGCAACCCGTCCTCCACGGTGGGCGGCTCGACATACCCGGCCAGATCGGCGCGCAGGGTCGCGATCGCGTTCTCGGTGCCCACCCGCTGGGCTGCGAGAAGGCGTGCCGTGCACCGCACGAGCAGCAGTGGGTGGCGGGTCAGCGGGGGGTAGCCGCGGTAGTCCGGGGGGCACAGGTCGAGCAGCCAGCCGACCGCCCGCCGCTCGAAGCCCGGTGCACCCGGGGGCGGGACCGCGGCGGGCCACCCTGGCGGAACGTAGGCCTGATCCATGTCCGCCAGCATGCCCGCCGGCACTGACAGGCAGGAACTGACAGGCAGGAACTGGCGGGCAGGAACTCCGGTTTGTCGGGCATCGGGCGGCGCCACCCTCTGTGGACGACGGTCACCTTGCACCGAGAGGCCGCCTGGGCCGCTGAAGGCGCCGGACTCGCAGTATCAGTGGCCATGGAATGCAACGCATCGCCTGTCGAATCACCCATTTCGAGAGGTCACCCTCGCCTGCCCGATCGGATGCGTGGGATACCCAGCGTCGCATCCGCAGACGGACATGCGTTCCGAGGCGCGCGACGGTCCCGTGAAGTTCGACGGAAGGCCGGGAGCTGGCGGTATGCATGTCCGTCTGCAGGGCTCGCCCTGCCTGGGCGCGTGGTATCCCACGAACAGAGCAGAACGGCGAGGCAGCCAGACGCCCGATCCCCCCAGCGGCAGGCAGCAGAGATTCACCGGCGGGCCCGTAGCCAACGAACGAACCAAGACCCGCGCCCCGCCAGGCCGAAGCCTGACGGGGCGCGGGTCTTGCTCACCTGTGGACCAGGCTGGGCAGATCGGCTCGGATCCGAGCCGATCTGCTCAACTGCCGACAAGCTGGCGAAGCACGTACTGCAGGATGCCGCCGTTGCGGTAGTAGTCGGCCTCACCGGGGGTGTCGATCCGGACCACGGCGTCGAACTCGGTGGCGGTGCCGTCCTCCGCGGTGGCCTTGACCGAGACGGTGCGCGGGGTGGTGCCGTCGTTGAGCCCGGTCACCCCGGAGATTTCGAAGGTCTCGGTTCCGGTCAGGCCCAGGGAATCGGCGCTCTCCCCCGCCGGGAACTGCAGCGGCAGCACACCCATCCCGATGAGGTTGGAGCGGTGGATCCGCTCGTAGCTCTCGGCGATGACCGCCCTGACGCCCAGCAACGCGGTGCCCTTGGCCGCCCAGTCACGCGACGAACCCGAGCCGTACTCCTTACCGGCCAGCACCACCAGCGGCGTGCCCGCGGCGGCGTAGTTCTGCGCGGCGTCGTAGATGAACGACTGCTCGCCACCGGCGGTGAAGTCTCGGGTGTAGCCGCCCTCGACGCCGTCCAGCAACTGGTTGCGCAGCCGGATGTTGGCGAAGGTGCCCCGGATCATCACCTCGTGGTTCCCACGACGCGAGCCGTAGGAGTTGTAGTTCTTCGCCGTGACCCCGTTGCCCTCGAGGTACTGCGCCGCCGGGGTGCCCTTCTTGATCGCCCCCGCCGGGGAGATGTGGTCGGTGGTGACCGAGTCACCCAGCTTGGCCAGCACCCGGGCGCCGGCGATGTCGCCAACCGGCGCGGGATCCTTGCTCATCCCCTCGAAGTACGGGGGCTTACGCACGTAGGTGGATTCGGCGTCCCAGGCGAAGGTGTTGCCGGTCGGGGTGGGCAGGTTCTGCCAGCGGTCGTCGCCTGCGAAGACGTCGGTGTAGCCCTTGGTGAACATGTCCTCGGTGATGGCCTCGGCGATCGTTGCCTCCACGTCGGCCGGAGCCGGCCAGATGTCGGCGAGGAACACCTCGTTGCCCTCGGAATCGGTTCCGAGAGAGTCGTTCTCGAAGTCGAAGTCCATCGTCCCGGCAAGTGCGTAGGCGATCACCAGGGGTGGCGAGGCGAGGTAGTTCATCTTGACGTCGGGGTTGATCCGGCCCTCGAAGTTGCGGTTGCCGGACAGCACCGAGACCACCGCGAGGTCGTTGGCCTGCACGGCCTGGGAGACCTCCTCGATGATCGGCCCGGAGTTGCCGATGCAGGTGGCGCAGCCGTAGCCGACGAGGTTGAAGCCGAGCTTGTCCAGGTAGGGGGTCAGGCCGGCCTTGGCGTAGTAGTCGGTGACCACCTTCGAGCCCGGCGCCAGCGAGGTCTTCACCCACGGCTTGCGGGTCAGGCCCTTCTCGACGGCGTTCTTGGCCAGCAGGCCGGCGCCGACCATCACCGAGGGGTTCGAGGTGTTGGTACACGAGGTGATCGAGGCGATGACGACGCTGCCGTGGTCGACCTCGGCGCTCTGTCCGTCGAGCGAGACCAGCGCCGGGTTCGAGGCGCGTCCGGCACCCGAGCCCGCCCGGATCGGCGCCTCGATCCCGGCCTCGTTGTCCGAGTCGGGGGTGCCGGGGTCGCTGGCCGGGAAGCTGCCGTCATCGGTGAGCTCCTGGGTCTGCCCACTGGCGTAGCCGGGCAGCACCGACCGGAAGGACTCCTTGGCCTCGGCCAGGACCACCCGGTCCTGAGGACGCTTGGGCCCGGCGATCGAGGGCACCACGGTGGACAGGTCGAGTTCGAGGTACTCGGAGTAGTTCGCCTCGGAGCTGGGGTCGTGCCACAGGCCCTGCTCCTTGCAGTAGGCCTTCACCAGGGCCACCTGCTCGGCGCTGCGGCCGGTCAGGGTGAGGTACTCACACGTGATGTCGTCGATTGGGAAGATCGCGCAGGTGGAGCCGAACTCCGGGCTCATGTTGCCGATGGTGGCCCGGTTGGCCAGCGGCACCGCACCCACCGCATCGCCGTAGAACTCGACGAACTTGCCCACCACGCCGTGCTTGCGCAGCATCTCGGTGATCGTCAGGACCACGTCGGTTGCCGTTGCGCCGGTGGGAATCTCGCCGGTGAGCTTGAAGCCGACGACCCGCGGGATGAGCATCGAGACCGGCTGGCCGAGCATCGCCGCCTCGGCCTCGATGCCGCCCACACCCCAGCCCAGCACACCCAGGCCGTTGACCATCGTGGTGTGCGAGTCGGTGCCCACGCAGGTGTCCGGGTAGGCCACCCCGTTGCGGTCGAAGACCACCCGGGCGAGGTGCTCGATGTTCACCTGGTGGACGATGCCGGTACCCGGGGGCACCACCTTGAAGTCGTCGAAGGCGGTCTGGCCCCAGCGCAGGAACTGGTAGCGCTCGCCGTTGCGCTCGTACTCGATCTCCATGTTGCGGGCGAGGGCGTCCTGGCGACCGAAGACGTCGATGATGACGGAGTGGTCGATGACCATCTCGGCCGGGGAGAGCGGGTTGATCTTGCCCGGGTCGCCCCCGAGGTCGGCCACCGCCTCACGCATGGTGGCCAGGTCGACGATGCATGGCACGCCGGTGAAGTCCTGCATGATCACCCGGGCCGGGGTGAACTGGATCTCGGTGTCCGGCTCGGCGGTGGGGTCCCAGGAGCCGAGTGCGCGGATGTGGTCGGCGGTGATGTTGGCGCCGTCCTCGGTGCGCAGCAGGTTCTCCAGCAGCACCTTGAGGGAGAACGGCAGCTTGTCCGCACCCTCCACGGCGGAGAGCCGGAAGATCTCGTAGGTCTTGTCACCGACGTCGAGTTGGCCCTTGGCCCCGAAGCTGTTGTTGCTCACGTGCCTCTCCTCATCTGGGATCTGCGGTAGTGCAAAATCTAGTCTTCACCCCGGCCGGTGTCGCCGCCGGTGCCGCACTGACACGTGATCAGTCGCGCCGATCGAATGACGAAGGACTCACCACGCGTCGATATCTCGACGTCAAGATACTTGATGTTGAGTAGGATTGCCACCGTGCAGCATGACGAGGTCGACGGGATCATCGATGCCTGGCGTCGCGAACGCCCGGACGTCGACTCCTCACCCCTGGAGGTGCTCTCCCGGGTGACGCGGCTCTCGCACCGGCTGGGAGCGCTACGCCGCCAGGTGTTCGCCCGGCACGACCTGGAGAACTGGGAGTTCGACGTGCTCGCGGCGCTGCGGCGCAGCGGGGAGCCCTACGCCCTGTCCCCCGGGCGGCTGAGCACCGAGACGCTGGTGACCAGTGGCACCATGACGAACCGGATCGACCGGCTGGCCGAGCGCTCGCTGGTCCGGCGGACCCCATCCCGCACCGATCGGCGTGGGGTGCGGGTGCAACTGACCCCGGCCGGCCGCGACCTGGTGGACGCCGCCTTCGCCGATCTGGTGGGCGTCGAGCGCGCCATGCTGGCCGACCTGAGCGTCCAGGACCGGGAGCAACTCGCCCAGCGACTGCGGGCGCTGCTCATCGCCCTGGGGTGACCTATATGGCCCTGGGGTGACCTATATGGCGGCGCGCCATTGGCCTCTGTGGCCGCGGGGCGGCGCGCCATTTGACCTTGCCGCGCGAGGCGGCACACCACTCATCAACGGGCAGGCGCGAGGCGCCTTTACGTGGCTGGGCGTCTGCGCCGACGTCGGGAGTCTCGCCGGACCGCGAACTCTCCCAGCATCCACGCGATGGTCAGCGTTATCAGCACGAAGAGCAGCGGTAGCGCGTCGAGCACCACGAGGAACGGTGTTATCGCGAGCAGCGCGACGATCGCCAGGATCATGACCTTGCGGTCCCGGCGCAGGGCGGTGACCTTGAACCGGTCCCACCACGTGGTCTGCGGGCGGGGGATGTCGGCGGCGGCGCGGGCCGGCATGGTGGCGATCCGATCCTGACCGATGGCGCGGGTGATCTTCTTGGCCAGCGCGGCGCCATCGGTCCACAGGGTCGGCTCGACCATGACGTGGGTGCCGTCGGAGGCGACCAGGCAGACCGCTCCGTCCGGATAGCTCAGCCCGGCGACCACGTCGTCATAGCGAGCCACCAACTGGCCGCCGGGGGTATCGCGGGCCACGCCCTCGGCAGCCACGATGAGGGTGTCGGTCACCACGGGCGCGTCGGCGTGCGAGTGCGCTGGCCCGACCAATGGCGGTGCCAGGGAGAGCGGCAAAGGGTCGCCGAACTGCACGGGCGGCCGGATCCCGGACGGCAACACGTACAGCCCATGCTCCAGCAGCGTCGTGGCGCGCCGGCGGAAGGCGGCCAGCCGGACGTGGCCGTGCAGCGCCTCGCGCGGATCGATGTGTGGCCGCTGGTGCAGCGCGTCGTGGGCTCGGCCCTGCAGGAGCGAGAGCATCATCTCGGCCGGGTGATGCGCCTCGGCCTCGTCTGCCTCCTCGATCCGGCGAGCCCTGGCCGCCTGGACGGCGTCGTCGTCGATCCGGCTGAGTCCGGCGAGGATGAGCGCCAGCTGCTGGGCCAGCGGGTCCAACGATGCCTGGGTTCCGTCGGCGAAGACCGTCACGTGCGCGGAGTCGCCGAACCGATCGTAGTTGACCCACGGGGAATAGGTCAAGCCCTGATCGACGCGCAGCCGATCGTGCAACTGCTCGGCCAACACCCTGACCACCAGCATCGTCATGGGGTCACGCGGCAGCAGGGACGACAGCCCCACCCCGCCCAGGTCGGCGCAGAACCAGGAAGCGCCGTGGCCCAGGAGTGACTGCACCTCGGGCGCAGGCATCCGGTACCCGTCACCGGGCAAACTCAGGCGTAGATCGGACGGCGGCGGGCCGCTCAGCCAGAGCACCGCGTTCTCCCGGGTGAACCGGGTGTGCGCCCAGCGCTGCACGTCCAGGGCGGACTGCAGCCGTTCACCGTGGCGGGGCAGACCGGCCAGGCCGTAGCCCTGGGCTCCGAAACGCCAGGTGGAGGTCAGCCCCGCCAACGACTGACGCCGAGACGCATCCTCGGCCGCGAGCACCTCCCGTTCACGATCCAGACGGTGCAGGGGAAGGTCCTTGAGCTGTCGGCAGACGCCGGCCAGGAAGGCGCTCACGTGATCGTCGGTGCCGGCAGTATGAAAGGTGGTGGTGGTGCTGTCCACGTATCCGTTGTTGTGCCGGGACGGGTCCTCGATGCCGTAGAGGGCGAGATGTTCGACCAGGTGGGAGCGCCCCGAGGTGAGGTAGGTCTCGTCCGCCTGCCCGCAGCGAAAGCTCAACGCGGCTCGTCGGGGGCCCTCGACCGGTGCCCAGAAGGTCTGCACTCCGTCGATGGAGGTCTCGACGATGTCGGCTACCGCAGTCACACAGAATCAATCGGCCTGAGTTCTAGGAGTCTTGATTGCGGCGGCGCAGAGTCCACCCGTCGGCGGTGATCCGGACGGGTGCGGCAGGCCGAGTTCGGCCCTGGACAGGCTCGGCTGGCCCAGGACGGGCTCGGACCGGGACTGGACGGGCTCGGACCGGGACTGGTGCCGGGTCCAGACCGGCGGGCCGGACGCCGGGCAGCGCTGCCGGGGTTGGGTCGGGCCACGAGCGCGGAGTCGCAGCAGATCTCTGGCCACACCGCTGGGATCGCCTGAAGGCGAACGACTCTCAGCCAGCCATCAGCAGTTCTCTGGCCGCACGGGTGGGATGCCGCGGGCCAGGAGCGGGCAGCACACCAGCAGGAGGGCGGCCACGAGCGCCATCACCGGCCCGTACCCAAGGCCGCCGGCAAGCAGCGCGAAGAGCGCATAGCCGAACACCGCCACCGACTCCGAGACCGCTCCCGTGACCGAGGTCACTGTGGCCCGCACCCTGGAAGGCGTCACCTGCTGCTGGCGCACATCAGCCACCAGGATCGACATCGAGATCACCCCATAGCCGATCGCGATGCCGACGATGCCGAGCGGGTGAGCAGCCAGCGCCCCCAGGCCGATCGCGGTGGCAGCCAGCGCGAGCAGCACTGCGATCCGGCGGCTCGACCACCCGCTGGCCCGAGGGGCGATGAGACCGCCGACCGCCTCCGCCAGGGTCATGGCCGCCAGCACCAGCGGAATAGTGGTCAGCGCGAACCCGTCCTCGGCGAGCAGCAGGCCGAAGTACTCGTCCAGCACGCCGAGCCCCATCAATCCGGCGGCTGCGAGTACTGCGCCCCGAATCACCCTGTCTGCGAAGGCGAGTCGGGTGCCGGCAGCCAGGGTTGAGGCCCAGTCGGCGAAGGGGTGTCTCGGCTGGTCGGGCTCGGATGAGCCGGACGTAGCCCGGGCAGAGGTGGCGTGCGCACCGTCACTGCCCGTCCGTATCCGAGGTGGTCGGGTTTCAGCGTTCTGCAGCCCGGTCTCAGCGTCGCACGGGCCGGTTTCGGTATGAGGCGGGCCGGTTTCAGCATCACGCGGGCCGGTTTCCTTGTCACACAACCAGGTTCCCGCGCCACCCGAGCCAGCTTCGGCGCCGCTGCCGGTCTCGACGTCGCTGCCGGTCTCGACGTCGCTGCCGGTGTCGACGTCACTGCCGGTCTCAGCGCCACACGAGCCGGTTTCCGGGTCGCACGAGCCGATTTCGGCTTCAACAGCGTTCGGGCCAGGCTCGTCCACATCGGCTGCATCAATCGCCCTGGGTGTCTCGGGCAGGGCAAGCACGATTCCCAATTGGACCAGCGGAACGAGGACACTGACCCAGCCGACCAGCGGGTAGCCACCGAGCCAAAGCAGCGGCGTGGCCAGTGCGATGGCGATCGTGACGGCCAGGAGGGCTGCCGCCGACCCCCACCCGATCACCCGGGCGTACCAGTACGCGGCACCGGGCCCGGCCGACCCGGCACGGATGTGCGCGCGTTCCCACGCGGTCAGTTCGTCGTAGGCCAGGGCCTGGAAGGTGCCCGACGACAGGGCCCCGGACAGCCCCCACAGCACGAAGCCCACCAGGAACCCGGGCAGGGACGGCCAGACCAGCCAACAGGCGAAGCACCCGCTGAACAGCAGCGACGACAGCGCCAGCAGGCGCCGTCGGGGCACCGTGTCGGCCCACGCCCCGGAGGGGATCTCGGCAACGACGGACACCAGCGACCAGATGATGAACAGCACCGAGATCTCGGCCGCGGACAGCCCCCGATCACTGAAGAACAGCGCATACACCGCGTAGAACGGGATGAACTCCTGGAGGAACTGCCAGGCCAGCAGGGCCGCGACGAGCCGTCGCGGGGATCGGGAACCACGGTTGGGACGTCAGGTATCGGGAGCCATGGGCCCACGCTAGCCCGTTGGCCCCCGCCCCGCCCATCGATATGTCGCCCGAAGCGGGCTCACCCAGGGCCAACCTTGCGAAGGCATGCCAACCTCGCCACATACGACGACGTTGGCATGCCCCAACCCGCGCCAACCCTCGACGACCGGATCGGGAGCGAACCGGGCCACGCACTCCACGTGCTGCGGATGCAGGAACAGGTCACACGCCACAAGCCGGTCGAGCCGGTAGCCGTGAGCCCACCCGAGCCCGAAAGCCCGCACCCAGCCCACCGACATTTCACCCGAAGCGCAGCTCACCCAGGGCCAACCTTGCGAACGGCATGCCAACCTCGCCACATAGGACGACGTTGGCATGCCCCAACCCGCCCTAACCCTCGGCGACCGGATCGGGAGCGAAACCGGGCCAGGCATCTCCACGTGCTGCGGATGCAGGAACACGTCAAACGCCACAAGCCGGTCGAGCTGGGTCTAGCCGGTAATCGTCGGCCCACCCGAGCCCCGAAGCCCGCACCCAGCCCACCGACAATTCACCCGAAGCGCAGCTCACCCAAGGCCAACCCTGCGAACCGCATGCCAACCTCGCCACATACGACGACGTTGGCATGCCCCAACCCGCGCTAACCCTCGACGACCGGATCGGGAGTGAACCGGGCCACACATTCCACATGCTGCGGATGCGGGAACAGGTCAAACACCACAAGCCGGTCCAGCTGGGTCTAACTGGTAGCCGTGGGCCCGCCCGAGCCCGGAAGCCCGCACCCAGCCCATCGACAATTCACCCGAAGCGCAGCTCACCCAAGGCCAACCTTGCGAACCGCATGCCAACCTCGCCACATACGACGACGTTGGCATGCCCCAACCCGCGCTAACCCGCAGCGACCGGATCGGGAGCGAAACCGGGCCACGCATTGCGCGTGCTACGTGTGCGGGAACAGGTCACACGCTGCAAACCGGTCTAGCTGGTCTAGCTGGTAATCGTGGGCCCACCCAAGCCCCGAAGTCCGCACCCAGCCCACCGACAATTCACCCGAACAATTCACCCGAAGCGCAGCTCACCCAAGGCCAACCCTGCGAACGGCATGCCAACCTCGCCACATACGACGACGTTGGCATGCCCCAACCCGCGCTAACCCTCGGCGACCGGATCGGGAGCGAACCGGGCCACGCATTCCACGTGCTGTGTGTGCGGGAACAGGTCAAACGCCATAAGCCGGTCGAGCCGGTAGCCGAGGGTGGCAAAGGCCGCGGTGTCCCGCGCCAGCGCGGCTGCGTCGCAGGCGACGTAACTCACGGCGCGAGGCCCGAGGGCGGCAACGTGGGCAACCACCGCAGCCCCCGCTCCGGCCCGAGGCGGGTCAAGCACGACCACGTCGACTGCCCGGTCGTCCTGACCAGCCCTGTCGTCCTGACCAGCCCCGTCGTCCTGAACGGGCCCGTCGTCCTTAACAGAGGGATCACCCTGAACGGCCCGGTCGCGCTCAACGGCAACTTGGCGCCGGTCTGCGAGGACGGCGGCGACATCGCCTTGCACGCAGCGCACCTGAGGCAGTACCCGTAGCGTCTCCTGCGCGTCGGCGACAGCGGTCGGTGAGCCCTCGACGAGAATCACCGAGCCCGCCTCCCCGACCTGAGGCGCGAGCGCGGCGGCGAACAGGCCGGCTCCTGCGTACAGGTCGAGCGCGCGTTCGCCAGGACGCGGTGCCAGCTGGCTGAGAACGGCGTCGACGAGCACCGCCGGGGCACCGGGGTGCACCTGCCAGAAGCCGGCGCCGCTGACCCGGCCGGTACCTCCGGAGGGCAGGGCCTCGCGCACCCATCCGGGTCCAGGGCCGTTCGGGTGACCGGCCACCCGCACGCTGAGCATGACATCCGGATCGGGACTGCGCGCAAGGCGGTCTGAGCCTGGGTCCCCTCCCGGCCACCTTCCTGTGGGCGACTCTGCGCTCGGCGATCTTGGCCCAGAGGATTCGGAGCCGGGCGCGGCACTCGGGACGGCACCCCGGTCGGCCTCGGGCGACCCAGCGCTGGCGGCCGCAGAACTCATCGTCCCGTCGCTGACGGTTGCCCCCAGCGCCGCTCCCAGACTCTCGGCAAAGCTGCTGGCATCCACCTGGGTGGCGCTCATCCGAAGGGCATCAGACTCCTGCGCCCCGTCCTCAGCCCTGTCCTCACCCTGGATCTCGCCGGTGGTCTGGGCGGCAGCTGACCGGGTCTTGCTCTCGGCGGCATCCACCACTCCCCTGCCGCGCCTGGGCGTCTCGGCCCTGCCCGACCGGGGCCCACCGCGGCGTCTGGAGCCACGCCCCGACCGGGACGAGCCCCGGCCCCGCTCAGTATCCGGTGACCAGATCACCAGCCTGTCTCCGGTGGAGGAAGCCACCGCCTCGATCGTTCCGGCACCCGGCCACCGGCGTTGGGTCAGCGCCAGCCGGGCCACCTGCGGGTGCGCCAACAGGCACTGCTCGATCGGGACGATCTCGCGGCTGTGGTGGCGACGCAGGCCTGCCTGTCCGTCCGGGCTCACCGCGTACTGCATCCGGGTCCGCCAGCCGAGACCGCCGACAGCCCCGGCCACCTCGGCGACCTCCAGGTCGGCCAGCAGTGCGCCGTCCTCGAGGCGATGATCGGCCGAGAGACCGCCGATCCGCTGCAACTGCTGCACGACGATGGCCGCCTTGGCGCGACGCTGGGCAGGCAGGTCCAGATGTTGCAGATCGCAGCCGCCGCAGCCCCCCGGCCCGGCGTACGAACAGGGCGGCTCCACTCGGTCCGGCGACGGCCGCAGCACCTGACTGACCTCGGCACGCGCCAGCCGGCTACGTACCTGCACCACCCGGGCCAGCACCCGTTCGCCGGGTGCGGCGTGGCGAACGAAGACGACATAGCCAGCGTGTCGCGCGACGCAATGTCCTCCGGCCGCCAGTTCGCCCACCTCTAACTCGACGAGGTCGCCGACGCGCACCTGCTCCGCGCCGCTCGGCTTCGCCCGCGCGGAAGTGTCCCTTGAGGAGTCCGACTCGACCCCACGTTGCCCGACCCCACGTTGCCCGTCCGCACGCTGTCCGTCTGCACGCTCCGCACGGCCACCCGCGCGCTCCGCACGTTGACCCCGGCCACCCTTCGGCCGGCGGCCCCGGCGCGAACCACCCCCTGCCTGCACGGGTCAGCGCTCGATCTTGGGCAGCGACCCGGTGGTCTCGGGGGGTGTGTTGACGATGCCCCGGCGCACGTCGCCGACTCGCACGTCACCGAAGTGCTGACGCATCCGCATCTCGGCGTGGGCGGCGGACTCCAGCTGCCACGGCACGCTCGCCACCACGACCCCGGGGGTGAAGTGCAGGGCACCTTTGAGCCGCAGGGCGGTCTGGTTGTGCAGCACATGCTCCCACCAGTGCCCCACCACGTACTCGGGCACGTAGATGACGACGATGTCGCGCGGACTGGAGCGGCGCAGTGTCTTCACATACCGCAGCACCGGCCGGATGATCTCCCGGTACGGGGAGTTGAGCACCCGCAGCGTCACCGGGATGGCCAGGTCCTCCCAGGCCTTGCGTATCGCCGCGGTGCCCTCGGATTCGACGTCGACGGTGATCGCCTCCAGGGTCGAGGGCCGCGACGCCCGCGCATACGCCAAGGCCCGCATGGTCGGCAGGTGGACCTTGGACACCAGCACCAAGGCGTGCACCCGCGAGGGCAGGGCTCGCACTGCTGACAGGTCGGCCTCGGACAGATCGAGCTCGGAGGCGACATGGTCGTAGTGCTTGCGGATGCCGCGCATGAGCATGAAGAGCACCGCCATCGCCAGCAGGGCGATCCACGCGCCATGGGTGAACTTCGTGACGAGCACGATGACCAGCACGGTGCCGGTCATCCCCAACCCGATGGTGTTGATGATCCGCGAGCGGTACATCGCGCTGCGTTCCTTGGGGTCGGTGACCAGCCGCAGTTCTCGCGACCAGTGCCGGATCATCCCGAGCTGGGAGAGCGTGAACGAGATGAACACTCCGACGATGTACAGCTGGATGAGCCGGGTGACCTCGGCGTTGAAGGCGACGATCAGCACGATGGCGGCGATCGACAGCATCAGGATGCCGTTGGAGAAGGCGAGCCGGTCGCCGCGCCCGGCCAGCTGGCGGGGCAGATACCCGTCCTTGGCCAGGATCGCGCCGAGCACCGGGAAGCCGTTGAAGGCGGTGTTGGCCGCGAGCACGAGGATGACGCCGGTGGCCGCGGTGATCACCCACACCATCGGGGGGAAGAAGTCGAAGACCCCGGTAGCGACCTGCCCGATGATCGGCGACTGGTGGTAGTGGCTGCCGTCGGCGAAGACCACGTCGAGTCCCCTCGGGCCTTCCACCCCCAGTTCGCCGTTGAGCAGCAGATGGTCCCAGGGAGCCACCTCGTCGACGTAGACCACGCCCATCCGGCGCGCCAGCACGACGACCGAGAGCATCATCGTGATGGCGATGATCCCGAGCAGGGCCAACGTGGTGGCCGCGTTCTTGCTCTTGGGCCGCTTGAAGGCCGGCACACCGTTGCTGATCGCCTCGACCCCGGTCAGCGCCGCGCACCCGGACGAGAATGCCCGCAGCAGCAGGAACACCCCGACGGCGGTCGCCAGCCCGCCGCTGTACTGGGGTTCGGACTCGACGGTGAACCGGGCGCTTTCCACCAGCGGGAGGTTGCCGGTCACCATCCGCACGATCCCGATCGCCGCCATCGCCAGGATGACGATCATGAAGATGTAGGTCGGGATGGCGAAGAGCGCCCCCGATTCGCGCACCCCGCGAAGGTTCATCGAGGTGAGCAGCACCACAGCGATGACGGCGACCAGCGCCTCGTGACTGCGCATCCACGGAATCACCGAGGCCGCGTACTGGGCCGCCGACGAGATCGACACCGCGACGGTCAGGACGTAGTCGACGAGCAGCGCACTGGCCACGGTCAGGCCGGCCTTGGGCCCCAGGTTGACGGTCGCCACCTCGTAGTCGCCGCCGCCGGAGGGATAGGCCTGCACGTTCTGCCGGTAGCTCAGCACCACCACGGTCATCACGATGGCCACGACGATGCCGATCTTCCAGGAGAACGCGTAGGCGGACACCCCTGCCACCGCCAGGGTCAGGAAGATCTCGTTCGGCGCGTAGGCCACGGACGACAGTGCGTCGGAGGCGAACACCGGCAGCGCGATGCGCTTGGGGAGCAAGGTGTGCGCCAGGGCATCGCTGCGGAACGGCCGCCCGACCAGCACGCGCTTGATGGCGTCGGTTGCACTCACGAACGCTCATGCTAAGCACTCCCGGGCCGGTCTTCGCCCCTGGCGGGACCGGTTGTGGCCGCAGCGTGACCTGGGCCTCATCGTGATGGGAGCGCGCGGGCTGGCTCGCGGCGGGCGCTCGCGAGGAATCGCATCGCCCCAGAGAGCGGGTGTGCTGGCGCATCGTCCCAAGGACGCGCGTGCTGCCGCATCACCCCAAGAACGCCCCGAGCCGCATCGCTGTCACGAAAGCCCCGAGCCGCACACCGACCCCGTCATCGCCCGCGAAGAACACCCGGAGCCGCGTCATCCCGCGAGACCAGGCCGAGAAACGGCCCGGCTCCGGCGCACGTCGCCCGATCGGGCCGGTGCGGCGAGGCACCGCGCGGCGGACGCGCTTGCGCGCGTGGGAACGACCCGGGCACGCGGGTGTAGTTTCGGCGCGTGCACTTCGTGATCATGGGCTGCGGCCGCGTCGGGGCTTCCCTGGCGCGCGAATTGCAGCGACGCGGCCACTCGGTGGCGGTGGTCGACCAGAGCGAGGCCTCCTTCCGCCGGCTCGGCGCCAGCTTCGAGGGCAAGACCGTGACCGGCATGGGCTTCGACCGGGACACCCTTGCCGAGGCCGGCACCCACGACGCCTTCGCCTTCGCGGCCGTCTCCAGTGGTGACAACTCCAACATCCTCGCCGCCCGGGTGGCCCGCGAGACCTTCGGCGTGGACAACGTGGTGGCCCGGATCTACGACCCCCGGCGCGCCGAGGTGTACCAGCGGCTGGGCATCCCCACCGTGGCCACGGTGGCGTGGGCGCGGGACCAGGTGCTGCGTCGGCTGCTCCCGCACGGGGCGGCGCCGGCGTTTACCGATCCCTCCGGCACCATCCAGCTCTCCGAGATCGCGCTCGACCCCACCTGGGTGGGCAGCACGGTGGCCGAGATCGAGGCGCGCAGCGGCGCGCGGGTGGCCTTCGTGTTCCGCACCGGACAGAGCCATCTGCCCAGCCCGGAGACGATGTACCAGGACGGCGACCAGATGTACTTCATCGTCGAGGTGGAACGCTCCGCCACGGTGGAACGCGTCCTCGGCCGGGCCCCGGTGCAGGACGAATGACCCCCGCGGATCGCCACCCCCAGGCGCGCCGCCGGCAGGACCCACCCGGGCGCAGGGCACGGCGGCAGGATCCAGGACCCCGGCCGAGGCGCCCATTCGGCGGATCACCTCGGACCACCCCCGAGGCCCCACTAACGATCGGAATGAGAGGGCGCCGACCATGCGCGTGGTGATTGCCGGGGCGGGTTCGGTAGGCCGCTCGATCGCCCGGGAACTGTTGACCAACGGCCATCAGGTCCTGCTCATCGACCGGTCGCCGGAAGCGATGAAGCACGAATCGGTGCCGAACGCCGAATGGCTGCTCGCCGATGCCTGCGAGGTGGACTCCCTGGCCGAGGCAGGCCTGGAGAGCACGGACGTGGTGGTCGCCTCCACCGGTGACGACAAGGCCAATCTGGTGCTCTCGCTGCTGGCCAAGACCGAGTACGGGGTGCCGCGCACCGTCGCTCGGGTGAACAACCCGAAGAACGAGTGGATGTTCGGCGAGGCGTGGGGAGTGGACGTCTCGGTGTCCACCCCGCGCCTGATGACCGCCCTGGTGGAGGAGGCAGTCTCGGTCGGCGATCTCGTTCGGCTGTTCACCTTGCAGCAGGGTCAGGCCGCCATGGTGGAGTTCACCCTGCCGGACACCTCCCCGCTGATCAGTACCCGGGTGGGGGACGTGGAGTGGCCGCCGGACACGGTGCTCACCGCCATCATCCGCGACTTCCGCCCGATCCCGCCGAGTCTGGACGACGTGCTGGAGGCCCACGACGAGCTCGTCTTCATCGCCGCGGTCGACAGCGAGGACGAACTGCGGGCGATGCTCGGAGCCCGGCCCGAGTAAGCGCCCGGCGCGGCTCAGTCGTCGGACGGAGTCTTGGGAATCCGCCTGAGCACCAACCAGGTGATCCAGCACATCAGGGCGTAGGAGGGCACCCCCATGAGGATCTTGGCCGTGCCCAGGGCCTGCAACTGGTCGGCCAGATAGAGCGGCACCTGGACCGCCACCTTGAGCAGGAAGAAACCGGCCCAGGCGGCGGTGAGCAGCCAGTAGGTGCGGGCCCGAGGCCCGAATCCGCGCCAGCGCAACCCCTCCCCGGTCAACGGACCGAGGAACAGACCCAGCAAGGGGTACGGCCCGGCGGAGAGCCTGTGGCCCGCCAGAGTGAGCGCCGGCATCGGAATCAACGAGACCAGGAAGGCGATGCCGTACCCGGCGTTGATGAAGAAGCCGGGCAGGAAGAAGTCGCGGGCCTGCCCGGTGCGTAGGGCGAAGACCGCGCAGATCGCGATCCCGATCACCCCGGACAAAGCCTGGCTCGGGGACGACCTGGTCACCACCCGGGCTAGCAGGGCGATGACCGACAGACCGACCGCCAGGGCCAGACAGAGTCGCAGATCCCGGGTGATGGTGAACGCGACGATGAACACCAGGGGCGGCCCGGCCGACTCGATGACCCCGCGCGGTCCACCGATCGCGGCGGCGAGCGAGAACTGCTCCCCCACCGCGGACGATAGCCCCCCTCGCGCACGCCCCGGGTCGTCGGACGGGTTGTGGGCGGGTCCCTCGCCGGGCTGGGCTGCGAGGGTGTCGTCCGGGTCGGTCGGCGGGGTGAGGGCGCCGTCGGTGGGCGCACCGATCCGGCTCGAGGCGGTGGGCCCCCCGGGGCCTGGACGCTGCGATTCGACCGGGGCATCGAGGTCTTCGTGCCCGGTGGACCGATGGTCAGCCACGAGGCGCCGGGATGAGCTCGTAGCCCGGGTTGTAGATCGTCTTGCGGCCGTCGTCACACGAGACAAGACCGTTGACCCGTAGCCAGCGCCCCGGGGTGATCCCGGGAATCTCCCGACGACCCAGGAAGATCAGGGTGACCGCGCCGGTGCCATCTGCCAGCTCGGCCTCGAGCGCGGGGACCCCGGCTCGCGGACGCAGAGAGACGCTGCGCAGCGACCCGGCTACCTGGACCCGGCGCCGGTCCTGCAGGCCACCACACGGCGTACCACCGAGTTCGGCGCTGCGGGTGCGCTCCTCGCCCTCGTAGAAGCTGCGATTCGACCGGGTCAGCCGACGCAGGGCAGATCGGATGCCCGCCTCGTTCTCGCTCATCTGCTCAGGGTACGCGTGGGACGACCATCGCCATACCCGGTACGAACGTGCGCCGGACCACCGCGCATCTCACCTAGAAAGGCCTACATCGCCGAAACCGGTCAGCGGATCTCGGTGATCTCCGGGCCACGCTCGGGTGGCGACAGCGGAGCCTTCTCCTGGGCTCCTCCGGCTTCGCCTTCTGGCGCAGCCGCCTCCCGGGGCCGGGCTCCCTCGGGCAGACGCAGCGCCAGCAACTGCCTCGGCGGCATGGCCTGATCGTCACGGTGGATGACGCACCCCTTGATGACCTCCTCCACCGGTTCGGCCTCGGCGGCCTCGACAGCGGCCTTGCCGGAGATCACCGCCCGCAGGAACCAGCGGGGCCCGTCGACGCCCACGAACCGGGTGACCTGATGGCCGGTGCGTCCGTCCGGGGTGCGCACCGGGAGCCTGGCGAGGATCTCCTCGCCGAAGGTGCCCTCCCGCTCGTCGGCGGTGCCACCCTGCTTGGAGATCTCCTGAACCAACTCCGCACGGATCTCGTCCCAGACCCCCGCTGTGCGCGGGGCGGCGAAGACCTGGAGCTGGACCTGAGAGGCCCCCAGCACCGCGGTGACAGAGCGGACCGACTGGTCTTCGGGCACCACCTCCATCCGCAGTTCCATGCCAGCGCGGGGATTCAGCCGCAGTGCTCCCAGATCGATCCCACCCTCGACGTCCACCACCTCGGCCGCGTCCATCGGCCCTTGACGAACTCGCCGCCGCTCGGCGGTCTGGGCGCGCAACGCAGCCTGCTCCTCGGCGTCGTCCTCAGCCTGCTCGGCAGCGAGCCGTGCCTTGGTCTCCTCGTCCGGCTCGACCTCGACTGGCTCGGTGTTCTTCCGGCGAAAGAGGCTCACAGCGTCTCCGTTCTCGATGAGATTTCGTGGGGCCCGTCAGCCGGCGGGTCCAGCGCGCCGCCAGGGGGCAGGAAGCCACCCGTCGAGCCGAATCCTCCGGTTCCGCGTACTGACTTCGGCAGTTCGTCGGTCGTGGTGAAGGTCACCGTCGCCACCTGCTGAATGACGAGTTGGGCGATCCGGTCGCCGTGCCGGACGGTGAAGTCCTGCGTCGGGTCGGTGTTCAACAGGGTGACGAGCAGTTCGCCGCGGTAGCCGGCATCGACCGTCCCAGGCGCGTTGAGCACTGTGATCCCGTGCCGGGCAGCCAGCCCCGAACGCGGAGTGACGAAGCCCACGTGCCCGGACGGCAGCGCCAGCGCGATGCCGGTGGGAACGGTCGCCCGGCCGCCGGCTGGGATCACCGTCTCGCGGGCGCAGCGCAGATCGGCACCGGCGTCGCCGGGGTGCTCATAGGCGGGCGGGTCGAGTGCCGGGTCGAGCCTGCGCACCAACACCTGCGGCTGCTGCACCACCAAGGTCGGCGGCGAGGGGTCGGGTACTGCCCCCGTCGCCGGATGCGCTGTCGTCGTCGACTGCCCTGCGGACCCGTTGCTCGGCACGGCGGCACCCTAGTACGAAAGCGCGTCGCGGGCCGCTCGTGCGGGCATTGGCTCACCGTGGCTCGTCCGCGCAGGGCCGGGCACGTGCTCACCGCCGGGCATCGTTGACGGCGGCCTGTAGCCGGTCGGGAAACCGGGTGCTGATCAGCCAGTACGGAGTCGGGTCGGCGGGGTCGTCCAGCGGGACTCGCACCACCGGGTCCACCCAGCCGCGCAGCAGCAGGTAGGCGCGCGCATCCAGACCCGGGCCTCGTTGCCAGCGGGCCTCTTCGCCACGGAACGACTCGGGCTCGCCGAGCAGGCTCACATCGACTGCCGCTCGGCCGGCCACCAGCCGGCCCTGGTTCACCTGCACGCTCGGCGAGGCCAGCACGAGCCCGGCCAGGACGAGCACGCTGCCGACGATCGCCCCGATCGCCGT
>JBKECN010000049.1:0-37330 GCA_047974565.1 Actinomycetales bacterium
AGCCTGGACAACCTGCACCACCTGTGCCGACCCCACCACCTCCTCAAAACCCACCAACCCGGCTGGCAAGTCCACCGCAACCCCGACACCGGCGCCATCACCTGGACCACCCCCACCGGCCTGCCCGGCGTCACCTACCCGACCAGTTACAAGCACACACACCCACCCGCCGACCACCACGACCAAGAACCCGACCACCACGACCAGGAACCCGACCACCACGACCAAGAACCCGACCACGCCCACTCGGCCGGCGACCCCCAGCCCGAGCCACCAACCGAGCACGAGAACAGCACCAGCATGTGGACCGGCCCGCCCGACCTGCCCCCACCCTTCTGATCTCAGCCCTTCTGATCTCGGGCCGGTCTGATCTCGGGCCGGTCAGATCTCAGGTCCGATGATCGTGCTGTGGCTATTCGGCGCCGGATCGTCGTTCCCGCCGGCGCAGGGCGGCGGCGTGTGCGTCGGTAAGTAGTCGCCGAACCTCCTCGGCCATACCCTGGCCCGGTTCGACGATGCTCACCCAACCCAGTTGCCCGTACACCGGGTGGGCGATGACGGCGTCTCGTACGGTTGGGTCCGCGGGCGGTGCCTGACCTCTGCGGCCAGCGTCGATGTTCACTCGGAACACCCCGTCCCCCAGTCCGGATGCCGGCTCGCCCGGATAGTCCTTGGTGACGATCGTGGCGAACGGCTGCCCCGCCGGAATCACCCCCTCGGGGGCGACCTGGCCCAGGGGGCTGACGTAGCAGAAGACGTCGCCCCAGGCGATCTGTGGTGAGCCGTCCCCGGGTCCCGGCCTCACGGTGCTGACCTGGCCCAGGGACTCCGCGAACTCGACAACCTCATCGAGGGTCAGTCGATCAGTAGCCATCGCCTCAGCCAAGCATGAGCCCGAGCCTGAATCAATGTGCGTGGCTCAGGTGCGCGCGGGATCGCAAGCTGACGCGTGCGACGAAGCCGGCCGGTTCTGCTGATGTCGGCGCCGTCGATGTGGTGCCGTTGCCGCCGGTGAACCACGCCTCGTGCAGTAGCCGCACCGCCGGGACCAGGTCGTCGGACAGGCACGCCGCGCCCATCGCGGTGGCGGTCTCCGCCCTTGCCCCAGGCCCTGCCAGAACCACCGGCACCCGTCGGGCCAGCGCAGCCACCTGCCGTTGCTCACGTCGCAACACGATGGAGCGTTGGATCGCGATCAGAGCGAAGTCCGGCTGATGCGACGCGGCCAGCTCGGCGAGCTCCATGAAGTCCGCATTGGTATCGAAAATGACGGTCCCCCATCCTTGTTCCCGCAGCAGGAGGGCTGCCAGGTGCAGGATCAGGTCGTGTGACTCGCCCGGCGGGCAGGCCAACCACACAGTGCCGACCGGCTCGGCAACCGGGATTCGCCCCGCCAGGTCGTCCCGGAGGAGGCCGAAGGCCTGGTACCCCTCGACGCCGAGAATCTCCCCTTGCAGCCACATGCCGCCCAGTCGCTGCACCGCAGGCAGCAGCACCCGTTCCACCACCTTGGTGGTGCGATCGCTGTAGAGCACCGAATCGAGCAGTCGGCCGGTGCTCTGCCGGTCGAGCATGAGCAGGTGATCGACCAGCCGCTGCGCTGCGCGTTCGTACCGGTTGCCCAGCGTGATCGGCTCGTCGGCATCCCCGGCCGCGGATTCGAGCGGGTGGGCCCGCAAGGCGACCCGAGCGGCTGCGGACGGCGCCAGCCCCGAGTCGATCTCGGACAGCATCGCGGTGAGCCGAATCGCGTCGTTCTCGTCGTAGACCCGGTACCGGCCCTGGCTACGGTGCGGTCGGAACAGCCCGTAACGCGCCTCCCAGGCCCGGATCGTGGAGGTCGACAGGCCGAAGGAATCGGCGAACTCCTTGATTCTCAGCCAGTTCTGCGTACTCATCGCGACCGGTCCCTGGGTGCTCATGCCTGCTGTGTCGGCGTGGGCGGCTGCCCGTCAGCCGATCCATCGATCTCTATATATCTCCAGGCAACATCCAACCAACAGCGTTCGGCTCGCACAACCGGAGAGCCACGTGTCCAAGGTTGAACCAACCCGGATCGGAGTCGGCGTCCGATACTGGCTTATAGTCCCCATGACCCGGCTCCCGCGCGGACCGGACGCCCGCGTGAGGGACGGCCGGGCTCTCTCGGGCATGCTGGAAAACCGTCCACAACGGTCGGGCTGTGTGCCCGGAGAGGAGTACCGCATGCCGTCGTCCACCGTCGCCGACGAGGTGGTGCTGTTGGACCAGGCAGCCCGCCCGGTAGGGACCCATCCTCGGGCGCTCGTGCACGACGAACACACCCCGCTGCACTTGGCCTTCTCAGTGCACCTCGCGGACGAATCGGGCCTGGTCCTGCTCACTCGGCGTGCCCTGGGCAAGCGGACCTGGCCGGGCGTGTGGACGAACTCGTGCTGCGGCCATCCCCTGCCCGGTGAGCCCTTGGCTGAGGCGATCGTGCGGCGGGTCGGTGAGGAACTGGGCTGCGTGCCGACCGACCTGCAGGAACTCCTGCCGAACTTCCGGTACCGCGCGGTGGACGCCAGCGGCATCGTGGAGAACGAGGTCTGCCCGGTCTATCGCGGACGGGTCCGGCGCGCCGACGTGCAGCCCGACCCCGCCGAAGTGGTCGAACACTGTTGGGTGCCGCACTCGGCTGCGGTCGCGATCGCGCAGTCTGCGGCGCCACTGCTGAGCCCCTGGTCGGTGATGCAGTGGCGGGAGATCGGCGAGGACGACCCCTGGCAGGCCGGGTGACGGCCCGGATCGTCACGCCAGGACGCGAGTGTTCGCCCCGCCCCGTGCCAGCGTGCCGACCATGACGCGCGCCCGCGCCCGACACCTGGCACCCTCTCTTCGGTGAGCGTCATCGTGATCGGCGCCGGGCTCTCCGGCCTGGCCGCGGCCTGCCAACTCGCCGGACGGGGCTTGGACGTGCGGGTGATCGAACGCGAAATCGAACCAGGCGGACGGGCCGCCCGGCTGCACTCGCACGGCTTCAGCATCGACACCGGCCCCACCGTGCTCACCATGCCCGGCCTGCTGGACCGGGCCTTCGCCGCCGTCGGCGCCGACCGGGAACACGACCTCCCGCTGACCCGTCTCGACCCGGCCTATCGAGCGATATTCGCCGACGGGACACGCATCGACGTTCGTGCCGGGGTGGAGGCGATGTCCCAGGAGATCGGCCGCACCTGCTCGGCGGAGGACGCCGAGGCCTTCAGATCCTTCGCCGAATGGCTCGAGCGGCTCTACCGCCTGGAGATGCCCTACTTCATCGAGGCAGACCTCACCAGCCCAGCCGATCTCCTCTCCCACCCCGCGGCGATGGCGGAGTTGGTGCGCATGGGCGGGTTCTCTCGCCTGGGCCCGATGGTGCGTCGACGTTTCGCCGATGACCGCCTGCACCGGCTGTTCTCGTTCCAAGCGATGTACGCCGGGTTGTCCCCAGCGCAGGCCTTGTCGATCTACGCCGTCATCACCTACATGGATTGCGTCGAAGGGGTCTACACCTGCGAAGGCGGGATGCACGCGGTCCCCCGGGCCTTGGCCACTGCCGCCCAGCGGGCGGGCGTGCGGATCAGCTACGGTCGCCGGGTCACCGCGGTCCTGCGCGGCGATAGCGGTCGGGTGGCCGGTGTCGAGCTCAGTGACGGGACGCGCGAGTACGCGGACGCGGTGATCGCCACCGGCGATCTGCCGGTGGTGTACGAGGAGCTGCTCCCCGATGTGCGCGCCCCCCGGGTGGTGCGTCGCGGCCGGTATTCGCCGTCGTGTGTGGTGTGGGCGCTCGGAGTTCGCGGAGTGCCCGAACACGCCAGGCACCACAACATCCATTTCGCCGACGACTGGGACGGCGCCTTCGACGCGCTCATCGACGGGGGACGCCTGATGCCCGATCCGTCGCGGTTCGTCTGCGTGCCCAGCCTCAGCGACCCCGGCTTGGCCCCCGACGGGCACAGCGCGCTCTACGTGCTCGAACCGGTGCCGAACCTGGCCGTGGGGACCATCGACTGGGAGCGCGAGGCCCCGGCGATGCGCGCGCGGATGGCAGATTTCCTCATCCAGGAGGGGTATCTGAGCAGCCTGGAGGACGTCGTGGTGGAGGACTTCCTCACTCCCCGGGACTGGCACCGCAGGGGAATGCGGCACGGTACCCCGTTCGCGCTCGCCCACACCTTCTTCCAGACCGGCCCGTTCCGGCCCGGGATCAGCGCACCCTCGGTGCCTGGGATGTTCTTCGCCGGGTCCGGGACGCTCCCCGGGGTCGGAGTACCCATGGTGTTGATCTCCGGCGAGCTCGCCGCCGCCGCCGCAGCCCGCTACCTCGGGCGCTAGCCGGTACCCTCACGCGGGTGCGATGGGACTGGCGCCGAGAACTGCTGCGGCATGGGGAACACCCCGACCCTCGGTTCACCCTGGCCAACGAACGCACCTTCCTGGCCTGGATCCGCACCTCGCTGGCGCTGACCGCCGGCGGCATCGCCCTGGACACCTTCACCGGGCCCACGTTCAGTCCGGTGGTCAGGGTCGTTCTCGCGGTGGGTCTGCTCGGATTGGGGTCGCTGCTGGCCATCGGCAGTTTCCTGCGCTGGTACACCAGCGAGCGGAACATGCGTCATCAGCAGCCGCTGAACTTCCCGCTGATCGCACCGGTTCTGGCGGCAGGGGTCGGGGTGGCGGGGATCGTCATGGTGATCACCCTGCTGTCGGCGGCATGAGCCCATTCGGGCGTCGGGTGCGCGGCCACGAGGATCCGGGTCTACAGCCCGAGCGGACCGCCATCTCCTGGACCCGGACCTGCAGCGCGCTGATCGTCGTCGGGCTGCTCGGCACCCGCTTCGACAGCATGCTGAGCCTGAGCGTGTCCCTGCTGGGGCTCGTCTGCGGCGGCACCTTCATGCTCGTCGCCTCGCGGCGCGGCCCGCAGAGCGAGCGCGGCCTGGCAGCCGGTGTGGTGCTGCCGGCGCAAGGGCTCGCGGTGAGTCTGACCTTGCTGGTGCTGGGCCTCAACGTGGTCGCGGTTGCCGCGGTGATCACCCGGGTCTGAGGGTCAGCGTGCCAGCAGCCCGTGCATGGGCACCGTCCACAGGTCGTGCCCAGGCAGGCCGTGCCGGGTGAGCAGGCTGTTGGCCGCCTGGAATCCGGTCACCGCGGCCCGCTCCATCAGTGCCACCGGTAGCGGGCACCGCACTCCGTCGCCAGCCAGCACCACCCGCTCGTCCGGAGTGTCCACCCCGGGCCGGTCCGCCCATGGATCCACCCCCACCAACGGGCAGTCGTCCTGGACGAGCAGCCGATGGTCCACGATCCGCGCGTCACGCAGTTCGGGATGGATCGCGTACAACTCCGCCAGCAATGCCGACACGAGTTCCTCGGTGCGGGTCTCCTCAGGCAGGGCATAGGCGTGCAGTTCGACGACGCTGCCGCCGGTGCGGCGGGCCCAGGCCGCGGCCCCGGCCTCGAAACGCTCCAGGACTGAGACGTTGTCCAGCGGTCCGCGCCCGGACGTGGCGAGGAAGGCTGGTGAGCCGGCCGCCACCGGCCGGTCGAACCAGCCCCGCCAGACCGCGAACGCGGGCGCCATCGCGCCGGACGCCACCCCCTCGCGCCACCGGGTACCTGACCCGAGCCACTCGGCCTGCGCGACGAGTCGTTGCATGGCCGGTCGGTCCGTGGCCAGCACGACCGCATCGCACGACACGTCCAGTCTCTCTCCGCGCACCCGCAGCCGCCCGGAACCGTCCGGGTCCGGCTCGAGCGAGGACACCGTCGTGCCGGTACGCAGGTCCACCCCCAGCCCGCGCAGGTATCCACCCAGCGGGGCCCACAGCGCCGTGTCGTAGTCGTCGTCGGGCACGTCGAAGGGAAGCCCCTCGGCGGACCCCATGAAATAGGTGTGGAACATCGCCACCAACTCGCCGGCGGAGAAATCGTGCGGGTCGGCGAAGAAGCTCCGGGCGAACACCTCCAGGCTCAGGTGCCGGGCCCGGGCCGGGAACCGCAGCCGGTCGAGGAAGTCGGCGGCGCTGACCCCGTCGTAGTCGCTGAAGGTGCGTGGAAACCGGACCCGCAACAGTTCCAGGGCGGCCGGCACGTTGACTCGGGCCAGCTCACGGGCGGTGAAACTGGGGCTGGCCAGGACGAAACCCAGCACGCTCCACGGCGGGGTGCGTGGGATGTTGGTGAAGGAGTCGCGGGTGCCGTCCCCGGCCAGCAGCGGGTAGTCACCGGCCGGCACGAGATGCCTCAGCGCCGGGTCGGCCCGCCGCAGCAGCGCCCGCAGTGTGTAGTACTGGCGGAAGAAGGCGTGGAATCCCCGGCTCATGGTCGCCTTCGACCCGTCCGTCAAGTGCACCGGCCAGGCCCGCACCCGGCCGCCGAGTTGCGGCTGCGCCTCGACCAGGGTGACCCGCACTCCCCGCTCGGCCAGCCCGGTTGCCGCGGCGAGACCGGCGATCCCCCCGCCCACCACGACGACCTCGCCGAGCGCACCGTCGGCGCGTGGAGCCGGTGCCGGCGGCTGATGCCTGACGGCCTTGCGGTCGCGTCCGGGGTGGAAGCTCTGGGGCCGTCGGCCCGGTCGAAAGTGCACCTGCCCATCTCAGCAGATCGGGCTAGGCGTCCGGCTTGGTGCCCACGATCGTGTGCAGGATGCCGCGCTGCCAGCCGAGCGCCGGTACCACCGTGACGTCCTGCAGCCCGGCCAGCCGCATCCTGGCCGCCAGGTCGGCGACCGAGTCGTTGCCCAGAGCGCTGCGCCACAGGTACCGGTACAACCGGGTGTGCCGGGTGGTGAGCCAGCCGAGCGGGATCACCACCGTCCAGCAGATCAGCGTCCACAGCAGCGCGGCGGCCGGGTTGCCACGCACCGAGTAGTCGTGCAGTGCGAGTACCCCGCCCGGGCGGACCGCGTCGTACAGACCGCGCAGGCACACCTGGCGCTCGTCCACTGCCACATTGCGCAGCAGGTAGGCGGCCAGCACCCCGTCCACCGGAACCTGCGCGGCGATCTCGGCGCGCGAGCCGAGCTCTTCGGCGCGGGCCTGGGCGAAGCGAACCCCCGGCGGCCAGCGCTTGGCCCGGGCCGCCTCGAGCATCCCCGCCGAGGCGTCCACCCCCAGCACGTCGACCGGCAGCCCCCGGCGCAACTGCTCCAGCGCGAGGGCTTTGGTGGAGGCGCCCGAGCCGCACCCCACGTCCAGGAGGGCGGGCTCGGCACCCGCATCCAACCGGTCGAGGATCGCCTTGGCGGCGCGCTTGAGGTTGTCGTGGTACCCGGGGTTGAGCCTGACCTGTAGGTCGTAGGCCCGTGCCACTCGGTCGAAGGCGGGTGACACCCGCCGACCCGGTTGCAGGCCCTTGTCAGCCATGGTTGCTCCTGTCACTGCGGGACGATCCGTGCCGGACCGTCGGGCCGGTTGGTGCCGGGTGGGGCCGATGCCTTCGGCCGGGTCAGCAGCCGCCAGACCACGAGGGTGAGCGTCATCATCGCGAAGCCGAAGGCGAAGTCCTCCACCGGAATGTCCCAGGGCATCCGCAGCCCGGACATCTCGTCCGGGTTGTACAGCACGATCGGGTCGGAGAGCTTGGTGAGCCAGCCGTCCACGAGCACCTGAAAACCCAGACAGATGCCCATCGCCAGCCAGAACTGCAGCGTGGTGACCAGCCGGGTGCGCGCCACCCACAGGTCGAGGACGAGCACCGCGGGTACCGCGATCAGGCAGCCGAGCGTGTACATCGGCAGGTCAGCCATCCTCACCTCCCGACGTGTGGGCCGGATGCGCGCGCAGAGCCCGTACCCGGCGCAGCACGGTGCCCACCGCCTCGTAGCTGAGCAGCGCACACAATGGCACGACGACGAAGAACACCAGCTCTTCGAGTGGGAGTCGACCGGGCAGCAGGATGCCGGTGACGTGGTCGGGCGAGTACCACCAGTGCCCGGCGTGAATGGCCACGATGTCCCACAGCCCGAAGACCAGAACCGTCACGGCCAAGGCGATGAGCATCGGCCGCGGACGCCGGTAGACCCGCGCGTCCAGGGCGAACTCCAGTGGAGCGGTGATGAGCAGGCATGCGGCCATCAAGGCCAGATACTCAAGGTGACCCACCGGCGATCAGCCCGTGACGTCGCCGAGCACGTCCGCGAGCAGGTCGAGCTCTGCCATCAGAGCGGGTTCGAGCCGGTCGCGCACCATCCGCTCGATGCTCACACCAACCACCGGGACGTTGACGGTGACATCGACCACCAGTTCCACCAGGCAGCCCTGGTGCCAGGGCTGGACGTCGATCGAGCCCTCGCACCACACCGGCAGGTCGTGTACCTCCAAGCGCAGATCGCATCGGTGCCCCTGCCCGTACCGCAACCATCGTTCGTGCCGGGTGATCAGCGGCGATCCGGGCACCATGGGGGGCAGCCAGCTAGTGGGCAGTTCGCCCTCGATCCGCAGCACGAGTTCGCCTGGAGTGCCGGTTGCCGCGTCGAAGACGACCAGCTGGGCACGCATCTGCGGTTCCAGCCCGATCCGGCGACGTTGGAAGTCGTGGTCGCACAGCACGGAGAAGACCTCGCCGGGCGAGGCCTCGATCTCCTGGTGCAGGGCCACTCGGGTGGGCATGGCGGGTCAGCTCCTGACGGTGCCGCGGGGGCGGGGCGGGGGACCACTGGCGGCCGGCGCGGGGGCCGGACGCGATGAGAGCCGCGGGCGGTGTGGGGACGATCGGGGGTGCGCCGACCTTCTCATACCCCGCCGGTGTCGGCTCGTTGGCACGCGGTTCGATTCGAGGCCCGGCCTCCGCCGCCGGGGGCTGGGCCATTCGACGTAAATGCACCGTCGCCTGACTTTCCCGGTGCCTTCGGCGTGCGCCATCGGCCACCCGGCGTGATGGTGTCCCTGACGGGAAACACCTGTACGGACTAGCGTCATCTAGACCGAACGAGGGAAAGTACATTACATAGAGTCGTTTGGTTTCACCCGAACGCGTCGGGAGTCCGACTTAAACCTCTCCTGCTTCCGGCCGATGACATGGACGTCAGCCGGACCGATGGCCGCCAAACAGGAGGCGGGCTCTGCATGGTCCGAACTCGCAGGGAGAACACTTATGGGCAACGTGGACGTCATCCTCAAGGACGCCATGCAGATCGACGGCGCCGTCGGCGTCGCTCTGGTCGACTACGAGACCGGCATGAGCCTCGGTCAGGCCGGCGGGGGCTCCCTTGACCTCGACGTCGCCGCCGCCGGAAACTCCGACGTGGTCAAGGCCAAGCTCCGCACCATGGCCGCCCTCGGCCTGGAGGAGAAGATCGAGGACATCCTCATCACCCTCAGCTCGCAGTACCACCTGCTGCGCCTGATCACCGCTCGCAACGGCCAGGGCCTGTTCCTGTACATGGCTCTGGACAGGTCCAAGGCCAACCTGGCCATGGCCCGTCGCCAGCTCACCAACCTCGAGCACGCGATCGAGCTGTGAGCGAGAGCCGCCGGGGCCTGTTCGGCTTCCTGCGCGGCGACGCTCCAAGCAAGGCGGTAAGCCGCCTGACCGCTGAGCCGACGTTTGCGGAGCCCCAGCAGGCACCGCAGACGTCGGTTCAACCGGCTCGGGGGCCAGTGCCGGCCCAGCCCACGGAGTCGCCTGCGCCAGTGACCCGAGAACTGCGTCCCTTCCCCGAGTCGCCCGTCCGCTGGCCGCAGAACCGGCTCGACGGAGACAGCGATGTCAAGATCGTCGTCACCGGTCCCTTCGCGGCAGGCAAGACCACCATGGTCACCCGCCTGGGCGGGCCGGGCGCCCAAGTGCACACCGAGACCCACGTCTCGGACGAGACGGCCGCGCTGAAGGCCTTCACCACCGTCTCCCTCGACTTCGCCAGCGTGCTCGTACCACCTCCCGTGGGGCAGAGCGGCACGCCCACCCAGGTGCAGCTCTTCGGTACCCCGGGTCAGGAGCGGTTCGAGTTCATGTGGCACGTGTTGGCCAAGGGCATGCGGGGGTATGTCGTCCTGGTGGACACCTCACGCCAGTTCAGCGTGGACGACGCCCGCCTCATCCTTCGCCGCTTCCGGCAGATCTCCCCGGGCACCCCGTTCGTGGTCGGCGTCTCCCGGTGGACGGGCAAGGGCGAACCGGGCCAGCTCGCCCGGTATCTGGGCGTCGACCCGTCCCGCATCCTCGAACTGATGCGCGAGGTGGATGTCCGCGAGGAGGAGCAGTCGATGCATCTCCTGCAGCACCTGCTCGCCCACGTTGCTCCCGAGCCCGTCCTGGTCCACTGATGGCCGCCACCCCTGAAAGGCAAGAGCAGTGATTGTCCGTCAACACGCGCAGAAGCTCTCGAATGCGCTGCACCGCGACTTCCCGCTCGTGCGCCGGGTACTCCTGGCCCGGACCGACGGCCTGCTCTTCTTCGACGACCAGGAATCCGAGGACGCGCACGCCGCTGCCGCAGTGGCCGCGGCCATGCTCGGCCTGGGCCAGCACGTCTCCCAGACCCACCAGCACGGAGAGTTGCAGAGCGCGATCGTCCGGTCCGTGGACGGCGCGATGATCGTCTACTCGGCAGGCAACGACCACGTGCTGGCCATCTACTCCGCCCCCGACATCAACCTCATCCTGTTGGACCGGGTGACCCGCGGCCTGGTCGCCGAGTTGCAGGCCGCCGACACCGGCTCGGTGCGCATGGTCGACGCCGGCTGAGGCCTCTCGAGATCTCGGGCAGACCCGGCCCCCTGCGGGGGGTCGGGTCTGCTGTCTGTCTGACGCTCTCTGTTGTCCGAGGCTTGGTCCCGTGTCTGCCGGCTGCCCTACGACCCGCTGGAGACCACGTCGCTCCACGCCGCCTCCGCGCCACTGTGCCCGATCCGGGCCACCTGGACGGTAGTGCCGATGGCGGCGACCACCGCCAAGGCGGTGACCGCCAGCACCAGCCCACGCGGCGGCGTCCGCCTCTGGGCGTCGTCGCCCTTGCGCCCGCGGTACCACTGCCAGGCCATGAAGGCGGCCGCCACGCTCAGGCCGATCACCCAGGGCAGGAGCTGATCGCCCAGCCGGGTGTGCGCCTCGAGCAGCGCGCTCTTGTCCACCTTGTGCTCGAGATCCTCCCCGGAGGCGGTGGTGATCGGGACGAGAACCAGCGCCAGCACCGAGACGATGAAGGGCAGCGGGCCGACCATCCGGGCCGCGCGCGGCCAGAGGGCGGCGACCAGGACCAGGATGGCGGCCAGCGGCACGAACACCACGGTCGCGTGCACCACCAGCGGGTGCAGCGGGAGACCGAAGACTGAGAACACGAAGAACCTCCGGGGGTGATCGGTGGATCAGGGGTGGGTGGATCGGGAGTGTGGTGCCATGCTGCTCAGCGTGTCCCGCGCATCCTGAAGAGAACCTGACAGCCTGGTCCCCGGTGCTGGTTCGACCGGTCCCGCGTGGTGGAAGGTGAGCAGGTGCAGGACGACGGACGGTTCCGGGTGCTGGTGTGCGAGGACGACGGGCGGCTGCGGGCAACCCTGGAACGGGGACTGCGCCGCGCCGGTTATGCCGTGGACGCAGTGGGATCCGGGGCGGACGCGGTGGCCCGGGCCCGCGCCGAGGAGTTCGACGCCGTCGTACTCGACATCGGGCTACCCGACGCCGACGGACGGGACGTCTGCCAGGCGCTGCGCGCCCAGGGGACGATGGCCGGGGTGGTCTTCCTCACCGCCAGGCATCACACCGACGACCTGCTCTCGGGTTTCGCCGCAGGGGGAGACGACTACGTGCGCAAGCCGTTCGAGTTCGCCGAACTGCTGGCCCGGTTGGCGGGGGTGATCCGGCGCCGCCCGGTGCTGACCGGTGACTGGGTCGAGGCGGCGTCCTCGCCCGAACAGCCCCGCCAGGAGGAGGTAGACCCCGAGCCGACGGCGCCCCGGTTGCTGGTCGACCCCGCCACCCACTCGGTGCGCTACGGCGAACGGGAGGCGTCGTTGACGCCAACCGAGTTCAGGTTCCTCGCCTGCCTGATCGGCCGCCGCCCCGAGGTGGTGCGGCGCGCGGAGTTGGTGGCCGTCGGATGGCCCGGCACCGCGCACGTCAGCGACAACACGCTGGACCAGTACGTGGCCCGGTCCCGGCGCAAGCTGAAGTTGGTGGACTTCCCGGGGGCCCTGGAGAACGTTCGCGGCGTCGGGTACCGGCTGCGGTGAGCGAGGTGAGTGAGTCGACCGAGCCCCACCCGGCCCCGGCGTCGAACGGGCGCGTCGCCGCACTCATCCGCCGGGGCCGGCCGGCAACCCTGGCCGGGCGGCTGGCTCTGGGTGGGGTGGCCTGGATCGCGGCCTGGGGGCTGGCCCTGCTGGTCATCTTCAACCTGGTGCTGTCGGTGGTGATGGAGGACCAGATCGACGCCGCACTGCGGGCCCGGGCCGAGGCGGTGCTGATCACTGTCGCCGCCGGTGACGGGCAGGTGCTGGCCCCGTCGCCGGAGTCGGACGACGAGGCGCTGGACGCGGGTACCTCGATCTATGAGGGAGATCGCCTGGTGGCCGGGGTCGACCTGAGCCCGGGACTGCGTCACCTCCTGCTTCAGCGGGGGGAGGTCTCCGCCGACCGCGACGCCACTGCGGTGCGATACCTGGCCTTGCCGATCGAGGCCGGCGGCGGGCAGGTGGGAACCGTCGTGGTGTCCAGCGATATCGGTGCGCTGAGCACGAGCACCCGGATCGTCGGCCTCGCCTCGCTCGTGCTCATCGCCCTCATGCTCGCCATCACGTTCTTCGCCCTACGTTCCACCGTGGGCCGGGCGCTGCGCCCGGTGCGGTCGATGGGCGAACAGGCCTCGGCCTGGAGCGATGAGGACCTGGACGGTCGCTTCGATCCGCAAGGATCGCCGCGCGAACTGCGTGAGCTCGCGGTGACGTTGAACGGCCTGCTGGAGCGAATCGCCGCCGCACTGCGCCACGAACGGGCGCTGACCGCCGAACTCTCGCATGAGTTGCGCACGCCACTGGCACACCTGCATGCCGAGGTGAACCTGATGGCCGAGGCGCTGAACGATCCGGCACGCCCGGAGCAGGTCACCGCCACGGATCTGGATCAGTTGCTCGGCTCGGTGCGACGGCTGGAGTCCCTGGTGGAGACAGCCCTGGCCCCGGCCCGGGCCGAACAGGTCATCGGCCTGGGCCGGGTGGAGGAGGTGCTGGACGGCCTGCGCGCGCCCGCCGGTCACCCGGCCCGGGTGGAGGTCGAGGGCGATCTGCAGGCGATCCTCGCGGTGGACAGCGATGTCGCCCGGCGGGCTCTGACCCCGCTGCTGGAGAACGCGTTCCGCTATGCCCGCAACCGGGTGCACGTGCAGGTGCGGGCCGGTCAGCCGGCCCGTGACGGCTCTCGCGCCGATCTGGTCGCCTTCGTGGTCGCCGACGACGGCGGCAAGCTCGACCCGGACCTGACCGAGCAGATCTTCGTGCCGGGGTTCCGTGCCGACGGTGCCGACGGCCACGCCGGTGCCGGGCTCGGGCTGGCGCTGTCCCGGCGCATCGCGCGTGCGGCGGGCGGGGACGTGGTGGCTGAGGCCGCTACCGGGCGGACCCTCGTGACGCTGACCTTGCCCGGGGTGTCCCGCTGAACATCGGCCTTATGCCGGTGATCCTGGGCCGGGTGCCGCAACCCCGGCCGAGCACCTCCTCGGCCAGTCCATTGCGGTGCCGTGAGCGGTCGGTGAACCATTCGGTACCGGCAACGAGGCGGAACAGCGGACCCGGCAGTCGCAGCAGCAGGGCCAGGGTGCGTGGCCCGGAATCGGCGCTGGCCTGGCTGGCATGGGCCTGGAGGGCAGCCCGCTTGGCGCCCAGTTGAGCATGCACGTCCACCCGGTGGGTGATCTGGCCGCGGGGGGTGAACGCCTGCTCGAACGTCCGCACGTCGGACACGTCGAGCAACCCCGGGACGCGTGCTCCGATCCGCACCAGCCGCAGCAGGGGCTCGCGGGGCAGGGTCGCCTCCAGCACACACGGTGTGCCGGCCAGTTCGGCCGCCAGGTGCCCGGCCAGATGCACCTGCTTATGGTCCGGGTGGCCGTAACCGCCTGCGGCGTCGTACCCGATGAGGATGTCCGCTTGTTCGGCACGCAGTACCTGCAGCAGTGGCTCGGCCGCCTCCGACACCGGCAGCCGACTGAATCCGTCCGGTTCGGTGCGGCCGTCGGGGGACCAGCCGGAGTCGGGCAGGCCGAGCCGAACCACCCGGGCGCACCCCAGCGCCGTCGTCGCGGCCTCGAGCTCGGTGACCCGGGTCCGGCCCAGATCGGCCCCGGCGGCAGAGTCCGATGCCAGCCCGGCCTCGCCGTCGGTGGCAACGACGAGCACCACCCGATGCCCCTGCGCGGCCAGCATCGCCAAGGTGCCACCGGTCAGCAGGGCCTCGTCATCGGGGTGTGCGTGGAACGCCACGATGGTCCTCTTCGGCTGATCGCCCATGTCGGCGAGCCTGGCAGACGTCGCCACCGTGGGCACCCGTGGCGGGCCCGGCTGTCAGGAACTGTTGAGACTTCGTCGCCGATCCTCACCTGTTATGACGGCCTCCCTTCTCCCGACGACTCCCGCCGCAGCGCACCCCGTCGAGAGCGCGCAGCTGGTAGGCGGGGGCGCCGAGTGCGATCGGGTTAGGCCGTTGGAGTCGGCCGAACCGAGCCGCGAGCGCGCGGCTGTCGTGCTGTGGCGCCTCGTGATCCGCTGGCCCTTCACCCGGCGGCTGCTGAGCCTGGGTGCCCTGGCGTGTGCGGCGGCCGCGCTCGGGTGGGCGCCGGCTGCCGCCGGGACCACCTGGCCCGCGGTGATGAGCTCGCTGGGCGGCATCAGCTTGTGGTGGCTGGCGGTGATGTCGCTCGCCTGGGCCGGTGCGATGCTCGGGTACGGCGTGGTGATGAGCGCCTCCCTGCCGGGGCTGAGCGGGCGTGGCTCCCTGGCCTTGAATCTCGCGGGCAGCGCCGTCGGCAACTGCGTGCCGCTGGGTGGGGCACTGAGTCTGGGGTTGACCAGCGCGATGGCCCGATCCTGGGGCTTCAGCACGCGCGCCATCACCGCCTTCCTGGCATTGACCAACGTCTGGAACCTGCTCGGCCGGCTGCTCCTGGGGGTCGCCGGCGCCGCCTGGCTGCTCGCCGCCGGCGCCGGATCGGGATCGGCTCCCGGCACCCTCGGCGTGCTGGCCACGGTGACGATCATCAGCGGCGTGGTGCTGGGGGTCGTTGGGGCCTTGGCCGTCAGTGAGCCACTCACCCACCGACTGGGTCGGGCCATCCGCCGCGGACCGGCCGCCGTTGCGCTGCGGCAACGGGTGCTCGACCTGGGCCGGCGCGAATGGGGTCGGCTCAGCCTGGGGATGGCAGCCAACCTGGTGCTGCTGGCGGTGGTCCTGGACGCCGCACTGCGTGGCCTGGGCGGCTCCCCGGGCCTGGTCGCGGTGGTCGCGGTGGTCGGGCTGGAACGCCTCATCACCGCGATACCGCTGACTCCTGGTGGGGCGGGTGCGGCCGAACTCGTCATGGTGGGGGCGCTTCGGGTCGCAGGGGTTGGAGCCGCGGAGGCGGTGGCCGCCACTCTGCTGTACCGCATCTACACCTTCGTGATCGAGATCCCGCTGGGTGCGGCGGTGGCGCTGGCCTGGCAGGCCACCACCGGCCGGCGCGCCGCGTCCGGGGCGATCCCGGAGATCGCCGCATCCGAGGCGAACCTGGACACGGCCGGAGCTGAGCGTTCGTGAGGATCCTGCACGTCAGCGACACCTTCCTCCCGGTCCTGGGTGGTATCGAGGTGCTGGTGGACGACTTGTCCCGGCACCAGCGTCAGGCCGGGCATGAGGTGCACGTGCTCACCGCCGCCAAGGGCCCGGCCGAACCAGGCCTGACCCGCCTGCCCGGACGGTTCGCCCCGGTCGAGCCCGTCCTGGATGCGGTGGCACCCGAGGTGGTGCACTGCCACAGTTCCCTGGTCTCACCATTGGCCTGGCGGGCCGCCCGGGCAGCGGCCGAGCGGGGGATCCCGGCGTTGCTCACCATGCACTCCCTGGTCACTCCCACAAGCCTGACCGCCGCGCCGCTGGCGCTCGCCGGTCGCGTCGTGCCTCGAACCGTTCCCTGGACGGCAGTGAGCTCGGTCGCTGCGCGAGCTCTGGAACCGGTCGTCGAAGCGCCGGTGTCGGTGCTGCCCAACGGTTTCGACGTCGATGGGACCCGAACGGCGCATCCCGGCACCGCTGAGCAGCCCACCATCGTCAGCGTGATGCGGCTGGCCCGGCGCAAGCGTCCGCTGGCGCTGATCTCGATGCTCGCCGGGGTACGGGACCTTCTGGGTGATCTGCCCTGGCGCGCGGTCATCGTCGGAGACGGTCCGCAGGCAGCGGCGGTGCGGGCGGCCGTGGTCACCGCGGGCCTGCAGGACCGGGTTCGACTCACCGGACGCCTTGATCGCGACGAGGTGCTGCACCTGCTCGCGGGCGCCGATCTGTACCTGGCTCCGGCCCGGTTGGAGTCCTTCGGGCTGGCTGCCCTGGAAGCGCGGTGCTCGGGTTTGCCGGTGGTGGCGATGCGCAGCGGCGGGGTGGGGGAGTTCGTCCGGGACGGGGTGGACGGCTGGCTGGTCGACGACGACTCCGCGATGACGCTCAAGACGGCGCAACTGCTGGCCACCCGAGGTCTGCTCGCTCAGGCCGGGCAGGCATGCCGGTCCGAACTCCCGGACCTGGACTGGCCGGCGACCGTGGCCAGAAGCCTGGATGCGTACGAGTTCGCTGCCCTCTCGCGACACCTGACAAGCACCGTCCAGGTGTCTGGCGCCCGGGTAATCGACCAGACATAACCATTGCGGTCAGGTCGTTTTCAGGCTCGCGAGGTCAGGCTGAGATCAGTGCGCGGGACCCCCGCGCCACGATCCACGTGTCTAGGTCTTTCGGGAGATGACCGATGAGTAATGCAGCAGCCGCCGGCGTGCGCCGGGAGTTGTTGAACAAGGTTCCGGCGATCACTGCGGTCTTCTGGGTGATCAAGATCCTGTCGACCACGGTCGGTGAGACCTTCTCGGACTACCTGGCGGTCAACGTCGGGCTGGGGCCGACGATCACCGACTCGGTCACCTTCGTCGCGCTTGCGGCTGCCCTGTTCGTGCAGTTCCGCACCCCCCGCTACACGCCGTGGATCTACTGGCTGAGCGTGGTGCTGATCAGCATCTGCGGTACCCAGATCACCGACTTCTTCACCGACACCCTCGGCATCAGCCTGTATGTGAGCACTGCGGTGTTCAGCGTCCTGCTGGCCTTGGTCTTCGTGGTCTGGTACCGCCAGGAGATGACCCTGTCGATCACCTCGATCAACACCCCACGCCGAGAAGCGTTCTACTGGCTGGCGATCCTGACCACCTTCGCGCTGGGCACGGCCGCCGGAGACCTGGCGACCGAGGCCCTCGGACTTGGTTTCCGGAACGGTTCGCTGATCTTCGGAGCCGGATTCCTGCTGACCCTGGTGGCCTGGCGGGCCGGCGCGTGGCCCACCGCGGCGTTCTGGGCCGCCTACATCCTCACCCGCCCCCTGGGGGCCTCGGTGGGCGATCTGCTTACCCAGGACCAGTCCCTGGGCGGCCTCGGCTTGGGCGCCGTGCGCACCAGCCTGCTGTTCTTCGCGGTGATCCTGGTGCTGGTGGTCCGCGAGCAGTTGGTGGCCAACCGAGTCGGAGCCCGCGACAAGGTCGGCGGTCCGAGTCTGGGCAACCGGCGGGACCTGGCCTGGGCCGCAGCCGGTGCGGCGACGGTCATTCTGGTGGGGGGATGGATGTCCACCACGGTCTCCGCGCCGGCCTCGGCAACCGCGGTCACCGCCGCCTCCGCGTCCAGCCTGGGCGACCTCTCCCAGTACCAGGCGATCGTGTCCGACGTGCAGGCCCGCAACGACGCTGGTGACTCGGCGGGTGCGGTGACTCGGATCAAGGACCTGGAGGTGGCCTGGGATTCGGCCGAGTCGGGCTTGAAGCCCCGCGACCCGAAGGACTGGCACACCATGGACACGGCCATCGACCACGCCTTGACGGCGGTGCGGGCGACACCGGCCGACCAGGCTGCCAGTGCCAAGGCCCTCACCGCGCTGCAGGACACGATGACGCAGCTCACCGGTGGCTGATCCAGCGGTCAGGGGGCTGGTCGCGCACCTGCCTCACCCGATGTCCGCAGTAGGTTTGGCCGGTGAACGAAGAGCCGCTGCTACCGCAGGTCGAGCCGGCCCGGATGGACGGCGACCGCATCCGTCCCGAGGACCTGGCGGTGGCCCTGGCCGTGCTGGCCCGGGTGGACGACCTGCCTCCCGAGCATCCGGACGCGGTCACCGTCCGGCGTGCCACCGCCCGGATCTTCAAGACCTACAAGCAGCGGCGCCGGATCGAACGGCGGCTCACCGTCAAGGAGAACGACGAGGCAGTGCTGGCGGCCACCGCCACCGGCTCGCCGCAGCGGATCGACGACGAGACCGCCGGCATCGCGTTGGTCTCGTCGGCGGCCGGGGCCAGCGCGGGGGAGTATCTGCGGGCCCGGCCCTGCTACATCTGCAAGCAGCAGTACACCCGGGTGGACGCCTTCTATCACCAGCTGTGCCCGTCCTGCGCCGAACTCAACCACGCCAAGCGTCAGGCGCGCACCGACTTGACCGGTCGGCGGGCGCTGCTGACCGGGGGCCGGGCCAAGATCGGCATGTACATCGCGCTGCGGCTGCTGCGCGACGGCGCGCACACCACGATCACCACCCGGTTCCCCCGCGACGCGGCCCGGCGGTTCGCCCAGATGCCGGACGCGGCGGACTGGCTGGACCGGGTGCACATCATCGGGATCGATCTGCGAGATCCGGCCCAGGTAGTGGCACTGGCGGACACCGTCGCCGCGGCCGGGCCGCTGGACATCATCGTCAACAACGCCTGCCAGACGGTGCGCCGGACCCCGGGTGCCTACTCGGCGCTGGTGCACGCGGAGTCCGAGCCGCTGCCTGCCGGTCCGATGCCGGAGATCCTCAGCTTCGACCGGATCAGCGAGACCCATCCGGCGGCCCTGGCGGGGTCGCTGTCCTCCCATCCGGTTCCCCATGTCGCCGCCGACCCTGACTCGATGGCGTCGGGGTTGACGAGGATGGCCCTGGTCGCCGGCTCCGCGTCGCTGACCCGACATCAGGACGGGACCGCGGTGGACGCCGGCGGCCTGCTGCCGGACGTCACCTCGATCAACTCCTGGACCCAGGTCGTCGATCAGGTCGACCCGATGGAACTGCTCGAAGTGCAACTGTGCAACCAGACCGCGCCCTTCATCCTGGTCTCCAGGCTGCGGCCGGCGATGCGAGCCAGTTCGGCCGAGCGCAAGTACATCGTCAACGTCTCGGCGATGGAGGGCGTCTTCGGGCGCGGGTACAAGGGTCCGGGGCACCCGCACACGAACATGGCCAAGGCGGCGCTGAACATGATGACCCGCACCAGTGCGGGCGAGTTGTTCAGCTCCGACAAGATCCTCATGACGGCGGTGGACACCGGGTGGATCACCGACGAGCGCCCGCACACCACCAAGGTGCGCCTAGCCGAGGAAGGCTTCCACGCCCCGCTCGACCTCGTGGACGGTGCCGCCCGGGTCTACGACCCGATCGTGCAGGGCGAACTCGGCAACGACCTCTACGGCTGTTTCCTCAAGGACTACCAGGTCTCTCGCTGGTGACCCGGCAGTTCCAGTGGTTGCCAGGGCTCCTGGCCGCCCAGGGCGCGCACATAGGCGGCGAAGCCTGGCAGGGTGAAGCGCACTAGGCCATGGCCGGTCGGCTCGATGATGCCGCGGTCGATGAGCCGGGCCCGGGGCACACTGATCTGACGGGTGGTGCGGCCCAGCGCTGCGGCGATCTGGCTGCGCTGGACATCACCGTCCCCGATCGCGGCCATCGCCTCCATGAAATCGCGCTCGGCGTCCGTGGCCGCGTCCCAGCGGGCCCCGAACATGGCGCTCACCTGGGTGTTCGCCACGCCGGCTCCGGCGCGCACATGGTCGATGGTGATGACATCGCCGTGCTCGGGCTGGGCCGCCTCCCACGAGGTCTTACCCAACAACTGGACGAAGTACGGGAAGCCTCGGGCGGCCTGGCCCACCACGCGGGCGGCGTCTGCCGTCCAGTGCACTCCCACCCGGATCGCCGGGTCGATGAGCGCGCGCAACGAGTCAGCCTCGTCCAGTCGGTCCAGCGCGACGAAGGTGGACCGTTCGCCGAAGGTCGCGGCGCGGGTCAGCTGCGCGGGCGTGGACGGCAGCCCGGCGGCCACCACCGCGACCGGGCTCGCCGGTCGACCGGTACCGCGGGCCGCCAGGTTCTGCACCGCGTTGAGCAGCACCGCGGTGTCGCGCAGGTCCGGGGCGTGCAACTCGTCCAGAAAGACCGCCACCCCGGCTCCACCGTGCTCGCGCACGGTGCGCCCGGCCTCGGCGAGCGCCCGCTCCACGGCGTGGACCAGGCCCTGCGGGCCCTGGGACTGCTCGCGCTCGACCGCGATCCCGGCCTTGGCCACGCCAACCCCCACCTCCACCTGGTAAGCGGAGATCCGGGTCGTCGACGGGGCATAGTCCAGTGCCGCCAGTCGGGCCGCCAACTCCGCGTCCAGGTCGGCCAGAAACCCGGCCCCGCGCACGCATGCCACCCACACGGTGACCAGCCCCTGGGCCTGCGCCTGCTGCTCGGCCACCCGCAGCAAGGACGTCTTGCCGATGCCCCGGGGCGCGATGAAGACCAAGGGGGCACCGGCCATCTCGCCGGTGTCGACCACCCGGGCCAGATGCGAACGGATCCGCGCCAGGTGAACTCCGCGACCACTCAGGACCGGAGGCGGGCTCTCTCCTGGTGTGTATGGGCTGTCGGTCATGGCTGCCTCGGGACGTCGCGGCGACGGGCCGCCTCCAGCGGAGGGCTCAACCCGGCACCCAGCTGATACATCGATATACTTCTAGGCTTGAGTATATCGAAGGGTCGTCCAGGCGGCCGCACCCGCGAGGTCAGTAGTGTCGAGTACGGTGCCGATCATCCACCCCCGGATCCCGGGCCCAGGAGGAGATCATGATCGTCGTTCCTCGCAGCCCCGGCACCGCCGCGATCGGCGACTATGCCCTGCTGGGTGACCTGCGCACCGCCGCGCTGGTCGGCATCGACGGCTCGATCGACTGGTGGTGTGCGCCCCGCTTCGACTCCCCGGCCTGCTTCGCCGCGGTGCTCGGCGACCCCGGAAACGGACGGTGGCGGCTCACCCCGTCCGAGCGGGCGAGCGTGGACCGGCACTACGACCCCGGCTCACTCACCCTGCATACGAAGTTCACCACCTCCGGTGGTGTCGTCGAACTCATCGACGTGCTGGACGTGAGCACCGACCACGCGACGCTGGTGCGGATCCTGCGCGGCATCGAGGGCACCGTACGGATGGACCACGAATTGGCGATCCGGTTCGGCTACGGCCGGTTCGTGCCCTGGCTGCGGCGCATCGCCGCCACCGCCGAGGAGGGCGGCGAACGGCTGGAGGCGATTGCCGGGCCAGACCGGCTCACCCTGCGCGGCTCGCGGCTCCCGCACGCCCACGGCTGGACCCACCACGACGAGTTCGACGTCGAGGCGGGCCAGGAACTGTGGTTCACCGCCAGCCACTCCCCGAGCCACCTGCCGACGCCGGAGCCCGTGGACGCCACCGGTTCGGCGCAGGTCGCCACGGCGTACTTTCGCCAGTGGAGCCGGCACACCACGTATCAGGGGCAGTACGCCGAGCAGGTCGAACGCTCCTTGACGGTGCTGCGCGCGCTCACCCACCGAGACCTCGGCGGGGTGGTCGCCGCACCCACCACCTCCTTGCCCGAACAGCCCGGGGGCGAACGCAACTGGGATTACCGGTACTGCTGGCTGCGTGACTCCGCGCTCACCCTGCAGGCATTCCTGGATGCCGGCTACGTGCGCGAGGCCGTGGCCTGGCAGGACTGGCTGGTGCGCGCGGTGGCCGGCAATCCCGCGCAGGTGCAGATCATGTACGGCGTCGACGGCAGCCGTGACCTGCCAGAACGCGAACTCACGCACCTGTCCGGCTTCGCCGACAGCACACCGGTGCGGATCGGCAACGCCGCGGTGGACCAGAAGCAGGGCGACGTGATCGGCGAGGTGATGGTGGCCCTGGAAGTCGCGCGCGAGCACGGCGTGCCGACCAGTCGGCACTCCTGGGCGATCCAGGCCGCGCTCGCCGACCACGTCGCCCGGGCCTGGCGCGAACCGGACCAGGGGATCTGGGAGATCCGCGGGCCCGCCCGGGCCTTCACCCACTCGCGGGCGATGGCCTGGGCCGCCCTGGACCGCGCGGTGGCCGGCTGTACCCGGCACGATCTGCCCGGTCAGGTGCAGCGCTGGACCCGGGTCCGGGACGAGATCCACGAGGCCGTCATGCGGGAGAACGTCAGCGCCGCAGGGTATTTCGTCCAGCACTCGGAGACTGACGAGGTGGACGCCTCGGTGCTCCTGCTGGCCGAGGTGGGCTTCTGCGAGGCAACCGACCCACGTTTCGTCGCCACCGTGGACCGGATCGGACAGGACCTGGTCCGTGACGGGCTGGTACTGCGGTACCGCACCGGCTCGGGGGTGGACGGCCTCAGCGGCGACGAGAACCCGTTCCTGGCCTGCACCTTCTGGTACGTCTCGGCCCTCGCTCGGATCGGCCGGATCACCCACGCCCGGGAGGCGATGGACCGAGCGGTGGCCACGGCGAACGATGTCGGTCTGCTCGCCGAGGAGTACGACCCCCGTGCCGGCCAGGCCTGGGGCAATATGCCGCAGGCGCTGTCGCATCTGGCGTTGGTCTCCGCGGCTCTCACCCTGCACCGGGCCGCCGCAGCCCCGGGCACCCGAGGATCGCACGGATGAACCTCGGACAGGGTGAACCCGAAGACCGCCAGAGTCCCGCTCCCGACTCGGTGCTGCGAGCGGCCCACGAGGGCACGCCGCTGACCGATCGCAGACTGGCGGCGCTGGCCGCAGCCCTGGCCGGGGTCGCCACCGCCGGGGCGGCCGGCGTGCGGCCGCATCCACGCCGGGGCCTGCGCTGGGGGGGCAACGGGGCTCGCGGCAAGCCTGTGGACCCTGGCCGGACTCAGCGCGGTGAACGCGCGGATGCACCTGGTCCCCGACCTCAGCGCCGCCCAACGGCAGCTGGACGCGGCGCTCGGCCGGCCGATCTCGGTGTGGACCACCCACGGCGCGCACGTGAGCGTGACCCGGGTCCCCGCCTCGCCCGAGCTGCGGGTGCCGGCCAGCGACGCGTGGATCTACACCCCACCGGGTTATCAGGTGCATCGGCAGGCGAGGTATCCGGTGGTGTACCTCGTGCACGGGCACCCGGGAACGGCCGCTGACTGGTTCACCTTCGGGCGAGCCGAGCGCGTCCTGGACGAACTCATCCGCAGCCGCACCATCGCACCCGTGGTGGCCGTCGCCCCGGACGTCAACGGCGGCCGGATCCGGGACGGGGAATGCCTCGACGACATCTCCGGTGGGCCGATGATCGAGACCTGGCTGTACCAGCGGCTGCTGCCGTTCGTCGACGAGAACTGGCGTACCCAGGCCGATCCCGGACGACGGATGATCGTCGGGATGTCCGCGGGCGGCTTCTGCGCCCTCGACCAGGGGCTGCGTCATCCCGGGATCTGGGGTGGGATCGGGGCGCTGGAGGGCTACGGCGATCCCGGTCGTCGTGCCGCCCGGTCGATGGGATACGACGACGCGGGCTTCGCGGCGCACTCCCCGTCCAGTTACCTGCCGACGATGACCTTCGACCGCCGGACCCCGGTCTTCCTGGGGGCCGGCGCCAGGTCGGGCCGCGCCCGCGCCGAACCCTTGGCCGAGGCGCTGCGGGCCGCAGGTCAGCCGGTGATGATGCGGGTCGAGCCGGGGATGGGGCACACCTGGGCGTTCGCCCGCACCAGCCTGAGCCATGCGCTGGCCTATCTGGCCCGCGAGCTCGGGTGGATGCACCCCAGGGCCGGTGCCCGGTGACCGGCCAGACTCCGCCCGAGGGCCAGCAGGAGGCCACCGACCTCGACGCGGTGCGCCAACTGGCCCGGGTGCGACGCACGGCCATCACCCGGCGGGTCAGTGCCGTCGCGGCCGTGGTGCTCGCCGTGGTCCTGCTGGCCTCGGCCTTGTCGCCCCCGCTCACCCAGCGCCTGGAACTGCTGTTGGAGGTGCTGCCCTTCCAGGCCCTGCACGTGGCCGCCACCACGACGATCTTCGCCGCCGCCGCCCTGGCGATGACCGCCCGCGGGCTCTGGCATGGGCACCGGCTGGCCTGGATGGTGGCGCTGGTCACGCTGTTCGCCGCCGTCGTCTTCAACCTGATCAAGGGCCTGGACGTGGAGGAGGGGCTGATCAGCCTCGCCCTGGGTGGCTGGCTGATCTATCGGCGGCGGGACTTCGCGGTGATGCCGGGCCGTGCCCAGGTCCGCCTCGCCCTGATCGCGACTGGAGCCGCCTTCGTCAGCAGCGTCGTGGTGGCCACCCTGCTGGTGCTCACCCTCGGCCGGGACCAACATCCGCGCCCGATCGAGACGGCCCGGGCCGCCGCCGAACGGCTGGGCGGGCGCCAGCAGCTCCCGCTGGTCGAGCTCAACCCGGTGCTCACCCCGCTGCTGACGGCCTTGGGGGTGGCGATCGTGGTGGCCGGGCTGTGGCTGCTGCTGTCCCCGCGCTGGCGGGTGCAGCCCACTGCGGCCGAGCATCACGCCGATCGGGAACGAGCCCGCGCAATCCTGGCCACGCACGGCGGTGGCACGCTGGGGTACTTCGCGCTGCGGGACGACAAGGACTGGTTCTTCACCGGCGACAGTGTGGTGGCGTATGCGGTGCGCGGCGGCGTCTGCCTCGTCTCACCCGACCCGATCGGCCCGTGGGGAGACCGGTATCAGGTCTGGGCCGACTTCACCGACTTCGTCTCCATGCACGGCTGGGCGGTCGCGGTGGTGGGAGCCAGCAACGACTGGCTCGGGGTCTACCGGATGGCTGGGCTGAGGCCCACGTACCTTGGCGACGAGGCGGTGGTGGACGTGGCCGGCTTCAGCCTGGCCGGCAAGTCGATGAAGGGGCTGCGTCAGGCGGTGACCCGGATCGAACGGGCCGGGGTGAGCGCGAACTTCCTCGACCCCGCCGCCGCGACCGCCCAGCAGCGCGAGGCAGTGCTGCGGATCGCCGAGTCGTCCCGCCGGGGCGAGGCCGAGCGGGGCTTCTCGATGACCCTGTCCCGGCTCTTCGACCCCGACGACACCGGCCTGCTGCTGGTGACCGCCACGAACGAGCAGGGGCGGGTGCTGGGCTTCATCCAGTGGATTCCGGCAGCGCATCTGCCCGGCTGGTCCCTGGACGTGATGCGCCGGGACACCGACGCGGACATCCCCAACGGGGTCACCGACTTCCTCATCGTCAAGACCCTCGAGCACATCGCGGCGCAGGGCTCGCGGGGGTTGGGCCTGAACTTCGCGGTGCTGCGCGAGACCATGAACGCCGAGCCGTCCACCCGCGTCGAGGTGCTCACCCGCAAGGTGCTCGATGTCGTCGCCGAGCATTCCCAGCTGGAATCGCTCGGCCGGTTCAACGAGAAGTACCACCCGCGCTGGGAGGCCCGGTACGTGGCCCGCGGGGACGGCTCCCAACTGGTCGGGCAGGCGCTCGCGGTAGCGCGGGCGGAGGGGCTGATCGATCTCCCGGGCCGGTGATCTCGCCCGGGCAGGCTCAGGCGGACTCCTTCTCCTGGGTGGCCACCGAACCGGCTTCGATCTCGTCCCCGGTCTTCTTCAGGGAATGCCCGGTCAGCAGGCCGACCATGAAGACGCCGATGGCCAGTGCCCCCAGCCCGAAGACCACGTCGCCGGGCACCCGCAGCCAGCGCACCACGGTCAGGGCCTGGCTGTAGAGGAAGTCGTCGCTGCGGGCGTACCACAGGCCCTCGCTCATGCTCGCCCACGCCTGGGCCAGGCCCAGCGGCAGCAGGCTGAGCAGGGCCATCATCAGCAGCCCACCATTGAGCAGCCAGAAACCCCAGGCGATCGGCTTGTCGTTCCATTCCCGTCCGGGCATCAGCGAGCGGACGCAGAAGAGCATGAGGCCGATTCCCAGCATCCCGTAGACCCCGAACAGGGCGGTGTGCCCGTGCAGCGGAGTCAGGTTGAGGCCCTGCACGTAGAACAGCGAGATCGGCGGGTTGATCAGGAAGCCGAAGACGCCGGCGCCGAGCATGTTCCAGAAGGAGACCGAGACGAAGAAGTAGATCGCCCACTTGTAGCCCGCCACCCAGGCCCGCACCTTGAGCAGCCGTAGGTGCCGGAACGCCTCGAAGCCCATCAGCGCCAGCGGGACGACCTCCAGCGCACTGAACGAGGCGCCGAGTGCGAGTACCACGGACGGGCTGCCGGTGAAGTACAGGTGGTGGGCGGTGCCGATGATGCCGCCGGCCAGGAAGATCGCCGTCGAGGCGATCACCGCGCTGGTCGCGGTGGCCGCGCGGACCAGCCCGAGCCGGGCGAACAGGAAGGCCATCACGGTGGTCGCGAAGACCTCGAAGAATCCCTCCACCCACAGGTGCACCACCCACCAGCGCCAGTATTCGGCGATCGACAGGTGGGTGTTCTGACCGATGCCGAAGGCCGCCAGGTAGAAGCCGGCGATCGCCATGCACGAGACCAGCAGCATCGCGATCAGGCTGCGCTGCGATCCGGCGGCGAGCGGGGCCTCGGCGGTGGCCAGCAGCCGGTTCGTCTCCCCGGCCCGGCGCAGCGCCGGCGCCATCCCGCGCCACATCAGGAACAGCCAGAGGAACAGGCCGATGGCCAGGCCGATCTGGAAGAGCCGACCGAGGTCGACGTACTCGAAGCCCTGGGTTCCGACCCAGAAGTTCACCGCGTTGCCGTGGCCCAGGTGACCCATGATCGAGGCCCACTCCCCGGCCATCGAGCCGAGCACGACGACGATGAGGGCGACGAAGAGCACGTTCACGCCCAGTCTCTGGTGCTTCGGCTCCACACCACCCACGGCCGGGGCGACGTACAGCCCGGTGGCCAACCAGGCGGTGGCGATCCAGAAGATGCCGAGCTGGGTGTGCCAGGTGCGCACCACGGCATAGGGCAGGACCTCGTCGATGGGAATGCCGAAGAGCGCGCCGCCCTCGACGCCGTAGTGGGCGGTGATGATGCCGACCGCGATCTGCAGCACGAAGAGGCCCCCGACGAGGAAGAAGTACTTCAGGGTCGCCTTCTGGGACGGCGTGGAGCGGTAGCCCAGCAGCGGGTCGTTGACGGGTACCTCGGCCTCGTCCGGCTCGTCCTCCTCGCTGCCGAGAGCGGAGTGGTAGTAGACCATCCCGGCGAGACCGGCCAGCAGCAGGACGATGCTGATGATGCTCCACATGATGTTGTCCGCGGGTGGGACGTTGGCGATCAGCGGCTCGTGCGGCCAGTTCTGGGTGTATGTGACCTGCGAGTCCGGCCGGTTGGTCGAGGCCGCCCAGGAGGTCCACCAGAAGAAGTCGGCCATGTGCTGGGCGTTGGCCGCGTCGGTGAGGGTGCCCGCCGGGATGGCGTAGTGCTCATGGCCGTCGGCGAAGAGTCCGGCGTAGTAGGCGCTGTTGGCCTGCCAGGCCTCGACCCGGATCGGGTCGAGGGTGATGGTGTCGGTCTCGGCGTCGTAGGTGTTGGTGCGTAGCAGTTGCTGCAGTTGGGCTCGCAGGGTCGCCTGGTCGACCGGACTCAGCTGGTCGTAGGAGGTGCCCGCTTGGTCCTGCGCCCAGCCATCCAGGATGAACATCGACTCGCGGTGCAGCCAGTCAGCCGTCCAGTCGGGCGCGACGTAGGCGCCGTGGCCCCAGACCGAACCGATCTCCTGCCCGCCGAGGGACTGCCAGACCGCCTGCCCGGCGACGATGTCGGACCGGCTCATCACCTGTTCGCCGTCGCTCTCCACGGCTGCAGGAATCGGCGGCTTGTCCTGATTGATCTGCCCACCCATGCCGAGCAGAACGGCGAACGACCCGACCACGATGACGATGAGGGCGATCCACCAGCGGCGGTCGCGACGGTGCCGCTTGGCCTGTTCGGGGGTGCGGCCGGCCGAGTCGACGGCTGGGGTGGGGGCGACCATGACGGGTGTCCTTTGCTTGCCGGGCGTGCGTGCTCGGGTGGTGGCGCGGGTGGGTGCCACGAAGCGGCTGACCTGCGTTGCTGCCTCGATTAACACGTTTTTTACACCATCAAACGTATAAAAGACATGGTCGGTGCGGATCTCATGCGACGATGTGACCTGATCGGCAAAGAGCCGACGATCGCGATGAGTGAGGCGGGCCGAGCATGCGGAGCGACCGCGACGATGCCGCCAGCGTGGTCGAGGTGGCCAAGGCCCTCGGGGATCCGAGCCGCCATGCCCTGTTCGCCGCTCTGCAGGAGGCGGCCACCGACCCGTCGCGGGCCACGGCCGGTGTCACGGTCGCCGAGCTCGCCGGTCGTTTCGCCTTGCACCCCAACGCTATTCGGCAGCATCTGAGCACGCTTCGAGGTGTCGGCCTGATCGAGCAGGAGACCTCCCCGGCGGGTCGACGTGGTCGCCCGGCCTTGCGCTACCGGGTGGTTCCGGGGGCGCTGCAGGCGTGGGGTTCTCCCGGCCCACAGGCGGAGTTGTCGGCGATGCTGCTGGATCTGGCCTTGACCGGCCATAGCCCTGTGGAGGTCGGCCGCGAGCACGGTGCCCGGCTCGCGGGCGAGGGCGGCACCTCCAGCCCGGCAACCGACTCGGCAACCGGTGTGGCGGCCGGTCGAGGGGCGCTGATGGGAGTCGCCCGCCGGCTGGGCTTCGAACCCGAGGCGGTCGGCCCGGACGAGATCGTCCTGCACCGGTGCCCGTTCGCCGATGAGGCCGAGCGGGCCCGGGAGATCATCTGCGCGCTGCACCGTGGCATCGCCGAGGGGATCTGTCGCGCCCTCGGCGGTTCGCTCGTCGTCGACGACCTCATCATCGAGCCGCCCCGGCAGGCGGGCTGCCGGCTGCTGCTGTCCGGCTGAGCCAGGTTGTCACCGGGTGCTGTTTCGTTCGGGGCCGATGTGAGTGACAATCGAGGGGTGAGCAGATCCGGGCGTACCCGAGCCAGGTGGCTTGCCCCCGTGGTGGCGGCAGGCACGATCATCGGTGGCACCGCGTTGGCCCGCAGCGCGGACGCCGACCAGCCGCTGCCGGCGCGCAGCGCCGAACAGCTCCTGGTGGACCTGCAGACCGCCGAACGAACTCCGCTCTCCGGCACGATCACCGACACCGTCGACCTGGGACTGCCCGAGCTGCCCGACGATCTCACCGGGGGTGCCGATTCCGCCTCCGCCGCAGGCCTGCTCACTGGTGAGTACACCTGGCGGGTGTGGACCGACGGGGCCGACTCGTCCCGGCTCTCGCTTCTCGGCCAGGCAGCCGAGACCAATATCGTGCGCACCGGCGACGACGTGTGGATCTGGTCCAGCGAGTCGCAGACCGCCACCCACAAGCGCATCGACCCGCAGGCCCACGAGGGCGCCGAGCAGTCTGACCAGACGGTGCCCCGGACCCCGCAGGAAGCGGCCCAGTGGGCTCTGCAGCGCCTCGACCCCAGCACCCAGGTGACCAGCGAGGGGGCAGCCACCGTCGCCGGACGAGCCGCCTACGAACTCGTCCTCACCCCTCGCGATCAGGCGACCCGAGTCAAGCAGGTCCGCCTGGCCATCGACGCGGAGAAGAAGGTGCCCCTGCGTGTTCAGGTGCTCTCCACCAAGACCTCGGCCGTCGCCCTGCGGGTCGGCTTCTCGTCGGTGAGTTTCGACACGCCTCCGGCCGGCACGTTCGAGTTCACCCCGCCGCCCGGGGCCACCGTCGTCCAGGCCCCGGAGCACACCGCCGATCAGGACCCCGCCAAGACCGACCCGGCGACCCGCCCGGCCACGGACCAGCCGGTGACCACCGGCACGGGGTGGGCCACGGTGCTCGCCGGGCGAGTGCCCGACCAAGCCGTCGGCGATCACCCGATGGTGCGCGAGGAGAGCACCGGGCCGGACGATGCCTCCTCGGCCCAGTCCGGCCAGGAGTTGCTCGCATTGCTGCCCACCGCGTCCGGGGCGTGGGGCACCGGCCGGGTGCTGGACGGCACCCTGTTCAGCGCGGTGATCACCGACGACGGCCGCTACGCCGTCGGCGCGGTCGCTCCCGAAGCCCTGTACGCGGCCCTGCCGCCGCAGTGAGTCTCGCCGTCCGAACCAGCGCACTACGCAAGACCTTCGGGCCGGCCGAGGCCGTCGCCGGCATCGACCTGGCTGTGCCCAGCGGTAGCGTCTACGGCTTCCTCGGGCCGAACGGCTGCGGCAAGACCACGACCATCAGGATGCTGCTGGGCCTCATCGCTCCCACCGGCGGGGATTGTCAGGTGCTCGGGCGGCCGATGCCCGACGAGGCGTCCGCGGTGCTGGCCAGAGTGGGTGCTCTGGTGGAAGGCCCGGCCTTTCACCCCTATCTCAGCGGCTCGGCGAACCTGGCCCGGCTGGACGCCGCCGACGCCGGCAGCTCACCCGCCACCAGCCGCCAACGGATCGGTGCCGCCCTGGATCGGGTCGGTCTCGGCGCAGCCAGCCGCAAGCGCTACCGGGCCTACTCCCTGGGCATGAAGCAACGCTTGGCGATCGCCGCCGCCTTGCTGCGTCCCCGGGATCTGCTGGTGCTCGACGAGCCCACCAACGGGCTCGACCCGCAGGGCACCCGGGAGGTGCGCCAACTCGTCGCCTCGCTCGCCCACGACGGCACGACGGTGCTGCTGTCTACCCACCTGCTCTCCGAGGTGGAGCAGATCTGCACCCATGCGGGCATCATGCGGGCCGGGCGGATCGTCGCCCAGGGATCCCTCGACGAGCTTCGAGCCAGCCAGAACAGCCGGTTGGAGATCACCACGAGCACCCCCGAGGCGGCCTGCCTCGTCCTGACCCGACTGGGGCTCGAGCCATCGGCCCAGCCACCCTCAGCCCAACCCCCCTCAACCCAGCACCCGTCAGTCCAGCCCCGGTCCGGCGGGCTGACCCGGATCATCGCCGGGGCAGGGGAGCCTGCCCCGAGCGTGCCACGGGTGGTGCGCGAGCTCGTGGCCGCCGACGTCGCCGTGCATGGCGTCGCGGTGACCACCCCCACCTTGGAGGACCTTTTCGTCGAGCTGACCGGTGAGGGTTTCGATGTGCGGGGCTGAGCCGATGGCGGGCGGACGATCGGGCCCGGTCCGGGCCGAGGTGGCGCCCGGATGACCGCCCCAGTCCCGACGGCGCCGGGGCCCGGAGCCGTCGTCCGGTCCACCGGACGCTTTCTGGCCAGTGAACTGCGGCTGCTGTTCGGGCGACGGCGCAACCAGGTGGCGTTGCTGGCGCTGGCCGCGGTGCCGGTGATCATCGCCGCCGCGATCAGGTGGAATGACGGGCCGCGGCGTGATGGACGGGCCGGGCCGGACTTCTTCTCCTCCATCACCGGCAACGGCATCTTCGTCGGCTTCGCCGGCCTGGTCGTCGAACTGGGGCTGTTTCTGCCGGTCGTCGTGGCGATGTTCTCCGGTGACGCGGTGGCCGGGGAGGCGCACGGCGGCACCCTGCGGTACCTGCTCGCGGTGCCGGTGGGCCGGGTTCGGCTGCTGGTGGTCAAGTACCTGGCCGTCGTGGTCGGCTGTGTCGCAGCGAGTCTGGTGGTGGCCGGTGCCGGGGTGATCGCCGGCAGCCTGCTCTTCGGCACCGGGGACGTGACCACCCTGTCGGGAGTGACCATCAGCCTGCCGGTCGCGCTCTGGCGGCTCGGGCTGTCCGCGCTGTACGTCGCGGCCGGGCTCGCCGCGCTGGCCGCGGTCGGGTTGTTCATCTCCACCCTGACCGAGCAGCCAATCGCCGCCATGGTGGCCACGGTGGCCTTCTCCACCATCAGTTGGATCCTCGACTCGGTGCCCCAGCTGGACTGGCTGCATCCGTGGCTGCTGGTACACCGGTGGCAGGCCTTCGCCGACCTGCTGCGCGAGCCCCCGCACCTGGAGGTGATCGGCGTGGGCCTGGCGGTGGACGCCGGCTACGCGGTGGTCTTTCTGCTCGCCGCCTGGGCCCGGTTCGCGGGCAAGGACATCACCAGCTGAGCGTGACATCGGGTGCACGGGTGACCGGGTGGCAGCGCCGCGACCCGGTGTGGGGTTGGGGGCGGGTGTCTGCCACTCTGTGCGGGTGCGCCTCGATCACGTCTCCTACGCCGCCGAGAAGGATGGGCTCCTCGCCACCACAGAACGGCTGGCGGACGCCCTGGGTATCAAGCCCCTGGACGGCGGGTACCACCCCCGCTTCGGCACCCGCAACATGGTCTTGCCCTTGGAGGGCCTGTACTACCTCGAGGTGGTCGAGGTGCTCGATCACCCGGTTGCCGCAAAAGCGGTTTTCGGCCAGGCGGTGCGGGACCGCTCGGCGGTCGGGGGCGGCTGGCTCGGGTGGGTGGTCTCCACCGACAACCTGGCCCCCTTCGAGTCCCGGCTCGGCCGGGCCGCGGTGGAGGGCAACCGGTACCGCCCGGACGGCGTCGAACTGCGTTGGCGGCAGATCGGGCTGAAGGGCTTGGTCGCGGACCCCCAACTGCCCTACATCGTCACGTGGGACGTGGCGGACGGGCTGCGGCCAGGCGCCGACAAGGACTCACACGTGCGGATCGAGGGGATCCAGATCGCCGGTGACCCGGATCGGGTCCGCGAGTGGCTGGGCACCGACATCGGGGAGCCGCTGCGGGACGTGCACGTGGAATGGGTGGCGCCGCACGGGCAGCCCGGGGTGATGTCGGTGACCTTCGAGACCGATCGCGGCCTGGTCACCATCTGAACCTGAGTGGACGGCTCAGCGCACTCCGGCCGGCCGGAACTGGACGCTGATCCGCGGGCCGACGGGCTCGCTCATCTTGGGAATCGCGTGTTCCCAGGTCCGCTGGCACGACCCGCCCATCACGAGCAGGTCCCCGTGACCGATGGTGAAGCGCAGCGACTCCCCGCCCCCGCGCGGTCGTAGCGCGAGGGTGCGGGTGGCTCCGAGGGAGAGGATCGCCACGATGGTGTCGTGGGTGCGCCCGCGCCCGATGGTGTCACCGTGCCAGGCCACCGAGTCGCGCCCGTCCCGGTACAGACACAGGCCCGCACTCACCAGTGGCTCGCCGAGCCCGGCCGCGTAGATCTCGTTGAGCCGGGCGCACATCCGGGTGAGTTCGGGGCACGGCCAGGTGTCCTCCTGGTCGTAATGCGCCACCAGCCTTGGCACGTCGACCACCCGGTCGTACATCGGGCGGCGCTCGGCCCGCCAGTGCGCGCCCGCGGCGAGGCTGCGAAAAGCTGTGTCCGGCTCGGGCCACCACGAGGTGGCCAGGTCCACCCAGGCGCCGCGGCTGAGTTCGCGTCGCTGCGGAGTGGCCAGCGGGGCCACCCCGTCGAGCAGGCTCGGCTGGGCGCTGAACGCGAGGTCGGTCACCACGACACCCTACGTCAGTTTCGAACGAATGTCTGGTAGTGGGTGCGGTGAGTCAGGCGTCCAGGGAACTGGCGTCGTCCGGCACGTCCACCGCGTGCTCGCGCAGCGCCTCCAGCGGGACGATGGCCAGGGCGCCGGCGTGGGTGGCCGCCAACACCACCGGGGCGGCCACGCCCTGCCGGTAGGCGCTGAGCCATCGGGCGGCGACCACGCACCACCGGTCGCCGGGGGCGAGCCCGGGGAAGGCGTACTCCGGGCGCGGGGTGATCAGGTCGTTGCCGGTGGCCCGTTGCTGGTCGAGGAACTCGGCGGTGACCACCGCGCACACCGTATGGCTGCCCCGGTCCTGCGGGCGGGCGACGCAACATCCGTCGCGCAACCAGCCGGTCATCGGGTCGGTCCCGCAGGGCTGGAGTGGCTCGCCGAGGACGTTGCGATCCGTCATCGCCCAAGCCTGCCATCCGGCTCTTTGCGATGGGCCCTTCCGGTTCGCCGGCAGAGTCTGATCTCAGCCGGGCAGCCCCAGCGCGTCGGCGAACAGGGCGTAGCCGACGAAGGCCACCACGTCGAGGGCCGTGTGCGCCACCACCAGGGGCATCACCCGCCGCACCCGCAGGTAGTAGACGGCGAAGATCACCCCCATGATCGCGTTGGCCACGAAGGGCCCGAAGCCCTGGTAGAGGTGGTAGCTGCCCCGGATCGTCGCCGAGGTCGCGATGATCGCCAGGGGCGTCCAGCGGAGTTGTTCCAGCCGAGTGATGAGGTAACCGACCACGATCACCTCTTCGACGAGCGCGTTCTGCAAGGCGGCCAGGATCAGTACCGGAACCGTCCACCAGTGCTGGGCGAGCGCGGCCGGCACCACGGTGGCCGTCACACCGAGCGCGCGCCCGGCCAGGTACAGGCCGAGCCCGGGGATCCCGATGAGGGCGGCCAGGGCGATGCCGGCGAGCAGGTCGCGACCCGGGCGGGCCGCGTCCAGGCCGAGCAGGGCTGCCGGACGAGTGCCCGGCCGCGGGTTGGCCCGAGTCCCGAGCAGGTACAGCGCCAGCGCCACCGGCACCAGCGCGAAGCCGATGTTCAGCAGCTGGTAGGTCAGGTCGAGGTAGGGGCGTGGGGATACCGATCGATTCAGGGTGGCCGTTGCTTGGGACAGGGGACCCTGGGTGAGCTTGGCGATGAGGCTGACCACCGCGTACACCGCGGACTGGCCGAGTGAGAGGCCGAGCACGATGAGGATCTCCGGGCGCAGCCCGGCGGGGACTGTGCCGGCCCCGGCGGGGGTGGCATCGGGGGCGGGGGTGCTGGCATCGGGGGCGATGGCATCGGCCGGTTTCGGCGCCGGCGAGGAGCCGATCGTGGCCGGCTGCCCGGCAGGGTCGCGGGTCGGATCCCTGAGATTGCCACCCGCCCCGCCCGGACCCTGCTGGCTACCCTCGCTCATCCGGCGATTATCCGTTACCGGCGCGAGGACTTCGGGGGCATCGGTGTGTGCCGGTGGCCTGCCTCGTGCCGGTTCGGCGTTGCTGCCCGGGCGCTCAGGTCGGCTCGTCCAGGTGCCGCACCAGGCTGGGGGCCAGGCCCACGTAGTCGGCCGGCGTCATCTGCACCAGCCGGTCCCGCACGTCGTCGGGCAGCCCGAGCCCGTCGATGAAGCTGCGCATCGCCGGCCCGTCCACGCGCTTGCCCCGGGTGAGGTCCTTGAGTCGCTCGTAGGGGTTCTGCATCCCGGTGGCACCGGCCACCCCGGCGGCGCGCATCGCCGTCTGGACCGCCTCGCCGAGCACCTCCCAGTTCGCGTCGAGATCCCGGGCCATCGCGTGCGGATCGGCGGTCAGGCCGGCCAGGCCCCGGCTGATGTTGTCCAGCGCCAGCAGGCTGTGGCCGAAGGCCGAGCCGATATTGCGTTGCATCGAGGAGTCGGTGAGATCGCGCTGCAATCGCGAGGTGACCAGGGTCGACCCGAGAACGTCCAGCAGCGCGCAGGACACCTCGAGGTTCGCCTCGGCATTCTCGAAGCGGATCGGGTTGACCTTGTGCGGCATGGTGGACGAACCGGTGGACCCGTGCGCGCCGAGCTTCTGAGCGAAGTAGCCGAGCGAGATGTACGTCCAGATGTCGGTGGCGAGGTTGTGCAGGATCCGGTTGAAGCGCGCCACGTCGGCGTACAGCTCGGCCTGCCAGTCATGTGACTCGATCTGGGTGGTGAGCGGGTTCCAGGTCAGTCCCAGACCGTGGACGAAACTGCGCGCGACCCGCTCCCAGTCCGCATCGGGCACGGCGGCCAGATGCGCGGCGAACGTGCCGGTGGCCCCGTTGATCTTGCCCAGGTACTCGTCCGCCTCGATGCGCCGCAACTGACGGCGGAGCCGGTGCACGAAGACAGCCAGTTCCTTGCCCAGCGTCGTCGGGGTGGCCGGCTGTCCGTGAGTGCGGGCCAGCATCGGCACCGCGGCGAGATCATGAGCCAGGCCGTCGAGCTGGGCGACGACGGCCGCCGCCCTCGGCGTCCAGACCTGCGTCACCGCGCGCTGAACCATCAGGGCGTAGGACAGATTGTTGATGTCCTCGCTCGTGCAGCAGAAGTGCACCAGTTCAGTGGCGGCCTCGCTCGGGGTGCCGGCCAGCCGGCTCTTGACGAAGTACTCCACCGCCTTGACGTCGTGGGCGGTCTCCCGCTCGATGGCCGCAAGCTCGGCAACCTCGGCGGCGCCGAAGCCTGTCACCAGGGCACGCAGCCGTGCCTTCTCGCTCGCACTCAGCGGTGCCGCCCCGGGGACCACGCCACTGTCGGTGAGCTGGATGAGCCATTCGATCTCGACGTGCACCCGCTCCCGGTTGAGTGCCGCCTCGGACAGGTACTCCACCAGGGGCGCGACGACGGGACGGTAGCGCCCGTCGAGTGGGCCGAGCGCGATGCCGGCGTCAGCGAGCGGTGTGGGGGTCTCAGGCACGGCCGACAGTCTCCCAGACCAGGCCGCTGGACACCGAACCGTCGGTGTCCAGGACTGCCGCCCGCAGCGCCGATGCCGATGCGACCGCCCCGCCCCTGTTGGTGTCGCCCGTCAAGCGGGTCGAACCGGTTGTACTCCCGCCGCCACCACCCGGTTGAACGGCAACGGCATGCCAAAGTCGGCGCATGTGACGACTTTGGCATGCCCGCGACGCATCTCTGCGGCTACCCGCAGCCGCCTGAGGCTCAAGGCAACGTCCGATCCCTTGTGGGCTCCTGAAGCTGCTGCGTGCAAACAGGGCGAACCGGTAGTACCCCTACCGCCACGATCTGGCCGAGCGACAACGGCATGCCAAGGTCGGCGCATGTGACGACTTCGGCATGCCGTTCTGCACCCCGCACCGACCCGCAACCGCCTGAGGCTCAAGGCAACGCTCGATCCCATGCAGGCCCCTGAAGTTGCCGCGGGCAAACAGAGCGAACCGGTAGTACCCCCACCACCACCACCTGGCCGAGCGGCAACGGCATGCCAAGGTCGGCGCATGTGACGACTTCGGCATGCCCGCTGCATTCCCGCGCCGATCCGCAACCGTCTCAAGCTCGGGCACCGACCGCCTGTGGAGTCGACAGCGCCAGCACCTCCGCCACGGGCAGATAGCACCCGACAGAAATGACGAATCGATAGCACCCTCGCCCGGCCGAGCGGCAACGGCATGCCAAAGTCGGCGCATGTGACGACTTAGGCATGCCCGCGACGCATCTCAGCGGCTACCCGCAGCCGCCTGAGGCTCAAGGCAACGTCCGATCCCTTGTGGGCTCCTGAAGCTG
>JBKECN010000095.1:0-8919 GCA_047974565.1 Actinomycetales bacterium
GCCTGACTCTGGCGAGAGTCTCTCTGCGCTCGGGTTCGTCGATGGAGAGCATGTAAACCTGGTTCGGATGAAAGAAGAATTTGGTGGCCGAGATCATCCCGGAGCGGGGGGCCCGCACCACGTGGGGGGTGCGCAACGCCACGACCAGCGGCTGGCCTGCGGACCAGGCATTGGAGGCGATCGGCGTGGGTTTGCTCACGCTGCTCACCTCACCCACGTCACTGGCCCTGAACCGCGCGGCGATGTCCTCTCCCGAGCTCGCGACGATCCTGCTGCAGCACGGCCGGCACACCACCGGGCCGATCGTGGAGGATTATCTGCGCCGGCTCACCCTCGCCGGGGACCTGGCGGTGGACGACGCTGCGGAGGCGTTCAAGGTGTTCTACGGACTCGTCGTGCAAGACACTCAGATCCGCGCCCTGCTCGGTGAGGAGCCTCCCTCGGCCCCACAGGTGCAGGCCCAGGTACGTTCCGGCGTCGACGTTTTCGTCTTGGTGTACCAGCCGGCTCGATCCAGATCGTGAGCCGGTCCGGTCAGGCTCGGGTGAGCCGCAACTCCACGACGGGCACCTGCTCTACCTGGTGACCCTGCGCCTCGGAGATGACTCCTTGCAGCCTCTCCCACGCCTTGGGGTGAGCACGCGCATACCTGTCCAGAGCATCCCCGGCTTCCTCGACCGACAGGATTCGCGCCGTCGCCGGGGCGCGTCGCAGCCGGCCGCTGCTGACATGACAGCGCGGGTCGGCGCGCAGATTGCGGTACCACTGCGCCCGCTCTCCGAAGCCGCTCATCACCACGAACGTCTCGGAGTCGGGCCGGTCGCTGACCTCCAGGCACACGTAGCGGGGTTCGCCCGAGGTCCTGCCGATGTGCTCCAGGAGGAGGAACCGGGGGCCCAGCAGCCACCCCAGACCGTGCTGGAAGAGCCAGATCGGGGACCGCACCAGCGGCCGGATCTGGAGCGCTCGGGCGCCGAGCGCCTTCAGAGATGGGGACACCCGGCCACCGTACTGTGCTGGCACACGGCACCCCGAGTCTGGGGCCCACGATCAATTCTTCCGCCACGTTACCCCGGTCCGCTCGTGTGATTCGTCACCAGGCTCTGGTTTCTTCTCAATTCTTACGTCAGAATTGAGTCATGATCGAGAACCCAGAGATCGGCTCGACCCTGCACGTCGGCGAGGTGGCGACGAACTACCACGACCATGGCGATGGGCCCCCGGTGCTGCTGATTCACGGTTCCGGGCCCGGCGTCTCCGCCTGGGCGAACTGGCGGACCGTCCTTCCGGCCCTGTCCCAGCGCTTCCGGGTGATCGCACCGGACATCCTCGGTTTCGGCTACACCGAGCGTCCGCCCGGGACGGTCTACGGACCGCAGGCCTGGCTCGATCACCTGCTGGGAGTGCTCGACGGTCTCGGCCTGGAGCGGGTATCGCTGGTGGGCAACAGCTTCGGCGGCTCACTGGCACTTTCTCTGGCGACGACGGCCCCGGAGCGGGTAGACCGGCTCGTTCTCATGGGTAGCGTCGGTGTCCCCTTCGAGATCACTCCCGGACTCGATGCGGTCTGGGGCTTCGAACCCTCCTTCGAGGCGATGCGCAGCCTCCTCGACGTATTCACCTTCGACACGTCATCGGTCAACGACGAGTTGGCTCGGCTCCGCCTGGACGCGGCCACCCGCCCCGGCGTGCATGAGGCGTATGCCTCGATGTTCCCGGCACCGCGCCAGCGAATGGTCGACGCGATGACCATCGACCAGACGGCTGTGGCAGCGCTGCCCCACCAGACCCTCATCGTGCACGGCCGCGACGACCAGGTCATCCCACCCGAGAACTCCCTCAAACTCCTTGACCTCATTGACAATTCACAACTACACATGTTCTCCAAGTGTGGTCACTGGGTGCAGATCGAACAGGGCGAGAGGTTCGTCAGGCTGCTCACCGACTTCTTGGCCGAGGACGCCGGGTAGCCGCCGGCTGACCTCGGCTACCGGTGCTCGGTGCCGCGGGCGACCGGCGAGCGGGAAGGGTCACCCAGGCTCACCAGCCCCGTGTGGTGTTCGCCAAGCGCCACCGACAACGCCCCCTGATCGCCTTCGCGGATGGCGCGGGCGAGGGCGGCGTGGGCGGCGAGGCTGTGCTCCAAAGTGGCGTGCGCGCCGGGCCCGGCAAACTCGGCTCGCACCAGCAGAGCCCGGATGGAGGCGACCAGCGCGTCGTACATCCCCGCGAGAACCGGGACTCGCGCGGCGCGGGTCACCGCGGCGTGGAACCGCATGTTGGCCTCGATGTAGGCCCGGGCGTCCGCCCGAGCGGCCCGCAGTTCCTCCAGCGCCCACTCCACGTCCCGCAGATCCTCGGGCGTGGCTCGCTCGGCCGCGACGACGGCAAGGGAGTCCTCCAGGACCGAGCGCGCCTCGAGCAGTTCCAGCGGATGCAGTTCGTGCTCGCGGAACCACAGATCGATGGCCCCCAGACGCACCTGCGGTGGTGGCTGGGCGACGAAGACCCCGCCCCGCACACCTGGCTTGACAGTGATCAGGCCACGTTCGCGCAGAATCCTCAGGGCCTCGTTCATCGTCCCTGCGCTGACTCCGAACCGTTCGATCAATTCACTGCGCAACGCCAACCGGGCTCCGGACGGGTGCCGCTGCTGAAGGATCTCGCGCTCCAGATCGCCGGCTAGCCGCTCCGACGCGGACAGCGAGGAGGCGTCACCAGCGGCCATGCGCACATGCTGCCACAGCAGCCTCGATCTGCCCGCGCGAACCAGCCTCGACGCACGCAGAGTGCTCGGTCCAGACACCTCCGCCAGCGCCCCAGGCGCGACACAGCCGGGCCAAGACCTGGAAACACCCAGGTAACACGATGCTGGTGGGCTATCCGTATCGACCGGTCTGTGCTGATCTTGTCCTGAGTGCGCCGGACCCGGCGCATCGCTGGAAGGTGCATGACCGCGAACCGGATGACTCGCCGAAGGGACGGTTCCAGATGACCACACCAACGCCCACCGACGCAGCAGGCGACCACGCCGGCTCGGACTACCTGGCCCGTAGGTCGCTGCGGCAGGGCTCGGCAGGATGGCTGCTGTTAGCAGGACTCGGCGTCAGCTACGTCATCTCAGGCGACTACGCGGGGTGGAACAACGGGCTGGCACACGGCGGCTTCGGCGGGCTGCTGGTCGCCTTCGTGATCGTCGCCGGCATGTACCTGGCCATGGTGCTGGGCATGGCCGAGTTGAGTTCGGCGCTGCCCGCCGCCGGTGGCGGCTACACCTTCGCTCGCCGCGCCCTCGGCCCCTGGGGTGGATTCCTCACCGGCTCAGCCATTCTCATCGAGTACACAATCGCCCCGGCGGCGATCGCCACCTTCATCGGCGGGTATGTGGAGTCGCTCGGCCTGCTCGGCATCACCGACGGCTGGTGGATCTATCTGACCGTCTACGTGATCTTCATCGGCATCCACCTGGCCGGCGTCGGCGAGGCACTCAAGGCCATGTTCGTCATCACCGCCATCGCGCTGGTCGGGCTGGTGATCTTCGCCGTGGCGGCGATCGGCAGATTCGACTCGGCCAACCTCACCGACATCCCGGTCGACCCCGGCGCACCAGGCGCCCAGGCTCTGCTTCCCTTCGGCGTCATCGGCATCTGGGCGGCACTGCCCTTCGCCATCTGGTTCTTCCTGGCCATCGAGGGAGTCCCCTTGGCCGCCGAGGAGGCCCGAGATCCCAGTCGTGACGTGCCGCGCGGGATCATCGCCGCGATGGTCGTGCTCACCGTCACCGGGGCCAGCGTGCTCTTCCTGGCCACTGGGGCGCTGGGGGCCAAGGCTCTGGGGGCGTCCGGGAATCCACTCGTGGAGGCCCTGGGCAGCGGAATCGCCGCCTCGGTGGTGAACTACATCGGCTTGGCCGGCCTGGTCGCCAGTTTCTTCTCCATCATGTACGCCTACTCACGACAGACTTTCGCCCTGTCCCGAGCGGGCTATCTACCCCGCTGGCTCTCGCTGACGACCTCTCGCAAAGCCCCCGCAGCAGCGCTCATCGTCCCTGGCATCATCGGGTTCGCCCTATCGCTCACCGGGCAGGGAGCGATGCTGCTGAACATGGCGGTGTTCGGGGCCTCGGTCAGTTACGTGCTGATGATGCTCAGCCACATCGTGCTGCGGGTCCGCGACCCGCGCATGCCCCGGCCGTACCGGACACCGGGCGGGGTCTTCACCACCTCCGTCGCCCTGCTGGTCTCGGCGGCCGCGGTGGTGGCGACCTTCCTCGTCGACCCCATGGCCGCCGGCGCCACCGCCGCGGTGCTGGCGGTGATGCTCGCCTACTTCGGTCTGTACAGCCGACACCACCTGGTGGCCAACTCCCCCGACGAGGAGTTCGCCGCGCTGGATTCCGCCGAGTCCGACCTGACCTGAGGGCCCTGCGCAGTGCTGAACTGCCTGCATCTCAACTGACCAGAACCGACCCGACGAGCCGACCCGACCCGAGGAACGACGTGAGCGTGAGAGAGGGAGTTGACCTTCGATGAGTGTGTGGCACCAGCAGGTGGCCGGGCACAGCTACCGGTTCGACGGCCTGGTCGACCTGATGGCCAAGGCCACCCCGGAACGCTCCGGCGACCAACTCGCCGGGTGCGCGGCCGAATCGTCGGCTGAACGGGCTGCGGCTCAATGGGTCCTGGCCGACCTGCCGCTGACCGCCTTCCTGACCGAACAGGTGGTGGACTACGACGAAGACGAGGTGACCCGGCTGATCGTGGACTCCCACGATCGGCGGGCCTTCGAGCCGGTGGCTCATCTCACCGTGGGTGGCCTTCGGGACTGGCTGCTGGACATGAGCATTCGACCCGAGGCCGCGGAGGTCTTCACACGGTTGGCGCCCGGCTTGACCCCGGAGATGGTGGCCGCGGTGAGCAAGTTGATGCGCAACCAGGACCTCGTCGCGGTGGCACGCGCCGCGCAGGTGCAGGCCGGATTTCGCACCACGATCGGGATGCCGGGCACCCTGGCCACCAGGCTGCAGCCCAATCACCCGACCGACGATCCCCGCGGGGTGGCCGCGGCGACCCTGGACGGCCTGCTGTACGGGGCGGGGGACGCGGTGATCGGGATCAACCCCGCGAGCGACTCGCCGCAGCATTGCGCGGAGCTGCTGCAGCTGTTGGACGAGGTCCGCACCCGGTACGACATCCCCATGCAGTCGTGCGTGCTGACTCACGTCACGACCACCATCGGCCTGGTCGAGGCGGGTGCTCCGGTGGACCTGGTCTTCCAGTCGATCGCCGGCACCGAGTCCGCCAACCGCGGTTTCGGGATCGACCTGGCGCTGCTGGCGCAGGGGGAGGCGGCGGGACGCTCCCTCGGCCGCGGCGTCGTGGGTGACAACGTGATGTACTTCGAGACCGGGCAGGGCGCGGCCCTGTCGGCGGGGGCGCACCTGGGGATCGGCGGCCGACCGGTGGATCAACAGACTCTCGAAGTGCGTGCCTACGGGGTGGCCAGGGCCTTCGACCCACTGCTGGTGAACACGGTGGTGGGCTTCATCGGCCCCGAGTACCTGGCGGACGGTCGGCAGATCATCAGGGCCGGCCTGGAAGACCACTTCTGCGGCAAGCTTCTCGGCCTGCCGATGGGCGTCGATGTCTGCTACACGAACCACGCGGACGCCGACTCCGACGACATGGACGTCCTGCTCACCATGCTCGGTGTGGCCGGTTGCGCCTTCGTCATCACCGTGCCAGGCGCGGACGACATCATGCTCGGCTATCAGAGCCTGTCGTTCCACGACGTGCTCTACGCACGACGCGCCCTCGGGCTGCGTCCGGCCCCGGAGTTCGAGACCTGGTTGGCCGGCCTCGACATGACGGACGCGGCGGGGCTCGTCCGCCCGATCGACGTGAGGCATTCGCCGTTGAGTGCGCTCGCAGGCGGACGGTCATGAGGCCGCCCGCCTTAGACCCGGACGGAGTTCACCCGCCGGACGAGGCGCAGGGTGCCGACTTCTGGGCGCCACTGCGCGCGACCACCCAGGCCAGGATCGGGCTGGGCCGTACCGGCGATGCGCTACCCACCGCCCGGGTACTGGAGTTCCGCGAAGCGCACGCCCTGGCCCGGGACGCGGTGCACGCGCCACTGGACTCCGCCGCGGTGCTCGCCGGGCTGGGCGGGCTGGGCCTGGGCGAGCCGATCGAGATGACCAGCAGGGCACAGGGCCGTGAGGAGTACGTGCGGCGTCCCGATCTGGGGCGACTCCCCGCCGACCTGGGCGCCCTGCACGGCGGTGAGTGGGACGTCGGCCTGGTGCTCATGGACGGGTTGTCGTCCACCGCCGTGCACGCCCATGGCGTGGAGTTGGCGACGGCGATCGTCGCGGCCATCGGGGACACCTGGTCGATCGCGCCGCCGGTGCTGGCCACCCAGGCCCGCGTCGCCCTCGGCGATCACCTGGGCGCCGCGCTTGGGGTGCGGACCCTGCTGGTGATCATCGGTGAGCGGCCGGGGCTGTCGGTCGCCGACAGCCTCGGCATCTATCTCACCCACAATCCGCGCCCAGGCCTGCCGGACTCGGCACGCAACTGCATCTCCAACATCCACCCGCCCGACGGCCTCGGCTACCACGCAGCGGCACGCACCGCGATCTCGCTGATCGCCGGCGCTCGTGAGATCGGTGAGTCGGGCGTGCGGCTGAAGGACACCGGCGGTGTCGTCACCCAGCGCCCGGACGCCGAGCCGCCAGAACACCTTGCGCCGCAGGGATCCTGACCTCACCGAAGGCGCACCCCACGGTGCTGGGACGGTGGTCGACCCGCAACCCGGTCCGCGCTCACCCGGTCGGGATCCGCATCAGGGTCGGGGCATAGGCGACCAACAGGATGACCGCGAAGGCCATCACGTAGAAGGGCACGAGCTGGCGGGTGACATCGACGATCGACACCCGACCGATGGACGCCGAGATGTACAGGGTGGTCCCCACCGGCGGGGTGTACAGGCCCATCGCCAGGGTCACCACCATCACCAGGCCAAGGTGCACCGGGCCCATGTCGATGGCATTGGCCAGCGGCAGCAGCACCGGGGTGAGCAGCAGGATCGCCGGGGCCATGTCCAAGAACATGCCCACCAGCAGCAAGACCACGAGCATGGCGGCCACGATCAGCCCGCGCGAGCTGATGTTGTCCAGTACCGCCGACGCCAACAGTTGCGGTGCCTCCTGGATGGTGAGCAGCCAGGCCATCGCGGCGGAGAACTGGATCAGCAGCAGCACCACCGCGCTGGCTGCCGCGGACTCGGTGATCGAGCGGGTCAGCGAGGTCCAGTTCAGGTCCCGGTACATGGTGATCCTGATCAACAGTGCGTAGACGACGGCCAGCACGCTCACCTCGGTGACGGTGGCGAAGCCGGTGAACAGGGCGACCCGGATGAGGATCACCGGGATGAGGATGGCGGGGGTGGCGAAGAGCAGATCACGCACGAAGGCCTTCGGGTCGAGCTTGGCCCTGACCCGCGGGTACCGGTTGCGCCAGGCCAAGAGCCAGCACCCGAACATCAACACCACGGCCATCACCAGACCGGGCACGATCCCGGCGTTGAAGACTGCCGCGATCGAGGCTCCCGAGGCTGCGGAGAACAGGATCATCGGAATGGACGGCGGGATGATCACACCCAGGACCGAGGCCGAGGCGTTGACTCCGGCGGCGTAGGTACCCGGGTAGCCGATCCGCTTGGTCCACGGGATGAGGACCTTGCCCAGCCCGGTGGCGTCGGCCACCGCGGAACCGGAGACCCCGGAGAACACCACGTTGGTGAGCACCGAGGTCATCCCGACGCCGCCGCGCAACCGACCCACGATGCGGGTGGCCAGGCCGATCACCTGTTGTCCCAGCTTGCCGCTGAAGAGCAGATCGGCGGTGAGGATGAAGAACGGGATGGCCAGCATCGAGTAGTCGGAGGTCGGCGAGAATGATTGCTGAGCTAGTGCTTCCATCGGAAGGGAGCCGATGGCGAAGAGCCCGACGATGGAGCCGGCGATGATCGAGAAGGCTACTGGTACTCCGACCAGGAGCAGGATGAGGAAGACTGCGATGGCTACGAGGACCTCAAACATCGATGTTCTCCTGCGTGGGGGTGGGGTTCTCCATGGTCGGGACGTGATGGGGCACGCCGTTCTTGGCGATGTAGTAGGTCCGCGCGCCGGCCTGGACGGCCATCGCGGCCACCATGACGATGAAGGCGGCGAAGCTGCCGATCTGCGGCCAGCCCATGATCGGCGTGGTCTGCTGGGCCATCGGCGGCACCATGTACAGGCCCAGGTAGGTCAGGTACGCCAGCAGCACGGTGACGAAGCCCCAGATCAGCAGGTAGGCCGTCTTGAGGTTGCGCCCGTGCAGGCGTTCCAGGAGGGCCTCCACCGCAACGTGTCCCATCTGGGCCTGGGCGGCGACGGCGCCGCCGGCGATCAGCCATGGGAACAGATAGGTGGGCCCTTCGGAGGCGATGGGCAGGCTCGAGTTGAAGAAGTACCTCATGATCACCGCGATGGTCACCAGGGTCGTCATCACCGCGGTGACCGCCAGGCACACCACGGTGGCGACCTTGAGGAAGACGGCGTTGACCGGGTCGGTGGCTCGTAGCGGCTCGTCGACGACGCTCTGGGTATCGAGGGCCTTGAGGTCTTCCTCGGTGATCTCAGCCACCGTGGCGGTGCCTGCGCGAGAATCGGATTCGGGGGTGGCGCTGGTCATCACAGTGCTCCTGACTGGAACTGGGCACGGGTCTGGTCCGCAGCCTCGGTGATCGTGGCGTAGAAGTCCGGGTACTTCTGCTGCCAGGTGTCGTACACCGAGTTGGTGGCCTCCTTGAAGACCTCGCGGTCGGGGTGGGAGACCTCCATGATCGACTCGAACTCGGTGTAGATCTCGG
>JBKECN010000034.1:0-200466 GCA_047974565.1 Actinomycetales bacterium
CAGGATGGGGGTGGTCCCGGCCAGGGCGTAATAGGTGTGGGTAGACCCGACCTGGAAGTTGTAGACCGTGGTGGTGTCAGTGGACTCACGCTCCTGGATGCCGGACCGGGGTGGTGGTACCGGTCGGGGTGACCAGCGTATCCCCGGGCTGTAGGTCACCGGCGGTGACCCAGCCCCGCTCCCAGACCATGAACGGGTGATCCGGAGTGGAGGTCACCACCTCCCCGTCGATGCTCAACTCCACCAGCGTGTGACTGTCCCGCACGTACGTCTCCACGACGGAGTGGAGTTCCTCAGTACCGGTGTCGGTGTTCCGGGACCACACCTTGTCCCCGACCCGGACCTGCTCGATCGGCACATCCCCGCGCTCGGTCCGCACCAGCGTCCCGGCCACGAAACACGTACCACCGGGCACCGGACACCGACCACCCCCGCAACCGGTCCCAACACCAAACACCCCCGGGGCGTCATCAGCCGCGCGTGCTGCAGACCCCACACGGGTTACTGCCCGCCCGGCCAGGCCGCCGGTCAACGCCCCCACCCCGGCCGCGGCCACCACCCCACCCAGCGTGTGGTCCCCGGCCCCGGCCAGGTAGATCCCCACACCTGTGACAGCCCCCACCCCGGCACCGATGGTGGTCCCCGACGCACCCAGGCGAGACCAGTTCCCCACCCCGATGGTGGCGGCCACCCCGGACAACCCGGCCTGTGCCCAGTTCACCTCACCGGTCAACCCTTTCTGCAGCAGGACATCAGAGCCGGCACCGATCATCCCGGCCCCCAGCAACGACCCCCCAGGCACGCCCGCGCTGATCACCGCGCCACCGATCACCAGACCGGCACCGATCACCACATCCTTGTTCTGGCTGAACCAGCCGGGCATCGGCGTCGTACTCCACGTACGACTCCCCGGCCGGGCCGGCCGAGGCCACCACCAAGCCCCGGTCGTCCCACTCCACCCTCTGCACGCCCCCGGGGTGCCTCACGCCGGTCACCCGCCCCACCGAGGTCGTAGGTGAACGCCCGCGACGCGGTCACCATCCCCGCCCCCGCGCCGGTCTCACCCAGCACATAGCCCGCCGCGTCGAACGTGCGGTCCACCCCCACCCCACCGGGTTGACTGTCATGGACCGGGCGCCCGGACGCGTCATAGGAGGTCGTCCATGTGCGCTCACCCAGCCCGGGATGAGCCGAGGTCACCGGCTCGATCACCCACTCCAGCAATCCCCACACCCTGTACGCGTACCGGGTAGCCAACCGATCAGGGGACGCGCGAGTGCCCGCCTCATCCGGCCCGTGCCCACGCCCACCAGTGGACCGCACCACCCGCCCTGACTAGACCTCGTGCAGCCCTGCTCCTCGCAGGGTCCGCGGTGCCGGCCCTACCCTGACCGAATGCGCGAGCCCGCCGACGCGGCGTCACCACCGACCTGGGATGACGACGCCGAGGCCTGGAGGGTGGGCTCGTACCACTTGGCCTCGGCCATCCTGCGCGACAGCGCCGGCTTCACCGTTGACCACCCCGGGTTCTCCACCCGGCGGCTCACCGGCCCGAGCATGCTGACCGTCGACGGGGCGGCCCACACCCGACATCGGGCCGCCTTCGCCGCCAGATTCCGTCGGGACGCGGTCGACCGGCTCGGCGATTTCGTGCACCGGACCGCTGATCGGCTGGTGCGCGAGCGTCCCCAGACGGACGAACTGGAGGTGCGGGGTGAACTGGCCCAGCCCCTGGCCGTGGCCACGCTGCGCGAGGCGTTGACGCTGCAGGCGATCCCGACACGAGAACTCACCGATTGGTACCTCCTGCTGCGGGAGGCGTTCGAGAACGACACCGGAGGCGGGCAGGCAGGCGTCGTCACCCGGATGCGCTCCCGGCTGCACGCGCTGCCCCACCCCGGGCTCAGCCTGGACGACTACGTCGGCAACGTCTGCATCATGCTGCTCGGCGGTATCGAGACGGTGGAGGGGATGATCTGTCACGCCGTAGTCGATCACTTCACCGTCGATCACCGGAGCCGCGACGTCGCGGCTCCCAGCACCCGCCCGGATGCCTTCCTCGAGGAGTCGTTGCGGCGCACCACCCCGGTGCTGCGGCTGGACCGGTATGCCACGGCCGACTGCACGCTGGCCGGCCAACCGATCCACGCCGGCGACCTCGTCATCGTGGACCTCGAGGCCGCGAATCTGGACCCATCGGCTTTCACCGACCCTGAGACGTTCGACACAGGTCGCGCTGCCTCGACCCGTCACCTGTCGTTCGCGGTGGGCCCGCATCACTGTCTGGGAGTGCACCTGGCCCGACTAGAGTCTCGGGCCGCATTGACCGCTTTGCATACCCACTTGCCCGATGCCTTCCTGGACCACGAACACACCGATCCGTCGACCGGCTCGATCTTCCGCAAGCCGGCCCGAGTGACTCTCTGCGCAGGTCAGGCGCGTTGACGGGGGTCCGTTCCGACGGTCGAGACAGCTGTCCGGGCGCCACTTCGTCGGCGCGGGGCGAGGCCCCCAGTCACCAGTCCGGCCCGGACACCCCGCCCCGAGGACGGGCCCAGGGCTGGGCCCGACCGGTGCAGGGTCGCACCGCCATCCCGGTGTTCCGGCGAGCCTGCGGCGCCGTACCTGCGCGTGGGGGTGTCGGCGTTGTGCCCGCCGCCGGTGTTCGCAAGGATGATGCCGACGGTGACGCAATCGGTGCTCACCGCACGCACCGGACGGCACCTCGGGCCGGCGGCACCGGTCCTGTATCGGCCGCCGGAGCTGGCGTTACACGTCGGAAACATCGGCGTGACGAATGCGAAATCGGTGCCACCTAGCGTCGCTGACGACCACATCGGGCCTGAGCATGCGTGCTTCGGGCGACAAGGAGGATGGATGTTCAAGGACTCCAGTGAGGTACTGGCGTACCTCAAGGATGAAGACGTCAAGTTCGTCGACATTCGGTTCTGTGACCTGCCCGGGCAGATGCAGCACTTCAACGTGCCCGCAGCCTCGGTGGACGAGGACTTCTTCACCCAGGGCCAGATGTTCGACGGATCGTCGATCCGGGGGTTCCAGGCGATCCACGAGTCGGACATGAAGCTCATCCCTGACGTGACGTCGTCGTACATCGACCCGTTCCGGATCGAGAAGACGCTCAACATCAACATGCACATCGTCGACCCGCTGACCGACGAGCCGTACAGTCGCGACCCCCGCCAGGTGGCCGCCAAGGCCGAGGCGTACATGGCCTCGACGGGCATCGCCGACACCGCGTTCTTCGCCCCCGAGGCGGAGTTCTACATCTTCGACGACGTGCGCTTCGAGACCAAGTCGAACGCCGGCTACTACTACATCGACTCGATCGAGGGCGCCTGGAACACCGGCCGCGTCGAGGAGGGCGGCAACCTCGGGCACAAGACCCCTTACAAGGGCGGCTACTTCCCGGTTCCCCCGGTCGACCACTTCGCCGACCTGCGCGACGCGATCTGCACCGAGCTGGACGCGCTCGGCCTGGCCGTGGAGCGCTCGCACCACGAGGTCGGCACCGCCGGTCAGGCGGAGATCAACTACCGCTTCGACACCCTCGCCACGTCCGCGGACAAGGTGATGCTGTTCAAGTACATCGTCAAGGGTGTGGCTCACGAGCACGGCAAGACCGCGACCTTCATGCCCAAACCGCTGTTCGGCGACAACGGGTCCGGGATGCACTGCCACATGTCGCTGTGGAAGGGCGGCGACCCGCTGTTCTACGACGAGAAGGGCTATGGCGGCCTGTCCGACACGGCTCGCTGGTACATCGGCGGCCTGCTCAAGCACGCCCCCTCGCTGCTGGCCTTCACCAACCCGACCGCGAACTCGTTCCACCGGCTGGTGCCGGGCTACGAGGCGCCGGTCAACCTGGTGTACTCCGCCCGTAACCGCTCGGCCTGCGTCCGGATCCCGATCACCGGCTCGAACCCCAAGGCCAAGCGCGTGGAGTTCCGGGTGCCCGACCCCTCGTCCAACCCCTACCTGGCCTTCTCGGCGATGCTGATGGCCGGCCTGGACGGGATCCGGAACCGGATCGAGCCGGCCGACCCGGTGGACAAGGACCTGTACGAGCTGCCCCCGGAGGAGCACGCGGCCATCCCGCAAGTGCCGGGTTCGCTCGGCGCCGTCCTCGACGCGCTCGAGGAGGACCACGACTACCTCACCGAGGGCGATGTCTTCACCGAGGACCTGATCGAGACGTGGGTCGAGTACAAGCGCACCAAGGAGATCGACCCGCTGCGCTTCCGCCCGCACCCGCACGAGTTCGAGATGTACTTCGACTGCTGATCGCAGGGCTTCTCAGCCCTGTCAGTAGTGGTCGAGAACGGCCCCTGACCTGCACAAGCGTCTTTCGACGAGTGTCAGCGTCAGGGGTCGTTTTCGTTGGCCTGCCCCACCATGGGCCCTCAGAGTGGGCAGCGGCACTCGTTGGTCGGTCAGCTGTCGACGTTCTGCGAGACTTCGGCGAACCAGCCATCCTCCGATGACCTCACGAGTGCGCTGACGTGGCTCCTCTACGACGTCGAGCACCCGGGACCTGGCCCCGCCGAGCGGCGCCGATCGGATCATCGATGAGCACTGACCAAGACAGGAGGCAGAGCGATCATGGCTGAGTCGACCAAGGCGCACGACCCGATCACTCCCGGCGAGATCCTGCTGACTGAGTTCCTGGAGCCGCTGGGCATCACGCAGTACCGCCTCGCCCAGGCCACCGGACTCCCCCAGACTCGGATCAGCGAGATCGTGCGCGGCAAGCGCGCCATCACCACCGACACCGCACTGCGGCTCTCGAAGGCCCTCGGCGTCGACGACCGCTTCTGGATCAACATCCAGACCGACTATGACCTCGAAGTCGAGCGCGACCTGCACGGTGCCGAACTGGCCAAAGTGACCCCGCTGGTGGCGAACTGAGAATCGGCTACCACAGGCCCCACCGCCCTGAGCCTGGAGCCAGTGGGAGCGGAGCCGGCCCGTGAGAGCACTGGAACCTGGCGTGACGCTCGGCGCGGCGTTGGCACTGACATCTCGCGGCCACGGGCGCACGTTCGTAGCCAAGAAGTTGCCCCGGACCACCCCAGTGGGCGCTTTCGGGTCTGCGGGACCCATTTCCGTACACCAGACCACCCCCACCCACCAGCGAGCCGCCCGGGACCAACCCAGTGAACACTTTTGCGTCTGTGGGACGCGTTTCCGTACACCAGACCCCGTCGGCAACCACATGCGCAACCAAAGCCACACTGGCACCTGGAGTGACGCTCCGCGCGGCAGGTGCACGGACATCTCGCGGCCACGCGCGCACGTTCGTGACCAGGGTGACGTTTGGCCACCCGGCAAAGCCGCCACCACCGCGACCGAGCCGACACGTCGTGGCCAAAGCAACCGCCCCAGACCAACCCAGTGAACACTCCTGCGTCCGTGAGACGCGTTTCCGTACACCAGCCCTCGCCCACACCAGCGCGGAAGCCCAGACCGACCCAGTGAACACTTCTGCGCCTGTGGGACGCGTTTCCGTACACCAGACCACCCACCAGACCCACCCCAGCGCACAGAGCCCCGCACCCACCGTCCGTAGCCGGACGAGTCAGCCGGGCAGCGCCTCGAGCAGCCGCAGCCGCAACTCGCTGGCCGTCGGATAACTGGGGACCGCGTGGCGCAGCACCCGTACCGGCACGGCCCCGACGATGGCGACCGTGGCGGCGTGCACGAACTCGGCGACCTCCGGACCCACGAAGGTCGCTCCGAGCAGACCGGACCGGCGGAGCCCGGTGCGCTCAGCCCTTCCCCTTGAGCAGCCCGAAGCCGGCGTCGACCTCGATGGTGGCACCGACGATCGAGGTGATCCGCGCGTCGAGCAGCAGTTCGACGGCGCTGGCGATCTCCACCCGGCCCACCGCCTCGCCGGTGAGGGAGGACGCGATCACCTGATCCCGCAGTGACCCGGCCTTGCCCTTGGCCATGGTGTTCTCCATCATTCCCGGGGCCACCGCGTTGATGAGGATGCCCTTAGGGCTGTAGTCGAGGGCGGCCTGCTCGGTCAGCGCGATCACCGCGGCCTTGGACGTGGAGTACACGCACGCCCCGGGGAAGTGCCGGTACCCAGACACCGACGCGGTGTTGACGATCCGTCCACCGTCGTCACCGAACACCCGGATCGCCTCGGACATGCCAAGCCGCACGCCGTTGACGTTGATGTCCATCACCCGGGCCCACTCGTCGTCGTCCAGGTCGGCGACGGTGTCCACTCCCTGGGTCTGCACGCCGGCGTTGTTGACCAGGGCGTCCAGGCGCCCATGATCGGCGATGACCCGGTCGAACATCGTCCGCCAGCCGTCCCGGTTGCGGATGTCGAAACCGTATGGGTCGGGCAGCCCGTAGTCGCAGGCCACCACGGTGGCACCGAGTTCGCCGAGTCGCTCGACGATCACGGTTCCGATGCCGCCGGCACCTCCGGTGACGACGATCACCGCGTTCTCACGGAACAAGGCCATGGGATTCCTCCTGGGTTCGCTGGGTAGGGTCCGGGCGTTGAAGCTCAGATGTTCTCGACGATGGCCCGCGCGGTCCGGTCCGGTTGCAGGAACGGGAACAGGTGCCCGGCACCGTCGATCCACGCGAGCTTGACCTGGCCGGGATTCTCGGCGGCGAGTTGCTCTCCATTGGCAGGTGGGGCGATCTGGTCGCGTGACCCTTGGATGATGACCGCGGTCTTGCCGGGGGCCAGCCGCGCCCATTCGTCCTGCGGGGTGGCGATCACAGCCTGTCGCTGCATGGCGCCCAGGCTGGGGTCTCGGGCGACCTTGATGGCCTCCCACGCCGACTTGGCCTCCGCCGGGTCGCCGACCATGTACTTCATCGACTCGACGGCCTCGTCGTCGGGGACGTCGGAGAAGGCCACCTTCAAGGCCTCTTGCGCCGCCGGCTCAGGCTGCACCGTTCCCCCCGCCGCCAGCAGGATGACCCCGCTGACCCGGTCGGGGTGATCGAGGGCGACGGCGCGGGCCACCCGGTTGCCGAAGGCATGACCGGCGACCCAACCGGGGGGTAGGTCGAGTTCGGCCATCACCCCGGCCACGTCCGCGGCCAGATCGTGCATCGTCACCACCTCGTCCGGGTCCTGCGGGGGCCGCCGGGCGTCGATCCGGACCACCCGGTGCCCAGCCGCGACGAGTTCCTCCGCGAGCGGGGCGAGGTAACTGGAGTTGAGACTGCCGCCCGGCAGCAGGACGATCGGATTGCCAGTTCCCTGGTCCGTGTAGTGCACGCTATTACCCCTTCGCGGTGCCGGAACGCCGCACGTCAGGCCGTCCCCGGACGTGTCCCGAACTTGGTTCGTCGGCAACAATAATGCTGGCCGATGCATCCTGGGCTCGGGGGCGGGCGCAACGTGGCCCCACTGCCCGCCCGTGCAATCGGGCAAAAAGGCAGAACGGATAAGCCGCCCTCGGATTCACTCTCCGGAATGACCGGTCATAGCCGAATCTTCAACATCCCACCATGGGCCGGGGTGCTCTAAGGTTGCCCACGTCACACCATCGAGACAGACCGCGCTGGCAGCGTCGGTCGACCCATTGGGAGTTGAGAACATGGCACGACCCAAAGTTGTCGTGGTCGGCGGCGGGTTCGGCGGCATGTCGGCGGTGGCCGCACTCAAGGATGTCGATGCGGACGTGCTGCTGGTCGATCAGAAGGTCTACAACACCTTCCAGCCGCTGCTGTACCAGGTCGCCACCGGTGGCCTGAACCCCGGCGACGTGACCTACTCCCTGCGGGCCTTCTGCTCGAAGTTCCGCAATGCGCGTTTTAGGCATGCGGTGGTGTCCGGTATCGACACCGAGAACAACCAGGTCATCGTCGACGACGCGGACCCGATTCCGTACGACTACCTCATCCTCGCCGCCGGCGTTGGCGCCAACTACTTCGGCATCCCCGGTGTGGAGGAGCACGGCTTCAACATCTACACCCGCGGAGCCTCCCTGCACACCCGCGACCAGATCTTCAGCCGGCTGGAGTACCTCGACTCCCCCGGCAGCGGCAACCACCCGATCAACGTCATCGTCGTCGGCGGCGGCCCCACCGGCGTGGAGATGGCCGGCACCCTGGCCGAGATGGCCACTCTGGCGGTGCCGTACGCCTACCCAGACGTGGACACCAGCCGGATCAACGTCTACCTGGTCGAGATGGCCAACGAGGTGCTCGGCCCGTTCGAGCCCGAACTCAAGAGTTACGCCAAGCGCTCCCTGGTCAAGAAGGGGGTCAAGCTCAAGCTCGGCGCCTCGGTGTCCAAGGTGACGGCGACCGAGTGCCACCTCACCAACGGCGAGGTGCTCAAGACCCGCACGGTGATCTGGGGCGCCGGGGTGGCCCCCCGCGCGGAGGTCAAGACCTGGGGCCTGCCCCTGGGTCGGGGCGGGCGGATCCTGATGGGCCCGGACTGCCGGGTGGAGGGCCTGGACAACGTCTTCGCGATCGGTGATGTCGCGGTCAACGGCGACAAGCCGCTGCCCCAGCTGGCCCAGCCGGCAATGCAGCAGGGCGTGCACGTGGTGCAGCAGATCGTCAACCTCGAGAAGAACCAGCCCACCACGGAGTTCGTCTACAAGGACAAGGGCATCATGGCCACCATCGGGCGGCACGCGGCCATCGCCGAGACCCCCCAGGGCATGAAGATGAAGGGCTTCCCGGCCTGGGTGGCCTGGTTGGCGCTGCACGTCTTCGTTCTGTTGAGCAACCGCAACCGTTTCTCGGTGATCACCAACCTGGCCGCTAGGTACCTGGCCTACCCGAAGAATGTCAACCTCATCGTCGGAGACACGTTGCGGCCCAAGGACATCGACCTGCAGCGCCGGCAGGTGGAGGAATCCGGGACGCTCTCGGTGGAGGAGCAGGAAGCGGCCACGAAGGCCGGCGACATCCGTCGCGGGGCCTGACCCGGCGCACTCAGACCTGCGTACCGCGACCCGCGCCAGCCCCCGTGGCCGGCGCGGGTCGCTGTGCGGGGTGGGGGCCGACGGGGTGCTGGCTGACCTGGACGCCTACTCCTCGCCGTAGAAGACCCGGTTGACGACCACGCGGGCCACCCGCATGGTGCGCCGCACGTCATCCATCAACTGGGTGGTGCTGGCTGGCTCGTACCCGAGCAGCCGACTCACCCCCTCCAGATCCAGCACCGAGGTCGGCAGCACATCGGAGGCCCGGCCACGCCACAGCACGATGGCATTGCGCATCCGACTGGCCAGAATCCACGCCTCGCGCAGCGCCTCGGCGTCGGCGGCATCCATCAGGCCCGCGGCCTCGGCGGCTCGCAACGCAGGTAGGGTCCGCGGGTCCCGCAGCCCGGAGACCTCGTGCGCGTGGCTCAGTTGGAGGAACTGCACCGTCCACTCCACGTCCGCGATGCCACCGGGGCCGAGCTTGATGTGGTCCTTGGGAAGCACCCCACGAGGCAGCCGCTCTCCCTCGACCCTGGCCTTGATCCGGCGCAACTCACGGATGTCCGAGTTCGACAAGCCGCCCTCGGGGTAGCGCAGCGGGTCGATCATCGCCATGAAATCCGCCCGTACGCCGGTGTCACCGGCGACCGGCGAGGCGCGCAACAGGGCCTGGGCCTCCCAGCCGGCAGACCATCGTGCGTAGTACTGACGGTAGGAATCCAGGCTCCTGACCAACGGGCCGTCCCGGCCCTCTGGACGCAGCGCCGCGTCGATGAGCACCGGCAACTGCGGGCTGCTGGCCTTGAGCACCCGCTGGAGCATCGATGCCACCGCGTGGGCGTACTCACCGGCCTCGCCCTCGTCCACTCCGGGTACCGGGGCGTGCACGAACATCGCGTCCGCGTCGCTGCCGTAGGAAAGCTCACCGCCACCGAGCCGCCCCATGGCGATGATCGCCAATCGCGACGGGGCCCGATCCAGCGAACGGGACGCGATCACGTCGCGCTCGCAGGCGCGTAGCGCCCCCTCCAGCGTGGCCACCGTGGCCTGTGACAGGGCCCGGCCGACCTCCTCCACGTCGAGTTGGCCGGCCACATCGCCGATGGCGGTGCGCAGCACCTCACGGGTGCGCACCTTTCGCACGGCATCGATTGCGTCGGTGGTGTTCTGGTGACGCGAGACCACCGCGAGCGCACGGGTGGTGAGTTCGTCCTGGGAATCCGGCGCGGACAGCCCTTCGTCGAGCCACCGGGCCACCTCCGGCTGGTTGACCATGAGGTCGGCGACGTAGCGCGAGTGCGAGAGCAGCCGAGCCATCCGCTCGGCTGCCACCCCCGAGTCGCGCAGCATCTTCAGGTACCAGTGGGTCGAGCCGAGGGTCTCGCTGACCTTGCGGAAGGCCAGCAGGCCACCGTCCGGGTCGGCGCCCTCGGCGAACCAGCCCAGCAGCACCGGCAACAACTGACGCTGGATGGCGGCCCGCCGGGAGACCCCGTCGATGAGGGCTTCGATGCTGCGTAGCGCCCCGGCCGGATCGTGATAACCCAACGCCTTGAGGCGATCTCGCGCGCTCTCGGTCGACAGCTGGGCATCGGCCTCAGAGAGCGAGGCGACCGCAGCCAGGATCGGCCGGTAGAAGAGCCTTTCGTGCAGTGGACGCACTACCGCCCGGGTCTTGCGCCACACCTCGTCCAGGCCCTTGACGCCATCGAGCCGAGATGCCCGGGCTAACCGCAACAGTTCGTTCTGGGCGGTCGGCATGACGTGCGTGCGGCGCATCCTGGCCAGTTGCAGCCGGTGCTCGAGGGTGCGCAGTTGGCGGTAGGCGTGGTCCAGCGCGGCCGCGTCGTCCCGGCCGATGAAGCCGTAGGTACTCAGCTCCTCCAACGCCTCCAGAGTGTTGGGCGAACGCAACTGCTCGTGGGTTCGCCCGTGGACGAGCTGCAGCAGTTGGACGCTGAACTCGACGTCCCGCAGGCCGCCCCGGCCGAGCTTGAGCTGGCGCTCGGACTCTCGGGCGGGCACGTGCGACTCCACCCGCCGGCGCATCGCCTGCACGTCCACGACGAAGTTCTCCCGGCGCACCGCCGACCACACCAGCGGCTGGACGGCCTCGAGATACTGCCTGCCGAGATCGGCGTCCCCGGCCACCGGACGGGCCTTCAGCAGCGCCTGGAACTCCCAGGTCTTGGCCCACCGCTTGTAATACCTGAGGTGGCTGGACACGGTGCGCACCAACGGGCCGTCCTTGCCCTCGGGGCGCAGCGCCGCGTCAACCGGCCACAGCGTCCCTTCCCGGGTCGTGGTGGAGCAGACCCCGGCGAGGGTCTGCGCCAGGCTGGCCCCGACCGCCAGAGCCGCTGCCTCGTCGGCACCCTCGACCGGCTCGGCCACGTAGATGACGTCCACGTCGCTGACGTAGTTGAGTTCGCGCCCACCGCATTTGCCCATCCCGATGACGACCAGCCGGACGATCTCGTGCTCGGGCGTCTCCGCCCGGGCGACCGCCAGCGCCGCCTCCAAGGCGGCAGAGGCCAGATCCGCCAGCTCCATGCTCACCTGGTAGACCACCTCCACCGGGTCGCCATGGGCCAGGTCCCGCCCGGCCAAGGCCAGCAGCCGGCGTCGATAGGCCACCCGGAGTGCGTCCTGGGCCTGCACCCCGGTGAGCTGGGCGACCGGGCTCGAAGCGTCCGGGTCGGCGCCGACCGCGGCCAGCAGGTCCTCGCGCAGCTGGGCGGGGGAAGCGGGCGCCGGCAGGGCCAGTGCCTTCCAGTGGTCGGGGTGCCGGACCAGCTGATCGGTCAGCGCGGTGGAGGCGCCCAGCACCGCGATCAGCCGGTCCCGGGTGTGTGAGGGCTCGGCCAGCATGGCGGCGAGGTCGCGACGCTGATCTGCGGCGGCTTCCAGGAAGCGCACCAGGCCCAGCACCGCCTGCTCCGGGTCGGCGGCGCGGGCCAGCGAGCGCACCAGGCCGGTGCTGGTGTCGGCGTCCTCTACCAGGCCGTCGAGGACCGGCTCGGCCAACAAGGCAGCCGCACGCTGGGCGTCGTTGAACCCGGCCCGCGCCAGTGCCGCTGTGGTGTGCCGCTGGTCGGCCACGCCATCTCACCTCACAGGTCTCACGCCGGACGCCCTCGTCCGGCCTCGCGACTCGAACGCTTCAGAGCACCGGCAGGTAGGTACGGATCTCGAAGGGGGTGATCTGGTGCCGGTACGCGTTCCATTCCTCCCGCTTGTTGCGCAGCACGAAGTCGAACACGGACTCACCGAGCACCTCGGCCATGAACTCACTCTGTTCGAGGGTGTTGATCGCCTCGTGCAGGCTGGCCGGCAGTTGGTCGATGCCCAGGGCCCGGCGCTCCCGCGAGGTGAGCGACCACACGTCGTCCTCGGCTCCGGGTGGCAGTTCGTAGCCCTGCTCGATCCCGCGCAGACCGGCGGCCAGCAGCACGGCGTACGCCAGGTACGGGTTGCACGCGGCGTCGAGGCCGCGGTGCTCCACCCGCACCGATGCGGCCTTGCCCGGCTTGTACATCGGGATCCGCACCAGGGCCGAGCGGTTGTTGTGTCCCCAGCAGATATAGCTGGGCGCCTCGCCGCCACCCCACAACCGTTTGTACGAGTTCACGTACTGGTTGGTGATCGCCGCCATCTCGCAGGAGTGCCGCAGCAGCCCGGCCATGAACTGGCGCGCGGTCCGGGAGAGCTGGTACTCGTCCGCCGGGTCGTGGAAGATGTTGGTGTCGCCCTCGAACAGCGAGATGTGCGTGTGCATAGCCGAACCCGGGTACGCGGCAAAGGGTTTGGGCATGAACGTGGCGTAGACCCCACGTTCGAGCGCCACCTCCTTGACCACCGTGCGGAAGGTCATGATGTTGTCCGAGGTGGCCAGGCCGTCGGCATAGCGCAGGTCGATCTCGTTCTGGCCGGGCCCGCCCTCGTGATGGGAGAACTCCACCGAGATGCCCATCTGCTCCAGGACGGTGATCGCCGCACGCCGGAAGTCGTGCGCGGCGCCGTGCGGCACGTGGTCGAAGTAGCCGGCGGTGTCGACCGGCTCGGGCACAGTGTCGCCGGAGACCTCCGAGCCCTTGAGCAGGTAGAACTCGATCTCCGGGTGCGTGTAGAAGGTCAAGCCCATGTCTGCGGCCCGCTCCATCGTGCGCTTGAGCACGTGCCGCGGGTCGGCCGAAGCCGGCTCGCCGTTGGTGTGGGTGATGTCGCAGAACATCCGGGCGGTGCCGGCCACGCCATGACTGTCGGTGCGCCAGGGCAGGATCTGGAAGGTCGACGGGTCGGGCCGAAGGAGCATGTCGGCCTCACTCACCCGGGCCAGGCCCTCCACCGCGCTGCCGTCGAAGCCGATCCCCTCGTCGAAGGCCGCCTCCAGTTCGGCGGGGGCGATGGCGATCGACTCCAGGGTGCCCAGCACGTCGGTGAACCAGAGCCGGATGAAACGCACGTCCCGTTCCTCGATGGTGCGCAGGACGAACTCTTGCTGTCGATCCACTGCCGGTGCCCTTCCTTCGTCGGCCGCCACGGCCCTCGACGGACCCGGGGTCCAGCCTGCCAGAACTGAGCCGCCCGGCGACGCCCACCTCGCGGGTAGCCTCCATCTTCACACCACGCCGTCGGCGGGGCGGTTCGGTCAGTATGTGGTTCGGTGCCGCTGCGGCGCGGCGTCCGCCCAGGCCGCACATGGGCCGGGACGGGCACCGTCATCACCGCCACCCGCCGGGCCGGCCCACTGCCACACCAGCGACTCGATCAGGAGAATCCATGCCAGATCCCTCGGCGGCCCCGGGCTCCGCCTCCTCGGCAGACCCCGGACCCGGTGCCGGTGCCGGTTACTCACCGACGCGGTCGTCGGGCCGCTATGACGCGGTGATTGTCGGAGGCGGGCACAACTCGCTGACCGCCGCCGCCTATCTGGCCCGCGCCGGGCTGAGCGTGCTCGTCCTGGAGAGTGCCGACCACGTCGGCGGCGCCGCCGTCTCCGCTCAGGTCTTCGAGGGCGTCGGGGCGAATCTCAGCCGCTATGCGTATCTGGTCTCCCTGCTGCCGGCCAGGATCCGCACCGAACTCGGATTGCAGCTCCAACTCGTGCGACGCCGGTACGCCTCCTACACCCCGGTTCCCGCAGATCCGTCCACCGGGCTCCTGGTCGACCATGGCGACTCCGCGGCCACTGCCGCGTCCTTTGCCAGGGTGACGGGCGGACAGGTCACCTGGCAGCGATGGGGAGAACTGTACGGACGGCTTGGGCGAGCCGCCGAGCGGATCTTCCCCACGTTGCTGGAGCCGCTGCGCAGCGTTGAGGAATTGCGCTCGCTGGTCGAGGACGAGGAGATCTGGCGGCTGCTCACCGGCGAACCGCTCGGCACCGGGATCGGGCGCTGGCTCAGCGACGACGTGGTCTCGGGCGTGGCCCTGACCGACGGGCTGATCGGCACCTTCACCAGCGTCGAGGACGCCGGGCTGGCCGCCAACCGCTGCTTCCTCTACCACGTGATCGGTGGCGGGACCGGCGACTGGGACGTGCCGGTGGGTGGGATGGGCACCGTCACCGCCGCCCTGGCAGGGGCGGCCCGCCGACACAGCGCCGACATCCGCACCCGGTGCACCGTCACCTCGATCGACCCCGGTGATGCCGGCACCCTCGCCGAGGTGAGCTTCGTCGACGCCGACGGGGTTGAGCACCGAGTTGGAGGCGCCCGGGTGCTGGCCGGGTGCGCGCCCACCACGCTGGAGCGGTTGCTCGGGCAGGAGCCGGTGGACGAGGTGGAGGGGGCCCAAGTGAAGGTGAACCTGGTGCTCACCCGGCTGCCTCGCCTGCACGGAGACATCGACCCGGTGGCCGCCTTCTCCGGCACGTTCCACATCAACGAGACCGCGACCCAGCTCGAGACCGCGTATCGGCAGGCGGCCGAAGGACGGATACCCGACCTGCCGCCGTGCGAGATCTACTGCCACTCGCTCACCGACCCGTCGATCTTGTCGCCCGAGCTGCGTGCCTCGGGCGCCCAGACGCTGACGATGTTCGCGTTGCACCTGCCCACCCGGTTGTTCCGGCAGGACAATGACGCCGCCCGCGAACTGGCGCTGCAGCGTTGCCTGGCCTCGTTGAACAGCGTGCTGGCCGAGCCCATCGAGGACTGTCTGCTGGTCGATGCCCAGGGCCGGGCGTGTGTGGAGGCGGCCACGCCGGTGGACATCGAGACCTCCGTGGGCCTGCCGGGTGGGAACATCTTCGCCCGGCCGCTGCAATGGCCCTTCGCCGAGGAGCCCGACGATCAGGGCCGGTGGGGGGTGGAGACCCGGTACCCGCGGGTGCTGTTGGCCGGGGCCGGGGCCCGCCGCGGTGGGGGCGTGAGCGGGATTCCGGGGCGAAACGCGGCCATGGCTGTCCTCGGCGAATGAGGCTGTGCTTATGTATCGCTTGTGTCTGCATCGCTCAGGCGCGCGCCGCGCGGTCTCGCCGGACCGCACAAGCATCACGACCTGTTGAGCGAGCGCCAGATCGTACAGACCCGTATCGAAGCTGTGACGAGGGAAGGTAGGCAAGGCCGATGGGCAAGTTCTGGTTCAACGTCAGGACCCGGCAGGTGGAGGAGGGCCACCAGAGCGAGGGGGCGGATCTGATGGGCCCGTACCAGACCCGGGAAGAGGCCGCCAACGCTCTCGAATTGGCGCGTGAGCGTACCGAGCAGTGGGACGAGGAGGACCGTGAGTGGCGAGACGGCTGACCTGAGGGCCCTTTCGGGGGACGGGTCGGCCGGGGGTACTCGGACCGCGCCGGACGGGGCGGCTCACTCGGCCGTAGAATGCGATCTGTGACGCAGACGATCCCTGACACTGCTCCGATCGGCCATTTGGTCCCGGGCGTCATCGGCCCGCCCCGGGCGGTGCCCACGTCCATCCCCCGCCCCGAGTACGTCGGCAAGCCCGGCCCGGCTCCGTTCACCGGCTCGGAAATCAAGACCGCGGACGAGATCGAACGGATGCGGATCGCTTGCCGGATTGCGGCGCAGGCCCTGGCCGAAGTGGGCAAGGCCGTACAGCCAGGGGTGACCACCGATGAGCTCGATCGGATCGGGCACGAGTTCCTGTGTGATCACCGTGCCTACCCGTCCACGCTGGGATATCGCGGCTTCCCCAAGTCGTTGTGCTCGTCGGTGAACGAGGTGGTGTGCCACGGCATCCCCGACTCGACGGTGCTCGCCGAGGGCGACCTGTGCAATATCGACATCACCGCGTACATCCACGGCATGCACGGGGACAACAACGCCACCTTCTTCGCCGGTGAACCCGACCCGCAGTCGGCGTATCTGGTCGAGCACGCGCACGCGGCGATGATGCGGGGCATCAAGGCCGCGGTGCCCGGCCGATCGGTGAACGTCATCGGCAAGGTGATCCAGAGTTACGCCAGGCGCAAGGGCTTGGACACGGTGCACGAGTTCACCGGGCATGGCGTGGGTCAGTCCTTCCACTCCGGGCTGGTCATCCCGCACTACGACTCGGCGCCGCACTACGACGACGTGATCGCTCCCGGGATGACGTTCACGGTCGAGCCGATGATCACTCTGGGCACCCGCCAGTTCGACATGTGGGACGACGGCTGGACGGCCGTGACGCGGGATCGCAAGCGCACGGCGCAGTTCGAGCACACGATCCTGATCACCGAGTCCGGTCCGGAGATCCTCACCGTCGTGGAGTAACTCGGTCAGGTCGGTTCGTCGGCCAGTCGATCAGTCGATCAGTAAGGCAGTGCGACGGGCGCCTCGTGCCGCCCCGGAGCGCCACACGTCACCCGTCACCCCCGGACCCCGGGGCGCCAAACGTCACCCGGGTGACGAAACGCCGCCGGGCCAGGGCCCCAAACGTCACCCAGGCAGCGAAACGCCACCGGACCAGGGCGCCAAAACGTCACCCGGGTGACGAAACGCCACCGGGCCAGGGCGCCAAACGTCACCCGGGTGACGAAACGCCACCTGAGGCAACCTCTATCGTCACCCGACGCCGCACATCGCAACCAGGGTCACGTTTGGCACCACCCCCAACCACCCAGATCGACCACTCGAACCACCCCCGGACCTCCCCGAGCCACCGCCGGAGGGACCTCCCCGGCCCCAAACGTCACCCGGGTAGCGAAACGCCGCCGGGCCAGGGCGCCAAACGTCACCCGGGTGACGAAACGCCACCTGAGGCAACCCCTAGGTGGCTGGTGTTTTTCGCGCGTCGTTGACCCGTCGTGTTGTTGGCGTGTTTGAGGATGGTGTCGGGCGATGTGAGGGGTGATGGAGTGATGTTGGGGACCACGCCGAGGCAGGGTGATCTGTTGCGGTCGACGGTGCAGTTCTGTGAGGGCCGGGTTGGTGAGGACTCGATCTATTCGGTGCTGCATCGGGAGTGCTTCACCCTGTTCCCGGATTCGATGTTCGCCGATCTGTTCACCGATGTGGGGCGTCGGTCGGTGCCGCCGATGATTGTGGCCACGGTGATGGTGTTGCAGCGGATCGAGGGTCTCTCGGATCGGGAGGCGGTGGACCGGTTCGCCTTCGATGCCCGGTGGAAGTATGCCGCGGGTGGCCTGGACTTCGATTATCCGGGGTTCGTGCACACGGTGTTGGTGGATATGCGGGCCCGGTTGGCGGCTTCGGATCGGCCGAACCGGGTCTTCGAGGCCACGTTGGAGGCGGCCAGAGCGGCTGGGTTGGTGGGCCGTAGGCGGGTGTTGGATTCCACCCCGTTGTATGACGCGGTGGCCACCATGGACACCGTCACTTTGGTCCGGTCGGCGATCCGGGGCCTGCTGAAGGTGGCAGATCCGGAGTTGGAGGCCGAGTTGCGGGGGGTGTTGGGTCGTGATGACGAGTACGCCAGTGCCGGGAAACCGACGTGTGAGTGGGGTGACGCCACGGCCCGGCTGGCCTTGGTCGATTCCTTGGCCAAGGACGCGCGGGCGGTGCTGAGCGTGCTGGACGGGCGGGACCTGGAGTCTGTGGTGGCTCAGGCCGCGCAGTTGCTGGCCACCGTGGTCGGCCAGGACCTGGACCAGGACACCGACGGGGTGTTCCGGATCGCCCGGCGGGTGGCCAAGGACCGGGTGATCTCCACTGTGGACCCCCAGGCCCGGCACGGGCACAAGACCTCCGCGCGCGGGTTCGACGGCTACAAGGGGCATGTCGCGATCGACCCGGACAGCGAGATCATCACTGCCACCACCGCGACCGCGGGCAACACCGGGGACGCCGAGGCCGCCCGCGACCTGCTCGCCCAGGACCTGCCCGCACCCGCCGCCGGGGACGATACCGATACCGATGCCGCAGACTGCGCTGAGCAGCACGACGCTGAGCAGAACGACGCTGAGCAGAACGACGCTGAGCTGAACGAGCCGCTGGCGGTCTACGGCGATGCCGCGTACGGTGCCGGTGAGTTGTTGGCTGGCCTGGAGGAGGCTGGCGCGGACATCCACACCAAAGTGCAGCCGCCGAACGCGCCGGGCGGCCGGTTCCCCAAGGACCGCTTCGACACCGACCTGGCCGCCGGCACGCTCACCTGCCCGGGCGGGGTCACCGTGACGATCCGCCCGGCCAAGAACGGCGGTGGCACCGCCGCGTTCGGTGCCGCGTGCGCGAACTGCCCGCTGGCCGCCCAGTGCACCAGTTCACCACAGGGGCGGACCGTGACCATCGGCCGCTACGAGGCCGAACTGGCCCGGGCCCGCGCGCGACAGGGCGACCCGACCTGGCAGGCCGACTACAAGGCCACCCGACCCACAGTGGAACGCAAGATCGCCCACCTGATGCGACGCCGACACGGTGGCCGCCGCGCCCGGGTCCGCGGTCGCCCCAAGGTCGCCGCCGACTTCGCCCTGCTCGCCGCCGCGGTCAACGTGGCCCGCCTCGGCGTGCTCGCACTCACCGGTGGCCCCCACCAAACCCCGCAGGTGGCCACCACCTGAGGGGCAGTAGCCCGCCCCGGACTACCAGGAACCGGCTCACCGGCCCACCGAACCGGCCACAACACCACCGATCAACTCACCGCACCCAATCGCTCGACCGGCCAACGCCCACAACCCGGGCCCCCGACCCCACCCTCGCCGCCCCCAGCAGCATCAAGCGCCCCACAGCACCCCAGTTCGACACCAACCACCTAGCGTCACCCAACGCCGCACATCGCAACCAGGGTCACGTTTGGCACCACCCCCAACCACCCAGATCGACCACCGCCGCGGTCGCGGGGGCGCGTGCAGAGGCTGCCTCGATCGAGTTCGGCGTCGCGTCGAAGCGGACACCCGGCGAGGGTAGAGAGGCGAGTCGACCTGTACGCCGGGTTCTGTCCCCGCCGAGGCGGGGGGTGGCCATCCATCTCGGGAGTACGTTGCCGCACTCCTCCAGCGGTCTACCCGCAAGCTCGGGCGGGCCGCCCTCGAACGCTTGCTGTCTGACCTTGCTCCGGGTGGGGTTTACCGAGCCACCCCAGTCACCTGGGGTGCTGGTGGTCTCTTACACCACCGTTTCACCCTTGCCGCGCCCGACCGGAGCCGGGTTCGGCGGTCTCTTCTCTGTGGCACTGTCCCGCGGGTCACCCCGGGTGGGCGTTACCCACCACCCTGCCCTTCGGAGCCCGGACGTTCCTCGGCGGGCCATTGGCCCGACGCGGCCACCCGGTCGACTCGCCCCGGGTCAGCGTAGTGCCATCTCGGTATCGGTGACGACCACGCAGGACCAGTGGCCCGACCACCGTGCCCGCCTGCAGGCTCGAGTGCTCCTCGGCCAGACATCGATCAACGATCGCGAGCACCGTCCCCGGGCCTGGACGTCCTCTCGGCCGGGCTCAGGCCACCGAGAACCTGATGGTGCGGCTGGCCAGGTCGGCCTCGTCCAGCCGGACGCTGACCTGATCGCCCAGGACCAACGGCCCGGTCACGGGGGCGAGCACGGCGGGATCGTGCAATTGCACCTTCCCCCGCAGCGGTTCTGGCGGCGTGGACCCGCCCCGCACGTCGACGATAACCCCGTCGAAGTAGTCGCCCACCCGGGTGGCCAGGACGGCCGCCTCGGCGAGGTCGAGGCAGGCGTGCTCGATCCGGGACGCCTTCTGGTCGCTGGCGCGCATGAGGTCCGGCAGGGCCGGGAGTGCGTCGACGACCCAGGGCGGCACGGGTTCCCCGGCGGACAAGGCCAGGCAGGTGGCGAGCCCGAAACGGTCCACCAGCCGGCGCAGCGGCGCGGTGACATGGGCGTACTCGTCGGCGACAGCGGCCTGGCGGGCCTCCTCGGGTGGCTCACCGTGAAAGGCGGTGTACCCGGCGCCGCGGAAAAGGGCAGCGGCCTCGTGGCACAGAGCCAGCTCGCGGGGCTTGGTCGGATCCAGGGTGCGCAGCCAGTGCTGGTAGGGCTCCTCTGTGGGCCACGGCACCCCGAGCGCGGCGGATTGCCGGCGCAACGTGTCCACCGTGGCCTGATCCGGCTCGGGCATGGTGCGCAGAATGCCGATGCCCCCGGCGAGCATGAGGTCGGCGGCAGCGCGCCCGGTGAGCAGGGAGATCTGCGCGTTCCATTCCTCCACCCCCACCAGCGGCCGGTAGATGAGGGCGTAGCCGCCTCCTGGCAGCGGCTCGATCTCCTGATTGGGGATCTTCAAGCCGGCTCCCCCGCGCTCGGCCTCAGCGGCCACCAGCAACTTCCCGAGCGGCTCGAGCAACGCCAGATCGTCCGGCGGCGTCCCGGCGTCGAAGCTCGCCTGGACGGCCGCGTAGTCATACCGCGCCCGGCTCCGCACCTGGGCACGTTCCAACCGGGTCGAGGTGGTCACCCCGGTCTCGTCCACCTCGATGGTCCACACCAGTGCGGGACGCAGTTGCCCGGGCAGCAGGCTTGCCGCTCCCTCGCTGAGCACGGCGGGATGCAGCGGGACGCGCCGGTGCGGAAGGTACAGAGTCTGGCCTCGTTCGCGGGTGGCCACGTCCAACGGACCGCCGGGGGTGACGAAGGCCGGTACGTCGGCGATCGCGTACCGGACGGTGAACCCAGTTCCGGTGCGCTGCAAGCACATCGCCTGGTCCAGGTCCATCGCTCCGGCCGGATCGAGGGTGACGAAGTTCAGGTCGGTGAGGTCGACACCCTCGCCATGCGGGGTCTCGGCCGCCCGGACCGCCTCGGCCTGCGCAGCAGCCGGGAATTCCTCGACCGCGTCGACGTCGGCCAGCACGGCCTCGAACGCAGCGGTGAGTTCCTCCGGGGTGGCGACGGCACCGGGCCGGACGTAGGTACGCCTCATCCGTGTCTGCCCTGCCGATCCTGCCGGGAACGGGGCGCGCTGCCTGCGGTAGTGGTCACGAAGTGTCAGGGTACGGGTCGGGGCCCTGGCGGGCCTGTCGAGCCAGCGAGTCGGGCGGATCCGAACTGCAGCGGCGTGGACCTGCGCCGAGCCCGGCCACGGCCCGGGGCTGCGCGAACACCCAGCCTCGGCCCGTGTCGTCCGGGCTCGCGCTACCCGCCCAGGCCGCTGAGCGCCTTGGCGAGGTCCTCGACGATGTCGTCGGGGTCTTCCAATCCCAGCGAGATCCGCACCACTGAATCGGTGATGCCGACCCTGGCCCGGCCTTCGGCTCCCATCCTGCGGTGCGTGGTGGTGGCCGGGTGCGTGATGAGGGATTTGGAGTCGCCGAGGTTGTTGGAGATGTCCACCAGGCGCAGCCCGTCCAGCAGGGTGAAGGCCTCGGCCTTGCCACCCTCGGCCAGGGCGAAGGTGACCACCGTTCCACCGCCGCTCATCTGGGCAGCAGCCAGGTCCGCCTGCGGGTGCGAGGGAAGGTAGGGGTACCTGACCCAGCCGACCTGCGGCTGCTCCTCCAGCCAACGAGCGACCCGAAGGGCGTTGTCCTGCATGCGATTAACTCGCATGGTGAGCGTCTCCAGCCCCTTGACCACGGTCCAGGCGGTGAACGGGCTCATGGATGGGCCGGTGTGCCGCATCATCTCCTGCACCGGCCCGCGCACATAGTCGGTGGAGCCGAGGATGGCGCCACCGAGGGTGCGGCCCTGGCCGTCCATGTGCTTGGTGGTGGAGTAGACGACGATGTCGGCGCCGAGTTCCATCGGCCGTTGCAGGACCGGGGTGGCGAAGACGTTGTCCACCACGACGACGGCACCGGCCGCATGCGCGAGCTCGCATACCGCGGCCACGTCGATGATCTCCTGCATCGGGTTCGAGGGGGACTCGAAGAAGACCGCAGCCGCTGGGCGGCTGAGCTGGTCGCGCCACTGATCCAGGTCCGGCCCGTCGACGAAATCGGTGTGGATTCCCCAGCGCGGCAGGATGTCGGACAGGATCGCAAAGCATGACCCGAACAGCGACCGTGCGGCGACCACCCGATCACCGGAGTTGAGAATCGCTGCCAGAGAAGTGAAGACGGCGGCCATGCCGGTGGCGGTGGCGAAGCAGTCGGGCGCACCCTCCAGCGCGGCCAGGCGCTGCTCCAGGACCGATACGGTGGGATTGCCATACCGGGAGTACATGTAGTGCTCGAACTCGCCGGCGAAGGCCGCCTCAGCGGAGGCAGCGTCGGGGTAGACGTAGCCGCTGGTGAGGAAGAGTCCCTCTGCGGTCTCGTCGAAGTTGCTCCGGTTCAGCCCACCTCGAACAGCGAGGGTATCGGGGCGCCAACGATTCTCACCGGGGATGCCGCCCCCCGGCTGCGCCTTTCCGGACGGGTTGGCGTTCACGACTGCCGCCAGGGCAGTCCGGCCGCCCGCCAGCCCTCGGTCCCACGGTGCCCAGCCTCGTCCAACCCGCCCTCGAAGCCCTCCAGCACGTTATAGGCGTTCGGGTAGCCGGCCTCGGTGGCGGCCTTGGCGGCCGCGATCGAGCGCACCCCCGATCGGCAGAGGAACACCAGCGGGGTCTGCTCGTCCTGGCCTTCAAGCCCGGCCCGGACCTGGTTGACGAAGTCCGGATTCGGCGAGCCGTCGGGGAAGCGGACCCACTCCACCTGCATCAGCGGCTGGGACAGGCCGGCCAGGTCCGGGGCGCCGACGTAGCTCCACTCGGCGCGGGTGCGCACATCCACCATGCGGGCGCCCTGCTGGAGCATCTCCCACGCCTGCTGGGGAGTCACGTCGCCGGCGTATCCGTCTGGTTGGGTCGACATCGCAGTCCTCGTTCTTGCTCGTGTGATCAACGGTGGTCTGGTCGGGAGTGGTGGCCTGGTCGGGGTGATCGTTGGTGGGTGTTTGTGGTCGGGTGGGGAACTGAGGTGAGCCGTCGGGTGGAAGCCCGGCGCGAACGCCAGGTCAATCTTGCCGCACGAGGATGCATCGGCACTCCTCGCATTGCACGATCTCCTCGGGTTTGGCGGCCCGGATGGCTGCCAGGTCGACTGCGGAGAACTCGACGCGGCATCCGCCGCACCGGGTGCCGGTGAGCCGGGCCGCGGCCACGCCACCGCCGGTGGAGGCGACCCGGTCGTAGAGTGCCACGAGCTGGGGGTCCAGGTCGCCCGCCAGACGCGATCGGCGTTGCGCCAACTCGGCCTGTTCGCCTTCGATCTCGGCTTGGGACTGGTCTCGGCGAGCGGTGGCGTCGAGGACGGCCTGCTCGGTGTCCTGTTGGCGGGCCTGTACCTCGTCCAGCTCGCGCTGGGCGGTCTCAAGCTCCTCCATCACCTCGAGTTCGGCATCCTCGAGTTCACTCTGGCGCCTGGCAAGACCGTCGATCTCATGCTGAAGCCCCTGCAGATCCTTGGCGCTACCGACACCGGCGTTGAGCCGCTCGGTGTCGCGGGCGGCGCGGGTCCGGACGAGTTCGACGTCCGCCTCCGCCTTGCGCACCGCCCGCTCCAGGTCTGCCACGGCGGTGCCGATCCGGGCCCGATCCTCGGCCAGGCGGGCTGATCGGGTGGACAGTTCGGTGAGTTCGGCGTGCTCGGGCAGGCTCCTGGCCCGGTGAGCGAGTTGACGTGCGTGCGTGTCGATCTCGGCGAGGTCGAGCAGGGCCACCTGGGCGGCGGGTGGGGCGGTGGTCACGTGGCTCCTTAGGGGCTGGGGACGACGAACGTCCAAGGATCGGTGCAGACCGTGCTGACGTGGGTCGGCAACTGCGGCCATTCCTGCTCGAGCAGTGCGGCACAGCGTGGCAGCCAGGGCCACTCGCTGGCCCAGTGCGACAGATCGATGAGGTAGGGGCGACCGTCGGCGTTGTGGGCGCGGGCCTCGCCGGCCGGGTGATGGCGCAGGTCGGCGGTGACGTATACGTCCGCGCCGCTGGCCCGGACCCGGTCGAAGAGCGAATCCCCGGCCCCACTGCACACGGCCACTCGGGAAACGGTGGCGTGCGATGGACCGCTCACCCGCACACCGTGTGCGGTGGCCGGCACTGCCGCGGCCAGTCGGGATGCCAACTCGCCCAGGGTCAGTGGGGTGGTCAGGGTGCCGACCCGGCCGATCCCGGTGCGAGCGGGTCGGGTGGCCTGCCGCAACAACTGCACGGGCGGCTCCTCGTACGGATGAGCCTGGACCAGCGCCCGCACCACGCTCGCCCGCGCCGCGGCCGGTAGCACCGCCTCGATCTTGACCTCGGCGATCGTGCTGCGCTCGCCGGCCGCTCCGATTGTGGGATTGGCGGCCTCACCTGCCTCGAAGGTGCCGGTGCCAGGGGTGGTCCAGGCGCAGCGTCGGTAGTCCCCGATGACGCCCGCTCCGGCCGCGCTGATCGCGTCCAGTACGGGTTGGACGGCGTCCTCCGGCGCGTAGGTGACCAGGGTGAGTTCGTCGTCCGTGGCGGGTGCGAGCGGATGGGTGTCGGTGAGCCCGATCAGGTCGGCGAGCGCGTCGTTGACGCCGCCCTGGGCGGAATCGGCGTTGGTGTGCGCGACATACAGGGCGATACCGGAGCGGATCAGCCGGTGCACGACCCGCCCCTTGGGGGTGTCCGCCGACACCGAATGCACGCCGCGCAGCAGCAGCGGGTGGTGGGTGACGATCGTGTCGGCACCTCGGTGCTCGGCCTCCTCGACGACCTCCTCGACGGGATCGACCGCCAGCAGCACGCGACGGACCGCATCGCGTGGGTCGCCGCAGACCAGCCCGACCGCGTCCCAACTCTCGGCAGTGCCGGGTGGGTAGGCGCTGTCCAGTCGGGCTACCAGATCGCCGAGTTTGATCGACACCCGCTCACCCTATGACCTGCATCGGACACCACCCTGACACGGGCGCGTCCCGCGGCATCCGGATTTCAGGCGAGCCGGTGCTTGCCTTGCGTGTCGCGCCCACGCCCTGCCAGGGCGTCGGCGAGTGGGCATGGGTCGGCCGCGTCAGGGAGCAGGCATCACCACGCTGGATCATCCACTCCACGCTAGGCGTACGGGCCGAGAAGGCCCTCGCCGTTGTAATGGATCATGTGCGTTGGGTGATCGGCACACCAGACCTCGGACTCCCAGGCAATCTTGTCCGCGTACCTGCGGAACTCGGCCCGGTCAGGGAAGCAGGAGACGTAGACCAGACCTGCCGTGGACGTGGCGAACAGGGCAGCGAGTTCGGATTGCCTCGTCGAGTCGACGGGGCCATGGGAACTCGCGGCCTCCAGGAGCACGAGCCAGTCACGATCTGGAAGGTAGATCACGAGGTCCGGCATTTTGCCGTGCTCTTCGACCTTCACATTGAGCGGCGCGAGGGTATCGCGCTCGAGCAGCCCCCACTTGTCGCCGGCGTCGCCGATGTAGAGCACCTGACCGCCAGGGGTGAAACGCGGGCAGAAGTCCTCGACGATCGTCTTGATTAGCACGTTCTGGCCGCCGGGGGTCAGGGTGAAGATCGAACCATCGGGAAGGGTGAGCGGGATTCGATTCATCTCGCGCGCCGCCGCGTAGCGAGCCTTGAGCCCGGGCAACTCGTCGAGGTAACGGTCAACGGCGGGTTGCCAGTCATCAGTGTTGTAGGCCCGCAGCACATCCAGCGCCTCAGTTGTCACCTGATAGTTCCACTTCGGGGAGTTGACGGGGCGTTGCGGCTGGTCGGGGTTCTCCCCGACCAGGTGCGCCTGTACGAACTGATGCAGCGTGAACCGGCGAACCGTCTCGCGGGTATTCGGCGCATAGTCCCTGCCGTACTCGTGGCTGATGAAATCCATGATTGCCCGCGTCCCCAGCATCGGGTTTTCGACCTCGGCCCATGTCGTGGACGGTGTGAGCCGCAGAAGCGCCAAGAGCACCAACGCTGATCGCTCGTTGCTTCGCTCGGCGTCCATTCCGAGCGTCTCGAGAACTATCCGAGCCTCCTCCACCCGCTCATGCGCCGTCCCGTTGACATCGCTCATGCAGCAATCAACTTCATCACCAGGGAGTCAACGTCGACCTGGGACACGACTGAACTGCGGCCCAGATCCCGCAATGTTGCTTCCGTGGGGAACCGAAGTGTTCGCAGGTCGGTGGCGTTGACCTGGGTGTGGCCAGAGAAGGTGCGGAAGAACTTGTCGATGATGGAGGAGTTGAGCCACACGACGATGCCTTTGGCAAGGTTCTCGTCCAGGCCGTGGCCGCAGACATGGAAGACGTTCAGGTGGTTCTCGAATGCCACCTCGCCGGGGTTGTCCTCGGGCGACCAGACCGAAGCGACGATCCGTCTCCGCTCTTCCTTCGCGCTGAATCGCTTGACGACCGCATACCAGCCTTCCGGCAGGAGCATCGCGCGGTCCTTGTCATCACAGGGGCGGAACCACTGTGGCTTACGAATCTCTCGTGGCCAGAGCACCCCGCCGTCCCGGAGGTTGCCGGGGTAGACCAAGGGCACCGCACCCGGCTGCTCTACGGCACTCAGCGCCTGACGCGACCGGAAGTCCACCACCCTGCCGGTAGATACGTGAAGACCAAGATCGGTCAGCGAGCACGCTTGAGAGAGCACAATGTCGGCGACAGCCGTGTCGTCGGCGTCCGTCGCCAACCGAATGAATCGGTTGGGGTCGTTCGGGAAGACAACCTCCTCGTAGGCAACTACCCGGGACGAGATGTCGTCGGTGTGATCACGGCTGACCGAGAGTTCTACGAACCCGGGAGTGGCGCCGCGTGTTCCGGCGAAGATCACATTCTCCTGGAGGACACCGGTATCAGCGAAGACCGTGGAGCGGGAATCGAAGACGTGAACTCGGTCCAGCGCGATCGAGTCGAGCAGGTGAGTGCGAAACGGCCCGAAGTAGGGGCCGTTGAAGAATGAGCGAGGGGTGATCGCGACGACTTGGCCGCCTGGCTTGAGTGCCGCGACGGAGAGGGAAAGGAACGCCGCATACAAGTTCGGCGCATCGATTCCGGCGGAACGCATGGCCGTGCGATGTGCGCTCGACACGGCAAGCTTCCCATAGGGAGGGTTCTCGAGCACGAGATCGAACTGGCCGTTCAGGCTGAGCGAGGCGCCCAAGCCGACCGATTCCAGGATGAAGTCCGCTTCGACAGCCTCGGCACGCACTCGACCGCCGCCCGCCTGCTCACATGCGGAAAGAGTGGCCCGTAGGCTCGCCAGCACGAGCGGGTCACGCTCGACCGCGACAATCTCCAGCGACAGTGCCGCCCGCTCTGCGAGCGCACGACTCACCAGCGCTGCTGTAAGCACGCCCGAGCCCGCGCCAGGGTCCAGCACCCGCAGCGTCCCGCTCTGGGGTAGGCGGGGAATCGAGGCGATCAACCGAGCCGCTTGCGCGGGCGTGAAGAACTGGCCGAACTGGCTCTGCGTGCGCGCATCAAGCCCGCCGAGGGCAGCCAGGCGCTCGCTCTCGGCGACACTCAACAGGTCCGCCGCCAACACGTTCGCATCGTATCCGGGGCCACTGACGTCGTGGTCGCGGCCGACGGCCGTCAGGTGGCGTTCGTAGCGGGGCTCGCTGAGCCAGCGGCGCGCGGCGGCTTCATCGAGTCGCTGGTGTCCGGCGCTGGTCAGGTGGCGTTCCCTAGACTTCATGGCCCGGCGGACTAACCGAGAATGAGGCTGATCGGGCCGATCCAGATGAACGTGAGCGCGTTCCAGCATGCGGCCACGATCACGAGGTTCAGCCAGCCAGGGCCGTCCTCGACACGGTGAGGCAGTAGCTCCGGCTGTGCGACCGACCGGCGACACACGGAAGGTCGCTGACCTCCACACCGCCGCGAAGCCAGGAACGCGGCACCCTCGCCAGGTTGGGTGGGCCCGGCCGGACTCGAACCGACGACACACGCGGTGTAAACGCGTTGCTCTACCAACTGAGCTACAGGCCCTCGCGCGCGGTGCGCGGCGCCCGCCATTGTGACAGGTGCCTGCCAGCGCCGGTCACCAGGTTCCCTCGGGAGGGCTTCAACGCGTCAGCCGCAACGGTGATGCGGGCGAGCACCCTCGAGCCTCAACCGGTGGGAGTGGAAGGCTGCGGCCGTCGACGTCTCGGGTCATCGACGGCCGCAGCAAGGAAATTGATACCTCAATTACCGGCGTTGACCAAACGCAGCCGGTGTTCGGATGTATCGATAGGCGGACACGCCGATAGCCCGTTGGGGTGAACCTGCACTACACAGCGCTATCAGCGACGAGGTCGGCGCCGCATCCGGACGCACCCGAGCGCCGATGGCAGCCGACCCTGGACCCGGTCGATGGGGCGGCTTCCGCGCGAAATTGTCCGATTGTCACCGGTTTTCGCCGACCTTCGCTCCCCCGGCCCGGCTTCGAACAGTGGTGAGCGCCCCGCTCCCCGCAGCATCCAGCTCATCCCCCGAAAGGGGTCAGGAGCGTCGCTCACCCTTGGGCTGAACCAGTCGAATCCCCGTCCAGTCCTCACCCGCGGAGATCGTCTTGGTGACATTCAGCCCCACCGAGGGCGCAGCCTCCTCGACGTCCGCCGCGTCGACATGACCGTCTCGGCCTGCTTTGGGAGTGAGCAACCACACGGTGCCACCGGCCACCAACGACCCGAGAGTGTCGACGAGCGTGTCCACGAGGTCGCCGTCCCCGTCACGCCACCACAGCACGACGACCTCGACCATGTCGTCGGCATCCTCGTCGAGGAGGTCGGCACCGACGGCATCCTCGATGGCATCGCGCAGTTCATGATCGACATCGGCGTCATAACCGAACTCCTGCACGGCTTGTCCAGGCTTCAGACCAAAGCGGGCCACCGTACCGATTCCCCCCGCGCCTTCCGCGGTCCCTACCACTTGAAGAATCCCCTCGCGCTGTGAACATGGCGCCGGCCTCGGCCAGCCGGTTGGTACGAAGGTACCGACATCCGGCCGACCGCGCCCAATCGGGTGACCCATTCAAACCACAACCGATGGTCCTGCCACCCCACTTCGTACACCCGTCCCCGCCCGCAGAGCAGAAGTCTGGGCTGGTCGACGTGCCGACTGATCAGGCGATGGGGCAGGCTTGCCGCATGGGGAGAGTGACCCGACGAGTGCCTGTCACCCGGTTCACTCATGCCTGCGATGGCTCGACCACCCTCAACCGCGCGGAGACCCTGGCGGTGGAGGAGCCCCTGGAGTTGCGGATCGACGGAATCTCGACGGTCACGACGATGCGCACACCCGGGCACGATGTGGACCTCGCCCTCGGCCTTCTGCTGGCCGAGGGGATGATCAGCCATCCGGACCAGATCGCCACGGCGGTGCACTGCAACGACGTGGGCCCGGACGGCAGACCCACCTTCAACGTCCTCGACCTCGCCCGCCGGGACCCGAGCACGGCCCTGGACCTGCAGCACCGACGAACCTTCGGGATCACCTCGGCCTGCGGGGTCTGCGGCAGCGCCACCATCGACGCCATCCGGTCTCGCCAGGTGCTGCCCGACCTGAAGCTCGACACCACGATCGTCCCCCTCGACCTCATGGTCGCCCTGCCCGAGCGGATGCGCCGGGCTCAGAGCGTCTTCGACAAGACCGGCGGGCTGCACGCAGCAGCGCTCTTTCGTCCCGACGGCTCACTCGTGGTGCTACGCGAGGACGTGGGCCGGCACAACGCGTGCGACAAGGCGATCGGCTTTGCCGCGCGCGAGCTGGGGTGGCCGCTGCCTCCATTGCTGCTCACCCTGTCGGGACGAGCCTCCTTCGAACTCGTCCAGAAGGCGTGGGTGGCGGGTATCCCGATCGTGGCGGCCGTGTCGGCGGCGTCATCGCTGGCGGTCGAAGTGGCCGAAGCAGCCGGCCTCACCCTGGCGGGGTTCCTTCGCGGGCCTTCGCTGGTCTGTTACACCGCCCCTCACCGGCTCCAGACCTGAGCGAGCCAGTCCGGCATCTGGGCAAGCATCTGGCAGGACGGCCCGGCCTCTGGAGGAGGGCAGACCGGGCGATCGAGCCCCCCGGCCCGGCGGACGACCCGTCGCGTGCCGTTTCGGCCGTGTCCAACGTGACGCAGCACACGCTGAGGGTGGAAGGATGGGGCGAGTCGCGCGCGAGCGCACCTACCTGAAGAGCCGACCCCGGCGCACCACGGCTGGGCCTGCGCACACTACGAGCCCGCCTTTTAGGACGAGAGGACGAACATGGCCAAAGACACCCGGCCCATCCTGAACGGACTACCGTCGAATCTGCCCGACATCGACCCCGAGGAGACCGCGGAGTGGTTGCAGTCGCTCGACGACGTCAATGACATCGCGGGCCGCCGCCGGGCCCGGTACCTCATGCTCGAACTCAACCAGCGCGCGCGTGAACTCGGCGTCGGGGTTCCCTCGCTGACGGTCACCGACTACATCAACACCATTCCCCCCGAGCGCGAGCCCTACTACCCGGGTGACGAGCACCTGGAGCGCCGCTACCGCGCCTACCTGCGGTGGAACTCGGCGATCCTGGTGCACCGCGCGCAGCGGCCGGGCATCGGCGTCGGTGGCCACATCGCCTCGTATGCCTCGTCCTCGACGATGTACGAGGTGGGCTTCAACCACTTCTTCCGCGGCCCGGATCACCCCGGCGGCGGCGACCAGGTGTTCTTCCAGGGGCACGCCGCGCCCGGCATGTACGCGCGCGCCTTCCTCGAAGGACGGCTCTCGGGCGACCAGCTGGACGGCTTCCGCCAGGAGCTGTCGCATCCGGGCGGCGGTATGCCCTCATACCCGCACCCGCGCCTGATGCCTGACTTCTGGCAGTTCCCGACCGTGTCGATGGGCCTGGGCCCGGCGAACGCCATCTACCAGGCACAGTTCAACAAGTACCTGCACAACCGCGGCATCAAGGACACCTCCGAGCAGCATGTCTGGGCGTTCCTCGGCGACGGCGAGATGGACGAGCCGGAGAGCCGTGGCTTCCTCCAGCTCGCCGCGGTGGAGGAACTGGACAATCTCACCTTCGTCATCAACTGCAACCTGCAGCGACTCGACGGCCCGGTTCGCGGTAACGGCAAGATCATCCAGGAGCTGGAAGGCACCTTCCGCGGCGCGGGCTGGAATGTCATCAAGGTGATCTGGGGCCGCGAGTGGGACATGCTGCTGGCCAAGGACGCCGAGAACGCCCTCGTCCACCTGATGAACAACACCCCGGACGGCGACTACCAGACCTTCCGCGCCGAGAACGGCGCCTTCATCCGGGAGAACTTCTTCGGGCGTGACCCACGCACCCGGCGGATGGTCGAGGACATGTCCGACGGTGACATCTGGAAACTCAAGCGCGGTGGTCACGACTACCACAAGATGTACGCCGCCTACCGGGCCGCCACCGAGCACAACGGCCAGCCGACGGTCATCCTGGCCAAGACCATCAAGGGTTACGGCCTCGGGCCGAGTTTTGCCGGCCGGATGGCCGCTCACCAGATGAAGAAGCTCAGCCTGGACGACCTGAAGTCGTTCCGTGACGACCTGCGGATCCCGATCAGCGACGCCGAACTCGAGAAGGACCCCTACCGTCCCCCGTACTACAACCCGGGGCCGGACTCCGAAGAGATCCAGTACCTGCTCGACCGGCGCAAGGACCTGGGCGGCTACCTCCCGCAGCGGCGTACCACCTTCACCCCGCTCAAGCCGCCGGGGGACGAGGCCTACAAGATGGCCAAGAAGGGTTCGGGCAAGCAGCAGATCGCCACGACGATGGCCTTCGTCCGGATCCTCAAGGACGTGATGCGGGACAAGGAGTTCGGCAAGCGGATCGCGCTCATCATCCCGGACGAGGCCCGCACCTTCGGGATGGACTCCTTCTTCCCGACGCTGAAGATCTACAACCCGCACGGGCAGAACTACCTGTCGGTGGACCGTGAACTGATGCTGGCCTACAAGGAGTCTCCGGCCGGGCAGATCCTGCACGTGGGGATCAACGAGGCCGGCGCCATGGCCGCCTTCACCGCGGCCGGGACGTCGTACGCCACCCAGGGCGAGGCGATCATCCCGGTCTACATCTTCTACTCGATGTTCGGCTATCAGCGCACCGGTGACGCGATGTGGGCCGCCGGAGACCAGATGGCACGCGGCTTCATCATCGGCGCCACCGCGGGGCGGACCACGCTCACCGGCGAGGGCCTCCAGCACGCCGACGGCCACTCCCCCATCCTGGCCGCCACCAACCCGGCCACCGTGGTGTACGACCCGGCCTTCGGGTACGAGATCGGCCACATCATGAAGGACGGCCTGCAGCGGATGTACGGGGAGCCGAACCCCGAGGACACCCGTCCGCAGAACGTCATGTACTACCTCACGGTGTACAACGAGCCGATGGTGCAGCCGGCCGAACCCGAGAACCTCGACGTCCAAGGCCTGCTCAAGGGCGCGTACCTGTACCGGCCGGGCGACGCCAACGGCGGTGAGTCGAACTCGGAGTCCAAGCGGGTGCAGTTGATGGCCTCCGGCGTGGCCATGCTGTGGGCCCTGGAGGCCCAGGAGTTGCTGGCCAAGGACTTCGGCGTGGCAGCCGACGTCTGGTCCGTCACCTCCTGGACGGAACTGCGTCGGGACGGGCTGGCCTGCGATACCGAGGCCTTCCTCAACCCCGGCAGCGCCGAGCGCAAGCCCTTCATCGCCCAGCAACTGCAGGGCCGGGACGGGCCGGTGGTCGCGGTGACCGACTACATGCGCCAGGTTCCCGATCAGATCTCCCAGTTCGTGCCGAACGAGTTCTCCTCCCTCGGCGCGGACGGGTTCGGCCTGTCCGACACCCGGCCCGCGGTGCGCCGGCACTTCCACATCGACGGCCCGTCGATCGCCTACCAGGCGCTGCGGATGCTCGCCGCCCGCGGCCAGGTGGATGCGGGAGCGCCCGCCAAGGCCTTCGAGATGTACCGGTTGGACGACGTCACGGCCGGTGCTTCGGGAAGTTCGGGCGGCGACGCCTGACCCGTACGCCGATCGAGCGAGGATGATTGAAAGCTGAATCACCCGAGTGGGGCCGGGTACGTGTGCCCGGCCCCACTTGCACGCCCCCGGAGAGACTGCCTGACCCCGCCGATGTCGAACTCCTGGACGAATCTCGGAGCGCCTGGTAGCTCATCGACACCATGCTTGTCCGCATTTCCAAAGACTGAGAGTTATGTCGTCTGCGGACGAAGTCACCCTGTTGATCCACTCTAGGGGACTTTTGGCGCTGTTTGCCCCCACTTGCGTCAAGACAGTCACAGACAGTAATAGCCCGCCCGGCGCCATTACGCCCCTTGAACCAATTTCGACGCGCAACCTAATTCCGTGGTTACGGATTGCCGACGCTATGGATGTGACCGATCCAGCGCGGCAGGGCGCTCTAACCACGTACATGTCCTCGGTGACGTACGTATCCCTGGCCTTGACTCTTGTCAAGGTCGGCTCCGCCGTGGCCGTCGCGGCTTTGCTGGGCGTCACGATGCAGATAAGGCTGTGGCACCAGGTGGTGCCCACTCTCTGGTTCGGCACCGATCGCATCACCTTCGGGGTGATCGTCGGATGGTCGACGGTAGCCACGGCGGTCGTGGCGTTGGCGGGCTTGCTCGTGCTTGGCCTGCGAACCAGGGCGGTCGTCAGGTCGATCGCGTGGGCGGCCGGCATTCTCTCGATCTTCGAACTGATCGTTGCCGAAGCCGTCCTGGGGGCACTTGACCCCCCACGGATCCCGACGCTGCACCTGCTGGTCACCACGGCCATCTGCATGACGGGCGTCGCCATCGCCTTCACCGCGCTGGCGCGCCCCCGCAACAACTTCATGGCCCGGCTGCGCCAGACCTTCGAAGATCCTCGTCCGGAATCCGTTCGGTTCGGCCCGGCTTAGCACAAGGAGAAACAATGAGCACCAACGTCACCCCTCGCCGGCGAATGGCCAAGACCGCTGCTGCGGCCGCCTTCGTCCTCGGCGTCACCGCACTGCCGGCGGCAGCCACCATGATCATGCAGAACTTCATCGAGGCGGACATCCAGGCCGCTCCCGCGTGCATGGTCAAGACCGCCGGCGCCGATGCCGGCCACACCAGCGGCCTGGTGACCTTCAACACCACCAACACCCAGAGCAACAACGCCACCGACGGTGTGCAGTTGCTCAATGAGACCTTCACCATCAAGGCGCTCAAGGGCGACCGGCTGATCTCCAGCAGTGCCGGAGTGATCACGAACAACTGCACCTACCCGCTGACCGTCTCGCTGGTCGCCGAGGGTCAACTGGGCGACGCGATGTGGGAAGGCTCGTGGACCGACATCTCCGCCGACCTCTACCTCGGCACCGCCAACGGCACGGCCACCACCGATTTCAGCAACGCCAGTGCCTGGCTTACCTCGCCGATCCACGCCAACAGCACCGGGGTCACCGACACCCAGACCGGAAGCGTGACACTCGCCCCGAACGACACCGCGCTGCTCGGCTGGCAGATCGACGCCGGCACCAGCGCCGACACCACGACGTCCAACGCCGTGCTGCGCTTCACGGTCAGCGGGCAGCCGGCCTGAGGGTGAGCGCCCCACGTGGGGCGCCGTCACGGCAGGAGTAGCGGGAATGAGCGCTGCGCGGCGTCACCGTCCACGCGGGCTCGTCGGCCGGGTCCGGTCCCTGCGCCGGGCCGCGCGCACGGCGATGCTCGTCGGGCTCGTGACCGCTTTGGCGTGCGTCGGGCTGACCACCCCGAGTGCAGCCTCGTTCGAGGTCAAGAACTTCGCCGACGCAGGGATCATGGCCACCGATGGCGCACCGCTGTACTCGTACTCCAGTGGAACCACGACCCAGTGGATCTCGAACAGTGCCTTCCAGGCGGGCACCTTGTCCAACGTCGAGACGACCAAGGCGCAGAACTTCGCCTCGGCGCAGATCTCCGGTGGCCAGGTGTACCTGCGCACCCACGGAGCGAGCACCAGCCCCACGGCCGCCGACTGGGGTCCGGCGCTGACCATGCCGCCGAGCAGTTCGGGCACGTCCAAGGTGTCGGTCGCGGCGCGGGCCGATGGCCTGCTCGCCGTCGCGGTCATCGCCGGCACCCAGTTGCGGGTGACCAGGCAGTCGGCTCCGGGCGTCTGGCCCGCCGCCCTCACCTGGGTCACCATCCCCACCACGGCGACCCCCGCCGACGCAGAACTGATCGTGCAGCCGAACGGATTCCTTTCGGTGGCCTATATGGACACTGCGGGGGTGTCGTACGCGGCGTCGGAGACGGCACTGGGGGTCTGGGGTGCTAGCACCAACCTCGGCGGGGTGGGCTTGCACATCAGCCTGGCCGGCTATCCCAACGGGGACGAGATTCTCACCGTGGTCGGCGCGAACAACGCCTCCTACTGGCAGCGCAAGAAGGTGGCCGGAGTGTGGCAGGCGTGGGTGCGCGAGTGCAGCACCGCCCTCCTTCCGATGACCGACCTGAGCACCGTGGTGAGTCAGGGACGGGCCGTGATCTATGGACTGTCCGCGCTGGCGATCAGCAGTTGCGCCGAGCCCGCGACCGGAACGACCTGGACCTACGCCCCGTCGATCTATACCGGGCTGGGACTGACCATGACCACGATCGGTGCCGCCTCCCGCAATGACGGGCGAATCCTGGTGCTGGCCAGCGTCAACGGCACCCAGGCGTCAGGTGTGCAGGAAGGGATCGGCCAGCCGCTGACCCTCACCACCATCGACGGCTCGTACAGCGACCAGGAGGTGGCCGGGTACTACCCCGACACCGGCATCTCCCTGGTGCAGACCGGCACCACCTACGCGACCTCCGGCACCTGGACCTCGGCAACCGTCGACACCGGGGCGTCCGGTTCGGGGGTCTACGGCCTGCTACGCACCTCCCACACCCTGCCCACCGGAACCGATGTGCGATTCCAGGTGGCGGCCGCATCCTCGAGCACGCCGACGGCATTCATCGGCCCGGACGGGACCGCGGCCACCTACTACACCTCCGCGGGAGGGCCGTTGCCCTACGCAGTGGACGGCCTTCGCTATCTGCGAGTGCGGGCCTACCTGACCGGTACCACCGCTGCGACCCCGCGATTGAACGGGCTGTCGCTCAGATATCACCTCACCCGGCTGCCGCGGTCGGTGGACGGCACCTACGCCGTGACGGCACCCGCCGACGCCGTCTCCTGGATAGCCCGGATGTCCACGCCGGCGACTGAACTTGCTTTGGGCGGAACAACACTCGTCGATCAGGGCTCCACCTGGGGGGCCGCGAACTCGTTCACCGCACATCTGGACACCCTGCCTGCGCAGTGTTGCGCGCCTGCCCAGTTCACCGTCACCGGCGGCGTCTCGACCCCCACCGGCGCGGCCGCCACGCCGGTGATCAGCTCGGGTGGTCGGCTGGGTCAGTCCTATGTGCTGCAGCGATCGCGCCTGTACGCGGGCTCGGGGGCGGTCACCGCCACATCCTCCCTGAGCAGCACCATGCAGGTGCAGTGGCCGATGTCGGTGACGCTCGGGCGTGACGTGGCCATCGGCGGGGTGGCCACCCAGAAGACCGACTACTCACCCTCAGGCGGGCTTGCCCCGGTGGCCGTCGACGCGAACACCGACGGGGCGTACCCCAACGGGTCGGTGACGGCGACGACCTACACCACCCAGGCCTGGTGGAAGGTCGATCTGGGGTCGCAGCAGCAGATCGCCGAGATCCGGCTGTGGAATCGGACGGACTGCTGCTCGGAGCGACTGCACGACTACACGATCCTGGCCTCCCCCAGCCCGATCGACACGACGAATCTGCAGACCGCGATGCAGTCGGTCTCGGCGGCCAACGGTTACCTCCGCCTGCACAGCGGGTCGGCCTCCGCCAGAACCGACGTCTCGCTACTGCCCACCGGCACCCAGGCCCGCTATGTCGCCGTCATCCTGATGGGAAAGACCTCGCTGCTCAGCCTGGCCGAGGTAGAGGTGCGAACGCCCTGACCGCACGCGGCTGGAGGCGGTTCAGCGGTAGCAGCCTCGCCGACACGCCCTGATCACCGGGAACGTGCGGATCGCCCGATAGATGGCGACCCCGATTCATCATGTGATTCAGATCACACACGAGCTCGGGTCTTGGCCGACACAAGGGTGTCGAAGACTGGCCGGTATCCGCGCATAGCGGCTATCTCGGACTGGACGACAGGTCTCCTCGGGTCCTCCAGGCGGGACGCGCGACGCAGACCACCTCGCCGTCATATCAAGGTGTCGGTGGTGGTACCTACACTTTGATTCAGTTACGCAGAGTGGCCGCGTCACACGAAGAGAGTAGGTCTGATGTCGAGAAATCTCCGGTTGCCATTACCGGGAGTGGTGGTTCTGGTGTTGGCGATGGTGATGGGCCTGTGGACGGCTCCCCCAGCGCTCGCCCAGCAACCGGTGCAACACCCCGTGGTCGTGCCGGAGGTGCCCCGGGCCGACTTCCCGCAGATCCTCGACGGTGAAGTCCTCGACATGGATGCGAATGAGGAGTATGTCGTCGCCGCCGGCAACTTCACCCAGGTGCAGGACAAGGACGGGACCATCCTGCAGCAGCCCTCCCTGGTGGCCTTCGACATCGACACCGGCGATCTCATCACCTCGTTCCGCCCCGTCATCGACGGCCCGGTCAACTCGGTGACGCTGGCCCCGGACACGCACAGCGTCTTCGTCGGCGGCAAGTTCACCACCATCTCGGGAACCGCGCGCAAGAACGTCGCCCGGGTCAGCTTGCTGGACGGGTCGGTGGACGAGTCCTGGCGGGCCGACACCGACGGAATCGTCAAGGAGATCGCCGTCCTGAACGACCAGCGGATGTTCATCGGCGGGGTCTTCACGCGGGTCCGCGGCCAGGCGATCCACCGCCTGGCAGAGCTCGAGCTCCCCACCGGCAAGCCCAACACCGCCTTCTCCTTCACCTTCGACGGCACTGCCGGCACCCGGGGTGCCGGGCAGAACATCCGGTACATCGGCCTGACTCCGGCCGGCAACCGGATGGTGGTCGTGCATTCGGCCGACACCGTCAACGGCGAGCGACACCGAGGGGCCGCGATCTTCGACATCTCCGACCCGGCCAACCCTCGCCTGACGCCGTTCAGCGTCAACAACTACGACGAGGGGGCCCGGCACCTCAACTTCGCCCCTGCTGAGGGTTCGCTGTCGCCGGATGGTTCCTTCTTCGTCATGGTGAGCACCGGCAACGTCTACGCCTTCCCCGTGGTGGACACCCCCGAGCCGGCCCGGCTGTGGATGAAGGACCACCAGGACTCGGTCTACGCCCTGGCGGTATCCAACAACGCCGTCTACACCGGTGGCCACTTCTGCAAGATCGCCTCAGGCCCCGGGCCCACGGATCTGGACGGCAGCGGCCGATACACCGACAAGACCTGCTCGGGCACCACTGCCTCCTACCCGCAGAACGGGGCCTACCGCTGGCAGATCGCCGCGCTGAACCCGATCGACAGCACGCCGCTGGCCTGGGACCCGGGCACCGACGTATACCGCGGCGTGCTCGACCTCAAGGTGACCGCTCGTGGCCTGCTGGTCGGCGGCGACGGCAACTGGCTGGGGGGCGTTCGCACCGGTCGGGCCGGGTTCTTCGACCTGGGCTCGGCAACGGTCGACAAGCAGGCACCCAGCGTCGCCAGCACCACCGCGACCTCGCAGGCGGGGCCGCAGATCACCCTGCAGGGCACCGCACGCGACGACATCAGGCTCAACCAGGTGCAGCTGCGAGTGCGTGATGCCGGCGGCCGCTACCTGCAGGCCGACGGCACCTTCGCCTTCACCGCTACGGCCCTGCGGGCCGATCTCGGGCTGACCCGCCCGGGGGTGGATGTTGGCTGGACCTTGCAGACCACTCTTGCCGACGGCACCTACACCGTCGAGGCGAGTGCCCTGGACTACGCCGGCCGTCGCTCGTCCTGGGTCTCCACCGCCGTGAGCGTCGGCGGGGGCGGTGGCGTGGTGGGTCAGTGCTCGATCACCACCGCTGCCAATGGGGACGCCACGCTGAACTGGAACGACGAGGGCGCGTCCTCCTACTCGGTCCGCCGCGACGGCTCGTACCTGACCTCGGTGGCCACCACCAGCTACACCGACACCGACACCGCCGGCCTGGCCCACGCCTACACCGTGCGGTACCGCAGCGCGGGCACCACCGTCGAACTCGACTGCGGCACCTCCTTGGGCGCCAACACCGGTGGCGGGGACGCGGTGTGCACGGCCACCCTCGACGGCTCGGGCAACCCGTTGCTCACCTGGACGAGCACCGGAGCCACCTCGTACTCGGTGCGCCGTGACGGCAAGTACCTGACCTCGGTGTCCGAGACGAGCTACACAGACACCGCTGCCCCGGTGGGAGCCCACGCCTACGTGGTGCGCTACCGGCAGAGCGGGGTGAACACCGACCTGTCCTGCGGCACGGTCACCGTCACCGACCAGACCCCGCCGGATGCCAACGTGGCCTTGCGGCGCCCCGCCACCCAGAGCAGCACCTACCCCGGCGGCGACGCCTCCAAGGCCGTGGACGGCAGCGCCGAGACCACCTGGGCTGCGGGCAGCGTCGCGCACACGCTCTCCCAGGACCAGCCCTGGTGGGAGGTCGACCTGGGCACCACCCGCACCATCAACAGCATCGAACTGCTCAACCGGACCGACTGCTGCAGTGATCGCCTCAACGACTCGGTGCTGTTGATCTCGGACACGCCGATGACCGGGCGGACGCTGACCGACCTGCTCAGCGACCCGAGCATCACCGCGATCGACGTTCCCGGCGTCGGGGTCAGCGCGACCTTCCCGGCAGACGGGGCCACCGGTCGTTACGTTCGCGTGCAGCGCCGGGTGACCGGGTTCCTGGGCGTGGCCGAGGTCATCGTCAACGGCCACTGAGGTTCCACCGCACCGGCCACGCGATCACCCAGCCGTGATCGCGTGGCCGGTTCGCTCTTGCCCACCCGGTGCGAGGCATCGGCACGAGGCGCTGGCCGCCTGTCCGGTTATTGGTGCAGGCTCTGGCCCACGAGCCCTGGCCCGAGAGCGCGAACCAAGCTGACCCGATATTGCGGACAGCTCCTGACCTCTACCGTTCCTATCGTGGTGTGCAGCCCGGGGGAGACACCCGGCAGCCGCCACCACGAGGGGACGATATGACCACCACAACCGCGATCGACGCAGGCGCTCTGAGCACCGAGCGGACGGACCTGCTCGATGCCTTCAGCACCCATCGCCACTTCCTCATCTCCACCGCCCAGGGGCTCACTGACGAGCAGGCACGCCGACGCACCACCGTGAGCGAACTGACCATCGGGGGCATCATCAAGCACGTCTCGTCGATGGAGGAGATGTGGTCCGGCTTCGTCCTGCGTGGTCCCGACGCGCTGCGGCGCGAGGGTAGGTCGTTCACCGAGTTCACCCCGGACGACTGGGCAGCCTTCGCAGCCACTTTCGTCCTGGGGCCGCAGGAGTCCCTCGACGGCGTGCTGGCTCGCTACGCCGAGGTGGCCCGGGCCACGGATGCCGCGATCAGCACGGCCGATCTCGACCAGGCCTGGAAGGTACCGGAGGCTCCCTGGGCGCCCGCGCATGAGCAGACGGCCCGCCGAACCCTCCTGCACCTCATCGCCGAGACCGCTCAGCACGCCGGCCATGCGGACATCATCCGTGAAGCGCTGGACGGGAAGAAGTCAATGGGCTGAGGCGGTCAAGGCTGACACCACCCAGCCCTAACACCCAGCCCCACCACCCAGCCCCACCACCCAGCCCCACCTGGACGCTCCGGACCATCGGTCCGGAGCGTCTGTCTGTGCCGACCTGTGAGAGCAGACCCAAAAACCCTGATCACCATCCCCACTGTCGCCGATCTTCGAAATCCCTTGGCCTTCAAGGCGATTCGTCGGTCAGATCAAGGTAGTGAGCCACGATCCCGCACGGGAAGGGCGAATTGCCCCTGCAGAGACCCTTGTGCCCCCACACTGAGGGACCTATGGTATTTGCACAAGCGCGCAATCTAGTGCGCACATAGTTGCAAATGGAGGTTAGACAATGATGTTGCCTCTCGAGGCGGCACCCGGGCTGGTCCTGTCCGTCACGCCGACGGGGAATCCCGTTCTGCGCGGGATCACCTGGTTCTCCGAGCACTTCATCGGCATGTTCAATGCCGCGGCCACGAGCCTGGTTGAGCTCGTGTCAGGGATCCTGCCGCTGCTACTCGTCCTGCTCACGGCGATGTACGCGGTGACGACATGGATCGGTGAGGCGCGAGTCACTCGCGCCGTGCAATGGTCGGGTCGGTTTGCGGTGACCAGGTACACGATCATGCCGATCCTCAGCGCGATGATCCTGACGAACCCGATGTGTTACTCCTTCGGCCGCTTCCTTCCCGAGCGCTACAAGCCCGCCTTCTACGACTCGACCGCATCCTTCCTGCATCCGGTGACGGCCTTCTTCCCGCACGCGAATGCGGGTGAGGTCTTCGTCTGGACGGGCGTCTCGGCCGGTGTTCTGGCGGTGGCTCCGGACAAGTACGCGACCCTGGCCGCCCTCTACTTCCTGACCGGCATCGTCGTCATCCTCATGCGGGGCCTGCTCACCCAGCTGATCACGGCCTTCCTGATCAGGCGTGGCGGCCACGAGGAGAGCTTCCGCGAGGCCGACGAGCGCTACCGCAGTGGACATTTCCAGAGTGCGAACGAGGCAGGTGTGCTGTGAACTACCAGTCGGTTCGAGTCAGTCACGGTAACGGTGGCTGGGGCAGCGGCTTGACCATTGAGCCCACCGAGCACAAGAACGTCATCCTGTCGGTGACCAGCGGCGGCATCCATCCGGTCGCCGCCCGGATCGCCGAGCTCACCGGCGGCGAGGCCGTCGACGGCTTCACCAACCACGTCGCGGACGACAAGGTGGCCTGCGCGGTGATCAACTGCGGCGGTACCGCGCGGATCGGGGTCTACCCGAAGAAGCGCATACCCACCGTGGACGTCTTCCCCGGTGAACCCGGGGGGCCGCTGGCCCAGTTCATCACCGACGACATCTTCGTCTCGGCCGTCGGCGTCAACGACATCGAGCTCCTGGACGGGGCTGCAGTGGCGGCGACGTCCCGCGCCGCGCAGGAATCCGCCGGAACAGCGGGTGCTCCGGACACCGCACGCGGTGCTGGCAGCGGCCAGCAGGACAAGGTGGCCGCGGCCAAGGCTGCCGCCCGCAAGGACCAGCCGGCCCAGAAGGGCTTCGCCGGCTTCGTCGTCGGTTTCGGCGGCTGGATCGGGATGGTCATCAACACCCTGTTGGCCTCGGGCCGGCAGGCCGTGAAACTGATCATCAGCACGATCCTGCCGTTCATGGCCTACGTGTCCCTGCTGATCGGCATCGTCAACTACACCGGGCTCTCTCAGGCGATCGCTGCCGGGGTCTCGCCGCTGGCGTCCAACCCATTCGGACTCATCCTGCTCGGGGTGATCACCGGTCTGCCCTTCCTGTCGCCGATCCTGGGTCCCGGCGCCGCGCTGGCCCAGGTGGTGGGAGTCCTGATGGGCACGCAGATCGCCCAGGGTGCCCTGCCCGTGCAGTACGCCTTGCCGACGCTCTTCGCCATCGACGGCCAGGTCGGCTGCGACTTCGTCCCGGTCGGGCTCTCCCTCGGCGAGGCCGAGCCGGAGACCGTCGAGGTCGGCGTCCCCGCCGTGCTCTTCTCCCGGATGATCACCGCCCCGGCGGCGGTGGCCATCGCCTACGTCGCCTCGTTCGCTCTGTGACCCGGCCAGACCATCGTCACCAGATCGGGCGGGCAGCGTCCCCAGGGCACCTCTTCCGCAGAACCTCTGAAATCACTTACACGACAACAGATTCAACGCCAAGACAAACACCATCACAGGCAGCACCGAGACCAACAGGAGTTTGCAGATGAGCACCGAGCTCTACACCAGTGAAGTGACCCGCATCGGCCCCGAGGCCCAGGACATGTTCGAGGCCGGCGTCTACATCCTGTTCGCCGAGCCCGTTCCTCCCGCCCTGGCGGACATGAGTGTGGTCCACACCGGGGTCCAGGATTCGCACCCGGATGTCGCTGCCGGAGACGTCGTCCACCTCGGAGGCGTCGAACTGGTCGTGGACGAGGTCGGTGACCTGGCCAACCAGAACCTCGCCGAACTCGGACACACCGTGCTGTACGTCAACAGCCCGGGACAGAACCTGCTGCCGGGAGCGATCAAGGCCCACGGCGACCAGGTGCCCGATCCGCAGCCGGGCCAGCGCGTCGCCTTCGTCCGGGGGAGCTGACCATGTGGGAGTTCGCCATCCTGCTGGTCGCAGCGCTCATCGGCTCCAGCGCACTGTCGTACCGGCAGAGCGTGCGATACCGCAGACGAGTCAACGAACTCGCCCACCAGCACAAGGGTGAGGGCCGCTACCTCGTCTCGGGACGGGCCAAGGGACGTCTACGTGGGGCCGTGGTGGTGCTGGTGATCGACACCGGCCGCCAGGGGGTGGTTGCCGCCGAAACCATGACCGGGGCAAGCACTTTCGCCCGCCTGACGCCGGACCAACGGCTCTGCGGCCCACTCGGCAGCCTGCTGGACCGCGCGCCCAACGCCACGATGCGCACCGCGATCGAGACGGCCCTGGCCCAACTCCCCCGCCCGACCAAGCCGACCACCACCGGCACGAGCGAACCGATCAGCAGCCGCTGACCGCTGCTTCCGGCTGGTTCGAGGGTCGGCCCGACCCTGGTCGGGCGCGCCCCCGCCACACCTGCACCAACCGGCGTACTCGGCCCTGCCGGAGTGCTTCGCCATGCCGGAGTGCTTCGCCATGCCGGAGCGCTTCGCCGTGCCGGAGCGCTTCGCCGTGCCCGCGTACACCGCCATCGGCGGGTGCTTCGCCACCCGCAGGAAACACCTTCATATCTCACCATCGAAAGGAAACACCCTCATGAACTACAGCAAGAGACTCGTCCAGCGAGAGCGTGAACTCGGACGCCCGGTCCGGGTCGGAGTCGTCGGTGCCGGCCAGATGGGCAGCGGCCTGATCGCGCAGATCGAGAACTCCCCCGGCCTGCACGTCGCCGTCGTCGCCGACATCGTCACCGACAAGGCACAACAGGCACTGAAGAACGCCGGGCAGCCGGACTCCGTCGTCGTCGACAGCGTCGCCGATGCCTGCCGGCTGGTGGAGTCCGGTCGCCCGGTCGTCATCGACAACGGCCTGGTGATGCCACAACTGCCCGTCGACATCGTCCTTGAGGTGTCCGGGGCACCCGACATCGCCGCACAGATCGCCTACGCCTGTCTGATGCGCGGCACCGATGTCGCGTTGATGACCGTCGAAGCGGACGTGACCGTCGGCCTGCTCCTGGCGGGCCTGGCCAACGCCGGCAATGCGGTGTACACCATCTGCCGCGGCGACGAGCCGGTGGAGGCCAACCTGCTGGTCGAGTACGCCCAAGACCTGGGACTGAAGGTGATCTGCGCCGGCAAGGGCAAGAACAACCCGAACATCCCCACCTCGGTGGCCGAGGACAACGAGGAGGAGGCCCGAGCCAAGAACATGAACCCCCGGATCCTCACCGAATTCACCGACGGCACCAAAACCCAGCTGGAGATGGCGGCGCTGTCGAACTGCACCGGCTTCGGGGTGGCGGTTCCGGGGATGCACGGCCGCGAGGTCAACCTGGCCGACCTGGCCAGCACCCTCGTCCCCACCGCAGACGGTGGCATCCTCGACGGCGATCAGCCGTTCGTGGAGTACGTGACCGGTGACGTCGCCCCCGGCGTCTTCGCCATCGTGAAGTCCGAGAATGACGTGGTCACCCACGAACTCGACTTCCTCAAGCTCGGGACGGGGCCCTACTACGTGCTCGTGCGCCCCTACCACCTGGCCTCGATCGAGGCCCCGCTGTCCATCGGGGAGGCCGTCCTCGATCGCACGGCGTCCTTCCAGAGCCGGTACTGGCGCACCGAAGTGGCCTGTCGGGCCAAGGTCGACCTGGAGCCGGGCATCACCCTGGAGGGCATGGGTGGGCATCACGCCTACGGCTGGGCGATGGACGCCCAGGAGGCCCGCGACCTCGGGGCCCTGCCGATGGGCCTGTTGGCCGGCTGTGTGCTGAAGCGGCCACTGCGAGCCGGGGAGATCCTCACCTACGACCACGTCGAACTGGACGAGACCCGCCCGCTGGTGGCCATGCGCCGCTTGCAGGACTCATTGCTGGCGGCCAGCGCCCTGTGATCGCGTCCACGGTGGGGTGATCGCGGCCGCGTGCCAGGGGTGGGGACCCGCCAGGGTGATCGCCTCCCCCCAGGACGATTCCGGTCGAGGCACCCTGGCGCCCCCATCCGGGGGCGCCACGGTCGCGTGTGCACGGATGTGCGTGTCGTGCTGCACTAGGATCGCCATCGGTCTTCGGCGACACGTCCCGAGGGCTCCGATCGGCGGTCGAACTCTGGATAGGTGGACATGCCAGCACCTCGCGCGCACAGCGTTCTCGTCGCGGCCGCCCGCATGCACTACCTGGACGGCAAGTCCCAGAGCGAGATCGCCAAGGCCCTCGACCTGTCCCGCTCGAGCGTCTCCCGGATCCTGGCCCAAGCGCGGGAGCGGGGCATCGTGGAGATCAGGATCCACCCCGAACGAGACATCAACCGCCGCCCCGATCTGGAGCAGACGCTCGCCACGCTCACCGGGGTCGAGGCCCTGGTGGCTGCCCGCCCGACGGGGCGCACCTCGATCGCCGTGGTGGCCGAACTCGCAGCCCGCCGGGTCGAGGACGAGTTGCCCACGCTGTCCTCGCTCGGGCTCAGCTGGGGACAGACCGTGGCGGCCCTGGTCGACGAGATCCTGCTGGACTCGGTCTTTCCACACCTGCACGTGCACGCCCTCGTCGGGGGCATGCCCACTACCGGTCCGGCGGGCAACGACGCCATCGAGTTGCTCGCGGTCAAGGGTGGTTTCCACGTGCACCGGTTCGAGGCCCCGGCCGTGGTGGAGTCCAAAGTCACCTGGCAGGCGCTGATGGGCGAGTCCTCGATCCAGCGCACCATCGCCGAGGCGGGCGCCGTGCAGGCCGCCGTGGTGGGGATCGGATCGACCGGGGTGCACGCCTCTCCGCGAGTGGTGGAGGCGATGCGCCTCAACCCGGCCGAACGCGCCGAGTTCGACGCCCAGGAGCCGGTCGGTGACCTCGCGGGTCGCTACTACGACCTCAGCGGTACCGCCGTCGGGCCACCCACCAGTGAGCGCGTGGTCGGGATCAGCCTGGCGCAACTGCGGTCGATCCCCCGGGTGATGGGGATCGCCGGCGGCCGGGAGAAGGCACCGGGCGTCGTCGGTGCGTTGCGCACCCAGGCGCTGGGCACGGTGGTCCTGGACGAAGAACTGGCCGCAGACGTGGTGTGCCTGTTGCGTGGTGAATGAGGTGGCGCGGGTCGACTACGTGGACGATCCGGCGGCTCCGGCGGCGAACCGGGTGGTGCCCTCGGCGGTCGCCTTCGTCCTGGACGCGCACGGGCGGGTTCTGCTGATCCGGCGCACGGACAACGACGCCTGGGCGCTACCCGGAGGTGGGCACGAGATCGGTGAGAGCATCGCCGACACGGTGGTGCGTGAGGTCCGCGAGGAGACCGGTTACCTCGTCGAGGTCGAGTCGCTGATCGGCACCTACACCGACCCGGGACACGTGATCGGCTATGACGACGGCGAGGTCCGCCAGCAGTTCGCGCTGGCTTTTCGGGCCAGGCTCTGCGGTGGCACGGCGCGCACCAGCAGCGAGTCCCGCGAGGTGCGCTGGGTCGACCCCCAGGATCTGGCGCACCTGAGCATGCACCCCTCAACCCGGTTGCGGATCGCCCACGGCCTGGCCCGGCAGGCGCGGGCGTTCATCGGCTGAGGCTCACTGCACCCGGATCTCCACGCTGTGCCAGCCGGTTGCCCCGTCCGGCGCGGGCGCAGCGGTGCTGCCGGTCTGCTGGACCCCGGCGGCGTCGGTGGCGCGCACCCGCAGCCGGTGCCGACCGGGGTCGGCCCGCCACCGAAAAGTCCACTGCCGCCACGTGTCCGGCCCGATGGTCGACGCCAACTCGGCGGGTTGCCACCGTCCTTCGTCGACTTGCACCTCGACCGCCTCGATCCCCCGGTGCTGCGCCCAGGCCACTCCCGCGACCACCACCTCTCCGGCCTGGACCCGCGCCCCCGGGCGCGGCACGTCGATCCGCGAGGCAGTCTTGACCGGGCCTTGCGGCGACCAGCCTCGGGTGGTCCAGTACGCGGCCCGGCGGGAGAACCTGGTCACCTCCAGTTCGGTGACCCATTTGGTGGCCGAGACGTAGCCGTACAGCCCGGGCACCACCATCCGCACCGGATACCCGTGTTCGGCCGGCAGCGGCTTGTCGTTCATCGCGACGGCCAGCAGGCAGGCCCGGTCCGGGTCGGTCAGCACGTCCAGCGGCGTGGACGCGGTCCAGCCGTCCACCGAACGGGAGAGCACCATGTCCGCACCCGGTGCCGGGCCTGCCCGGGCCAGGAGTTGGTGGATCGGCAGGCCGGTCCAGGTGGCATTGCCGGCCAGAGATCCGCCCACCGGGTTCGACACGCAGGTCAGCGTCACCCAGGCCTGGACCAGGTCTGCACCGATCAGTTCGTCGTAGCTGAGCTCGACCTCTCGTTCCACCTCCCCGAAAACCCGCAGCCGCCAGGTCTGCGGATCCACTCGGGGCACCACCAGCGCGGTGTCGATCCGGTAGAAGTCCTGGTTGGCGGTGCGATACGGGGTGAGGCCGTCGACGGCGGGATCCACGCCGTCGGGAGCGGCAGGTGCCGAGACCCCGGGGACCGGCAGGTCTGCCTCCCCCGGTGCCGGTGAGCGCGAGCCCACTCGCCCACCGACGATCCGGGCGGTCAGGCCGACCAGGCCCGCGGCCCCGGCAACTGCCGCGGCAATGGTGAGGAAGCCACGCCGACCCGGGGCCTGGCTGAGCACCTGCTCGTCCTGGTCGGCGGCCCCCTGCGCGCCGGCATCCACCCGCGGCAGGCGCGCTTGGAGCAGCAGCCAACCTGCCGAGGCGGTGAGCAGGCAGGCCACCGAGGGAACCCAGTCGAGGGGGCCGGCACCGGGACGAGTGGTGGCGGCCACGCCCGCCACCATCGACAGCACCGCGAACACCGGGATCGCCACGCGCGGATGAGCGCCGATCACCCTGGCCAACGCGACGAACAAACCTGCCAGCACCAACAGCATGCCGATGACAAGCGCCAGTTTGTCGAAGACGCCGAAGACTGCGACCGCGATGTTCTTCAACCACGCCGGGACCAGGTCGATGAACGTGTCCCCCACCGCGGCCAGCGGCGACGACGCCGGATTGAGCAGCGCCGCTGCCACCTCACCCGCGGCCAGCCCGATTGCCGCCGAGGCCACCAGAGCTGCGGCCACCATTGGGTTCGACCCGGCGGTCTCACCCCTTGTGGCGGTCTCGACCACGCCGGCAGGTGCCTCGTCGACCTCCATCACCCCATCGTGCGCCATCGGTTGCCGCAACGACACCCGCACGACGGCACCCGTCCATTACGAATCGCTGACATTGCCCGACTGGCTGAGTTGCGCGACTCGCTGACCCGGCGCGACTCGCTGACCTGGCACGACTCGCTGACCTGGCACTACTCGCTGACCTGGCACTACTCGCGGACCTGGCACGACTCGCTGACCTGGCACACGACCGAGCCGTGGGCGCCGCTGTGACTCGGGCGGCACGCGCAGCGCGATAGCAGCCCTCGACAGGTCAGGGACGGCTCGAACACCCGAGACGTTTCAGCGCATCAGGGATGTATCAGGGTCGGCCACGTTGCGTCTTCCCCGACGTGAGCACTCCTGCCAGCCCGAATTCGCCCAACAACCATGCAAGAAGCCCGTTTTGAGTGTTTCAACCGCCAGCTGGGTGAAAGTGACCCGATCCGTGGTGGGCGACGCTCGACCGCCATAGACCCTGCACCGCAGGCACTTCCAAGGCGGCGGTCCATGTGCCGCGCGATCGGTACCGGTCACGGTGTCTTGACGCTGACCGGCAGGCAGAGAACCCTGGACATCCGGAGGGCCCCATCGATGGCGACGTACACGATCGAGCAGATCTTCGCGGCCGCCCGGGCCGCGGGCTTCACGCCCGAGCAGGCAGCCACCTGGACGGCCATCGCCCTGGCCGAGTCCGGTGGCCGCACGTCCGCACTCAATGATCAGGGCGAGCACTCCATGGGGCTGTGGCAGATCAACGTCGACCCGGCGGTCCGACCCAACGTCTGGGGGAACCTCAACGACCCGACGGTCAACGCTCGCGCCGCCTACGACATCTCCCGCCGTGGGACCGACATGCGTCCGTGGACGACCACCCACGACTCCAACAAAGGCACGAGTCACGACTATCGGATGTACCTCGACGATGTGCAGGCGGCGACGGGCGTGGCCGGCGACGCCGGCGGTGTCTCCGGCTACCACGCCCCCGCACCGGCGGACGCCGGCGACCCGCCGAACCAGCAGGTCGGCCCGACCGGGCTGGTGGCCACCACGCCGCCGCCCGACGGCGGGGCCCAACTCGACAGCGACGCGGACGGCCTCACCGACGCGGCGGAACGAGCGGCCGGCAGTGACCCGACGCTGGCCGACACCGATGCGGACGGCCTCGGCGACGGCTATGAACTCGGAGTCAGCCACACCGCGGTGACCGCCGCCGACATCGATGCGGACGGCCTCTCGGACGCCGCCGAGGCCGCGCTGGGCACCAGCGGCTACTCGATCGACACCGACAACGACGGGCTCAGCGACCTGGCCGAAAGCCAGTACGGCACTGATCCACTGGTCGCCGATGCCGGTGACGGCGTGCCGATCCCCACGCCCGGGATGCGGATGGCATCGCTCGGCCAACCTGCCGCGGGACCGTTCCAATCGGGAGGCGCCAGTGCTGCGGGCGCTGCCCCCGGCGGCTCCGGGGCCGGCGTCGCCCAAGTGGCCTCCCCGGCCCAGCAACCCGCGGTGGTCCCGGCCGCGCCAGCCACCACCGTGGACACCTTCGTCGACGTCGCCCTGGCCCAAGCCGGCGACGAGTATGTCTTCGGCGCCACCGCCTCCCTGGACGACACCGACCCCGACACCTTCGACTGCTCCGAACTCACCCGATGGGCCGCCCACCAGGCCGGGGTCTCGATCCCGGACGGCGCGATGTACCAGTACCTGTCGCTGAAGAAGGGCGGCAACCTCGTCGATGTCGACGAAGCCCTGCACACCAAGGGCGCGCTGTTGTTCTACTTCTCCACCGAGCCGCAACCGGGTGGCTCACGTCCCAGCCGAGCTCACGTGGCGATCAGCCTCGGCGACGGACGCACCATCGAGGCTCGGGGCCGGGCCTACGGGGTCGGGGAGTTCGAGGCCAAGAACCGGTTCAACTACGCCGGAGTCGTCCCGGGCCTGAACTCCACCGACCTGGCACCCAGCGCGGTGCCCACCGGCGCCGAAGCGCCTCCCCCGCCCGGGCACCTGGCAGCCACCTCCGCCTTCGCCGCGTACCAGATCGATGCCGGACGCTCACCCCAGGACGTGGTCGACACCGACGCAGACGGCCTCACCGACGCCTTCGAAGCCCTGGCCGGCACAGATCCCACCCTCGCCGACAGCGACTCCGATGGGCTCAGCGACGGGTACGAGGCACTGTCCTCGCACACCGATCCGCTCAGCGAGGACACCGACGCCGACGGTCAGTCCGACGCGGCCGAGGTGGCAGCCGGCACCGACGCGGGGCGGATTCCCGGCATCGCCGGAGTGTCGGGGCGCGGGCAGTTCGCCGAGAACGTGCGCCAGCCCGTCGTCGACTCTGACAGCGACGGACTCTCGGATCGCTACGAACTGCTGCTCGGGCTCGACCCGCAGGCCCAGGACAGCGACGCCGACGGGCTCAGCGACGCCCTGGAGGTGAGCCTGGGTACCGACCCCACCCGCCCGGACACCGACAACGACGGACTCACCGACGCCTTCGAGCAACAACTGGGATACGACCCACTGACTCCTGGTGTCGGCGCCGGCCCGGGTTCTGGGCCGGGCGATTCTGGGCTCCCCGATTCTGGGCTCCCCGGTTCTGGGCTGGGCGATTCTGGGCTGGGCGGTTCTGCGCTGGGCGGGTCTGGGCTGGGCGGGTCTGGGCCGGACGGCTCGGCCGGTGGTGGCCTGGCCGGGGATGACGCCGCGCAGGACGACCTGCCCTCGGGGAACCTGTGATGCCTTCGCCCGTGCTCGTACAGAAGCTCAGCGAACCGGACCCGGCCGGGCTGGCCCGGCCCAGACTGCTGCAGCGGCTCGCCGACGCCGACGCGATGGGACTGGTGGTGGCCCCGGCGGGAGCCGGGAAGACCACCCTGCTGGCACATGCGGCGCGGGCCACCACCAGCCCGGTCGCCTGGTACACCCTCGCCCCCGAGGACGCCACCGAACAGTCCTTCGTAGCGCACCTGGGTGCTTCCATCGCCCGAGCCCTCGGCGAAACAGCCTGGGAAACTGAAACTCTCGATGGTCTCCTGCTTGAGTGGCAGGATCTGGGCGACACCCGGGACGGCCTGACCTGCCTGGTCGTCCTCGACGACGTACACGAGATCTCCGGCCTGGCGGCCGAGTCGGCGCTCGCCAGGCTGGTGCGATTGCGCCCGGCCGGGATGCGCCTGCTGATCGGCTCACGGCGGGTGCCGGCACTGGCGCTGACCCGGCTCATCGCCGGAGGCACCGTCCTGCACATCGACGAGGACGACCTGCGATTTCGCTCCTGGGAGGTGGAGCAGCTCTACCGCAGCGTGTACGACGAACCGCTGTCCCCGGAGTCGGTGGCCGCTCTGGCCCGCCGGACCGGCGGGTGGGCCGCCGGCCTGCAGCTGTTCCACCTGTCCACCCAGGGCAAGCGCCAGGTCGACCGGGAACGAGCCGTACACCAACTCACCGGTCGCTCGCGGCTCATCCGCTCGTACCTGACCGAGAACCTGGTGGACGAACTCCCCCCGCAGCGCCGCGATTTCCTGGTGCGGACCGTCACCCTCGGGGTGTTGCGCGGGGATCTGTGCGACGACCTGTTGGCGACCCAGGGGTCGGGCAGCGTCCTGGCCGAGTTGGAACGGGGCGGGTTCTTCACCACCTCCACCGACGATGGCGCGACCTACCGGTATCACCGGGTACTGGCCAGCCACCTCGAGGTGTTGCTGGTGGAGTTGCACGGGGATGGGCGAGCCCGCGAGTTGTATGCCCGCAGTGCCGAACTGCTGGAGCAGTCCGGCTTCCTCGAAGCCGCCCTGCGAGCCTATGCCCGCGCCGACCGGTGGCCGGACGTCGCCCGGCTGACCCGGTTGTCCGCCTCCCAGGTCGCCCTCGACGAACGGCTCGACCATCGCCGGATCCCGGTGCTGGCCCAGGACCCGTGGGTGGCGCTGAGCAGCGCACGACGCAGCGCCCGCAACGGCCGGCTGACCGCTGCGGTTGCTGGATACACCGAGGCCGAATCGCTGGCCGACGACGAGTCCTTCGCCCGGGTGTGCCGACACGAGCGATCCCTGTGCGAACTGTGGCTGCCGGGTGCGTCCATCTCCGCCGTGCACCGTCCGACGCCGATCCAACTGCTGCGCCAGGCGATGATCGCCCTGCCCACCGTGCAGTCGGCCCCGGCACTGCCCCCGTTGGTGTCCGCTGCGGTGCACCTGCTCGCCGGACGACCGGAGTCGGCGACGCGAGTGGTCGCCGAGACCGTCGGGCAGAACTCCGCCCCTGGGTGGCAGAGCCTGGGCCGGGCCGTGATCGCGGCCGCCCTCGATGCCATCGGCCCTGAGGGCCTCGACGACGGTATGCGCGCCCTGGAAGAGGTCGCCGCCACGGCCGACCAGGCTGGATACGGATGGCTGGCTCACCTGGCCACTGGCCTGCAGACCTGCGTGCTGGCGACCGCCGGGAGTGAGTTCTTCGACGTCGCCGAGCAGCTCGTGATCGCCCGATTGCGCGACGACGACCCCTGGGGCGCCTCGATCCTCGGTCTGCTGGTGACTGCCGCGATGGCCGCAGCCGGTGAGAGCGAGGCGGTTCAGGCGCTGATGGCTGAGCTGAATCCCGCCTTGGCGGCGACGGACTCACCGGTGCTGCTCAGTTGGGCGGGCGGGATCGCCGCGGTCGGACGCGGTGAGGCGCCGGACCCGACCAGTGCGGATGCGTTGCAGGCCCGGCGCCTGGGGATCACCGGCTACAGCGACGCACTGGCACGCCTGACACCGGGTAGCCGAACAGTTCCGGCTCCGGCGATCAGCTCATCTGCGCTGACCTGCCTGGGTGCCTTCTGTGTGCAGGTCGACGGGTCCGGCGTCGACCTGGGTCCGCTGCGTCCGAGGGCACGAACCCTGCTCATGCTGTTGGCCATTCGGCACGGTCACGACGTGCACCGGGACCTGCTGATCGAAACCCTATGGCCGGGCACACCGGTGGACAAGGGAGCACACCGGCTACACGTGGCAGCCTCCAGTGTGCGTCGGCTGCTGGCCGCCGCCGGATGCGGGGAGCAGGTGCTGGTACGCACCGGTGACGCCTACCGGCTCCAACTCGACGGCTGCGACGTCGACGTGGTTGAGGAACTGGCGCGCCGGATCGGCGCGGCCCGCGCCCGAGGCTCTTCCGCGGAGGTGGTGGACACCGGGCTGGAACTGCTTTCGCACTATGCCGGTGATCTTGTCCCCGAGGCAGGAACCGCGGAGTGGATCGTCGGCGAACGAGACAGGTTGCGGTTCCTGGCGTCCTCGGCGGCGCTGGAGGCAGCCGATGCCGCTGTTTCAGTGGGCCGGCTGGCCGACGCCTTGCGGGCGGCCCAGCGCTGCGTGGGGATCGATCCGCTGCGCGACAGCGGGTGGCGTCTGCTGGCGCAGATCCAGGAGCGGCTCGGCGAGCCGAGCGCGGCGGTGGTCACCCGGCGCGAGCATCAACGCGTGGTGGCCGAACTCACCTGAGGCCTCTCGCCTTACTCCTCGTCCGAGCTGGGAGCCTCTGCCTGCGAAGCACTCTCGACCGGCACGACGAGCACGCGGTGGATCACGTGAGCGGGCTTGACCGCTCGGACGATGGCGTCGAGGCGTTCGGAGTCGACGCGATCCGGCCGGTTGGCGCGAACCCGGACCACGAGGGCAGCCACGGGCTCGCCGGGCAAGGCATCGGTCGGATCGCGGGACCATCGTGCGCCGCCGGTCTCGACCACCTCGGTGGGCAGCCCGATCAAGGTCTCCACGATGAGCGCGATCCCCCGGGCGGTGCCGAGCCAGCCCTGCAGCCCGCTCATGGTTCGCAACAGTTCGCGTTGGCGCGGCACCGGGACCGACAGGTCGAGTTCCTCCACCCCGAGCCAGCCCGCCAGCCAACCGAGGCTGTCCGAGGGCGCCAGCTCGAGATCGAGATAGGCGTCGAAGGTGTCCAGTATCGCGATGACGGGGGCGAGCATCTCGTCTATCGCCGTGCAGAAGGCGGCCGTCACCGGATCGCCGCGGTACACCTGCGGCAGGGTGTACAGCAGCGGATGGGGACTGGCCGGGGCCGGCCGGGCGGAGTCGGCGAGATCCTCCGCGCGAGCCTGGGCGGTGACGCTCATCGCACGCGCACCTGATGGTCGTAGGAGAAGACCAGATCGGTGGCCGCCAACTCCAGACGCTGCACCGCAGAGCCACGACGCGCCCGCCCGGGTTGACCCTCCAAAGGCTCTGCCGGGTACAACGACACCTCCACGTCCCGGGACATGTCCACCCCCGGCGTGCCGGCCAGCACCGCGTGCAACTCGTGAGTCGTCACCGCGCGACCGAACGGCCAGCCCTGGCCCCGCGGGCCGCCGACCAGGGGATGCAGCAGGCGGTACAGGCCGCCCACGACCCGTTGCCGCACCACGTCCGGGTCGGCCCGGGCCACCGCGGCGACGCTCACCACCGCGGTGACCCACTGGTAATGGGGCGGTGCCACCAGCAGCCGGGTGCCGACCAGCCGGTGCTCGTCCAAGGCCATCGTGATGCGTTGCAGGGTGGCGTTGGAGACGTTCAGGTCGTCTCGGCGCACCCGGCCCAGGTCATCGCTGGCCACGTGCGGCACGACCAGCAATCGGATGCCGCCGGCCTCGGCGTTGGACTGGGCGGTGACACAGTGCACGCGCGCGGCCTCGGGTGCCACGTCGCGGGCCAGGTGCTCGAAGTCCTCGGCGGTGACCGCACGCCCGCGCGATCGCAGCAGCAGTGGCCCGCGCACCTTGGCGTCGGCAAGCGACTCCGGGTCGGCTCCTCCGGCGGCCGGCGCCCGGTTCTCGACCCGGCTCACGTACGGCACGCTCGTCTTGAGCACCCGGATCGCTCCGGCTGCCACGTTGCCGACCCGGCCTCCACCGGCGCGATAGGTGGTCAGTTCCGCCGCAGCGCCCAGCGGCGGCACCGCCCCGTAGTGACGCAGACCGCCCTCAGCCAGCCGCACGGCCGGTCCGAAGTGCACCTCCCCCGCGGTCAGGTCCAGCCTGAAGTGTCGATCGCTGGGCCCCGACGACGCGAAATCACTTACCTGGGTCCAGGTTTGCGGGCCGGCGTCGGTCATCACCCGCAATTCGGCGGTCGCCGAGGGCACCAGCGGACGATGCTGCAGGCTCAGCCGTTGTCCTGCGCTGCCGTCGCAATGGCCGAGCCGTTCGCCGTGCACCACCATGGCGTGCTCCATGTCGGTGGTGCCGCCCACGGTGAAGGCCTCCAGCGAACGCACCAGCGGCGATTGGGTGTACGTGCGCTGGCCTTCGGCGGGTTCGATCAGTCGGCACCGCAACCAGCCGGCGCGCTGGCGGGCCACGATGGACGTCTGGTGCCCGGCGGGCACATGCACGACCACTTCACCGGCCCGGTTCAGGCCACCGGTGGTGTCCCGGTCCAGGTCACACCCGGTCCACTCGGTGCCGGTCCAGGCCTCCCACACCAGCGGCGGGTTGCGTGGATCGACCCCGACCCCGGCCACCTCGCAGTCGATCCGCACCAGCACCGCGCACCGGGGTACCGCCTCACTGAGGCCGACGAGCAGGCAGTCTCCGACTTGCGGGCTGGCGGAGAACGGGGTGAAGGCCTGGCCGGCGAGCAACCCGGCAGTAGTGTCCAGCGGGTCGGCACCCACGGCGTGCGCTGCACTTGCCTGGAAGGCGCACGGCATTATCCGCAGATCCTCCAGGGTGGAGAAGACGATGGCCTCGTGGATGTCGGTGCGCGCCGTGGCCACCTCGGTTTCGGCCCTGACCAGGACGGTCTGTGGTTGTGGTGCAGACAACCAGAAAGTCACCGCGCCCCGAGCCGCCGCCGGGGCGCGTAGCTCCACGCCGATCATCTCCAGGAACTTCACGTAGTGCCGGTCGGGCACTCGGTTGAGCCGGTAGATGAGCTGATCCACCATCGCGGCAGTGGCCTCGATCAGGGTGACTCCGGGGTCGGACACGTTGTGATCCGTCCAGCTGGGACATTGTCGCTGGACGGTCCGCTTGGCCTCGTCCACCAACTGCTGGAAGGTGCGGTCATCGAGTTCTGGTGCGGGAAGCATGATCTCACCCCTGGCTGGGTTCGGTCGGGATCACATAGAACGGAAAGACCAGGTTGCGTGGGTCGTTCAGGCCACGCAGGCTGTATCGCAGGTCGATGACCACGACCCCGTCGTCGATGTGGCCGTAGCCGACCCCCACGTCGAGCACGTCGATCCGGGGCTCCCAACGCTCCAGCGCCTGACGCACGTCGAAGGCGATCTGCCCGGCGGTCGCGGCATTGGCCGGGCCGAAGACGTGATCGTGTATGCGACAACCGAACTCGGGCCGCATCGGCCGCTCGCCGCGGGCGGTGCCCAGGATCAGCCTGATCGCCTCCTCGATCTCCCGTTGCCGACGGACCAGGGCTATCCCTCCGGTCGCGTCGGTGGTCACCGGGAAGGCCCACCCGGCTCCGACGAAGTCCACGCTCATCTGTCAGCCTCCGATCATCACGTTCACGGCACCGGTGACGATGGGCGCCCCGCATGCAGCCAGGTCACCGATCCGGGCCGCGGGAAGTCCCCCGATGAGCACGGTCGCCGAGCCCGGCCCGACGATGGTCGAGGGCGGATGCACCGCCGGTGGCGGGAAGGAGCACACGTGTGGGGTACCGACGGTGGCCGCCGGCATGCCGCTGATCAGCACCGTGGGCACACCCGGCGGGGTGATCAGCCCGGGGTGTGCGGTGGTGTCCCCCACTCGCGCGGCCGGAGGCATTACCGGGCCCCGATCAGGGCGGCACGGTCGGCGGCGTTTCCCGTCAGTTGATCCGGACCATGGGCGCCGAGATACTGCATGTCCCGCCTCCTTTCACCTCGGTGGCGGACTGGCCCTGCAAGGTGGCCATGCTGCCCTTGAGGTCGAGGGCAGCGTTGGTGGTCACCGACACCGGGCCGGATCCGCCGTCGATCTCGACCCCCGCGGTGGCCTTGAGTGAGACCTTCTGGGCGCTCAGCTCCAGGTTCGCGGTGTCGGCGTTGACGGTCACGCCCTTCTTGCCTTCCAGCAGGATGTGACCATCGGCGTGCACCGTGATGGCGGTCTCCACCGCGTCCATCCGCAGGGTGAGGGCACCGTCGCCGGCGTCCAGCAGGATCCCCTCGCACTGCCCGTCCTGATCGAGCAGGTCGATCCGATGCCCGCGCCGGGAGACGAAGGACCGCCGGGTCACCGCCCCCACCCCCGAGTCCACCGGATCGGGGTCGTGCCGATGCGGGACGTCCACCCCGTTGTACAGCCCGCCGATGACGAATGGCTTTCTGTTGTCGCCCTGTTCGAAGGCGACGAGAACCTCGTCGCCCACCTCGGGGAGCACCAGCAGGCCACGGTCGGCGCCGGCTCCCGGCTGCACCGTCCGCGCCCAGGAACTCGTGTAGTCCTGGCTCAACCAGGGCATGCTGACCTTGACCCGTCCCAGGTTCTGGGGGTCGTGGATGTCGGTGACCAGGGCCGTGACCACCCCGGGCTCGCGGGTGCTGGCCGGCTGGCCACCGGCCAGAGCGAACAGGCTGCGGTCCTGCTGACCGCAGACTCGGATGGTGGTGGTGTAGCCGCTGGTCGGATCGAGCCGGTGACGGGACGCGGTGATCGTGTATTTGCCGTCGAAGGGCGTGCCCAGCCCGGTGATCGACGCGGCCGTCCCGGCGCGCAGCTGCGGATTGCCTCGAGCGACCGCCTCCAACTCGGCGAAGGCGGAGGACACGGCCTCACCCAGTGCGGCGGCCGTGGCGTCCACCTCGGCCTGCGTCCCCAGCGGGGTGTCCGTGGCGACGTACCGTTCGCTGCCGAATGCCTGCGCCAGCCCGGCCGGCGTCAGGTCCGTCAACTCGACGGTGCTGGTCCTGGCGTCCGCCGTGGCGACCAGTGCCTCCTTGTTCTCCACACTCCACCCGCGCACCTCGACCTGGGTCACCTGTTGGGCGGAGGTGACGACGCTGCGGGCCCGCAGCAGGTCGGTGCCCACGTGCAGGGCGAGTGGCTGGGTGAGCGGCTGGCCGTCGGTGGCGGGGGCGGTGGCTGCCTGGGTCGGGGCGGTGAAGGAGAAGGCCCCCTCGCGCACCGACACCTCACGGCCGCTCTCGCGAGCCAATCGATGCAGGAACTCCCAGTCCGTGCAGCCGAACTGGCCCACGTGCTCGAAGACGGTGGTGGTGGGTTCGACGGTGCCGATCCGCAGTCCGGCTCGTTGGGCCACCTTGGTGGCGATGTCGGAGGCGGTCATCTGGGTGTAGGCCTGCGTCCGGCGGGCCCGGAACAGCCGATGCGCCGGGTCATAGCCGCGGATCACCGTGAACGACCCGGCTCCGGCGAACTCCGCCTCCAGCGCGGTGATCTCGCCCTCGATCAGGGCCGCCGGGGTGGGTGACTCCCCGGTGAGCACGCTGATCTTCACGCTCGCGCCGACGGTGGCGCGACTCTTGTCCACCACGATCCGCCCATCATCGCGAAAGCGCAGCATGAACCGGTCCGGCAGTTGCTGGGTGTCGTCCACCTCGGCGTCGACGAGCAGTGGCAGCAGATCCGCGGGCAATGGTGCGCCGCCGATCTCGACGAGAAAGCTACTGGTGGCCGGCATGATTCACCCCAGTTCGCTGGCGGGAGGAAGCAGGATGACGGTGCCGGCTGGGATCCGCATCGGGTCGTCGATGTCGTTGTAGGCGGCCAGGCGTCGCCACTGGGTGGGGTCGGCGTACTCGGCGAAGCTGAGCGAGGCCAGGGTGTCCCCGGCCAGCACCCGGTGGGCCCGGTGCACGATGCGTCCGCCGCTGGTGGGGTTCTGCCGGGACTGCGGTGCCGGCATCTCCTCCAGGGAGATGCTGCACGAGGCTCGCACCGGCGTTCCGTCGGCGCTGAACAGCGTGTATTTGGCGGTCACCGAGCTGATGTACGCGGGGAAACTGGTGATGCTCCCCCACTCCAGGACGGCGAGCGGCGGTGTCGGGGTCTGCTGGCCGCTGGACTGTTCGGTCACCACCAGGCAGGCGAACAGTTGCTCCACCTGAGCCACCACGCCGGTGCCCGGATCGTCGGTGGCGTCGAAGAACATCTCCAGAGTGAGTTTGCACGGCTCCGACCCCTTGAACTCCGGTGGCCCGGCCCGCTTGGCGCCCCGGGCGGTGCTGCGCTCCCATTTCGCCTGCTTGGCGATCTGGACCTCTTTGGGGTTGAACTGAAAGTGGATCGAGTCGATCTCCGCGCCGGGCACGCCGCCACCGTTCTCGGACTTCAGCTCATACAGCTTGAGCACCGCCCGCTGCATCTGGCTGCGGGAGGAGTAGTCCAGGCTCTCGGTGTCGGAGCTGGAACCTGCGCTGGTCAGTGCGATCGCGGTGGGCATAGCGTGGCTCCTTACGGCGAGACGACGCGCCGGGTCCGGCGCCTGCTGCGGACCCGGGGCGGTGGCGGACGGTGGGTCATCGGAGTCATCTGCGTTATCTGAGTCATCTGAGTCGTTCAGACGGTGAAGCCGTGGTGGGCGAACTCGATGGTCTCCATCGCGACCTTGGGTGAGTCGGCGTTCAGGCTGGGCCCGCTCCACCGCACCGGGACCACGCCGAGCAGTTGCCAGCTGGTCACCGTGGTGCCGTCGGCGGTGCGCGCACTGACCGTCGCGGTGCATGGTTTGACGGTTCCGGTCATCGAGGCGAGCCATTTGACGACGGCCGCGGTGTGGGCGCACACGGGCCGGGTGAGTTTGACGTTGGAGTACTTGATCCGGCTTGGCAACTGCCATACGAAGCGGTTGTTGCCGCCTTCTTCGCGTTGTTCCAGTACCACTTCCATGCCCAGTCCCTCGCAGGAGGCGAAGGTGCCGAGTTCCTCCTTGCTGCCGGTCTCCAGGTCCAACTGGACGCTCCAGCACACACTGACCGGGGCGTCCGGGGTGGTGGTCGTCATGGTCTCTCCCGTGGGTGCTGTCGGGTCTGAAGGGTGGACGTAGGGGGTCGGGCTCGGTGGATGCGTGGGCTCGGTGGGTGGGTGGGTGGGCTCGGTGGAGGTGCGCGCCGGGTCAATACCATCTCGAGGTGGCGATCAGGCCGGCCCGCTCGCGATCCAGCCACAACTCGGCCCGCAGGCGGGTGGCGAGGGGATCGAAGAGCCGGGCTGCCAGTTCCTCCAGTTGGGGGCCGGTAGGCAGGCCGAGCGCCGAGGCCGGCGGGACGGTGGCGGCCTCAGGTCCGGGTGGGGACGCCGGGGCGGAGGCCGAGGAGTCGGCGCGGGCAGGATCCCCGGGGCCGTTCCCCGCGGAGAGTGCGTCCTGGTCGGCGCGTTGCACCGGCGCAGAGTGCGAATCGGTGGTGGTCAACGGGGTGGCCGTGGATTGATCCGCGGTGCGGTGAAAGCCCTCTCCGGGGGTCCACTGGATGGCTGAGTAGTCGGGGACGGCACCGCGGGCTAGGGGCCCAGGGCCGGCACTGGAGGGGGCATTGGCGGTCGTAGGCTCGTCGGTAGCGAGCCGCGACACGACGGGGTCGACTGGATGCTCGGCGGCCGAGGTCGTGGCCCGCAATGCTGCGACCAGCGGGCTCAACGGCGCCTGGGTGGGCGCTGGGGGCACCTCGCGTTGCACGGGATGAACCTGCCGCACGGCCGCCCCGGTGAGCGGTTGCTCGCCGGGCCAGGCCGACCCGAACGTCGAATGCCCAACCGCAGAGGGTGGTTCGGCGATGGGCGCCGGGCGCGGGACGGGTGCACCGCCCCGCTGGACCGCAGAGACGGCGGGCCAGCCCAGGTCACCCCCCTCGGTGGTGCCCCGTCCCGTCCCGGGCCGTGGATCGGCGTCCGCTGACCCTGCGGGCCCGCTGGCGCGAGTGACCCGCTGGAGCGCGGGCGTCGGGGTCGCGCCCGGACTCCAGACCTCCTGGGCCGGTGTCGTCCGGCTGAATCTCGTCTCTAGGGAGCCGACTTCGGATCGGCTGGGCTGATCACCGGAGGTCGGGCCGACTTCTGAGCCGGCTCCATCACGTCCAAGCCTCTTAATGGTCGACTGGACAGGAAGTGGGTGGTCACCCAGCAGACCGGACGGCATCCCGGGGCTATTGGGCCAGTCACCGACCGGCGGCGTCGGCGGGCTGCTCCGGGGGGGTGCAGCGGCGGGGCCCGCAGCGGAGCTGAGTCGCTGGACGACCCCGTGCTCCACCGGCCCGGGTAGTACCGGGCCGGGTCCGCTCGGGTCCGGGTCGCTGGTGCCAAAGGGCCCGATCGGCGGGGTCGCAGCGTGTCCCGGGTCGGTCCCGATGGGCAGTTGGCTGGGCTCACTCAGGCTGGGCTCGAACTGTCCGAGGCCGGTCCGACCGGGCTCCACCCCGGCCGGGGTGAGCGGTCCGGCCGGCGATGATTCGACAGCGGAGGCTTCGACTGAGGACGCTTCGACTGAGGGTGGTTCGACCCGGTCGAAGCCAGCGGAGGCCGGACCGAGCAGCGGTGCCAGGGACTCGGCCGCCGGCTCCCGGTCCGTCGCGTCGGTGTCGGATCGACCCGAGCCGGGTTCGGGTGCCGGGCCACTCTCAGGTGCGAGGTCGTGCCCCGATTCAGAGCCGTTGCCCGGTGCCGGGCCGGGTTGGTGTGGTGCGGGCAGCACGGGCAGGCGCTGAACACCCGGCACGGAAGGTGCGGTGTCGTGCCCGGCACCACCAGTCGACACCCGCCCGGTGCCGACAGAACCCGGAGCCTGCGCCCGCCCCTGCTCGCCACGGTGCGGCTCTGCGGGGGACGACGGGGCGGGAGACGGCAGGGCGGGAAATGGCGCGGCAGGAAATGGCACGGCGGGAAATGGCACGGCGGGAGATGGCACGGCGGGAGATGGCAGGGCCGCAGATGACAGGGCCGCAGACGCCGATGCATCGGCGGCATCGCCGACGGCATCCGGGTTCCGCGGCCCGCTGCGCTGGATCGAAACCTCCTGGTGCGCAACAGGAGTAAGCGGGAAGGTGGATGTCTGATGGGGCTCCTCGCCGGTCGGCCCCGGCCGCGATCCGGCAGCGGCGCCCGATCCTGCGGAGGCGGGGGTGGACGCCGGGGCTGGCAGCTGCTCCTGCGGGCCGGCAGGCGGGGCTGGCGGGTACCCCATCGGGTCGCCAGCCGAGCCGGTGTCGTGTGGCCCACGGTCGGTCCCGGACCTGGGACCTGCGCTGGATTCGGTTCCGACAGGGCGGCTGGACGTGACCGGCGAAGGTTGGAGAGCCGAAAGACGCTGCACCGCAGCCACCCCGAGCGGGGGCACCTCGTGGTCCGGTTGCCACGTGACGCCCGGCGGGTCGGCTGCTGGGGTGATCTGGTCAGGACCGGCAGCGGGGCTCGATGTCTCAGCAGTGGCGACGGCCGCACGCAACTGAGTCTGGGTGATCACCTGGGGCAGTCGCTGCACGGCGGGGCCACCAGGTGTGGTGGCAGCGTTCGGCACGACCGGCAGAGTCAGGTCGGTGTCCGGCGGCTGTTGCGGCTGCTGGGGCAGAGTCCTGGCGATCACCTCGCCTGCCGGCTCGGTGGGACCACGCACGTGCCCGAGTGTCTCCAGTCGTCTTGGGTCGTCTCGCGTGGTGAGCCGTTGCTCGAAGGCGGCGGACGACGCCGACAGCGGCATCGGGGTGAGGCTGCGCTGGAGGGGAGCCAGGGAGTTCCACGCGCCGGGCTCGGGAGCGGGTGCGGGTCGCCCCGCCGCAGCGGCGGGCCCGGACTCGGCTCCCGCCGCGAGGGGTTCCGAGCCCACCTCGCCGGACCCGTCGACGTCCCGGCGCAGAGTGGACGAGACCCGCTGGCCCACGTGCCGTGCCGCGTCCCGCCACCCCATCTCATCCTCCTCGTTGTGCTCGGGTATTGATGTCCGCGATCTGCTCGACATACCTTCTGCGCTCGGCATGTTCGAGGTTGAGAATGTCGTCCAGGGACCAGTGGAAGTGGTAGGCGACGTACGCGACCTCCTGGTACAGCCGATCTGCCGCGCACGTCACTATTCCCCCAGGCGGCCCCCGGCGAGGTCGACGCTGAACCGGGCCTCGCACTCCGGGCAGACCACGCCGGCTCGGGTACTGCCCTCGGAGTTGACTCGTCGGTACAACTCCTGCAGGAAGGCCAAGTCGGTGGCGAAGAAGTTCTCGATCACCCCGGCGTGCACGTCCTCGATGGTGCCCACCCGGGTCACCACCCGGGCCAGCAGCACGACGGTGAGGTAGGCCGGGTTCTCCCGAACCCGGTCGTCCCGCAGCGGAATGAGTTCGTCACGGGCGGTGGCCAGACGCATCACCCCGTCCCGGTGCACCCGACCCTCGGCGTCGACGTACCCGCGAGGTAGCACGAAGCTGAACTCGGTCCGCAGAGAGTCCTCCTCACGGCGCCCGGGCGCGGACGGCTGCTGGGTGAATCCGGCGTCCGGTGTCTGCGGCTCGACGGCGAGGGGAGTCTGCGCCTCGCCGGGGCGAGTGGCCAACGGAGTTCCTCGTCGCATCAGCCGACCCCCGCGCGAGGATCGTGCCGGGCCATCACTCGGCCTCCAGCCGCTCGTAGGTGACGACGATCTTCTCGGTGAGCACCGAGGTGTCCCCGGCCTTGAGCGTGCTGATCTCCAGGCTCTTGGCCCAGGCGTTGGTGAGCTTGTACCGCTTGATCGGGGCGCCTTCGTAGTCGTAGATCACGATGGCCCCGCCCTTGCGGACGTCGCTCATCTTGCCGAACTGGGAGTCCTTGATCCACTGCTCGAAGCTGGTGTCTCCGGTCAGCGGACGGGTGAGGGTGAGTTCGCCGGCCTTCCACCTGCCCGGCAGTTTCTTCACCGAGTACTTGCCGTCCGGGCCGTTCTGTTTGAGTTCGACGACGTCCTGCTCCATTTTCATGCCGGAGACCTCGGTGATCGCGGAGATCATGATTCCGTCGAACTCCAGGCCGAAGGAGTGGCCGACTCCTGAATCCATATCGGGTAGTGCCATGGTCCTCTTCCTCTGTTCTTACCCACGGTTTCGTGGTTCGTGTTGACCTGGTTCGGTTTTCGCGAACGACTCGCGGCTGGGACGACGTGTCCACGGCCCCCTCACCTGGCTGGGCGGGCAGGCGCGGTGGTCGCCTGGCGCGGATGGGTCACTCGTTGACCGTGCTGGCGCCGCCGGAGAACTGACTCAGCCGGAAGATGACGAACTCGGCCGGTTTCACCGGGGCGACCCCCACCAGGCAGGCAACCTGACCGGCGTCGATGGCCTCCGCGGGATTCGTCTCGGCATCGCACTTGACGAAGAACGCCTCGTCCGGGGTGGAGCCGAACAGGGCACCCTTGCGCCACTCGTTGACCAGGAAGGCGCTGATCGTGCGCCGCAACCGAGCCCACAGTGCTTCGTCGTTCGGCTCGAAGACAGCCCAGTTCGTACCGGACAGGATCGACTCCTCCAGATAATTGAACAGCCGGCGGACCGGCACGTACCGCCACTCGGGCTGGGAGGACAGGGTCCGGGCTCCCCAGATCCGCGTCCCACGGCTGGGGAAACTGCGAATGCAGTTGATGCCCACCGGGTTGAGGAGTTCCTGCTCGCGCGAGGTGATCTGGAGTTCGAGGCTCACCGCGCCCCGGACCACCTCATTGGCCGGCGCGCAGTGCACCCCCCGGGTGTCGTCGTTGCGACCCCAGATGCCGGCGACGTGGCCGGACGGCGGCATGAACTGCATCGTCCCGGTCGCGGGATCAGCCACCTTGACCCAGGGCCAGTAGAGGGCTGCATAGGCGGAGTCGTAGCCGGCCTTGTCGACCCGCCACTCCTTGATCTGCTGGGCGTTGAGTCCAGGTGGTGGGTCGAGAATGGCCATCCGATCACCCATCAGTTCGCAGTGGGCGATCATCGCCAGTTGCACCGCCTGCACCGCCTCCAGGTCGATGGCACCCTGCTGGTAGGCGCTCATCAGGTCCGGGACGCTGAGCATGGTGATCTCTTCGACGGTCTCGAGTCCCGCGAATCCGGTGCGGTCGGCCACATCTCCGATGTAGTCATCGGCACCGAGACTGTCCGAGGGCGTGGCAGCGGCCGCCGTCGGCGCGCTGAGTTGCGTCTCGCCGGGTGCCACGGTGTCCACCTCGCCGGCCGCGACCTCCTCGATCTTGATGACCTTGGAGTCGGCATTGACGACGGTGGCGACGTTGGTCTTGCCGCGGGACAGGGTGACCTGGTCGAACTCCTCGACGGGCTGTCCAGCCTGCTTGACGACCACCTTGAACGAGTCCTGCGGCGGGTTCTCACCACCGGCGGCGGCGACCTCCACCGAGATGCTGCCCGGCTCGGCCGCCGGGTCGAGGGCCCGAACCTTGATCCGCCCGATCTGAGCCTGAGGTGCACTGGCGATGGCGGCGGCGCGGCCTCGTCCCGACCGGGGAGCAGGCTCCTGACTCTGCCCGATCCGCACCACGTAGCAGTTGCCTCCGCCGTTGAGGAAGTAGCCGTAGACGGAGTGCGCCAGATAGGAGCCGGCGACGAAGCCACCGAAGGTTGAGGTGAAGGCGGTCCAGTTGCTTACCAGCGTCGGGGTGTTGAAGGGTCCGTCCTCGGCGAGCCCGACGAAGGCGGCCACCGCGGTACCCACCCCCTCGAGCGGGCGCGCTCCCGCCTCAAGCTCCTCCACGTAGACGCCGGGTGCCAGATATGTCGGCATGTGCCCTCCTTGAACTGGTGGTGAATCCAGGGTCCTGGCTGGCGGCTACCGGCCCAACGACCTCCGGGACGGTGCCCCGGGCAGATTCGCCTGCCCGATCGGGCAGCGGGTCGCGCCGGAGGCAGTCGTGCGCCGGGGATTGCGAAGTTGGGCACCCGTGAGGCGGCTAGGCAGGCGCAGCAGGGCCGGACGGGCACCGGCACTGCAGCTGCACCGGCAAGGGCCCAGCCGGTGGCCCGGCCAGACTCAGGTCTGCTCGAGTGCGGCGACCATCTCGAAGTCGACGAACGGGCCTTCCGCGGCGGTTGGGGCGCCCAGCGGTCCCAGCAGCCGCACACTGCCGGTCGCCGAGGCAAAGGCCGGCGTGCCGCCATCGCCCTCGGGCAGCGGCACGCTGAGCACCGCCGTCTGGCCGGCCGCCAATTGGGCCGTGGCATAGAGCCCATCGAGCAGCTCAGCCTGGTCATTGACGAAACCCATTCGCGGTGAATCGATATCCCGGGATCCTCCGGTGCTGGAGGTGATGGCCATCGCCTGGCCGTCGAGGTGGAAGCAGACCGGCTCGCTACCCAGGCCGGTCACCGCATAGGCGACGACGGGACGTCCACCAGGGACCGCAAGCAACCGCACTCGCCAGTCCACGACTGATCGCGGCTGCTCCAGGCACGCCTGGCGGGCAGCCACCAGCGGAGCCAGCAGCGTTGCCGCCGAGTCCGTACCAAGCCGGACCCGGTGCCGGACACCGTCCGCACTCAGGATGACGCCCGGCGGCCCAGCGAGCGGACCGTGCGAGCCGTCGTCGGGCGTGATCGTGGTGAGTGAGCCGCGCACGGCGCCCACCTCACGGATCAGGTCGGGGCCGAGTGCGGCGCACCAGGTGCCGACCGAGCGTGCTGCCCGCCCTGGGCTACCGCATGACCAGAACCAGCAGAGGCCGTCCGAGGTCACCGCGAGCGCCTGTGCCGTTCGCGGCGCCTGCCATCGCGCGGACAACAGCGCCCGCGACACCTCGACCTGGTCCAGCTTCATGTCCGCCCCATCACAATCCGAAAGTCGCTCTCGTACAGGTGCCGCAGACTCGAGGAGTTGAAGGCGGTGGCGATCTCGGCGAACTGGTCGGGGCGGAAGATGTCGTCATTGGAGCTCATCATGTTCACCGTGGAGTAGGTCACCTCCTGTGCCGGTGCTGTGGTGCCCGGGTTGACGGCGGGACGCCCGCTGACCAGCTGATTGACGATGCTGGAGACCCGTGAAGCCTGCATCCGGCGCCACATCGCTTCGGCCAGAGCCTGCAGCGCAGGATCCGGTGCGGACGTCTGGGCGAGCTTCTCCGCCGGGGTGCCCATGATCCGGGTCACCTCCTCGGCGATGGCCGACTGCAGGGCTGTCGTCCCGTTGTTCAGGATCGGCTGGAGTTCCGCGGTGAGGAAGGCTCGCATCGCGTTCTGGGCCGCGGAGGTGGCCGCATTGCGCACGATGGTACCGACGGTGGCCGGCGGAGGTGCGGTGCCCAGGGACAGCATCCGAGCCACCCACGCGTTGCGCAGCGCGGCGGTCAGGTCGGACTCCAGGGTGCCGGCGGCCAGGCTGGCCGGTGCGGCGGCCGACAGGGCGGCCCACCCGCTGGGCAGCGCCAGGATCTGGCGCAGGATCGACCCCGACGGATCGATGGCCGGCAGCCGACCCGTTCGTGCCCCGCCTGCCGCCTGGTCGACCGCGGGTCCGATCGCCGCTGCCGGCGCCCCGGCACCTGACCACAAGCCCGTGGCGGCGCCCACCACGTTGCCGTCGCTGTCGATGCCGGAGGCACCTTCGACCGTGATCGTCATGGAGATCCCGCCGACATCGGTGGGTGCGGTCATCGCCCGGCTGAGCACCCCCTGGTAGAGCCGGCGCACCAGCGCATCGATCGGTGCGGCCGCCAGTTCGGCGGCCACCACTGCACGGGCCACTGCGGTCGAGTTCGCCGGCGCGCGAGTGGCGGCGCGTACTCGACGTACGGTCGCTGGGTCCAGAGCCAGGCCAGGGGTCGCCTGGGCGGCGAAGAGTTGCTGGACTCCCGCCGAGGCAAGCGCGCTGCGCAGGGAGGCACCCAGGGCCGATGAGATGGGCGCCTGCGCGGCCAGGAAGGCGGCCGAGATCTCCGTGGTGACGGCACCGACCCGGGTCACAAGAGGTCGCGCCAGGGCGGCCATCACCATCCGGCGTACCGTCTCGCGGTTCATCGCCGCACCCCGCTGGGCGGACGTCCCCGGGTCGATGCCGTGCAGCAGGGCGTGCATCTGAGGGTTGGAGTGCGAGTACTCGTCCGACAGACCAAGCAGGTGCCCGTACTCGTGGGCGTAGATCGCCTCGAGGTCCGTTCCGGCATAACTCGGCCCGGGGGTCAGGTAATAGTGGCCGGCGTCGATCGGATGTACTGGGCCGCCGGCAGTCTGAGAGGCGGGAAAGAGCCTGATCTCCTTGTCGGCCGGCGAACTCAGATCCCAGACCGGTACCGCGCGGAAACGTACCGGAAGGCGAACCGGAGCGGTTGCGAACGGGAAGGCCGAGGTGAGCGCGGACCCCGCCAAGACGGCTCGGTTGTTCCAGTGCCCCGGGGAGTCGGCGCACACCTTTTGCCCGAAGGCCCGCCGGGCGTCTCCAGCCGGGATGACCCGCTTGCGACCGGTGTCGATGGGATGCCGGTTTCCGCTGGCGTCCGGGCGCTCAAGCCGCGGGCCTGGTCGAGGAAGCGGATTCGCACGGTGACGGTGACCACCTCGGGGGTGCCTGAGCGAGCCAGGTCGACGGTGCGCCCGGAGGTCCCGCCGTACACGCGGGCGTTCGCCGTGCCCGCCGTGCTGCGGCGGTTGAAGAGGGTCTCCTGACGGCTGGGCAGGGTGACGGCAACTCGCTGAACGAGCGGGCCGTTGTCGGCGATCAACCGGCCCACCGCCCGGTTGCCTGCCGCCGCCCCCAGGCGGATCGTCAGGTCCGGCTCGGCGGCACGGGCCGACCTGCTCGGCGAGGGGGCCGGCGAGCGAGCCTGCCGCCTGTGTTCGGGCTCAGGCTGGTCGTGCTTCATGTCCGCGCACACCTGACCCGACGATCGCTCACCCGTCGTCCTCCTGCTGCTCATCCTCGGCGGCAGTCTCCTCGCGCTGGACGAAACTGCCCTGCACGAGCTCGTCCTCCTCTTCCTGACGCTGGACGAAACTGCCCTGTACGAGTTCCTCCTCGTCCTCACCGGGTGCCTCGGCCTGGCGCTGCAGCCCGGCCGGCTGCCCCACAGTCCCCTGCCCGGCTTCGGTCTGATCCTCGAGCCCGTCGCGCTGCACCGCCGGGGTCGGGCCGGCCATTACCCGCTCGGCGGTTGCCGCGGCCTCGCGTTCGAAACGATCCCCCGGGTCCGAGACCTGGATCCCCGTGCCTGTGGAGGTGCCGTCCACCGCACCCTGACGTTGCTGGACCACATGGGTCAGCTCATGAGCCAGCGTGGTGCGGCCCTGATGGCTGCCCGGGTCATAGGCGTCGCGCTGGAAGACGACATCCGACCCCACCGTGTAGGCGTGCGCCCGCACCGACTCGGCCGAGGAGTGGGCAGCGCTGTCATCGTGGATTCGCACATCCGAGAAGTCATGTCCCAAGCGGGATTCCATGTCCTGGCGGACCTCGGGCTCGAGCGGGCGGCCGGCTCCGGCGACGACATCCAGGACGGGGGAACGGGACTCCTCCAAGAGGTCGCCGGTCCCACTGTTGCCGGCACTGCGCTGCAGCGCCAGCACATCGTCCACACCGAGCGTGTCGGGGCGCCCGGCCCCGGCTGCCCGGCCGGCGTGACTTGCTCGGTGCTCGGCGCTCGCGGCCTTGGGGCGCAGCGCCCGGTCGCTCTGGTCGATGTCGTGATCGTGCATGGCAACTCCTCGCTGCGTGCTCGCCTCACCGCTGCCTGCCGTCCGGCCGTGCGCACCGCCTGTTGGCGCGTGCCGGTTCGCGGGCAGCCCAGGCCCCCAGTGTGGCCGCCGGGCATCGCGACTCGCCAGGGGCCACAGGCGGTGCGCAGGGCACGGGCGGCTGCCCGAAAGGGCAACCCGATGGGCGAGGGCCGTCGCGTGGGGCCTGTGCGAGGTCTGCGGTCAGCCGAGCAACCCGGTCAGCCGAGCAACTCGGTCAGCCGAGCAACTCCAAGAATCTGCCGAACTCGCCTTCGAGTACAAGTCTTCCCAGTTTTCGATACTCCTGCTCGACGGCCATCACCAGGTCCACCATGCTCACGGGCTGATCCTTGGCGGCGGCCAGGTAGGCGGCCGTGGTGGCGGCCGAGCGGATGTTCCCGCCGGCTAGGTCGAAGGACTCGGACAGGAATCCCAGGTCCACGTCGTCGGCCACCGGAAGCGGTCCGCTGAGCGTCACCTCCCATAGCCGGCGCCGCAACTGGGCGGTGGGCGAGGGGAAGTCGATGATGGCGTCGAGCCTGCGGGTGAAGGCCTCGTCGATGTTCGTGCGCAGATTGGTGGCCAGCACGGCAAGGCCGTCGAAGGTCTCGAGTCTTTGCAGCAGGTAGGCACTTTCGATGTTGGCGTACCGGTCGTGCGCGTCACGCACCTCGGCCCGCTTGCCGAAGATGGCGTCCGCCTCGTCGAAGAAGAGCACCGCGTTGATGCCGCTGGCCTCGACGAAGATCCGCTCCAGATTCTTCTCGGTCTCCCCCACGTACTTGTCGATCACGGTGGCCAGGTTGACCGTGTACAGGTCCAGTCCCAGGTCGCCGGCGATGACCTCGGCGGACATCGTCTTGCCGGTACCGGAGTCGCCGCCGAACAGGGCGGTGATGCCGCGACCGCGTCCACCACCGCGACGCATCCGCCACGAGCTCAGCACGGTGTGCCGATGCCGGGCGCGCGCGGTCAGCGCGTGCAGGGCCCGGGCCACCGTGGGCGCCAGCACGAGGTCGTCCCAGTCCACTCCGGGTTCGATCCGACGAGCGAGCCGCTCCAGACCTGAGGCGTTCTGGGTGCGTACCCCTCGGCGCAGGTCGTCGGCGGACACCGCTCGCCCCGCTGCGGCGGCGGACCGACGGGCTGCGGCCACCGCCAGAGGTACTTGGCCTGGCCCCAAGGTGAGGTGTCCGGTGAGGTCGGCCAGCGGAAGCTCGCTGTCACCCAGATGCTCTCGCCACACGGCGGCATGTTCCCCGGCGTCCAGGCTGACGGTGTCCACACTCAGTGGTGGCCGGGCCGACCACCGCGGATCCCAACTGCTGCGCCCGGTGAGCAGCACCCGCGTCGAGCCGTCGGTGAGTCGGCGCACCGCTGGAGGGTGAGTCATGGCCAGCGCCTCCACCGGGCCGGCGATGATGCCCGAGCCGGTCAGCAACACCTCCCGCACCGCCACCTCGACCAGCCGCGCCGGGTCCGGCGCCTCGGCCAGCCGGAGCAGATCGAGGGTGAGCCAGTCGTGTCCGGCGTCCGCCAAGGCTGCCGCCGCGACGGACATCCCGGTGGCCTGGTCCGACTCGCGAAGGTGCACCACCGGATGATCACCGCCGAGCACCACGGCGAGTTGGTCGGCCAGCGGGCACGGGTACGGCACCGTCGGCACGCGCAGGTCGAGGAGGTCCGGATGCGGCCGGTGGTCACCCAGCAGATGCGCCGCAACGGTGTCGGGCACCCGCAGGCCGCGGGTGAGGAAGGGACGATCCTCGTCCTCGATCCGCAGCAGCCCGTTGCGCCGCAATGGCTCCGAGGCCGTGAAGCGGGCCCGGGCGGCCGCGGACATCGCCGAGTAGCCGAGCAGTTCCAGCGCCAGCCCGACCGTGGCCCGCCGCCTGCTGACATCGTCGTTGAGGTAACCGTAGAGCCGTTCGAAGCGGGCATCCAGGTCAGGGATCAGGGCGACCAGCAAGATGTTGACATCCAGCTCGCTGAGCGCGGCTGCCCGGGCCAGGCTACGCAGCCGGATCTCCAGGCCACACTCCTGCGCGGCATCGGCCGCGGCTTCGACTTCCGGGTCGGGGGTGAGCTCAGCGGCCGTGGTTGCCCGCCCGCTCAGCAGCCGGACGACCAACTCCTCGCTGACGTACAACCCACGGAAGGGGTCTTCGGCGGACGGATCCTCGGCCCGCCGGGAGTCCACGAGGGTACGAACGCGTTGCTCGACCTGCGCGAGCCGGCCGATGAGGTATCGGGCCGACTCACTGGGGTCAGACCCGGTGCCGACGGTCAAGGCGAGGACTTCCTTCGGCGGGAACGGGTTCGGGGCGTCCGGGAGGCTCCGGAGGGCTGCTTCGACGCCGGCTCACTCGCCGACCCCGACGAGCCTGGCCGGGCAGCCGGAAGGAAGGCACCCTCGCGGACCAGCCGTGCGACGTCCCCTCGCTGGTCTTGGACGGTGCTCCCGTCTGCCCCGGACATCAGCGGCCGGACAGGTGCGCTGACCGGTGGCCCGGCCTGATAACTGCGGCCGGTGTCCACTGGTGCCGAGACCACTAGATCCAGTGAGGGTTTGAGTTCGCCGCCGAGTGCGGACCACACGTCGGCGAAACTACGGTCCTCGGGGGGCGGCAAGGCGATCGTCACTGGCACCGCGAGCCCCAGTGTGGCCAGCGAACCGCTCAGGTGCTCGGCCGGGATGGCATCGTGCCCCAGGAAGAGTTGCAGCAGGCTGGCCAGGAGTCGATGTTCGTCCTCGGGACGCTGCGTCCAAGCGGTGATCAGGTAGGAGAGCTTGAAGTGCCGGGCCGGCAGATGCCGGGCGATCACTCTGCCATCGCCGTACTCGTTGACCAGCCCGCGTTCGCGTCGCCGCAGGTCCTCGCGGATGTCATAGAGGTAGACGTCCACGGTGGGCGAACTCCGGCGAGCCGCCCACTCCTTGGTGGGCGCGTCGAAGACCACCTCCACATCGCGGGTCCCCCCGGCCCCCTCGATGAGAGACCGCAAGGCAGCGTCCACATCGGGAATCACCCCACCAGGGTGGGCGATCACGGCCGAGCGGGGGTGCGAGACCGGGCGGGTACCGGGGCAGGCTTGGCTGCCCTATCGGGCACCTCGAAGCCCCGTCACCGCGGAGTGTGGCAAGTAGCCTTACCCTCGTGGACGCCGCAGCCCGGTCTACCGACCGGCCGGGCGGTAGAGGTCGACCGGTCCGCGGGTGCGGGCGCGGCGAATCCCGCCCGGCCACCACGAGCCAGACGTCGCGGGCGGGCCCGCACAGGAGGTGGGCAGATGACTGATCCGGTGGTGACCCTCAGCCCGGACACGGTCAGTGTGCCCACCGGTGGCCAGGCACGCGTCGTGGTGAGCATTACCAATCCGAGCCAGATCGTGGAGGGCTACACCGTCGACGTGGTTGACGACCAGCCCCCCGGCGCCGGGCCGTCGGGGTGGGCGCAGGTGATGCTGGCCGATGACGCGGTGGCCACCGATCGGTCGACCACCGTGTCGGTCTACCCCCAGCAGACCTGCGACGTGGTCGTGGTGTTCACCCCCGGCTCGGGGCCCCAGGTGCCGGGTGGCACCTTCGTCTTCGGGGTCCGGGTCATCTCCACCGTCAACCCCGAGGCGAGCGCGGTCGCCGAAGGCGAGGTCGAGGTCGGCCGGGTGCACGGTCTGTCCGCCAAACTCTCCCCGGTCACCTCGACAGGCAGATGGCAGGGGCGCCACGTCCTGGAGATCTCCAACTGGGGCAACGCCCCTGCCCGGCTCAAGATCACCGCCTCGGACCCTGACCAGGCGCTGGGGTATCTGATCCGCCCCGACATCGTCGAGGTGCCCTTGGGAGGCACGGCCACGGCCCGGGTCCAGGTGCGCACCAGATCCCCACGGCTGCGTGGTGCCACCACCCGGCTGCCGTTCACGGTGGCCGGCGAACCGGATCCCCCGCTCGTCGAGCGCCAGCCGGGCCCACCCGGGGCACCCGACCCCAGCCGCCCTGTCGCCGACGGGGCCTTCACCCAGAAACCCATCCTGACCAAGACCGTGGTGGCGGTCATGTCACTCCTGCTTGTCGGTGGAATCGCCGGTGGGGCATACGCTTTCACTCGTCGTTCGGAGCCCGCCGCCCAAGGTGTGGACGGCACCGTGCCCGCGACGCCGGTTCTCTCACCGATCGCGGTGGCCGGGCCCGACTCGGTCACCGTCTCCTGGGAGGCGATCGATCGGGCCACCGGCTACGAACTGCTGCATGTCGCGCCGGGCTCCGACGCGGTGGCCGCGGTGGACACGCTCGGCGCGGACATCCGCGCGCAGCAGGTCTCGGATCTGCAGCAGGGCACGCAGTACTGCTTCCAAATGCGCGCGATCCGGGACGAGTTGCGCAGCCCCCTGTCCGAACCAGCCTGTGCGACCACGACGATCACCGAGCAGACCCAGACGGCGACGTTGACCCCACCCGCGCAGAGCGAGGGCAGCGGCGAGCAGACCGCGGCTTCGGGTGGCGAAAACGGAGCCGAGACCGGCAGCGCCGGAGGTGGTGGCACGCAAGCAACGACGCCTTCGGCCGGGCAGGCTTTCCAGCCGGGCCAGACCGCTGCACTGGTCTACGTCAGGCCGGCCAACGCACCCTTGGCGCTGGAAGGGCTGCAGCAGTTGCAGGCGACGCTGGCGGCTCGCGACGTGCAGACCTCGCTGCTCAACACTGACGACTACCCGGCGATCGCACCCCGTCTCGAGCCGAGTTGGGCGGTGTACCTCGGCCCGTTCGCGGACGCGGCCACCGCGACCTCCCAGTGTGCAGCCGTGCGCGACACCACCCCACCGATCGAAGACTGCCTGGTGGTGGTCCCGGTCCCCGCCCAAGCCGCGACCCCGGGGGGCTGATCTGCCCGGGCGACGACGCGCTCCAGGCCGACCCGCCGCACCGAGGGTGGCAACCCGCGGCAGGCCTGCACCCACCCGGAGGGCCGCGCCGGGCTCGGGTCGGCCGGTTCGCACGTCAGGCCTCTCCGGGTCGCTGCCACAACGACACCTCCGAGACCGAGACGGTTTGCCCGGCGGGCAGATTCGCACGATCGTCGGTGGGCGGATAGACGCTGGCCACCCCGATGAACAGGTCGGTGACCGGCGCACCGAAGTCGACGTCGAAGACCTGTTCGGTAGCCTCCGGTGTCGTCGTCAACTCCACGCAGTCGCCACCCTCGGTGGCGACGAACATCGTGGCGGGCAGTTGCGCCAGCGGCCTGCGGGACGGGTCGGTGAGTCCGGTGACGATCCGCACCTGGCGCACCTGGGCGGGCGGCATCCTCAGGTGCAGCATCGCCGCACCGTCCGAGCGGCCGCATTCGCCGGTCGCGGTGGATCGGGTCCAGGGGGTCGTCCACGCCGTCTCGGCGGACCCGTCGATCGCCGCGGCCGCCGCTGCGTCGTCATCGCCTGTGGCAGGCGGTTCGACCGTGACCCTCAGGCCCGGCACGGGGACGAGGTCACCGCGCAGTTCATGCCACCAGCGGGAAGCGGTGTCGACCGGATTGGAGCGCAGTGCGGCCACGCTCCCCCCGACCAGGATCACCAGCAATGCGGCCAGTGCCCGGCGGCGCCATCGCACCAACCGCGGCAGGCTGCGCCGGTAGGCCCGCCGGGCGGCGGACTCCTGCGGGTCGGTGAACCGTGCCGAGAATCGTTGCCACCAGGTGCGCGGCGGCGCGGGGGGCCGCGCTGTCGTGTCGGTGCGGGTCGAGGCGCCCAGCGGCGTGCCGCATTTGGCGCACAGCCGCAGGGAGGGCGGGTTGGCGCGTCCGCAGCGCGGGCAGGTCGGCTGGACGGTGGCATCCCCGTCGCCACCCGGGTGCACCCGGTCTCGACTGAGTGCCCGGTCTTGACCGGGCGCCGGTACGTGGCTGCGCGCCGACGATCCGGCCGCGCCGGGGGTGGTCGCCTGCTCGGCGGTGGTGGCCACTGGCGGCACCGGGGAGGTGGATTCGCCCCGTCGGTCGGGCCCCAGCGGGCCGGATGGTCGCGGTGCTCGACCCGCCGTCTCGCCACCCGGCCCGACCTGCCTGGCTCCGGGGTGACCGGCAGGGGGCTGGGTGCGCCCGGCGATCGGTCCAGCCGGGCTCGGGGGAATCACCCGCGGCGTGTTCGCCGCCGGATCGGTGGTCGCCGATCCCGCAGCGGGGGCGGCGTCCCACCCCAGATAGGTGCCGCACTGCAGGCAGAACTCCGAACCTGCCGGGTTACGTTCACCGCATTCCTGGCATGTGTCCTCGATGGCGCACCTCCTGCCGGCCTGACGGGCCGGAGTCTGCCCGAACCTCCCCCGTTGAGACCATTATGGTCACCCGAGCGCACATCGGCGGCTGGAGATACCCGGTGAGGGAATGCGAGAACTGCGGGCACCGCGAGGAGGTCGGCGCAGAGTTCTGCTCGGCCTGCGGTGAGTTCCTCCGGTGGTCGGAGTCCGGCGAGCACCCCGAGCCTGTCACGCAGGGCACGGAGGATGACCTGTGGGCCAGGCTTTCGAGCCGGCCCGGGCTGCGGCCGGCCGGTGACGACGATGGCGCCAGTCCGCCCCCTTCCACGGACCCGGCCTCCCCGGCGGATCCCGAAAGGTCGAACCTGCCGGCGGACGCACCCAGCGAGCCTGACCTGCCATCCGTGCCGGACGCACCGACCGAGCCTGGCCCGCCAACCGCGCCGATCGCGTCCCCCCTCTCTGACCCACCCACCAGGGCGAGCGTGTCGGACGAACAGGGTGCGCCGGGTACATCGATTGAGGCCGGCTTTCTGCTGAGCGAGATGCTGGCCACCATCGACCGGGGACGCGCGCTGGCCACCCACTGCGATCGGGTCGACCTCACCGGCGCTCTCGAACAGGTCCGGGCCAGGCTCACCGACGCCCGCGCCACCGTGGTGATTCTCGGCGAGTTCAAGCGCGGGAAGTCGACCCTGATCAACGCCCTCCTGGGCACCGCGATCTGCCCGGTCGATGCCGACGTCGTCACCAGCCTGCCCACCCTGATCTCACACGGCCCCAACCTGCAACTCCTCGGGCACGGCGTCGACCCCGACACCGACGAGCCCTTCAGCCGCACCCTCGACGTGGCCGCCCTGCCCAGCGTGGTGGCCAACCCGGCCGGCCCGCCGGTGGGCTATCAGTCGGTGGAGGTCTTCCTCCCGCATCGGTTGCTGCGCACCGGACTTCGACTGGTCGACACCCCAGGGGTGGGTGGACTGGAGTCCAGCCACGGCCAACTCGCCCTCGGCATGCTGAGCATCGCCGACGGCGTCGTCTTCGTCACCGATGCCTCCCAGGAGCTCACTGCCCCAGAGCTGGAGTATCTGCGGCTGGTGACCGAGCGCTGCCCGCGCACTCTTGTTGTCGTGACGAAAACGGACCTGCATCCGAGCTGGCGCCGGATCGTCGAGTTCGATGCCGAGCACCTGGGCAACGCCGGGCTTGACCTGCCCATCGTCCCGGTCTCCTCCTTCCTGCGGCTCAGAGCACTGTCGGACCCCACGAGCACCCGCCGCGACGGCGCCGGGTGCCTCGACCATCGCGACCTGGACCCGCGGGATCTGGAGGCGGAATCCGGCTTCACAGAACTGGTTTCGGCGATAGCCGGCAGTATCGTGCGACCTGCCACCCAGCGCGCCGCGGCCACGGCGGCGCAGGAGGTGGACCAGGTTCTGGGCCGACTGGATGCGCAGAACCACGCCGAGCGCACGGTGATCGAGAACTCCGATCAGGCACCGGCCGTGCTCACCCGGCTGCGCGCGGATTCCCGGGCCGCCCAGGTTCTAAGCACTCCCTCGGCCTCCTGGCAGCAGACCCTGGCAGATGGTGTGGCCGACCTCGTGGCCGATGTCGACCACGACCTGCACGAGCGGATGCGGGGGGTGATCCGCGATGTGGAGTCGATAATCGACGAAGGCGATCCGCGCGACCATTGGCAGGACACCGAGGCCTGGCTCAAGGCCCAGGTGGCCAAGGTAGCGGTGGACAATCGAGATCTGCTGCTGGCCAGGGCCGATGAGTTGACCGCCGTGGTCGCCGAGCGGTTCGAACTGGACGCCGGCCGGGGTTTCGAGGCACGCCTGCACAGCATCCGGGACCCGCAGTCCGGCCTGCCTCAGATCGGCAGCCTGGGAACGACCGGGCCGGGACGGCTGGCCTCGATCATGGTGGCCGCCCAGGGAACCCTGTATGTGCCGATGGTGGTGTTCAGCGTGCTCAGCGGAGTCGGGTGGGTCGCGGTGGGGGCGGCCGTGGCGGTCGGTCTGGGTCTGGGCATCGGTCAGAAGGTGATCCGGGATGAGGCCGGCCGCGCCCGAGACGCCCGTCGCCAGCAGGCCAAGTCGGTGGCCAGACGCTATATCGACGATGTGGCTTTCGTCCTGACCAAGGACACCCGCGACGCTCTGCGCGCCACCCAGCGGAGGCTGCGGGAGGACTTCACCACCAGGGCACACCTGCTGGCCACATCCGCTCAGCTCACGCTGTCGGCGGCCGAGCGGGCAGCAGCGATGTCCGCCTCCGACGCGGCCCAGCGGAGTCGCGAACTTGATTCCACAGCAACCACTCTGGAGGAACTGCGGCACGGTGCTCGACGGGCGGCAGCCGCTCCCGGGGGCGACGACGGGCAAGTCGAGGCCGATGGTTGAGGACCTGGCGGCCCGCACCGCACGCCTGCTGGACGCCGCCATCGAGCGAGCCGAGGGCGCGGCCACCCGCGACCACCTCGAGCAGGCGCGGGCCCGCCTACTGGGCCCGCTGCGGGTGGCCATCGCCGGGAAGGTCAAGGCCGGCAAGTCGACACTGCTCAACGCCTTGGTCGGCGAGCGACTGGCTCCGACCGACGCCGGGGAGTGCACCCGCGTACTCACCTGGTACCTGCACGGGCATGCCCCGGCAGTGCGGCTGATCCCCGTGCAGGGGATGCCCCGCGAGCCCAGGTTCGTCCGCGACGACACGCAGTTGAGTATCGACCTCGCTCCCACCGCCCCCCAGGACGTGGCCCGACTCGAGGTGCGCTGGCCCACCTCCCGGCTGAGCGACCTGGCCCTGTTGGACACCCCGGGGATCGCCTCGATCAGGGCAGAGGTCTCGGACCGCACACATTCCGCGCTCGAGCACCGCGCCGGGCAGGTGCCGGAGGTGGACGCGGTCATCTATCTGCTCCGGCACGTGCACAGCAGCGACGCCCGGTTTCTCGAAGCCTTCCGCGGCGCAACCGATCTGGCCGAGGGCACCGCGTTGAACACGATCGGGGTGCTGTCCCGGGCGGACGAGATCGGGTCCTGCCGACTGGATGCCCTGGACACGGCCGCGACGGTGGCTCGCCGTTACGAAGACGATGCCCGACTTCGGCGGCTGTGCCCCATGGTGGTCCCCGTCGACGGTCTCCTGGCGTTGGCGGCCACAGCGCTGCGCGAGAGGCAGTTCGCCGCGCTCGCCGCGCTCGCCGGCCAACCCGTGCCAGAGACCGAGGCCCTGCTGCTCAGTGCGGACAGATTCCGCACGCTGCCCGCGGCGGTCGAGGTCGATCGACGCAGCGAACTGCTTGACCTGTTCGGTCTCTTCGGCGTTCGGCTGGCCGTGCACCTGCTCCAGACCGGCGAGGTGCGCGACTCCCCCGCGTTGGCGGCCGAGTTGGCCGCCCGCTGCGGACTGGCACGGCTACGAGGTGTGCTGACCCGGCAGTTCCACGACCGGGCCCGCATCCTCAAGGCCCGCTCAGCGATCGCAGCGTTGGAACCGGTGATAGCGGACGGTCGCTGCTATGGCGCCGACACCCTGCGGCACCAGTTCGAGGAGTTGATCGCCAACGCGCACGAACTGGTCGAGATGCGGCTGCTGGCGGACCTACGCGTCGGGGCGGTCGACCTCCCCGCGCCTCAGCGGGACGAACTGGAGCGGCTGCTCGGGGGCTTCGGCCACGATCCCCGGACCAGGCTGGACGCCCCGACCGCGAACCTCACCCGGCCGACCGGCGACGCCGACGCCGCGAATCCGGTGGATCCCGATATGGATGCGGACCTGCGGGCGATCGCCCTGGAGGCCCTGGTTCGCTGGCGGAGCCGAGCCCAGCATCCGCTCGCCGGCGGCACCACCCGGCAGGCGGCACTGGTCGCGGTGCGCACCATCGAGGGCATCGTCGCGTCCCTGTCCCCTGAGGCACCGGCCTGAGCTCCACCCCCGTGGACACGCCCCCAGGGGCTGCCCGGATGTGACCCTAGATGAGCCCCTCGCGGACCGCGTACGCCACCGCGTGCGACCGGTTGCGCAGTTGCAGACGGGTGGTCACCTGGTGCAGCACGTTCTTCACGGTGCGCTCGCTGTAGCAGAGCACCCGGGCGATCTCGGCGGTGTCCATGCCGTCGGCGACCAGTCGCAGCACCTCGGTCTCGCGCGGGCTCAGCCCGGCGAAGACGAGTCCGCGCGGGCTCAGCACCTGCCGCTGGAGTCGGCCCAACTGGTCCATCAGTCGACCCACGAGGTCGCTGGGCACGTCGCCCTCCCCGGCGGCGACCCGCTCGATGCAGGCGTACAGCCGGTCTGCGGTCGCGTCGCCGCGGCGCAGCAGGCCGGCGATCCCCGTCTCGGCGGCCGTGACCACGGTGGCCTCGTCGACAACGCCAGCCACCAGGACGATCTGGGGACGGTTGCCGCGCCTGACCGCCTGCACGATCCGGCGGGCCGACTCGTCCAGGGTGTCGCTGACGATGACCGCCACGGCGCACCGGTCGATGTCACTGTCCGGAACCACCCGCACCCCGGGATGGGTCCGCAGCTGGGCCGCAACGCCGGCCTGGCAGATGGGGTCGGTGCCGTGCACATACACGGAGATTGCCTCGGGCATCGCTGTCAGCCTCGTCTCGCCGGTATCAGGTCGGTCCACGCTGTTTCGAGTCCGCAGCCACCGTCACCACGTCGATGTCGCCGCCCCGTCCGGCGATCATCGCTGACCCGCGAACTCGACCCGTCAATGGTCTCCGGCAGCGTCCACGGGGCCTCAACACCGGCTCAACGCGCATGGCGCACATCGCCGGCCACCATCCGAAATACCCGTTACCGCCGAACTGTTTGCCCCAACGGGCAACTCCGTCGCCCCTTTCGGGCGGCCCAAAGTGCCTGCACCCTGCCACGATGCTGCACGACGGTTCGCGCGAACTCACCGGCACCGACGATGGCCCGTCCCAGCCCGCCTTGACATAATCGTCGCCGTGCTAGCGATCTTGTGCCCGGGCCAAGGAGCCCAGACTCCCGGAATGTTGTCGGCGTGGTTGGAACTGCCGGGCGTGCCCGAGCATCTGGCCGAACTCAGCGAGGCGGCCGGGGTCGACCTGCTGGCCCACGGCACCGTCTCGGACGCGGACACCATCCGCGACACCGCGGTGGCCCAACCCCTCATCGTGGCGACCGGCCTGCTGAGTTTCGGTGCGTTGATGGACGGTCAGCCGGGCGGTTCACCGGGTCTGGTGGCCGGCCACAGCGTGGGCGAGTTCACCGCGGCCGCCGTTGCCGGGCTACTCAGCGAGCATCAGGCGATTGGCCTGGTACGGGTACGCAGTACAGGTATGGCGCAGGCGTCGGCGGCCACCCCCACCGGGATGAGCGCGGTGCTCGGCGGTGACCCCGAGGAGGTTCTCCAGGGGCTGGCCGCCCTCGGCCTGACCCCGGCGAACGTCAACGGCGCCGGGCAGGTGGTCGCCGCCGGCACCCTCGACCAGTTGGCCGCGCTGGCCGCTGATCCGCCCGCCAAGACCCGGGTGATGCCACTTCAGGTGGCCGGGGCCTTCCATACCGAGCACATGCATCCCGCGATCGGTCCGCTCGCCGACGCCGCCGCCACCGTGACTGCGAGCACCCCGGGCACACCGCTGCTGTCCAACTACGACGGCAAGCCCGTCACGGACGCGGCGGCTGGACTGAACAGCCTCGTCCTGCAGGTGGGCCGCCCGGTCCGGTGGGACCTGTGCATGCAGCAGATGATCGACACCGGGGTCGACGCCCTGATCGAACTCGCCCCGGCAGGCACCCTGGTCAACCTGGCCAAGCGGGCGATGCGCGGTGTCCCGTCGGTGGCGGTGAAGTCACCCGCGGATCTGGAGGCGGCCCGAGCCCTGCTGGCAGAGCACGGCTGATGTCCTCGCGTTCGCCACTCGCGCACACCGGCGGTGACCGGTTCGGCCGCATTGTGGGCTCAGGCGCCTACCGGCCGTCGCGAGTGGTACCGAACAGTGAACTCGTCGAGGCGATCGACTCCTCGGACGAGTGGATTCAGCAGCGTTCGGGCATCCGCACCCGGCACTTCGCCGCGCCGGACGAGACCGTCGTGGACATGGCCGAACACGCCAGCCGTCAGGCGCTGGAGCACGCCGGGATCGAGGCCTCGGACCTCGACACGGTGATTGTGGCGACCGTCACTCACATGCTGCAGACCCCGGCTGCGGCACCGATCCTGGCGGACCGGCTGGGCGCCGCAACCGCAGCTGCCTTCGACATCTCGGCCGCCTGTGCGGGCTTCTGCCACGGGCTGGCGATCGGCAACGACCTGATTCGCGCGGGCACCTCGTCCACGGTTCTGGTCGTCGGGGTGGAAAAGCTCTCGGGGATGACCGACCCGAACGACCGGGGCACCGCGTTCATCTTCGGTGACGGCGCCGGCGCGGCGGTACTCGCTCCCAGCCCCACCCCCGGTATCGGACCCACCGTGTGGGGCAGCGACGGGGCTCGAGCCGAGACGATCACCCAGACCCCCAACTGGGATGAGCTCCGCGACAAGCGGTTCGACGCCGACCAGCCGTGGCCCACGCTGCGGATGGATGGCCAGCCGGTGTTCCGATGGGCGGTCTTCTCGATGGCGCCGGTGGCGCGTCGCGCGGTCGAAGCCGCCGGCCTGAGCATCGACGAGATCGATGTCTTCGTCCCCCACCAGGCGAACATGCGGATCATCGACGCGATGATCAAGCAGTTGCACCTGCCCGAGCACATCCCGGTCGCCCGGGACATCGCCGAGACCGGCAACACCTCCGCCGCCTCGATCCCGATCGCGATCCGACGCCTGCTCGATGAGGGGCAGGCCACCACCGGCGACCGTGCCCTGCTGATCGGCTTCGGGGCCGGGCTCGTCTATGCGGCGCAGGTGGTGGAACTGCCCTGAGGGGGTCACCAGACGGTCAAGCCCGCGCGTGCCGTTATCGGCGCACCCTGCGGGACGATAACCTGCGCCACAGCGTTCCGTGACCACGGAGCACGACAGAGGCCGCAACGGCCTGCCGAGGCACGACCCATGAAGAAGGAGAACACCGAATGGCTCAGACCGAGCAGGAGATCCTCGCCGGCATCGCCGAGTTGGTCAACGAGGAGACCGGCCTGCCGACCGAGGCCGTCGAACTGGACAAGTCGTTCACCGACGACCTCGACATCGACTCGCTGTCGATGACGTCCATCGTCGTTCAGGCTGAGGAGAAGTTCAGCGTGAAGATCCACGACGAGGACATCAAGAACCTCTCCACGGTGCGCGACGTCGTGGCCTACATCCAGCAGGCCCAGGGCGCCTGAGCCGCGGCACCGCCACTGGGCCCATCGGGGGCCCGGTGGCGGCACCGGACATCGGCCGGCCCGTGCGCGCATCCCACCTGCGCGCACGGCTCCACCGGCTGGTGTCACCGACTTCCAACCGGGGACCTCGACACCCCACACAGCCGGGACGAGACCACCGCCGACGCGAGCGTGCGGCCCTCGTCCCTCGACCTGACTTCTGGAGGACCCAAGGATGGGTACGCCCGAGAGAGTTGTCGTCACCGGTATCGGTGCCACCACCCCCATCGGCGGAGACGCCACCTCGACCTGGCAGGCCGCCCTCGACGGCCGCAGCGGCGCCAAGCGTCTGCCCCAGGAGTGGCTCGACACGTACCCCCTTCCGGTCGAGTTCGCCTGCCGGTTGGAGGTCCCGGCCTTGGACGTGCTGCCCAAGCACGAGGCCAAGAAGCTCGACCCGTCCGGTCAGTACTCCATGCTGGCCAGCCGGGAGGCCTGGCAGGACGCCGGTGCCCCCGAGGTCGACCCGCTCCGGCTCGGCGTCGTCGCAGCCACCGGCATCGGCGGTGTCTGGACCCTGCTGGACTCCTACGACGTGCTCAAGCAGTCCGGGCCCCGCCGGGTGCTGCCGATGACCGTGCCGATGCTCATGCCGAACGGTTCCTCCGGGGCGCTATCCATCGAGTTCAACGCCAAGGCGGGGGCACACACCCCGGTGGCGGCCTGCGCCAGCGGCGCCGAGGCGATGGCCACCGCGCTGGACATGATCCGCACCGGCCGAGCCGATGTGGTCATCGCCGGCGGCACCGAGGCGGCGATCCACCCACTGCCGATCGCCGGGTTCGCGTCCATGCGTGCCCTGTCCACCCGCAACGACTCACCCGAGACGGCAAGCCGGCCCTACGACGTCAACCGGGACGGCTTCGTGCTCGGCGAAGGGGCGGGCTTCGTCGTCATGGAGCGCGAGGAGTTCGCCCGCGCCCGGGGCGCGCGGATCTACGCGGAGGTGGTCTCGGCCGGGCTCACCGCCGACGGGCACCACATCGCCCAGCCGGACCCGACCGCTGCCGGTCAGATCCGGGCCATGCGCGCAGCCCTGGCGAACGGTGGACTCGAGCCCTCGGACATCGTCACGATCAACGCCCACGCGACCTCCACCCCCGTGGGAGACCTCGGCGAGGTGCTCGGCATCACCGAGGTTCTCGGCTCACATGCCGACGACGTGGTGATCTCGGCGACAAAGTCGATGACCGGACACCTGTTGGGCGCAGCCGGCGCACTGGAGGGCATCTTCTGCATCCTGGCGCTGCACCACCACCTGGCACCGCCGACGATCAACATCACCGAACTCGATCCCAAGATGACCCTGGACGTGGTGCGCGACAAGCCTCGTCAGATCGGGGACGGAGTGGCGCTCAACAACTCCTTCGGATTCGGCGGCGCCAACGCCTGCGTGGCCTTCCGCACCGCGTCCTGACGTAGGCCCGGGCGGTCAGCCGACCCGGTGCAACCACCGGACCGGGGCACCCTCCCCGGCGTACCGGAAGGGCTCGAGCTCGTCATCCCAGGCCTGCCCGAGGGCCAGGTCCAACTCGGCACGCAACGCCTGCGGGTCCTGCCGGCCCGCGTGCAAGGCCGCGCGAATCCGGTCCTCGGGGACGACCACGTTGCCGTGCACGTCGGTGACCGCGTGGAAGATGCCCAGGTCCGGGGTATGGCTCCACCGGCCCCCGTCCACGCCCCGGGCCGGCTCCTCGGTGACCTCGTAGCGCAGGTGGTTCCAGCCGCGCAGGCTGGAGGCCAGGGTGGCCCCGGTACCGGCTGGAGCCTGCCAGGAGAACTCTCCCCGGAACATCGCCGGGGTGACGGGCTGCGGGATCCAATCGATGGCAACCCGAATGCCCAGCACGCTGCCCGCGGCCCACTCCACATGTGGGCACAACGCGCGCGGCGCTGAGTGCACGAAAAGTACGCCCCGCGTGATCGGTGCAGACATACCGGCCTCCTCAATATGCGTGTGAGGTACGTCTTCCCCAACGTCCTCACCCTGCGAGGGTTGCCAGCGGCCCGCGAGGGCTCATCAACGGCGCGTGCTGTATGAAATTGGTCGGGCAGCCGAGTGTGACTCACCAGCCCGAGGACCTCAGTGTCGAGCAATCTACCGGTCCATGCGTCACCACGTTCGCGGATCACCAGGCGCCTGCGGCGCCTGGTTGACGACCATCGCCCGAAGGCATTGCATCGCCACGCGTGCCCAGTATGACCTACCAACGACGCCTGGTGCGCCAGGCGGGGGTACGCGCGCGCCGCCCCGGGTCCCCAGAGGGATCCTCAGGTGTCAGGACGAAGACCTGGCGGACGTCACGTACCCACCTCAGGTAGGGTCGTCCGTGGTGCCCGGTATTCGCGAAGTATAAGGCGGTATGGGCTATATCGATCAGGTCCGAATGCTGGATATCAGAGGTAGCCTGTTTGACTGGCCCCCGTGCACCGATGATTCTGTAGCAGACTGTTTCCGTTGCGCCTGTACGAATTGGGTCCGTACCTGTCCCCAGGTACTGCCACAACCGTTCGGGCCTACCGAGTCGGAGGTGTGAATGGTTGCGCAGGGGCGCGTCGCGGTCACTGAGGTGATCCGCCCTGCCGCTGTGCTGCCCGAGGACGCGGCCCGCAGCATCCTGCTCGAACTGGCCCTCAACGACGTCATGAGCAACGGGGTGTGGAGCGCCAAGCCGAACGCGTGGAGCCGGTGGAGTCAGCCATTCGTCGACGGCGAGCCGCACGACGCGAAGCTCATCGGGATCGTCGAGGTCGCCTACGGCACGCCATCGCGGTACGAGGTGACGATCTACCGGGTCTCGATCACCGACTATGGCGACGAGGGGGGCTGGACGGTGCGCGCCCTGGTCGACGAGGCACTCGCCTTCGGTGATCTCAACCTCGATCTGTGCCCGCGCACCCACCTGCCCCCACCGCCACCCCCGGTCAAGTTGTGACCCCCGCGCGATCCTCGCGTCGGGGTCGATGCTGCTGCACACGGGTGGGAGTGCGGGCATGACGGCCCGCCGATTCCACCGGCCCACCCTGTTCGGTCCGCTCGCGATGGACACCCGGCCCGGCGGTGCAGATCCCGCTGAGCGACACGAGGCCGCCTACGCGACCGCTCGCGTCCTGGTGCTGCGCGGACGTGAGGAGGGCCGCCACCCCGAGGCTCTGCAGCGCCTGGTTGAACTGGCCGACTCCGACGGTCTCGAGGTGCTCGCCGAACTGTGGTCGGACGCGCCCGCCGACTCGCTGCCGGGCGCTCTGTGGCGGGTCTATCTGCTGCGCAGTTGGGTTCGCGCCGATCCACGCCGGGCGGCAACCGAGTTCGACGAGGGCCGGCGCAGCACACCCGTGCTCGAGGCTGTCGCGGGCGTGGCCGAACCCCCCGGCCCGGATCAGGTGCTCGCCCTGGCCGACGCGGTGCTGCACGGGGTCTACGACGGAGACTTCGCCATCGCCCTGCAACGCGCCGCGGCCTTCGCCAGGGTGGTGGCGGTGGGCAGGGCACGCACGGGGCCCGAAGAGCTTCCGGACACGCTGTCGGCGGCTCGGCTCGTGCGACTCGCCGAGAACCTCGAGGCGGCGGCGGCCAGCTGGCGAACGGGTGACCTTCAGGTGCAGTGAAGGCATCGCCCCGGCGCTGGAGCGGGATGATTCGTCAGGCACCGGCATCGGCATTACCCTGGATCGTGCGCCGGGCCGCGGTAGCCCCGGGCTCCACCTGAAGCCGCTTCGAGCGGCCACGCGCCGAGAGGCGCTCCCGGCCCGGCGCATCACTCTCGCGGCCAACCGAGCGTCCATCGTCCGCACAGACGACCCGGGTTCGTGACACGATCCAGACCTTGGTGTACTTGTCACCTTCAACCACCCACCATATGTTGGTTTGTTACATCACACGGTCTCCGCGTGAGGCGACGAAAGGGGCACCCATGACGGTTGCGTCGGTCATTACAGTCGACAGGACGTCTCCCGTCCCCTTGTACTTCCAGTTGGCGCAGTCACTGCAGTCCAACATCGAGAACGGCAACATCCCGGCCGGTTCCCTGCTGGGCAACGAGATTCGCCTCGCCGACGAACTTGGCGTCTCGCGCCCCACGATCCGCCGAGCCATCGAATACCTGGTCTCCCAGGGCCTGCTCGTACGCCGCCGGGGCGTGGGCACGCAGGTGGTTCGCGCGCAGGTTCGGCGTCCTCTGGAGCTGACAAGCCTGTACGAGGACCTGAGCAGCGCCGGCAAGGAACCTCGCACGGACGTGCTCGCCTTCACCGAGGAGCCTGCCCCGGACGAGGTCGCCGACGCGCTGCGGATGGAGCCGGAGACGCCTGTGCTGGCGATTCAGCGACTGCGGTACGCCCACGACGAGCCCATCGCCATCCTGGTGAACTACCTGCCGGTCGACCTGGTCTCGATGACTCAGGAATCGTTGGAGCAACACGGTCTCTACGAGCTGATGCGCGGTGCCGGAGTACACATCCACCTCGCCGAGCAGACCATCGGTGCCCGCAACGCCACGTCCGATGAGGCCCGGCGCCTGAACGAGAAGCGGTCGGCCGCACTACTCACGATGACCAGAATCGCCTTCGACATGACCGGCCGTCCGATCGAGTTCGGCCAGCATGTGTACCGGGCCTCGCGATACGCCTTCTCCCTGACGCTGGTGGAGCGCTGACCCACGCTCCAAGCCTGCCCCGGCCTGCGACGTCGCCGCGTGCGCAGTAGGTGCTCGCGCCTGCGTGGAAGGTTCAGTCGTCGAGGTAGTCTCATGCCCATGGGGCGTTAGCTCAGTCGGTCAGAGCAGGGGACTCATAATCCTCCGGTCGTGGGTTCAAGCCCCACACGCCCCACTGTCAGTTCACCGTTCGGCGGCCAGGCACACCTCGCACCCGCCCTCAACGCCACCCGTCCCTCAACGCCATCGCCCCGTCATCGTCCCCGGGCCGGGCAACGTGCCCGGGTCCTGGCACTGCGCGCCGGGCACCGCGCCCTCACCAGTTCCGCGCCGGGCAACCAGCCGTCGAGCCTGAGCCGCGGCCGGTTGCGCCGCAACGGGTTCGCCGAAGAGGAACCCTTGGGCGTGAGTGCATTCCAGGTCCTGCAGCGCCTGCGCCTGCTCCTCGGTCTCCACGCCTTCGGCGATCACCGCGTCCAGACCGAGGGCCTGCGACAGATCCACGATGGCGTTGATCAGCCGGCGATCCCGGTCGTCGGTGGTGACGTGCGCGGTGAACGACTTGTCGATCTTGAGCACCTTGACGCCCAGCGTCCGCAGGTAGTTCAGCGAAGAGTAACCGGTGCCGAAGTCGTCCACGCACATCACCACTCCGGAGGCATTGACCGCGGCCACGTTGTGCATCGCGAGATCCGACTGCTCCAGTGCCACCGACTCGGTGATCTCGACCCACAGGTCTGCCGGGCTGATCCCGGTGTCGTCCAGCGCCGTGCGCACCGCAGCGCTGACGTCCGTGCGCAGCAGTTGCACGGGTGAGACGTTCACTGCCATGTGCAGATCGGGCCGGCCGAAGTCGACCTGCCACCGGGCCAGTTGATGCAGGGCCCGGTCGAGGATGAACTCACCGAGCTGGATGATCAGATCCGTGTCCTCGGCGATCGGCACGAACTCCGCGGGGTTGATCGTGCCCAGTTGCGGATGCGTCCACCGCGCCAGCGCCTCCCAGCCGGCCAGGTCCGCGAAGCCGGGGCCGGTACAGATCGGTTGGTAGGCGATGGAGATCTGCCCGTCGTCGATGGCCGTGCGCAGGGAGTTGGCCAACTCGTGGCGCCGCGAGGTGCGCTCGCGGATGGAGGCGTCGAAGTACGAGACCCGCGGTTCGGCATGGCCTTTGGCGTGGTGCAGGGCGATGTCCGCGCTGCGCATCAGCTCCTCGGCCGAGCCTGGACAATCGGGGGACTCGACGATGCCGACCGTCGGGGTGATCAGTGTGCGGCGTCCCGCGCTGAGCGGGATGTCCCGCCATCCGCGGGCGAGCACCGACATCGCCGCGGACTCCGGCAGCCGTTGTCGATGCTCGCAGACCACGGCGAACTGGTCGCCACCGCTACGCGCCACCAGCAGCGCCTCGGTGAAGGTCGACTGCAGGCGCCGCGCGGCGATCTGCAGCACCTCGTTTCCGGTGCCGTACCCCCACCCGTCGTTGACCTGGCGGAAGTTGTCGAAGTCGATGAGCATCAGCCAGAGCGGTGCCGCCCGAGCGGATCCGGGCCCGGCCAGTCGTTCCTCGATGAGTTCGCTGAGGGCAAGCCGGTTCGGCAGACCGGTCAGCGTGTCGGACGTGGCCCGCCGGCGCACCGTCTCCTCGGCCTTGTGCAGCGCATCAATCGTGCGCCGCAGTCGGATGAAGACGATGACCCCCAGCGTGGCCACCAGCAGGCCGCGGACCACCGAATCGAGGACCCCGTAGGTGGGCAGCATCAGCGGTGTCGCGGCCGGGACCATGAGCGCGATGAAGATGACGAGTTCGCGGCCACGCCCGAGCTTGGTTGTGACCACCTGCCGCTGAGACAGCTCTCGAATCGAGGGCAAGGAGACCCCGAGCCCCATGGTGGCGTACGCCACGAGGTGGAAGACGCTGGCCCACGGGACGATGACGCCCGGGTGCTGCACCCAGATGAAGGAGTAGGCGGCGTCGCCGATGAGCATCGTGGTGACGCTGATGACGATCGCCTCCAGCGAGGGATTGCCCCGGCCACGGCGAAAGGCGAGCAACAGAACGAGCAGCAGCAGGATCGTGTCCATCACCGGGTAACTCGCGCTGATCGCCAGGCCGGCCACGCCCACCTGCCCCCGACGCACGGTCGAGCCGATGTCCAGCACCCACCCCACCAGCACGGCTCCGACGACGATCGCGGCCACATCCAGACCCAGCAGACTGTCCCGCGGCATCGTCTGCCGGACCAGTTCGATGAGGAAGACGGCCGTACACGCGTATCCGGCGATGGCCCACAGATCGGCCGACTCCAGCAACGTCGAGGTGGACGCGGGAGTCTGCCGCAAGGCCACCCCCACCATGAAGCACGCGCAGCCGACCGCCAGAAACACCCACGGCCGCAACGGACGAGGGCGATGGACGAGGGGTCCGATGACGACGGCGAGGACACTCACCCCGGCCGTGACGAAGAAGACCGTGCTGCCGAATCCGTAAGGGTCGAGGAGGTAGAGCCCGGCCACGACGAGGATCACGACCGCGGCGGCGACCGTGAGCGGTCTGGTTCTCGGCGGTGTCGGGCTCATCGGACGCCTCCCGGGCCCCAAGGCTAGACCAGGCTAGACCACGCCTGGCGCCGATCTGGCTTCAGTCTGCATCTGACTATCGTGCCCGACTCGACCGAGCGTCCAGGGGGTGAATCCGTGGGCCCATCCCGTCACGACGCCGAGGCCACCACCTCGCCGACGTAGCCGAGTTTGGCGATGACGGTCTCGGACAGCACGAAGGGGTACAGGTCCGGGCTGCCCATGCTCCGGTTGATCTCGTTCAAGGCCACGCTCGTCGGGAGCCACGCATCGTGCAGCACCTGGTCGAATGGCGTCGCCGTGTCGGGATAGGTGCCCGTCGTCAGGCCCCATTGGGACGCGGTCTGCAGGGTGTCCTGGATGTGCTGGTAGTGCGCCAGGCACTCGGCGAAGTCCTCCGTGGGATGCATGCTCGCGTAGGCGCTGACGTAGTGCTGGTGCCAGTCCGGGGGCGGGCCTTGATCGTAGTGACGCCGCAGTGCCTGCTCATACGGTGTGCTCGGGTCCCCGAAGACCTCGACGTAGCGCTCTTGCAGGGGATTCCCGGCGACGAGCACCTCGTCGTAGTAGTGGCCGAACTCGTGCCTGAGGTGGCCCAGCATGGTGCGGTACGGCTCGGCCAGTTGCTGCTGACGGCGGGTTCGTACCGCAAGATCTGCTTCGGCGAGATCGACGGTGATCACCCCGTTGTGGTAGCCCGTGGTCACCGGCGCCTGCGTCGAGGACAGCAGGTCGACGGCGATGCCCACGAAGCCGTCGCTGATCCGCACCGGCAGCCGCAACTCGTCCAGACCGAAGACCAGGCGCCTCTTGGCGGCCTCCGCCAGCCGCCACTGCCTCGTCCCTGCCTCGTCTTCGTCCCGGGGCCTGGTGCGGGTCAGCCGGCATGAAAGACAGCGGGATTCGTCAGCTTCCTCGACGAGCCAGTTGCAGCCGTTCACGTCGAGCTGGTCGCAGATCGCAGTCTCGGGGCCAGGTTCGGCCATCGCCACCTGCGAGCGCTGGTAGCCCACCGCAGCTGCGCAGCTCAGACACACCGAGTTCTCGAAGCTCAGGGTCGCCGAGCACACCGGACAGGTGAACCTGCGCATTCCTCTAACCCGATCCCGGCAGTTGGTCGCCGGCCTCGTCCACCGGGGCCATGTCGACCGAGACCTTCATCGTGGACTCCTCCGCCTCGGTGAAGATCACTCCCTTGAGCGGAGTCACGTCGTCGTAGTCCCGCCCCCACCCGGAGGTGGCGTGGCTGGTGTCGATGAGCTTGTCGTTGGTGGGATCGAGGTAGATCCAGTCGAGCCCGGGCACCCAGCAGCCCACCCAGGCGTGGGTGGCGTCCGCCCCGACGAGACGGGGCTTGCCAGGCGGCGGGCGGGTCGCCAGATAGCCACTGACGTATCGTCCGGCCAGCCCCAGCGAACGCAGGCCCGCGATCATGACGTGGGAGAAGTCCTGGCAGACACCCGTCCTGCGCTCCATCAACTGGGCGACGGTGGTGCTCAGCGTGGTGGAGCCGGACTTGTACGTGAAGTCCTCGTGCACCCGGTGCATCAGTTCCACCAGCGCCTCCCCGATCGGGCGTCCCGGCGCAAAGGACACCTCGGTGTACTCACGCACCGCGGCCGGGATATCCACCTTCTTCGTGGCCAGGGTGAAGTCGACTGCGGACCAGGCATTCTCGTAGCCGGGCAGGTCAGCCTCACGGTGCGCCAGGCCGGGTCTGGCCGCCTCCCATCCGATCCCCAGTGCGTCGGGGTCCAGCACCGGTGGGCTGATGTCCACGGTCGTGACCGCGGTGACCTCCAGCCGGGTGTGCGGGGTGGAGACGTGAAAGTTCGTCTGGGTGTTGCCGTACGGGTCGACCCGACGGGTGAGGGTCTGCGGCTCGGGGTCGAGCCGCAACCGATAGTCCACCACCTGCTGCCACGGCAGGTCGCGCAGGTGACCGTGCAACAGGCCGTAGCTGTCGGTCACATCGTCGTCGTAGGTGTACACCGTGGAGTGTTGGATCCGGTACCTCACCTCGAGACACCCCCGGACCGTCGCAGGTCCTGCGGTGCACCGGTACCTGCGTCGAGGTCGCCGGTGAACCATTGCGATCGGAGTTGTCGGGGTTCGACCGGCAGGCGCTGCCATTGCCGGTGAATGGCGTCGGAGAGCGTCCGCAGCCGGTCCTGCAGCGAGGTGAGCTCGGCCAGCAGCGCCGGACGCTCACCGTCGTGCACCCGGGTCAGTTCGATGGTGTCGAGGGCGGCCACGTCGGCGATGAGTTCGTCCACCATCCGTACCGGCTCGAGTTCCTGGCGGGAATCCGGGATTCGCAACAGGTTCGACAGGATCCGTTGTAGTTGGTAGGCCACCGAGCGTGGGTTGTCGGCCTGGGTGACGAGCAGGTCCACCACTGCGACGGACCGGATGCCGCCGCGCAGCCGGCGTCGGAAGGTCAGGATCGACTCGGTCGCGGTGAGCACGGTCTCGGCAACGATCCGCTCCACCCCCGGGGAGTGCTGGGTGGCCAGGGTGACCTCGAGCAGCCGCAGCACCTGCAACGCTCGCTCCAGGCCCCGGCCGGTGTCGAGCATGTACCAGCCCGGGTCGCGCACCATGTTCTCCGAGAACACGCCGGCCAGGGCGAGCAGCCTGGTCAGGATCCGTTCGCCTGCCACGGTCATCGCCGGCCACGAGGCCCGTTCGACCTCGGCCAGATCCGCACAGGCGCGTTCGATGCCGGCCAGCACCATCCATACATCGCCCGAGAACTGGTCGCGGACACCGTTGGCGGCCCGGTGCAGAGAGGCGATAGAGGCCGTCACGCTCCCCACCCGGGTGCCGTCGGCGATGAGCGAGCGCAACTCCTCGCGTACAGCCCGGTCACCGGCCAGGAACCCCGGATAGGTTCCGGACACATGGGTGAGAGCGGCCAGTACCTGCTCATACGCTTCGGACGTGTCGGCGTCGTAGGTCTGGTCCACCGCGACCCGCCCGGTGGCCATCAGCAAGCGGAGCAGGTCCTCGGCCCGCTCGGCGTAGCGGCCGACCCAGTACAGGTCGTCCAGCACCCGGGGCACCATGGCACCCGAGGACGCGACGGTCGCCGGGGTCAGCAGTTCCCGCTCGGGCGCGGGCATCGGCGGGTGCGGCAGGGCCCTTCCGGCCACCCACACGTCCTTGGAGACCCCCGCGTGGGGCTCGGTGACCAACACGCCGGCCCGGTGCATCCGCGAGCCGTAGGCCAGTCCCCCGGCCATCACCTCGTACCGGGCTCCGGCACGGGCGGTGAACGCCCGCAAGGTCACCGCGCGGGGCGCGATCTCCCCATCCACCGCGGACGGCGCCACCGACAGGTCCACCAGATCCTGCCCCACATACCGGTGTGGCTCCCGCTCGATCACCGCGAGCAGCGACTCACGCTGGACCCGGGTCAACGCCGGGCCGCGCACGCTGCGTCCGCCGTCCCGCACGATCGAGCGCACGACGATGGAGTCCAGGTGGGCCCGCACGTACTTCATCCCGTCCGGCTCCCCGCACCACCAGGTGCGCACCGACGCGAGTGTGAGGTCCTCGTCGAGCAGTCTCCTGCTCAGCGCCGGCAGGAAGGCCAGCAGCACCGGGTTCTCCAGAATGCCTGAGCCGAGCGGGTTCACGACGCTGACCGTGCCGCGACGCACGCAGTCCACCAGGCCGGTGACTCCCAGCCGCGAGCCCGAGCGCAACTCCAGCGGGTCGCACCAGGCGGAGTCCACCCGGCGCAGGATGACGTCCACCGGTTCCAGCGAGCCGAGCACCCGCAGCCAGACCCGCCCGTCCCGCACGGTGAGGTCGCTGCCCTCGATCAGCGGGAAGCCGAGCAGGGAGGCCACGAAGGCCTGGTCGAAGGCGGTCTCGGATTGTGGTCCGGGGCTGAGCACCACCACCCGGGGGTCGTCCTTACCGTCCGGGGCGGCTGCCAGCAGGCTGGTGCGCAACGCCTGGAAGAAGGGGTTGAGCCGGGCCAGGTTGGCTCCGGAGAAGATCTCCGGCAGCACTCGCTCCAGCACGCGCCGGTTCTGCAGGGCGTACCCGGCGCCGGAGGGGGCCTGGGTACGGTCCGACAGGGCCAGCCACTCGCCGTTGGAGTTTCGGCCCAGGTCGACGCCGGTGAGGTGGAGGTGCGACGGCGTTCCGACCAGGGGGCGCAGGTATTCGGCGTGATCGAAGATCGCCGCTGGCGGCAGCAGCCCGTCGCGCAGCAGCCTCTGCTCGGAGTACACGTCGTGCAGGATCGCGTCGAACAGCTCGGCCCGCTGGGCGAGCCCGGCCTCGACCTGTCCCCACTCCTCCTCGCCGACCACCAGCGGGACGGCGTCCAGCTGCCAGCGCACCGGATCGGTCAGCGCAGTGGTCCCGGTCGACGGTGACGGGGTGTCCACCAGGGACACGGTCGCCGTGGGGCTCGGGGTGTAGCTGACATCGCTGTCCCGCAGGATCTGGCGGACCTCGGCGTGGGCGCGGACCAGGTCGTCGGCGTCTAGGTCCGACAGCGCGCCGACCCGCTCCCAGCCTGGGCGCACCTGCCCGTCCGGAGTGCAGAACTCGTCGTACCGTCGATGCCCGGCTGAGGCCGCCTGGTACCGGGACCTCAGAGTCACGAGCGGCCCCAGCGACGGGGAATGGTGTGCCGCAGGTCCAGGGTCAGCGGATAGTCCTGTTCACCGACGCTGTGCCAGGCCTGGCGGGCAGCCAGCGCATCGATGTCCACGCGTCCCACGGTATGACCCATCGGCTCGAACCGGCGAGTTCTTCGCGACTCTGCCTCCATCGGGTTGACCGGGAAGGTGTCGTACGAGCGTCCGCCAGGGTGGTGGACGTGATACGTCGCACCTCCCAGTGACATCCGGTTCGCCCGGTCGATCACCTCGAAGGTGAGCGGTGCGTCGACCGGGAGCATGGGGTGCAACCCGGACGGAGGTTGCCACGCCTTGTAGCGCACCCCCGCGACCTGCTCACCGGGGGTGCCGGTGCTGGTCATCGGCACCGGCCTGCCATTGCAGAGCACGAGGTGCCGGTCGGGCTGCAGACCGGTGGTGCGTACCTGGAGCCGCTCCACCGAGGAATCGACGTAACGGGCGGTGCCGGAGCCGGTGGCCTCCTCCCCGAGCACGTGCCAGGGCTCGATGGCGGCCCGCAGTTCGAGGTCCACTCCCTCCACCGAGGTGGTGCCGTACCGGGGGAAGCGGAACTCCAGGTACGGGTCGAACCAGGCCAGGTCGACGTCCAGGTCGTGGGCGCGCAGGTCCGCCACCACATGGGCCAGGTCGGCGGCCACGAAGTGCGGCAGCAGGTAGCGCTCGTGCAGTCGGGTGCCCCACCGGATCAGTGGCGCCGAGTAGGGGTCTTCGGCAAAACGCACCAGCAGGGCACGCACCAGGAGGGCCTGGACCAGTGCCATGTCGGGGTGCGGGGGCATCTCGAAGCCACGCAGTTCCACCAGGCCGAGCCGTCCCCGGGGGCCGTCCGGGCTGTAGAGCTTGTCGATGCAGAACTCGGCCCGGTGGGTGTTGCCGGTGACATCGGTGAGCAGGTGCCGCAGCGCCCTGTCGACCGCCCATAGCCGACGGGTGTCGTCCGCTGCCAGCGCCTCGATCTGGGCGAAGGCGATCTCCAACTCGTACAGCGTCTCCGGCCGGCCCTCGTCCACCCGCGGGGCCTGGGAGGTGGGGCCGATGAACCGGCCTGAGAACAGGTAGCTCAGGCTGGGGTGACGTTGCCAGTAGGTGAGCATGCTGACCAGCAGGTCGGGGCGGCGCAGCATCGGGGAGGCGTCCGGTGTGGGGCCGCCGAGGGTGAGGTGATTGCCGCCACCGGTGCCGGAGTGACGCCCATCCAGGCCGAAAGTCTCTGTACCCAAACGGTTCTCGCGGGCGACCCGGTACAGAGTGTGGGTCAGGTCGCGTAGTTCGGACCAACTCGAGGTGGGCTGGACGTTGACCTCGATGACGCCCGGGTCCGGTGTCACCATCAGGGTGCGGAGCCGGGGGTCGGGTGGAGGGCCGTACCCCTCCACCACGATGCCGCCGCCGTGCTGGCGGGCCTGCTGGGAGGCGACGGTCTCCAGCAGGGCGAGCAAGGCGACGAGGTCGTCGAGGCGTTCCAGCGGGGGCAGGAAGACGTGCACGAAGCCGTCGCGCGCCTGCACGACCAGGGCGGTGGGGGCCAGCACCCGCTCGGCGGGCATGGTCACCGCGCGCAAGGCCGCCGGATCGCTCGACAGGGGTGGGCCGGCGTGGACATAGGACTCCTGGACGGGCACGTCCGGCGGGGTCCAGGCGATCGAGGCCAGCGGCAGCCGCAGCCCGGCGGGCGAGTCTCCGGGAATGAGCACGATCCGGCCCCTGCGGGTGCGCCAGGTGGCCGACACCCACGGGATCGAGGTGTCCGGGCTGCCCTCGGCCCGGGTGCCCGCGTCGGGGTTGTCCGGGCTCAACGGCACCGCCCAGGCCACCGGCCCGCCGGAGCCCGCGTCGAGGTCGGTGACCAGGGCCGGGCCGGGGTGCGACTGTTCGGCCACCGCTTCGCCTTCGGGGGCGGCGTATTCGGCGGCCAGGGCGAGCAGCGGGTCTTCATAGCAGGGGTGTGCCTGACTGGGTGGCAGGCCGAGCGCGGCCACCATGGCACGGGCCAGTTGTTCGGCTCGCAGCGGAGCCTGCGGGTCGCTGCGGGTGTGATCGGTCGGGTCGGCGAGCACCTCGGGGTTGGCCCACAGCGGCACTGCGTCCTCGCGCCAGTGCAAGGCGAACTGCCAGCGGGGCAACGGCTCGCCCGGGTACCACTTTCCTTGGCCGCGTTGCAGCAGACCGCCTTTGGCGAACTCCGACTGCAACGCCTGGGTCAGCCGGTTGGCCAGGCGCCGTTTGTCCGCCCCGTCGGCGGCCACGGTCCACTGGGGTGATTCGAAGTCGTCGATGGAGACGAAGGTGGGTTCGCCGCCCATCGTCAGGGTGAGTTCCTGGTCGCGCAGCCGGGCGTCCACCTGTTCGCCGAGCCGATTCAGCTGTGCCACCTGTGCGTCGGTGTACGGCTTGGTGACTCGCGGATCCTCGTGAAAGCGGGTGACGACGTTCTCGAACTCCAGGCTCACCTGGCAGGGTCCGGTGGCGCCGGTGATCGGGGCCGCGCCCACCGGATGCGGGGTGGCGGCCAGCGGGATGTGGCCCTCGCCGGCGAACAGCGCCGAGGTGGGGTCCAGCCCGATCCAGCCGGCCCCGGGGATGTACACCTCGGTCCAGGCGTGCAGGTCGGTGAAGTCGGCCTCCGGGCCGTTGGGGCCGTCCAGGGACTTCTGGTCGGAGGCCAACTGGACGAGATACCCGGAGACGAAGCGCGCGGCCAGCCCGTAGTGGCGCAGGACGGCCACCAGCAGCCAGGCCGAATCACGGCACGAGCCGATCCGGCGCTGCAGGGTCTCGGCGGGCGTCTGCACGCCCGCCTCCATCCGGATCGAGTAGGCGACCTCGGCGTGGACGGCGGCGTTGAGTTGGACCAGGAAGTCCACGATCCGGCTGCCGTTCTCGGGCACCGGCGGGAGCGAGTCGATCCAGGCCGTGACGCTGGGGTCCAGGCCTGCGCCCTCGGCGTCCTCGACGGGCGCGAGGTAGGGCTTGAGGTCGCCGGCCAGTTCTCTGGGATAGGAGAAGGGGAAGGTCTCGGCGTACTCCTCGACGAAGAAGTCAAAGGGGTTGATCACCTGGAGATCGGCCACCAGGCCGACGGTGAACTCCAGTTCGGTCGTCGGCTCGGGGAAGACCAGCCTGGCCAGGTAGTTCCCGAACGGGTCCTGCTGCCAGTTGATGAAGTGCTCGGCCGGGCTCACGTCCAGGGTGTATGCCTCGATCGGCGTGCGGCTGTGCGGGGCCGGACGCAGCCGCACCACGTGCGGAAATACCTTGACCGGCCGATCGAAGGTGTAGCGGGTGCGGTGGGTCAGGGCGACCTTGATCGTCATGGGGACCTCCGGGAGAGGGTCTCGCCACGTCGTCGGGGCGCTGGGGGCGGCGTGAGCACACCCTAGCGGTGCGACACCGCGCGACCCTCTCGCCGGCGGGTGCGCCGCAGTGTGACTCGGACGACGGATGCCGTGATTCTGGGAGATTCATGCCGAATTCACCGCTTCCGGCGAGGCAGCAGCAGTGCCGTGTCGTTGGGATTTTCCCAATCGCAGGCGTATCATTTGCTGGATGGGCAGCATCGGGGAGCGGTCGCTGGAGCGGATCGGGCAGGTCTGCCCAGATGCCCGCCACCGGGACATCGCAGGGGACATCGGGATGACCCCCGATGCGTTCTCACGCGCCCTGAACGACAAGCGCCAGTTCTCCTCGATCGAACTTGCTCGGCTGGCCGAGCTGTTGGGCGCGGACCTGCACTGGCTCATCACCGGTCGCCCTGATCCGAACCGACTGAATGTGGCGGCGCGGCACGACTTCGACCACGCGACCGGTCGCCGCGACGTCCCTGGTCGCGAGGGCGACGAGCAGACCCTCAACGACATCGGCCTCGCCTACCGACAGGCGTATCCCGACCCGCAGCCCCTATCTGCCCTGCCGGGTAGTGCGGCCGCTGTATACACGGAGTTGGGACCGAACTTCGTGCGCCCGTTCGCGGAGCGCCTGGAGCAGGCGCTTGGCATAGACGTCGTTCGCGTCGCGGAACTGTCCACCGCCTACTCGTTCACGGCCGGTGGACGGCGGGTCGTTGTGGTTCCTGCGACTGGGAACTGGTTCCGCGAGAACTGGGACATGGCCCACGAACTCGGTCACCTGGTCCTCGGCCATCACGACGACGGTTTGGACGCCCACGCGTCCGGCCAGCACGAGGCCGCAGCGAATGCCTTCGCTGCTGACCTCCTGCTGCCCACAGAGGTCGTCACGAGGGTGGACTGGGACGGCATCGACGACAGCCAACTCGCTGAACTCGTCTGGACGTGGGGCGTCTCCGTCGACGCGCTCTCCAGGCGCCTCAGCCACGAGATCGGACACGTCCCGGGAAATGTCGCGGTCTGGGCTGGCCACCCCACGCAGCGGCTGCTGCGCCGCTGCCTCGTACGCGACTCCGACATCGACGAGATCACCCTGCGCATGGATTCGGCTGCTCAGCGCCGGTTCCCGCTGGCGCTTCAGGAGGCCCACCTCAAAGCGGTCGCCTCGGGGACCCTCGGGAAGGGAACTCTGGCGTGGATGCTCGGCATCGACGCCGCCGCCTTGGAGGTCGACGTGCCCGACCTGCCTGAGGTCGAGGTGGACTACCTCGCCAAGGCGCTGGGGCCTGATGCGTCGTGGCCGTCCTGCTGTTCCCTGACAACACGGTCCTCATCAACTTCGCAATCATCTCCCAGTGGGATTCCATGGCCAGGTGGCGGCGCCCGGTGGCTTCGGGAGGCGCGGCGCAGGCTCAGGTGCTGCGTTGGGCGACGAAGAAGGTGTAGCCGTAGTGCTCGCCGAGGCGGCGAAACAGGTCGGGCTCCCGGGCGACCTGGTCGAGAGCCTCCAGGGCTTCGGGGTCGTCGGCATGCCCGGCGCGCAGGGCGGCGACGCGGTCCTCGAGCGGGGTGTAGAAGTCGTCCCACCAGGCCTCGGCCGGCAGATCGAAGTGGCCGACGTCGAGGAGCTCTTGGGCAGCCAGCACGGCCAGCACGTCACTGATCCGGCCCATCCCGGGGTAGTCGGCGAAGAGCTCACGCGCCTGCGCCGGAGGGTCCGCGGTACGCCAGACCGCCTCGGTGAAGACGAGGTAGCCACCGGGCTGCAACCAGCCGGCGCACATCGGCACCGCGGCGTCGAGGCCGAGGTGGTAGAGCGCGCCCTCGGACCAGACGAGGTCGACGCTCTGCGCGGGCAGGGCGAGACTCGCCATGTCGGCGATCTGCGCGGTCACCCGCTCGGCGAGTGCGTGTTCGGTGATCGCGTTCTCGAGCCGCTCGACCAGGGGCTGGTGAGCGTCGACGGCGAGGATGGTCCCCGAGGTGAGTGCGGCCAGGTGCATGGTCTGGGCTCCCGAGCCGCAGCCCAGGTCGAGTATCCGCGGCGCGGGTGGCAGGTCCGAGCAGAGCGACAGAGCCCTGCTCGTGCTAGCCAGATTCCCAGGCCCCTGCCGCGGCAGCGACTCGAAGACCTCGGAGAAGATCTGTTCAGCGCGGGACGTCATAGGTGCCTCCTGGCCGAGTCACCCTGGGTCGGATCGAACCGGGGTGGTCATCGTCGTTCGCTCTGCCAACCACACTGTCGCAGCCTGACGGCTGACGGCGCGTTGCTCGCATCCACGCACGGTGCAGACGGGTGACGGGATGATCGCGAGCCCTTCCCGAGGCGACCTATCGCACGGAGATGGCACGGCCGGGGATACAGGAGGCCCCCGAACTACCCTTTGCGCAGGTCAGGGGCCTGTTCGTGTGGCTCCCGCGACTGGACTCGAACCAGTAACCGTCCGATTAACAGTCGGATGCTCTGCCAATTGAGCTACGCGGGATCGGGTGCGGCGCCGCAATAGCGTATCAGCGTCCAGCCGATGCTCCGAACCGGTTTGCACGCCTCACCGGCCGCTGCTCGCGCCGGTCAGAGCGCGATCGACGCGACACCTGGCCGAACGCGCCGGCTCGACCCGTGCTACCCCGCTCGCAGGTCGTGCTCGGCGCGTTGCAGGCGCATCATCTCGGCGCTGGCCGAGGCGACCGCCTGATGGTCCCCTGCCGCCTCAGCGCGCTGCAGCCGGGAGTAGGCCTCGGCTCGCTCGCGCAACAGCTGACGCTGGCGGACTCCACGCAGCAGGCCGTCGGCGAGCGCCCCGAGGTGCTCGGGACGCCGCTCGGGCAGGTCGGCAACGGCGAGTTCGACGATGGTGGAACGCATCATGTCCGGGGCGGCCTCGGTGACCCGGTCGACCCAGTCGGCCCCCGCGCCGGCAGGCCCGCCGAGCGCGCGGATGGCGTCGTCGACCACTCGGTAGACGGGAGTGACCAGGGCACCAGGGCCGATCGCGTCAAACCCTCCCGGATCGACTCGGTCCGGGAACTGCAGCACCATCTGCAGGAACTGCCGCTCCCCCATCACCACCGGGTCGCGCAGGTCGGGTCGTGGTGGCGGCGCTTGTTCGCCCACCATCTGCGGGCCGCCACCCTGGCCGGACGAGTGAGCGGCATCGGCGACGGCGGGGTCGGCCCCCGGCCCGCCACGTTCGCGCCCGCCGGAACCCCGGCCGGCGGCAGCCACCGCTCGACGGACCTGCTCCACATCGAGCCCGAGCCAGCCCGCCAGCCGGCGCGCATACTCGGGTCGCAGGGCGGGGTCGCGGATCTGGGCGACCAGCGGCGCGCACGCTCGAAGGCCCTGGACCCGGGCCTCGGCTCGATCCAGATCCAGCCCGGCGAGGGTGGAGCGGATGACGAACTCGAAGAGCGGCTCCTTGTCCGCGAGCAGGCGGGCCAACCCGTCCGCGCCCTCGGCCAACCTGAGTTCGCAGGGATCCATCCCCCGCGGCTCGACGGCCACGAAGGTCTGGGCGACGAACCGCTGATCCTCCGAGAACGCCTTGAGCGCGGCCTTGCGCCCAGCCTCGTCGCCGTCGAAGGTGAAGACGATCTCGCCCGCCCGGGTGTCGTCGTCGGTGATCATCCGCCGGACGATCTTGATGTGGCCGGTGCCGAAGGCGGTGCCGCAGGTGGCCACCGCGGTCGTCACCCCGGACAGGTGCATGGCCATCACATCGGTGTAGCCCTCGACCACCACGACCTGACGCGACTTGGCGATCTCACGCTTGGCCAGGTCGATGCCGTACAGCACCCCCGACTTCTTGTAGAGCGCCGTCTCAGGGGTGTTCAGGTACTTCGGCCCGTTGTCGGAGTCCTCGAGCCGGCGAGCGCCGAAGCCCACGGTCACACCGGTGAGGTCGCGGATCGGCCAGACCAGTCGACCGCGGAACCTGTCGATGAGGCCCTGACGGCCGGGTGAGGCGACGCCCGCCGCGGTGAGCTCCTCGTCTCGGAATCCTCGTCCGCGCAGGTGCCGGACCAGGTTGTCCCAGCCGGAGGGGGCGAAGCCGACGCTGAACTGCTCGGCGGCCTCGCGGTCGAATCCGCGCTCGGACAAGAACTCCCGCCCGATCAGCGCGCCGGGGCGGACGAGTTGTTCCCGGAAGTAGACCTCTGCCTCGGCGTTGGCGTCGATGAGTCGCTGGCGTCGTCCGTACTCGGCGCGATCTGGCCCCGAGCCGTCCTCGTAGCGCAGGGTCACCCCGGCCTTGGCGGCCAGGCGTTCGACCGCCTCGGTGAAGGTGAGCTGGTCGATCTTCATGATGAAGTCCAGGACGTCGCCGCCCTCGCCGCAGCCGAAGCAGTGGTAACGCCCGACCTGGGGACGGACGTTGAAGGACGGGGTCCGCTCGTCGTGGAAGGGGCACAGGCCCTTGAGCACCCCGACGCCGCCCGGGCGTAGGGTCACGTAGTCCCCGACCACCTCGTCGATCGGGGTGCGCTCGCGGACGGCCTCGACATCCTCACGTCGAATCAGTCCGGCCACCTGTGGATCATAGACAGCCTGCGCTGCGCTCGGCGCTGGGCCGAGGACCCGGCCCTCCCCCCGCCTTGTCGGACGGGTTGGAACGCGCGTCGCCGGAGGCAAGCCGGTGCTCGAGTCTAAGGGCCCGCCAGTAAATTAGTGCGTCGAGTGTCGGTTTCTGGGCGGGATGTCTGGCAAGGCGGAGGTTCGCCGTCGTAGCAGCGCTACGGGGCGGGCCGACAACGCAGCCAGACGCCCGGTCCAGGAAGCGACACGCAGCAATAATTTTACTGGCGGGCCCTAAGGTGGGGCGGTGCACGGGCCACGGGTGGAGATCGAGGTGATCGCCAGCCGTTTCGTCAACCAGGCGATGGCGCACAACCGGGTCGGTTTCGTCCAGCGGATCGGGATCCACCTGCCTGGGGCCCTCGACCCGGTGGAGCGGGTGCACGTACAGGCCGAACTGCGCGTGGACGAGACCGTGCTGTCCAGGCCGTGGCACACGGTGATCGAGGCTCTCGAACCGGGCCGTCCGTATTCCATCGACACTCCCCCGATCCGGTTGGATCCCGCCCAGATCAGTGCGTGGGAGGAGCAGACCGAGGCCGAGATCGTCGTGATGCTCACCCTCGAGGGCAGCGAGCCGGTCATCTCCTACACCCCGATCAGGGTGCTCGCCGCGAGTCAGTGGCTGATCGACGCCCAGGCACCGCTTCGGTCCATCGAGCTTCTCGCGGCCTTCGTCCAGCCGAACCACCCGGTGCTGGCCCCGCTGCTGGGCCGGATCGGGGACCGGTTGATGCGCACCACCAAGAACGCCTCACTCGAGGTGGTCAACGTGGACGCCAAGCGGGTCGACGCCATCGTGCGGGCGTTGTGCGAGGAGATCCAGGACGTGGGCATCGCCTACGCCGAACCGCCTGCCTCCTGGGGCTACGGGCAGAAGGTGAGGTCGGCGGGTGAGGTGCTGGAGCACCGGCTCGGCACCTGCCTGGACACCACCCTGCTGCTGGCGTCCGCGATGGAGGCCATCGGGGTCGCGCCGGTGCTGTGGCTCGCCCAGGGGCACGCCTTCGTGGGCTGGTGGCGTCAGCCCGGCCAAGCCCTGCCCGATGCGGTGAGCCTGCAGGTGACCTCGGCGGTCAACGCGGTGGACCTGGAGTTGGTCGGCGTGTTGGAGACGACCCTGCTCACCCGCGAGCGTCGTCCCCCGCGCGCCGTCTTCCGCCGGGCCACCCAACACCCTTTGGACACCTACCTGCGCACCGGAGCCGCCGACCTGATCGCCGTCGTGGATGTGGCGATGACCCGAACCCTCGGCCTGCTGCCGCTGCCTGCCCGGCACACCCGCCGCGACGGGGTGGTGGAGGTGGTCGAGTACCACCCGCCCGCACTGCCGGACCATCGACGGGCCGGGGTCGATGATCCCTCCACCCCTGCCGCGACCCGGCCCGCGGATGGCCGGGGCAATCGGGGGGCCGAGCCGGCCATCCCGCCGCCGCCGCGGGTGCAGGCCTGGAAGAACGCCCTGCTCGACCTCAGCCTGCGTAATCCGCTGCTCAACCTTGGTGGCCGGGCCACCCAACTCCCGTTGGTCCTGCCGCACGCCGGCCTGGGCCTGCTCACCGACCTGCTGCAGGACGGCCAGCCCGCCCTGGTGCGTGCCGGCGACGACCTGGAGTGGGCGGTACTGGACGGTGCTCTGGGCCGGGCCCGGGCGCTGCCCGGGGACACGCTGCGGTCGATGCTCAGCCAGCACCGCACGGTGTTCTCCGATCTGGACCGGGTGAGGCATCAGTACGCGCTGGACCGGCTGCGGTACCGGGCCCGCACCGCCATCCAGGAGAGCGGAGCCAACCTGCTCACCCTCACTCTGGGACGCCTGGACTGGACGCTGGGAGATCGCGACCTGAGCGCTCCGTTGCTCATCGCCCAGGTGGAACTCAAGGGTGCGGTGGGGCCGCCGCGACTGCTGCTGGACCCTGCCGGTGGAATCAGCCTCAACCTGTCGCTGCTGGAGAAGCTCCGGCACGAGTTCGGTTTCGCCGTCCCGGAGCTCGACGACCTGCCGCAGCGCCGGGACCGGGACGGAGTGGACGTGCCCGCGGTCCTGATGGCAGTCCGCACGGCGATCGCCGCTGCGGGGCTGCCGTTCAGGGTCGACGAGGAGGCCCGGCTGGCGATCATCGCCTTCACCGGCTACCTCCTGTGGCGGGATCTGGACGAGCACTGGGCGACCTTTCTGCAACGCCCCTTGGTGCGTCATCTGGCCCTGACCCCGACGCTGTCGTTCCGCGCCCCGGCGCCGGATGGAGCCACACCGGTCGGGGACGACGCCGCCGCCGTCAGCGAGACCACCGATCCGCAGGGCGATCTGGTCCCGGCGGACGCCGATCTCGATGAGATCACCGCGGCCGCACCGATCCCCGCGGACGGCTCGCAGGCGCGCGCCATCGCAGCGGCCCGGGCGGGCACGTCCTTCGTCCTGGAGGGTCCTCCGGGGACCGGGAAGTCGCAGACCATCACCAATCTCATCGCCGACCAGTTGGCCCACGGCAGAACGGTTCTCTTCGTGGCCGAGAAGGGCGCCGCACTCGATGTGGTACGCCGACGCCTCGAGGACGTGGGGCTGCTGCCCTTCACCTTGGATCTGCACGACGACCAGGCCCGGCCCACTCACGTGCGTCGCCAACTCAAGACGGCCCTGACTCTGCAGCCTCACCCCGACGAGCACGCCTACGCCGCGGCCGCCGGTGAGGTTGCCGCCTGCGCGGCGACGCTGCGCGACTATGCCCGGCGAGTGCATGAGCAGAATCCGGCCGGCCTATCCCTGTACTCGGCTCGTGAGCTCACTCTGGCGCGCGGGCACGGGCCGGCACTGAGTGTTCCGGTCACTGCGACAAGTGCCCGCGACACGGTGATCCGAGCTGTCCCGTCCTTGGCTCTTCTGGATGAACCCACCTGGAATGCGTGGGGTTTCGTCGGTGAGCCGCCGGCCGATCAGGTGCGCTGGCTGGCTCAGGTGCGGGCCTGTGACGAGGGGGTCAGCCTGCTCGCCGAGAAGACAAGCGCACCGTGCCGGCAGGTGCTGGACACGGCCCGCTCCCCTGGCGAGCTGGGTGCCCTGGCCGAGTTGCTCCGCCCGGACTCCCCCGACCCGCACCTGCTGCGCGAGGCGGGTCGGTCCCGGTGGAACTCCGCGCACGGCACACTCACCGAACGGACGCAGGAGCTGGTGGGGTCGGCCGATCTCGGTCCGTTCGATGCGACGGTGATCCACGCCGACCTGGACCAGACCCGCCGTCAGTTGCGGGAGGCCGGCGAGTCATTCTTCATCGGACGCAAGGCTCGGCTGCTGCGGGCGGCCGGGCCGGTCCTGGGACACGTCCGCCCTGGCGCCCACATCGACCCCCGGAGCCTGCCGGAGCAGGTCGAGGCGGTCCTGGTGGCAGCCCGCGAACATCACGCCGTGCTGTCGCAGTGGCAACAACTCCCGGGCCTGGGCGATCTCTCCCCCGAGCTCAACCTGTTGACCGAGCAGGGTCGTCAGGGACTGTGGGATCGGGTGGGTCTGCTGGCACATCGGGCCGAGTTGCTGGCCGGGCTCTCCCCAGAGGCCGAGCGAACCCTGATCAGCGCCCACCGTGCCGGGGTGGCGATCACCGAAACCGAGTACCACCAGGCACAGTCCGTGCGAACGGCGCTCACCGCGGTTCTGGACGGAGTCGGGGGCGACCTCCCAGCGCTGCACGCATGGCTGGACGAATGCGCCGGTTCCGCGGGAGATGTGGCGGACCGGGCGGCTGGCAAACCCGGCGCGGGCACCGGCAGCAGCGAAGTCGCCGAGTCCACGCCCGCCGGGGCGGGCCTGCTGCGGATCTGGCAGCGGACCACCGAGCAGCGAACCGCAGATCTGGCGACGGCGAGCAGGTTGCATCGCTGGTGCGAGGCGGTGGCAGCACTGAGCACCCTGAGGGTCGAGGCCCCGCAGGCCCGGTGGGCGCTGCTCACCGGCGCCGTGCCAGCCCACGACGCCGTGGCCGCTTTCGAGCGAGGACTGGCCCGGGAGAGCCTCACTGAGCGCCTCGAGACGGGTTCCTTTGCGATCTTCAATTCCGAGGTGCACGACCGCACCGTGAGTCGCTTCGTGCGCGCCTCGCAGGAGTTGCGCGACACCCTGGACACGGTGCTGCCGGCGACGGTGGTGCGGCGCCGACCCTTCACTCCCGGCAGACTGGTCGGGCGGGCAGCCCGCCTGGAGCGTGAAGTCAACCGCGGCAGAGGCGGATTGAGCGTCCGTCAGCTGATCCAGACGTACGGCTCGGTGATCGCCGAGGTCACCCCGTGCGTGCTGGTCAGCCCGGACTCACTCGCCCGCTTCGTCCCGCCGGACGCCATGCCCTTCGACCTGGTGGTCTTCGACGAGGCGTCCCAGATCACCGTGGCCGATGCGATCGGAGCCCTGGGCCGGGCCGATGCGGCGGTGGTGGCCGGCGACTCCAAGCAGCTGCCACCGACCGCCTTCGGCTCCCCATCCGCCGGGTCGGACGAGATCGACGACCCGGCAGCGGATTTCATGGTCGTACCGGATGAGGAGTCCATCCTCTCCGAGGCGGTCCAGTCCGGCCTGCCACGACTGTGGCTCACCTGGCATTACCGCAGCCGGGACGAGGCGCTCATCGCCTTCAGCAATGAGCACTACTACGAGGGTCGGCTGCTCTCGTTCCCCGGGGTGCCAGGGCGCGGCCACGACACGGGCGTATCCCTGACCCAGGTGCCCGGCCGGTTCATTCGCTCAGCCGAGAACGAGGGCACGCTTCGCACGAATCCCGTCGAGGCTGCGGCTGTCGTGGCGGAGGTGCTGCGGCGGTGGCGGACGCAGGAACGCTTGTTGGGTGTGGTCACCTTCAACCTTCAGCAGCGGGACCTGATCGAGCGGATGCTGGCCGAGGCGGGCGAGCCCGGGGTGGCCGAGTCGCTGCGGGACCGTCATGACGGACTGTTCGTGAAGAACCTGGAGAACGTCCAAGGCGATGAGCGGGACGTGATCATCTTCTCGACCGGATTCTCCGCCAACGATGCCGGGATCCTGCCGCTGAATTTCGGTCCGTTGAACAGAGTCGGCGGTGAGCGTCGACTCAATGTGGCGGTCACCCGTGCCCGACGCCGGGTGATGGTCTTCTCCTCGTTCGCACCCCAGGACCTGCGGGCCGACCAGACCTCGTCGCTGGGGATCAAGCACCTGCGGGCCTACCTGGACGCTGCCGCGGATGGGCAGCTCCCCCAGAGCACAGGCACGCTCACGGTCGACCGACACCGCGACGAGTTGGCCGCAGCGATGCGCGAGCGCGGCTGGCAGGTCCGAACCGGGTTGGGAATGAGCGACTTCCAGCTCGACCTGACCGTGGCGGGCACACCGGGTGAGGCAGCCGACGGCGAGCTCACCCCACACCTGGCGGTGCTGCTGGACTCTCCCGCCTGGGCGCGTCGCCTGACCACCAATGACCGGGACGGCCTACCGATCACCGTGCTGCATCACCAGCTGGGCTGGCCCGGGGTGGCTCGGGTGTGGCTCCCGGACTGGATCGCCGACCCGCACCGAGTGCTGCAGGGGCTGGACGCGATCGCGCACCAGGCCCGGACCCAGGTACACAGCCGGGGCGGCAGCACCGTCTCGTGGACAAGCGCACACGCCGAGCCGGTGTCGTCGATGGACTGCTCCGCGGCGGACCCGGCAGCCGTGGGCGTGCAGGGTTCCGTCGATGCCGAGCCGCCCGCGCAGTCCGGCGCTGGCACCGATCCACTCCCGTCGGCCAGCCCCTCCCAGGGGGCGTCCGCCGAAGTGGACAGCTCCGCGGTACCCGCACCCGTCACAGTCCCGCACGACAACGACCCGCTCGGTCTGTCCCGCGGGCCGGTGAGCGCTCGCGAGGACTTCGCGCCCTTCGAGGTGACCCTTCGAGGCCGGGCCGCAGACCTGGACGCTCTGACCATCGCGATCCGGATCGCGCCCGTGGCCGAGCTGATGCGGGAGATCGTCGAACGGGAGGGACCGATCAGCGTGCCGCGCCTGGCCCGCTACGTGGTCCGCTGCCACGGAGTCAGTCGGCTCACCGACGTGCGCCTGAGCGCCCTGCGGGCTGTGGTTCCGGCGGATCTGCGGCGGGACTCGCACGACGGATTCGTCTGGCCTGACTCGCGTGACCCCTTGCGCTGGAATGGGTATCGGGCAAGTGAGGATCTGAAGGAGCGTCCGCTGGAGGACGTCGCGGTGATCGAGATCGCCAATGCCGCCGCCGATCTGACCCGCAGCGCGCTGGGCATCGACGTCGAGGACCTGTTGCGCGAACTGGTGCGGGTATTCGGTGGCACCCGGGTGACGCCCAACTCGCGCCCGCGCTTGGAGCAGGGCGTCGACCTCGCGGTGCAGAACCAGCGGATCCGCATCGCCGCCGGAATCGCGTCCCCGATCTAGGGCGTGTGCGACAGGGACCCAGGCCTCGGTGCGGCAGGACGGGAGCGCAGCACACAGGCATGGCCCGATCAACCCCCGTCGGCGTCCCGGTCCCCGCGGCGGCGCAGCAGTCTGGCCTCGGCCGGGTGCGGTTCGCACTCCAATGCCCGCGCGGTTGCCGCCGCCGCCTCCTCGTGCCGGTCGAGCCGGGAGAGCAACTCGGCCCTGGCTGCCCACAGATAGTGATACCCCGCCAGCGTCCCCTCGGCGACGAGGTCGTCCAGCTCGGCCAGGCCGGCAGCGGGACCGTCCAGGTATGACACGGCCACGGCGCGGTTGAGCCGAACCACCGGGGAGGGGTCCACCAGCGAAAGCACCTCGTACAACCGGACGATGCGGCGCCACGCAGTGTCCTGCCAGGACGGTGCGCAGCTGTGCTGGGCGGCGATCGCCGCCTCGATCTGGAACGGACCGAGGCGTCGTTGCCGGGAGGCCTGCGCGAGTAGGCGGACCCCCTCGGCGATGAGTCCCTGATCCCATCGCGAGCGGTCCTGCTGTTCCATCAGGACGACCTCGCCGTGCGGGTCCAGCCGGGCGGGACGCCGGGCGTCGACGAAGGCCATCAGAGCGGCCAAGCCCAGCGCTTCGGGGTCGGCGGGGGCCACCCGGCGCACCAGGGTGACCAACCACCGGGCCTCGTCGCACAGGTCGCCCCGTACGAGGTCGGCGCCATGGTCGGCGCTGTTCGCATGGCCCACCGTGAACGTGGAGTAGATACAGGTCAGGACCGTGTCGAGACGCTCACACCAATGCTCGGCGTCCGGGATGGCGAAGGGCACCCGGGCCGCGGTGACCTTCGCCTTGGCCCGGGTGAGCCGGCGAGTCATCGTGTCCTGGCTGACCAGCAGCACCCGGGCTATCTGGGCACTGGACAGGCCATTGACGTACCGCAGCATGAGCGCCACCTGGGCCTGCGAGGACAGCGCCGGGTGGCAGCAGCCGAACAGCAGGGCCAGGTGATCGGTGACCGGATCGTCCCGGTGACGCTCGCCGTCCGGCCCGGCGTCCCAGGCGGTCTCCTCCTGCGCCAGCACGGGCACCCGGGTGGCGAATCGTTCGGCCCGGCGGAGCCTGTCCACCGCGCGTCGGTGGGCCACCGTCCACAACCATCCGCCGGGATTGGCCGGTGCGCTGCTTCCCCACGTGGCGACCGCCTCGACGAAGGCCTCCCCGGCGCACTCCTCCGCCAGGCTGAGATCCCCGGTGCGCCGGACCAGCCTGGCCACCAGCAGAGGCCATTGCTCGCCGAACACCGCAGCGACCGGAGAGTCCCGGGCGCTGCGGTGCTCAGTGCTCATGGCCTCGCTCATACCGTCCGGCTCATCGGGCATGCCCTCGCCGGCATCGTTTTCGTCCCGGCCGGCTGCCCGGTCGGCTCGGCAACCAGGTCAGGCACCGGCCGGGGCATTGTCGAAGACCATCGCGGGGCGCACCTCGACGAGCCCGTAGGTCGAACCGGGCGAGCGTTCGGCCCAGGCGAGCGCGGCGTCTAGATCGGCCACGTCCAGCAGGTGGAAGCCGCCCAGGACCTCCTTGGTCTCGGCGAAGGGGCCGTCGGTGAGTTGCGTCGACCCCGACCGCCGGGTCACCGTCGTCGCGGTGCCGACCGGGGCGAGCGCCTCGCCCGCGATGTGCACCCCTGCCTCACGCACGGTCCGCTCGAACTCCATCCAGGCGGCGAACTCGGCGGCTCCCTCCGGGCTGTCCGGGGCCGGATGGTCGGAGGGAACGCTCCAATACTGCAGCAGGTATTTCATGGTCGTCTCCTTGCCAGGTGCGGCGGCCCGGTGCCGCCGTCATCTGTGCTGTCGAACGGGGGGCGCCCATCCGGACACCCGTGGACGAACATTGTCTGCCCATCGGCTGAGCACCCGCCATCAAGCGCGCTGCCTGCCGAAGGTCTGGCACCGCGGATCAGCTCAGCCGGTCGACCCAGGCGCGAGCACTGGCGTCGGTGAGCGAGGCCACCTGGTCGACGATCGCCCGTAGCCGGGCAGAGTCGTCCGCGGCTGCGGCGTAGTCGGCCGCCAAGGCCGGGGTCAGGTCACGTCCCTGTCGGTCGACCAGACGAGATACCAGCCGGTGCAACAGGTCTCGTTCCTGCGCATAGCCTGTCTGCCGGTTCGCCGCAGACATCATGAACAGCGCCGCCACGCCCTTGAGCACCGCGATCTCCACCCTGGTCCGGGCCGGGACGACGAGCTCGGCCCGATAGCGACCCAGCGGCTCCTGCCCGTAGCGGGCCCGGGTGGCCTGGCTGGCCATCGAGGCGAATCTGCCGATGAGCTCACTGGTCATGTTCTTCAGGCCGGCCTGGTCGGCCCGGGACCCCGAGTACGAATGAACCACATAGTCCAGGGCCCACAGCCGATCGAGGGCTTCGTGCAGGACGGCCTCGTCGTCGTCGGGCAGGTACCACTCGATGGTGCGAGCGACCACGCCGTCGCGCACCGCCGGATCGGCGAGAGTGGCCGGATCGAGCCAGCCACCGACGATGGCGTCCTCCACGTCGTGCACGCTGTAGGCGATGTCGTCGGCCAGATCCATCACCTGGGCCTCCAGGCAACGGCTCCCCGGCCCCCGGCCCTGCCGGGCCCAGGCGGCCACCGGGGCGTCGTCGTCGTAGTAGCCGAACTTGCGGGCGTCGCTGCCGGCCGGGTGATCGCCTCGCCCCCAGGGGTACTTCAGGCAGGCGTCGATGCTTGCCCGGGTGAGGTTGAGACCGGCGCTGGAGCCATCGGCCCGGACCACCTTGGGTTCCAGGCGGGTGAGCAGTCGCAGCGATTGTGCGTTCCCCTCGAAGCCTCCGTGCTCGGCCATCACCTCGGCCAGCGCCGTCTCGCCATTGTGCCCGAACGGCGGATGGCCCAGATCATGTGCCAGACAGGCGGTGTCGACGACATCGGGGTCACAGCCGAGGGTGGTGGCCAGCTCCCGCCCGACCTGTGCCACCTCGATGCTATGGGTGAGCCGGGTGCGGGAGAAGTCGTCGTGGCCGGCACCCACCACCTGGGTCTTCCCACCGAGCCGGCGCAACGCGGCCGAGTGCAGCACCCGGGCCCGATCACGGGCGAAGTCACCCCGGGCCGAGGACTTGGCTGCCTCGCTGGCGACTCGCTGCCGATCCTGTGGGCCGTAGAGCTCGTCCATCCCTCAGCCGCCGCTGACCGACAACTCCGCCTCGGCCAGCATTCGCTGGTCGGCACCGGACAGATCCCGCCCGGTCAACCATCCCTCGGGCAAGGCCACCCGCTTGGCCCCGGTCGTGCGGCCCCTGCTGCCCTCGGCGGCCTGCCCCGGATACCCGGCCTCCCCGGCCCCGTCGAGGAGTTCGGCGACGAGATCGGCGAGGTGCGCGCGTGACTCGACCAAGGCGAAGCGGGTCCGCAACCGCGAACCCACCGGATACCCCTTGAAGTACCAGGCCATGTGCTTGCGCAGATCCCGCAGGGCCTTGAGCTCGTCGCCGTGGTGGGCCACCAGCAGCTCGGCGTGCTGCTGCAGGACCCGGCAGACCTCATCGAGTCCGGGACGCATCCGGTCCGTACGACCCGCCAGAGCGGCAGCCAGATCCGCGAACAACCAGGGACGCCCCAGACAGCCTCGGCCGACCACCACACCGGCACAACCGGTTTCAGCGAACATCCGCACCGCGTCCTCGGCCGCGAAGATGTCCCCGTTGCCCAGTACCGGCACGGTCAGGGCGTCCACCAGCCGGGCGATCGCCGTCCAGTCGGCCTGCCCGCCGTAGTACTGCAGGGCGGTGCGGGCATGCAAGGCCACCGCGGCGACACCCTCGTCCTGCGCGCTGCGGCCGGCGTCGAGGTAGGTGAGGTGATCGGCGTCGATGCCCATCCGCATCTTCACCGTGACCGGCACCCCGGCCGGCGCCGCGGCCTGGACCGCCGCCCGGACCACGGCGGTGAACAGGTGCGACTTCCACGGCAGCGCCGCTCCCCCGCCCTTGCGGGTGACCTTGGCCACCGGGCAGCCGAAGTTGAGGTCGATGTGGTCGGCGAGGTCCTCCTCGACGAGCATCCGGGCCGCCGCCCCGACCGTGCCCGGCTCCACCCCGTACAACTGCACCGACCGGGGGCTCTCACCCGGATCGTGCTGGATGAGCCGCAGGGACTCGGGGTTTCGCTCCACCAGGGCCCGGCTGGTGACCATCTCCGAGACGTAGATGCCACCGGGGCCGAACTGCCGGCACAGGGCCCGGAAGGCCTGGTTGGTGATCCCGGCCATCGGAGCCAGCACCATCGGGGTGGTCGCCACGTGCGGGCCGATGACCAGCGGGTGGGCGGCGGCCGAACGCGTCCCCGGCACGACCCCGCTGTCACCGGTGCCCGGCACCAGGGTCAGCACCCCACCAGCTTGCCGGCCAGGTACCCCTCCACCTTGTCGATGCCGATGCGTTCCTGCGCCATCGAGTCACGTTCGCGCACCGTGACCGCTTGGTCGTCGAGGGAGTCGAAGTCCACGGTGATGCAGAACGGGGTGCCGATCTCGTCCTGGCGACGGTAGCGCTTGCCGATCGCCTGGGTCTCGTCGTAATCCACGTTCCAGTTCCGGCGCAACGTCTCGGCGAGGTTGCGCGCGGTCGGGGTGAGGTCGGCGTGCTTGCTCAACGGCAGCACCGCTGCCTTGACCGGGGCGAGCCGGGGGTCCAGTCGCAGGACGATCCGTCGGTCCACCCCACCCTTGGTGTTGGGAGCCTCGTCCTCGTCGTAGGCGTCGATGAGGAAGGCCATCAGCGACCGGGTCAGGCCGGCGGCCGGCTCGATGACGTACGGCACGAACCGTTCGCCGTTCTCGTCCAGGTAGGACAGATCCTTGCCGGAGTGCTCGGAGTGGGTGGACAGATCGAAGTCGGTGCGGTTGGCGACACCTTCGAGCTCACCCCACTGCGAGCCGACGAAACCGAAGCGGTACTCGATGTCGACGGTGCGCTTGGAGTAGTGCGAGAGCTTCTCCTGCGGGTGCTCGTAGTGGCGCAGGTTGGCCGGGTCGATGCCCAGGTCCGTGTACCAGGAGGTGCGCTCGTCGATCCAGTACTGGTGCCACTCCTCATCGGTACCCGGCTTGACGAAGAACTCCATCTCCATCTGCTCGAACTCGCGGGTGCGGAAGATGAAGTTGCCGGGGGTGATCTCGTTGCGGAAGGACTTGCCGATCTGGCCGATGCCGAAGGGCACCTTGCGACGGGCGGTCTCCTTGACATTGAGGAAGTTGATGAAGATGCCCTGGGCGGTCTCGGGGCGCAGGTAGTGCAGGCCGGAGGCGTCCTCGACCGGGCCCAGATAGGTCTTGAGCATCATGTTGAAGTCGCGGGGCTCGGTCCACTGGCCGCGGTTGCCGCAGTTCGGGCAGGCGATCTCGGACAGCGGGATGGACTCCGGGTCGGCGATCGCCTTCTTCTCCGCCACCGCCTCCTGGAGCTGGTCGGCGCGGAACCGCTTGTGGCAGCTCTGGCACTCGGTGAGCGGGTCGTTGAAGGCGCCCACGTGGCCCGAGGCCACCCACACCTGGCGGGGCAGGATGACGCTGGAGTCGAGGCCGACGATGTCGTCGCGGGACTGGACGATGCGCCGCCACCATTGCCGCTTGATCGCGTCCTTGACCTCGACCCCGAGCGGCCCGTAGTCCCACGCCGAACGGGTGCCGCCGTAGATCTCGCCGCAGGGGTACACGAACCCCCGGCGCTTGCACAGCGTGGTGACTTTGTCGAGGGTGCTCTGGGCGGCCACGGTGGCTCTCTCCATCCGGCTGGGTGTCGGGGCCGGACAAGCCTACGTCAGCTACCCGGCGGCCCTGTGCCAGGCACGATGGTGCCGCTACTCCACTGCGCTTGCGATCAGGGTGCCCAGGTCACGTCGCTGGTCAGGCGCTGCACGCCCTCGGGTGTGGCGCAGAGCACGTCGGAGTAGGCGGTGGGCTCGTCCAGGCATCGGTAGAGCAGCGGATGCACCACCAGCTTGACCTCGTAGGCGGACATCGCCCGGCGATAGCTGCCGACGTCGGCCCAGCCGGTGGCAAGCACGAACAGGTCTGGCTCGTCGAGGTTCTGGGCCAGTCGCGCCTCCACGCAGCCGTCCTGGCGACGCAGCACCTCCAGGCCCTGTTCGGCCTGGTCGAGAAAGTCGGCGACGTCGGGCTGGGCGATTCGAAAGCGAACAAGGCTCTGCACGCCGCCAGTGTGGCCTCACCAGGTCCGAACGCACGACCCGAGGTGGACTTGACCCACCCGCCAAATCTAGATGAGAATGATTCTCATGACGATCTCGCGTAGTGCCCTGGTCGCGTTGACCGCTCTGCCCCTGCTGCTCACCGCGTGCTCGGGGCAGGACACCAGCAGCGCGGCGGGCAGCGGAGACGGCGTCTCGGTGGTGGTCGGCTTCTACCCGATGCAGTTCGTCGCCGAGCGCGTCGGTGGTGACGCCGTCACGGTCACCAATGTCACCCGCCCGGGCGCCGAACCGCACGACGTCGAACTGGCACCCCGGGACGTCGAGGCCTTCACCACCGCCGCAGCGATCTACTATCTGCCGGGCTTTCAGCCGGCCGTCGACTCGGCGATCGAGACCGCCGGGGCCGCCGACCGCGCGGTGGACGTCAGCCCCGCCGCCGAACTCGAGCCCGCCCCCGAGGGCACCGAGGTGCACGACGACCACGCGGGCGAGCAAGCGGATGAGCACGCCGACACCGGGCTCGACCCACACTTCTGGCTGGACCCCACCCGCCTGGCCTCGGTCACCACCCTGGTCGCCGACGACCTGGCCGCGCGCGATCCTGAGCATGCCGAGCAATACCGTTCCAACGCAGATGCTTTGAACGCAGATCTGATGGCCCTGGACGAACACTTCGCCACCGGGCTGGCGAACTGCGCGAACACCGACCTGGTCACCAGCCATGAGGCCTTCGGCTACCTGGCCCGGGCCTACGGACTCACCCAGGTGGGCGTCTCCGGGCTGGACCCCCAGCAGGAGCCGTCCCCGGCCAGACTCGCCGAACTGAGCGCCTTCGTGCGCGAGCACGACGTCACCACGATCTACACCGAGACGCTCGCCAGTCCCGCGGTCGCGCAGACCCTGGCGGACGAGACCGGTGCCGGCACCGCCGTCCTCGATCCGCTCGAAGGCCTTACCGACGACAGCGGTGACGCCGACTACCTCTCGGTGATGGAGACCAACCTGGGCACCCTTCGTGCCGGACAATCGTGTTCATGACACTGCCACCCGACGAGGCTGGTGCTTCCTCGCTCGCCCCCTCCGGCGCCGGCCCCGGCGGCCCGGTAGTCGCCGTGCGGGATCTGAGCGTGGGCTACGACAGCACCGTGGTGGTGCGCGACGTCTCGTTCACGGTTGAGGCCGGCGATGTGGTGGCCGTGCTGGGTACCAACGGCTCGGGAAAGTCCACCCTCGTCAAGGGCCTACTCGGGGTCGCCACCCGGGTTGGCGGCCAGGTGGAAATCGCCGGCAGCCACCGCGAGATCGGCTACGTCCCACAGCGGTTGAACTCAGCGGGGCCGGTGCCGGCCACCGTGTACGAGCTCGTCGTCACCGGCCGCCTCGGCGGTAGGCGGTGGTTCATCAAGGCGAACCAGGCGGATCGACGGGCCGTCGAGCAAGCCCTCGAACTGGTCGGATTGGACGACCTGGCACACCACCCGGTCACCGAACTCTCCGGTGGGCAGCACCGGCGAGCCCTCATCGCGAGGGCCTTGGTCAGCAGGCCGAGACTCCTGGTCATGGACGAGCCCACCGCCGGGGTGGACACCACCCAGCAGCAGGTGTTGGCCCGCACCCTGCGCCGGCTCTCGGACACCGGCGTGACGATGATCATCGTCACCCACGAGATCGGCCCGTTCACCAGCCTGCTCACCCGGGCCCTAGTGATGCGGGAGGGTCGGCTGAGTTACGACGGTCCGATCACCCCCGAACTGCTGGGACGCCACGACGTGGACCATCACCACCACGAACCCCTCGAGCCCGATCCGCTCATCACGCCGCTGCTGACCCCGCCGGGAGGTCACGATGCTTGAGTTGGCCTTCATGCAGCGGGCGCTGCTGGCCGCGCTGCTGGTGGGGCTCACCGCACCCGTGGTGGGCACCTTCCTGCTGCAGCGACGCCTGGCGCTGATCGGCGACGGGCTGGGTCACGTCGCCCTGGCGGGGGTGGCGGTCGGGGTGCTCACTGCCACCAGCCCGGTGTGGACGGCCCTGCTGGCGGCAGTGGCCGGCGCGGTGCTCATTGAGGTGCTGCGCCGCAAGGCGTCCGGTGGTGGCGACATGGCCTTGGCGGTGCTCTTCTACGGCGGCATCGCCGGCGGTGTGGTGCTGCTGGGCCTGGCTCCTGCCGGGTCAGGCAACCTGAACAGCTATCTGTTCGGTGCCATCACCACGACCACTCCCACCGATCTCGTGGTGTTCGCTGGGCTGTCGGTGGTGGTGCTCGGCACCGTGATCCTGTTCGGCACGCACCTGTTCGCGGTGAGCGAGGACGAGGAATTCGCCCGGGCCATCGGCATCAACGTGCTCGCCTACAACCTGCTGCTCGCCGTGCTCACCGCCGTCACCGTCGTGGTGTCGATGCGGGTGATCGGCCTGCTGCTGATCAGCGCCCTGATGATCGTGCCCAATGCCGCCGCCCAGCAACTCGTGCGCGGATTCCGGGCGACGATGGCCGCGGCCGTCGGGATCGGGGTGTTCAGCGGGCTGGCCGGGGTGTCGCTGTCGTACCAGACCGGCACGCCGTCGGGGGGCACCGTGGTGCTGGTGAGCATCGCAATCCTGTTGCTCGCCGTGGTCGGGCGGGCGCTGCTGCGCGTAGCACGCCGCCACCCCACGCACGACTATCACCCCCACGAACACGGCCCGGGCTGCGGCCACCAGGCCGTGGAGCACGAGGGCCACGTGGACTATCTGCATGACGGCGAACGGCATGCGGTGCACGGAGGGCACTATGACGAGCACTGACTCCCCCAGCACGTCTGCCGGCCCCGTCCCGGCCCGGCAGGCAGCGTCTGAGGCCGACGGCCAGCCCCGGCGGCGGACCCGGCAACGCGACGCCATCGCCGACTACCTGGCAGGCCGGGACGATTTCCGCACCGCCCAGGAGATTCACGCCGATCTGCGGGCGACCGGCACCTCCATCGGCCTGGCCACCATCTACCGCACCCTGCAGTCGATGGCCGAGGCCGGTGAGGTGGATGCCCTGCGGATGGACGACGGCGAACAGCGATACCGGTGTTGTGTCGAGGTACGACACCATCACCACCTGGTGTGCCGGTCCTGCGGAGTGGCCGTCGAGGTCAGGGACGAGCCGGTGGACCGCTGGGCCGCGCAGGTGGGCGCCGAGCACGGCTTCTCCGGGGTGGAGCATCGGGTTGAGGTCTTCGGGGTGTGTCCGGCCTGCGGGTAGCGCTGGCCGCGACCACGAGTGGCCGCTGGGCTTCAGCGGTCGGTCGGGGAGGACGCCTGGGTACGGGCTGTGAGGAATCGTGCCCCCTTTGCTCGGCCCGCGCCAAGATACCGACGCTCCTGAGCGGCCCACACGTCCCACCACGGCCGGTACAGGTCGCCGTCACGGTTCATCGCGCGCAGGTATCTCAGGCTGGTGGGAGCCTGCAGCCACACTCCCACACTGACGAACGCAGCCACTCGGGGATCCAGAGCACCGACACCCTCGACGACGAGCCACCGGGGTCGGCCGATGATCACCGGCTCATCGGCGAATCGACCTGCCGTCCAGTCAAAGTGGTAGTACCGGGCCGGACGCCCCGCGGCCAACGGACGTAACACCCAGCGGCGAAGCAGGTCGGCGGCGGCGGCCAGCCCGTGCCAGCCCGGGTACAGCTCCTCGAGGCTGATCAGAGCGGCCTGCGGCGGCAGCCGGGCGAGAATCTGCCCGGCAAGGGTGGACTTTCCAGCGCCCGAACGCCCATCGATGGCGAGGATGGCCGTGCGCCCACAGCGCGCCGGCGCCCCCAGCAGCCGACGGCGCAGGAGGTTCACCAGGTGCGGGTCGGCCATGGTGTCCGGGCAGGTCAGTCCGTGTCGCTGGGCGATGCCAGACCACCCCGCGATTCAACGCCGACGGGTGCTGCGTCGATGGGTGCGGCGTCGATGGCACCGCCGAACCGACGATCCCGCCCGGCGTAGGCCAGGATCGCGTCCCACAGGTGCCGCCGGTCGACGTCCGGCCATAGCGTCGGGATGAACGCCAACTCGGCATAGGCGCTCTGCCACAGCAGGTAGTTCGAGATTCGTTGCTCCCCCGAGCTACGCAGGAACAGGTCCACGTCCGGCATCTGCGGGTCGTAGAGGTGCCGGGCCACGGTGTGCTCGTCCACCCTGCCCGGGTCCAGCTTCCCGGCAGCGGCGAGCTCGGCGATCCGGCGGGTGGCGTCGGCGATCTCCGCACGCCCCCCGTAGTTGATGCACAGCCCGAGGGTCATCGTGTCGTTGTCCCGGGTGAGCTGCTCCGCGACCTCCAGCTCCGAGATCACCGACCGCCACAGCCGGGGCCGCCGTCCTATCCATTTCGCGCGAACTCCCCACGCGTGCAACTGATCCCGCCGGCGGCGCAGTACTTGTCGGTTGTACCCCATGAGGAAGCGCACCTCGTCCGGCGATCGCTTCCAGTTCTCGGTGGAGAAGGCGTACACGCTGAGGTATGACAATCCGATCTCCAGCGCCCCGGCCACGACGTCGAAGAGTGCGTCCTCACCGGCCTCGTGCCCGGCAGTGCGCGGTAACCCACGCGAGTTGGCCCACCGGCCGTTGCCGTCCATGACGATGGCCACGTGCCGGGGCATCGCCTCGGCCGGGATCACCGGCGGCCGGATCCCACTGGGATGCGGGGGCGGCTGCTCCAGCACGCGCCGCGAGCCGGGTCGGGATCTCATGCCCGGGTCACCAGACCAGGTGAGCGATCGCGAGCCGGACCGCTGTGCCCCTGGGGGTGGCGCCGTTCCGGCGTCGGGTCGGCACGCTCCACCATCCGCAGCGCCCGCACCCCTCGCTCGACGTGCCATTCCAGGAAGGCGGTCACCAGCGAGCTTGCCTCGGCCCGGTGCACGTGCTCGCTGCCGTCGGCGTGCGCCCAGTCGCCGCTGAGCAGGGCTCCCAGCAGGGTGAGCGTGTCGGGCGCGGGAGCGGTGGATCCCGGTGGACGGCACAGCGGGCACACCACTCCCCCGGACTGCACCGAGAAGGCCCGGTGCGGGCCGGGCCCGCCGCACCGGGCGCAGTCGTCGAACGAGGGCGCCCAGCCGGCGGTGGCCAGCGAGCGCAGCAGGAAGGCGTCCAGCACCAGCCCGGACTCATGGTCGCCGCGGGCCAGGGTCCGCAACGCACCCACCAGCAACAGGAACTGCTGGGTGGCGGGCTCACGCTCGTCCGGGGTGAGTCGCTCCACCGTCTCCACCATGGCGCTGGCCGCGGTGTACCGGGGATAGTTGCCGATGATGCTGCGGGCGTACGGGACGACCGTGTCGGCCTGGGTGATCACGTCGAGGGTGCGGCCGTGCCAGAACTGAAGGTCCACGTGCATGAAGGGCTCGAGCCGGGCGCCGAACTTGCTGGACGTGCGCCGCACCCCCTTGGCCACACCACGCATCCGCCCGTTCTCCCGGGTCAGGACGGTGACGATCCGGTCCGCCTCGCCGAGTTTGTGGGTGCGCAACACCACGGCCTCGTCTCGTAGGGTGCGCATCGACCCATTGTGACGGGTGAGCCTCGCGCACGAGGACCGACTCGCGGGACGGCAGGGCCATGGAGCGGCTGCCGACTTGCGGCAGGGTGAGCCCCCGAGCCACCATTGAGATCGTTCGCCTGCGAACATTCTCCTTGTATGGGTGACAGGTCGTCTGTCCGCAGTGCGGTCGGCTATCCGCGAGCCACGGGTGCGCCCGCGACGTGGAGGGCCAGGTCGCCCGCGGGGCCCGGCCGTCCGAGACCGCTACGTAGAGGAGTCCGCCGATGGCTCAGGTGAAGTTGCTCATGGTGCTCACCGAGAACGACGCGATCGTGCCCCCACGCGATCTGGCCGGCCTGATCGAGGTAGCCGTCGAGGCGGAGGCGCATGGCATCGACGGGGTGATGCTCAGCGAACACGTGCTGATGGGGCCCAGCGCCGGAGCGAACGGGGTGATGAGCAACCTTCGGGACTACGCCGCTCCCGGCAACCAGTCACCGGCCACGGCGTGGCCGAGTTCGATCGTCATGCTGTCGGCGATCGCCCAGGTCACCACCCGACTCCGGCTGGTCGCCGGCGCGATCATCGCGCCGCTGCGGCATCCACTGTTGCTGGCCAAGGAACTCGGCACGCTCGACCTGCTCTCGCAGGGGCGTCTCGTCGTGCTGCCGACGGTGAGCTGGCATCGGGACGAGTACGAGGCGCTCGGCGTGGACTTCCGCCGCCGGGGGGCGATCCTGGACGAGCAGCTGGAGGTGCTGGCCAAGGCGTGGGGTCCGTACCCGATCAGCCACGAGGGCCCCCGTTTCGGGTTCGGCGAGGTGTGGCTCGAGCCGGGCGCCCACACCCAGGCCGGCCCGAGGATGTGGTTCGGCGGGTCCAGCATGCACCCGGCCCTGGCCCAGCGGATCGCCCGGTACGGCCACGGCCTCAACCCGTTCGGACCCTTGACCCAGGCAGACCTGGACACCCTCGGCGCGGCGATGGCCGCCCAGGGGCGCGACCTCGCCGAACTCGAGCTCATCGGCGGGATCCGCGGCACGTTCGACGGCCCGGACGCCATCGCCGACCTCGACCAGGCACTCGCGACCCTGCCCGACCAACTCGCCCAGGGATACACGACGATCTGCTTCAAGCCGGCGATGTTCGTCCGGGAGGTGGCCGACCTGCCGGCGTTCTACGACGAGCTGACGTCCAAGGTCGAGGCGATAGCCCGTCAGGTGTGAGCGAAGCAGGTAACGAGCACAAGGGTGTCACGACCGGCCGAATCTGGCACGCTCATCGTAGAGCATCTCGGTGTCCCACCCGCCCCGATGGAACGGGCTCGCCCCGGCCACCGAACGCCCGTGTAATCGGCCCGTCTGATGCGTGCACCCTTTGGCGCGGCCGTGTCCGGCCGCGGACACGCCAAGCATGCTGGTCGAGATTCTCGACACTGGCCGGAAACTTGAAGAAGCGCACCGGAGCCTCCTTGGCGCCTCAACCAGCGTCCCGCCTGAGACGATCATCGGGCGACCGATGCCTAACGCAGCCCCCCGCTTGGACTGCGCGCCTCACCCCCTAGGTGGCCGCCTGCGTGTAGCCGACCGCTCAACGTCCAAGCACGCCCAAGCATGGAAAGTCCGCCCGCTCCCTCGACCTGAATCACGCGATGCGCCCGTGCCAGGTGGCCGTCGAGTCAGAGATCCATGTACGAAGGCAACAACCGTGCGCCTACCGGGTGTGATGGCCTCCGCCGACGACCTCCTCGACTCAATGAGGCCCGACTGATCGAAGTCAGCCCTGGCTCGTCGGGTCAGCCAAGCACTCCACCGATGCCTGTTCGCGACACGCCTGAAACTTGGGGACGCGTCCTGGCTCCAGCGTCGCTGTGGCCAACACGTCGAGGGCGCTAGCATTTCGCACTGATCGGGCAGGGCACGCGTCAGCTCCTGGACGCGTCCCAGAGAAGGCGGAAGATGCGAGGCGCGTCGCTGCTGCCACCTGCCACCCTTGGGAGAAGATGAAGACCGTGACAGTGATGGAGGGCCCCGCAGTGGACGATCTTGTCGAGGTCTCCAAGGCGGCACCCTTGCCGGAAGTGACAGCCGCACCGGTCCTGTCACTCGCTCCGACGAACGACGCGCCCGGAAGCTGGGTTGACCCCGACTGCCGGTTAAGTATCTCAAGACAGGCATATTTAGCAGGGCAGGTATGCGGATGACGGCGACTCGGACGTACGGCGTGAAGTTGACACGGTCGACTCCGCTTGACCTTGACCGACACCGCGATGCGCCTCGACGAAAGCCTTGGCGCACGTGGGTCCAAGAGCAGGCCACGCATGGCCCGATTGCGGTCGATCTATTCTCAGGAGCCGGCGGGCTAAGCCTTGGGCTGGAGGATGCGGGTTTCCGCGTCGTCCTCGCCGCAGACCACGACGAGGCCGCGGTCCAAACGCACTTGGCAATGTTTCCCGGACTTTGTCTGGATCTCGATCTGGCCGAGTCAGACCGAGTTGACGGCCTTGTGGAGTTGCTTGATGGAATCCAAGTAGACCTCATCGCCGGCGGTCCGCCTTGCCAGCCATTCTCGCGGGCGGGACGTTCCAAGATCCGCGATCTCGTCGACCGAGGGGTTCGCGAGCCCGTAGACCCACGCCGTGAGTTGTGGCGAACCTTCCTTGCGGTGGTAGAGCGGGTGCGGCCCCGGGCAGTGCTCATGGAGAACGTACCCGACATGGCGCTGGGTGATGACATGCGGACTGTCCGGTACATGGCCGACCGGCTCGAGGCCGCTGGTTTCGAGACGGACATGCGCATCATCGAGACGTGGCGGCACGGAGTCCCGCAGCACCGCCAGCGGTTGATATTGGTCGGCGTCCGCGACGGCGTCTTCGAGTGGCCCAAAGAGACCAACGAAGTCACTCTGCGCGACGCCATTGGAGACCTACCGCCCCTCCGAGACACCGTCGGTGCACGGCAACTGAAGTACCATGGACCCAAGACCGCATATCAAGTTCGCGCGCGTCTCGATATGCCCGCATCCGACGCCAACATCATTCACGACCACTTTACGCGCGCGGTCCGTCCAGATGACCGGGAAGCGTTCAGGCTGATGGCGAAGGGCTATCGGTATCCGGAGCTACCCAGCCACCTGAAGCGATATCGCGATGACATCTTTGATGACAAGTACAACCGTCTGCGTTGGGACGCCCTCAGCCGATCCATCACCGCACACATTGCAAAGGACGGCTACTGGTACATCCACCCCTCGGAGCACCGCACTCTCACAGTGCGTGAAGCCGCTCGTATTCAGACCTTCCCAGACCACTTTCGCTTCAGCGGGAGTCGCAGCGACGCCTTCCGGTTGATCGGCAACGCGGTGCCACCGCTTCTCGGGAGGGTAATCGGTGCCGCAACGCGTGACGCGCTGGAACGGACCTCGAACGGCCAGGAAGTTCAGCCTGCAGACCGTCGGCGATTGGTCCGCCAAGCACTTCTCGACTGGTCGGCTGCTGCCACGGCACCCGCTTGGCGCCGAGTCAACGACCCATGGGCGGTACTTGTCGGTCTGATGGCTGGACGCGGCAACACCAAACTCGCGGACGAAATCCTCGACTTGTGCCCCGCCGTCGAGGAGGTAACCGCACACCGTGTCTCAAGGCTCGCCGACCGGTTTCGAACTCAGCGTGAGGCACGCGTCATCCGTCGGCTGCCGGAGGTCGCCATCGCGGTGGCGCGCAAGGGTTGGGACGCGGGAGCTTGGTCCACGGCTGCTCGCCTAGGACCATCGGATACACAGTGGGTGGAGGCGGTCGGCCTCGGCCTCAAGCACGTCGCCGCCACAGCCGGGACACTGCGCGTGTCAGGTCGGATAATGGGGGAGCCGGAAGCAGCCGGCGTCCATGGCCGAATGCTGCTGGCACAGGTCGTCGGCTACTCCGACTCGGCAACCACAGTCACAGCCGCATTGGCTGGCCTCGGAGCGGACATCTGTGGTCCGACAGCTCGCTGCAGCAGTTGCCCACTGGTTGACATTTGTCTCGCCGCCAACAGCCCGGCGGTCGGTTAGTGGATTTGGCGAGGCTGGACGACGGGCGTACGTGCGTGCCACCGCGCCGCGAGATGCTCGGCTGCTACCTCTGGGTCGTCGTGTTCCCAAACATGAACCGGCTCCCATCCGATCTCTATAAGCTTGGCGTCGTGCATCCGATCCCTCGCCGTGTTGGCGGCAAGCTTCTCCGACCACCATGCGGCGTTCGACTTGGGCTGCACCATGTGCTCAGGACACGCATGCCAAAAGCAGCCGTCAACGAACACCGCTACCCGCAGCCTGGGAAGTACGAGATCGGGTCTTCCTGGGAGATCGCGTCGATGAAGCCGGAAACGAACACCGCGACGGTGAAGCGCGCTACGCAGTCGCCGCTCGGGTCCAGTGTTCTCCGTCCGTTGGCTCGACATGAATACACTGACCCGCTCAGACGACGCCTCCGGACGTCGATTCGACCTACCGACCATGGGGTCAAATGATGGCACGCCTCCCTGAAACCGTCCAAGTCGTTCCATCCCCGCGGCGACTTGTTGACGCCCTCCGCGACGTCGGGTACAACTTCGTCGGCGCGGTGGCTGACCTTGTCGATAACAGTATCGCTGCCAATGCCACGGCGGTTGACATTGACATCCATTGGAATGGCACCGAATCCTGGCTACGCATCGCTGACAACGGCACTGGCATGGACTCGAGGACGATTACAGAGGCGCTTCGTTTTGGATCCGAACGCTCGTACCGCGCGGATGATCTTGGGAAATTCGGACTAGGTCTAAAGACTGCAAGCCTATCTCAGTGTCGAACTATATACGTCGCTTCGAGAATGAGTGAGCAGAGGGCCCGTATAGAGGTACGGCGCTTCGATCTCGACCGCATAATCGAGACTGACGAGTGGGTTGTGGAGATACTAACGGCTGACCGCCCCGAGGAGCTGACAACCCCGCTTGGGAACCAGCCTGGGACGGTTGTGATTTGGCGAAATCTGGATCGACTATTCGGTTCTCGGACCCCCACCGGCGATCGCGCGCAGAAGGCGCTTTGGACAAACACTGAGCGCTTGGAAGAACATCTCGGAATGGTCTTCCACCGCTTCATCGAAGGCGACCTGACGGGGAGGCAACGCCGTCCGCTCCGTATAACGATCAACGGTAACCCCGTCCGCCCGTGGGATCCCTTCGCCACCAGCCAAGAACATACCGAGCGACTGAGAACACGTGACTTTGACATTTCCGCTCAGGGCGTATCTGGTGTCGTCACTTTCGAGCCATATATCTTGCCCACCCAGGCTCAGTTCTCTTCTGATGCTGAGTTTAAGCGTCAATCAGGACCCAACTCTTGGAACCAGCAGCAGGGCTTCTACATCTACAGAGCCAACCGCATGATCCAAGCCGGTGGCTGGTCCCGCATGCGCGCGCCCGACGAGCACACCAAGTACGCCCGTGTCGCGTTGGACTTCTTCCCAGAGTTAGACGCAGCTTTCGGAATAAACATCGCCAAGATGCGCGTCAACTTCCCTGCTCAGCTCCGCGAGCGGCTCAAGGATCCGGTCGAGGAACTGATCCGGCGCGCTAAGCGCGCCTACAGCGCCAAGCCAACGCGGCAGCCGGGTCCGGGGAAACCGGTCAGCTCCCGTGCTCCAGTAACTCCGGCGCCAAAGCCCCCAGCACGACCCTCCCCAGCGCCAAGGTTGGGCAGTCCAGAAATCTCCGTGCCCGTTCAGTCATCATTAGCTCCGGCGATCGAGTGGCCTCCCCCACCCCTTATGCGCCGTTCGGTTCGAGATGACCTTTTGGGTGCCGCGGAGGCAACCGGCGATGTTGAAGCCTTGGCTCGCATCATGGAGCACCTGAAGAGAACGAAGCCGGAGGTGGCTGATGAACTCGGATGGTGACAGACTTGCTGCGCTGTCAGCTCAGCGTCGAGTTGTGATGGTCAAGATGGATGCCCTCAGATTGGATCTCGAAGCTGCGCTCGCAGACGTGCCAGAGAATCTGCGTGCTGACCTCCGGGCACAGATGGAGGACGAGCAGCGCGCAGTGAACATGAACTATCGCAATGGTGCCGAGATAGTGGACGGTGGACCGCGTCCATGGCTCGACAGCTGGGATCCCAATGCCGGGTATTACTGGCGGCGGCTGCGCGAGTACCTCGTTGACCGTAAGGCTTGGAGTTTGCGCGAGGTAGACGACCTCAATAGCTCCTCCAACCGCGTGCTTCGACATATCGAAGACCCACGAATGGATGCCCCACACTCTCAGACAGACTTTCGTGTTCAAGGCTTGGTCTTGGGCTACGTGCAATCTGGAAAGACCGCCAACTTCACCTCGTTGATTGCCAAGGCGGCCGATCGCGGCTATCGGCTGATCATCGTGCTCTCCGGCGTCCACAACAGTCTTCGCGCACAGACCCAACGGCGCCTGGACTTGGAGTTGGGCTTGGTCCCCGACCCGAAGGGTGTGGGCCGCCCCGACTCCGAGCACCGGTGGTGGGCGATCACCAGCGCCGACCTGAAGGGGGACTTCGACCCACGCACCGACGCGGGTCCGCTGGCGCAGGGGGGACGGGGAATCATGGTCGTGAAGAAGAACGCCACTGTCCTTCGACGCCTCGTGGGCTGGCTTGACGGCGAAGTCCCCCCAGATCTTGCCGTGCTCATCATTGACGACGAGGCGGACCAAGCGTCCATTAACACTCAACCTTCGATGGAAGAGGCCGACCTCGGCGACGACACAGGCGACGTAACTCCCGATCAGGAACTTGATCCATCCACCATAAATGGACTCATCCGCCAGCTGATCTCCAGATTTCGTCGCACATCGTACGTGGCGTACACTGCTACGCCCTTCGCCAACGTGCTGATCAACCCCGACGCTGAAAGCGATCGATGGGGTAATGACCTGTTCCCAAAGGACTTCATTATCAGCCTTCCGAGACCAGCCACATATGTCGGAGCGGAGCGAGTTTTCGGCCGCCCCGCCTTGGAGCACGAAGACCAGGGAGTCACAGGCCTGGACGTGGTTCGTATCGTACCGGACAGCGAGATCTCTGACTTGGTCCCTAGGGGTAAGGCCGCCTTGGCTTCGTGGGAGCCCACCGTCACTGAAACCCTTCGAGCGGCTATGCTCGACTGGGTACTCGCGACCGCAGGCAAGATCCACCGACTTGGTGATGGCATCTCCACCATGTTGGTTCACACGACTCAGCGAATCGCGCAGCAAAATGAACTGGCCGCGGCGATCAGTGGCGAAATGAAGTTGATCCGACAGAGGTGGCGATTCGATCGAGAGTCACTTAGGCCCGAGCTGCTTGAGCGTTGGAACCGCGACTTCCGACCAGTCACAGTAAGCATGGACGCCTCACTCGACGCTCGCTTCGGCGAGATTGAACCCCACATCGACGACCTGCTCGAACGGGCAGACGGACTCCGCATGCTCGTTCTCAACAGCGAGAGTCCCGATCTCCTCGACTACGAAGCAGATCCACGACTCAAGGTGCTTCTCATTGGCGGCAACCGGCTCAGCCGAGGGCTCACACTCGAAGACTTGACCGTGTCGTTCTACGTCCGTGAGGCGGCGACCTACGACACCCTGCTCCAGATGGGCCGTTGGTTCGGCTACCGAGGCAAATTTATTGACCTTACTCGATTGTGGACAACTGGAGAGCTAGTCGCGCGTTTTCGCCACCTCTCACTGGTGGAGGAGGATTTGCGAGACCAGATTAAGATCTATGAGCGTGAGAACCTCACACCCGTCCAAATAGCCCCCAAGATCAGGGCCCACCCGGATATGCTGGTCGTGGCTAAGAACCGGATGGGGAGCGCCGAGTCTGTGCGGCAGTCCTATTCCGGCGAGCTCATCCAGATGACCCGGTTCAAGCTCGACGACGATGAGTGGCTGGAGCACAACCTGACCATCACTCGTGAACTGGTGAGCGCACTGGGACGACCCAACGGCGTACCGAACGGTCGTGTGGAGCGACCGGCTTGGTCTGATGTACCGTGGGGATACATCGAAGGGTTTCTGCAACGGTTTCGGACCGCGCAGGACGCCATGTCCTTCGACGCCGACACAGCAGCACGCTATATCCGTCGTCAGGCGGAACGCCACGGTGAACTGACTAGCTGGTCTGTGGCGGTACAATGCGGCATTCAATTGGATTCGACACTTGGCCGATGCAATTTGGGGTTGTCACGCGGCCCGGTCCCGGCGATCGGCCGCAGTCGCCTGAAAGCGGACCCACGATCAATCGGTGCATTAGTGAGTCCCGCACGCGAGAACAACCTCGCTGCGGCGGATGAGTCGGCGGATCTCACGTCAATTGAGATCGCACGAGCTGCGAAGCTAAGTGACACCTTTCCCACCCGTGGTCACGCGCTGCGCTGGCAACGACCGAGCACGCGCGGGCTGCTCCTGATCTACCCCATTAGCCCCTCCTCAAGACCGGGTCCCAATGCTAAGAACCGCGAGCCACTATTCGATGACAGTGTAGGCCGACCCCACGTGATCGGAATCGCACTTTCCTTCCCCCCTTCCTACACAGGCGCAACGGTTGAGTACGTTGCTGGTATGCCGAGCAGCCACGCCGTCAAGCTCGCCGAGGACATCGGTTGATGAGCGCTGACACTGAGGCTGCCTGGGCAGCACTCTCTATCCCGACTCGTGGACTGTCAGCGCTGTTACATCCCGATAGCAGGGAGGTGTGGCTTGCCATCGACGACCGTGGCAGGCGACATTTGCTGGTCGACGCATCTGGCGCTAACCCTGGCCATGTCTTGGTCAGCACCCACGGACTCAGAGCCGAGACCACGGAAATCTCCGTTGAGAGTGGGCCGCTGAGGGTCTGGGCCGACATCGCATGCGTCGACAGCAGCCTTAATCAGACGTTCGTTGCAGTTGCCGAGGATCTTGTTGCCAACGTCACTGTCGCTCAAACACCTCTGGAAGCCGTCAAACGGACCCTGCGCACCTGGCGCTGGTTCTGGGGGATCGATCCCAGTCAGATGTCTGACGCTGCCATGCTTGGCCTGTTCGGCGAGATGTGGTTTTTGGACCGTTGGGCACCGCTCCCAGCCGCCGTCAACGCTTGGCACGGGCCTGCTGGCCTTCGTCACGACTTCTCAAGCGCCGCCGTCTCTGTCGAGGTCAAGGCCACGAGTGCTGGCGCCGCCGGCGCGCCGCGACACAGAATCGCGACGCTCGACCAACTGGACGATCCAGAGAGCGGCGAGTTGTACCTGTTCAGCGTGCACGCAATTCCCGAGCCCAGTGCCGGTAACACACTGGCCGCCGTTGTTCAGCGGGTACGCTCCCGCGTTGCCAGCGATCCAGGCCTGCTCGATCTACTCGACCGAAGGCTTGCCCTCGCGGGCTGGTCTCCAGCCATCAACACCCATCAGCAGGTGGGGTACCGCGTCGCAGCGGAACGCCTCTATGTGATCAGCGACGAGTTCCCGCGCCTCACCCGAAACAGCTTTGTCCCGGGTCCCCCACCTGGTATCGACGACGTCAGTTACACGGTTGACCTCGCAGTCTGTGCCGAGTGGCTCATAGCAACCGCGCCGGAGGACGCCTCCGAGAGGCTGCGAGGGTTGACTTGAGTATTCGACCACAATCAATTGAGTCACTCACTCTGGCTCGGCATGACCAAAGCGACTATCGGGTCACCATCTGGGCCGAAGGCATCGCTCGCCTCGATGGACACACCGGCATCCGACAGGGGGCCTGGGAAAGTCACTTTGACCCAGATTGGTTCTCGTGGATCGCCAACCACGCAAGGAATATTGAGCCTCGCAAGGTAAAGGCAAATGACTCGGTCGTGACGCTCGTGGTGGAAACCGCACGGGGCCGCTTCATATATGAGTCTGGTGCGGCTAGTCAGTCCGAGTCCTTTTGGCTGCTAGCCACATTACTCGAGGGCGTGACGCATCGAGTAGGTTGGATACCCCTCGATGTCACGGGGGCCAGCGACTTCGCCCGCTGGGCCACCGGCGTTTCGGTGTGGCTGAATCAAGGACGGGCAATCGCGTCCGGCTTCGCCGCTAACGGATCGGTCGTTGTCCTCGCGGGCGGCCAGGCAAGCACGACAACGTCACAATCACTGGGGGAGCACTACAAAAAGATGCGAACAGAACTAATCGATGACGGTACATTCTCCATCCATGGCGACCACTTTAGGATTACTCGCCATCTGCATTTCGCGTCACCGTCCGCGGCCGCGAGCGTGCTCGTGGGCTCGAACACCAGCGGGCCCAGCGTATGGCGAGACTCGAGTGGGCACACGTGGTCTGAACTCGATCTTTGAATCCTTATTGGTGCCGCCCATGATATGCTCGCTGAGAAACGATTATTTCATGGTTAAGGTAATTTTCGACATGGAGTTTCTCGCTGGTAGGGCTTTTAAGCGGTCAAAGTCGGCCCTACTGACGGTTGTGTGGGTGGTTTTATTTGGTGTTGGTGACTGTTATTTGGGTGGGTAGGGGTGGGCATAGGCCGCTGCGGGTGAGCATGGCCATGGAGATGAGGGCGTGTGGGGTGTGGTAGCCGTTGGCTCGTTTGGTCAGGGCCCGTAGGTGGGTGTTGGTGGCTTCGCAGCGGGCGTTGGACAGGCCGTGGTCGAGGGTGTTGGTGATCAGTGGCAGGTGGCGGCGGAGTGTGGCGGCGAGGCGGACCAGGGCGGGCTGGTGGGAGTGGGCGGCCCAGGAGATGGCGCCGATGAGGTAGCGGCGCCCGTCGCGGCCTTTGAGTCGGAACACGTTGCGGAGTTGTTCCTTGATCAGGTAGGCGGTGTAGAGGGGGGAGTTGATGGCGCGCAGGTCGGCCAGGGTCTGTTTCTGGGTGAGGGTGAGGTCGACGGGGTTCTTCACCAATGCCCACCGGGTGCCTTTGAGGTTGGCTGCCCGGGCGTGATGGCCTGCCCGGCGCAGGCGGTTCCACAGGTCGCGGCGGACCTGGTCCAGGGCGTCGTTGACCCACATGATCACGTGGAACGGGTCCAGGCAGAGCACTGCCTGCGGGGCGTGGGCGGCGACGGGTGCGTGTATCCAGTCGGCGCCATCGGCCGAAACGTGGGTGAGTCGTTTCGCGCGGTCGGGGCCCAGCTCGGTGAAGAACGCCTCGACCGTGGCGGCGTTGCGTCCCGGCCGGGCCCAGATCAGGCGGCCGGTGTCGTGATCGATGACGCACACCAGGTACCGGTGGCCCTTGCGGTAGGCGATCTCATCGATCCCGATCCGGGTCACCCCCTCCAGCAGATCCACCCGCCCCGACGCCTCGCGGACCACCCGGTCCACCACCGCGGTCACCGTCCGCCACGCCACCCGCAGCACCGCCGCCACCGTCGAGGCCGGTGCATGGGCAACCAGCCACGCCACCATGTCCTCAAACCCGCGGGTGTGTTTAGCACCCGGACGGGCCCACGGCACCTGCGCGACCACCACCCCATGCTCACCGCACCGCACCCGCGGGGCGTCGGCCTCCAGGAACACCTTCATCACCCCGTGATCCAGGCTCCGCCACCGACGCCGGCCCCGGCCCTGGTCATAGCCCGCACACCGGACCCCACACCGTGCACACTGGCCCCGAGCCCCGAACCTGACCCGGACCGAGACCACCACCACCCGGCCCCCGACCACCCGCTCGTCATCCTCCAGATCCACACTCTCGACCACCAACCCGGGCACCCCGAGCATCGCCTGCCATACCCTGGACTCGCGCACGCCGTCGCCTTCCCACGATCCCGACCTTGACACTCGGAACCGTAACCAGGCCACGGCGTGTCGCACACCCCCCACCAACCACCACCCACACAACCGTCAGTAGGGCCTCAAAGTCCGGGTCAGATTCCTTTAGCAGCGCCTCTGCGATGGTGGGTGGGGTTCTCGGAAGCTGGGGCCGCTGAGGGTTCAAGCAACCCGACCATCACATTTTCGGCGCCTTCAGGCGTTCCAGATCGGTCCAGGCAGGGCGCAAGAAGCGAAGGCCGCTGACACCCGATCCCGGGCGAGCTACGAAGCCACCCCTGTGGCAGGCCCCCGGCTGACGCCAGCAGGCCTGCCCAAGGCCGCCCCGTCCGGAGGCCCACAGCGGGCCCCGGCACCGCTGACGGGGCCGCAATGCGCTCCCGAAGGCTTTAAGGACGACGGTTCTCGGTGGTCTGGTGGCGGCGTTCGTGCCGGTTCACCGCCGAGACCACGGCCTTGAGTGAGGCGGTGACGATGTTCGCGTCGATGCCCACTCCCCACAGCACCTGATCGTCCAGCTCGCATTCGACGAAACTGGCCGCGACCGCGTCGTGGCCTGCGCTCATCGCGTGTTCGACGTAGTCCAGTACCCGGACCTCGACGCCGACTTGCTGCAGCGCGGTGGCGAAGGCGTCTATCGGGCCGTTGCCCATGCTCTCCAGAGTCCGCGGCTCGGAACGATCCTCGAGGTCGATGCTCAGCTGGTCGGCACCTTCGACCTGGCTCGTGGACCGTGTGGCCCGCAGCGCGAACCGTCCCCACTGCTTGTCCGTCTCCTGCGCCGGCAGGTACTCGTCGGCGAACATGTCCCACATGTCCTGGGGCGAGACCTCTCCGCCCTCGTCGTCGCTGTGCCGCTGCACCACCTGGCTGAACTCGATCTGCAGCCGCCGCGGCAGGTCCAGGTGGTAGTCGTTCTTCATGATGTACGCGACCCCGCCCTTGCCGGACTGGGAGTTGACCCTGATCACCGCCTCGTAGGAGCGGCCCACGTCCCTGGGGTCGATCGGCAGATAGGGCACCCCCCAGGTGAAGTCGTCCACTTCGACGCCTGCCTTGCCGGCGTCGATCTCCATGTGCTCCAGGCCCTTCTTGATCGCGTCCTGGTGCGAGCCGGAGAACGCCGTGTACACCAGGTCACCGCCGTAGGGGTGGCGCTCGGGGACCCGCAACTGGTTGCAGTACTCGACGGTGCGCCGCACCTCGTCGATGTCGGAGAAGTCGATCTGGGGATCGATGCCCTGGCTGAACAGGTTGAGCCCGAGGGTGACCAGGCAGACGTTGCCGGTGCGCTCGCCATTGCCGAACAGGCACCCTTCGATCCGGTCGGCACCGGCCAGGTAGCCCAGTTCGGCGGCGGCCACCGCGGTGCCCCGGTCGTTGTGCGGGTGCAGGGACAGCACCATCGAGTCGCGGTGCTGCAGGTTGCGGTCCATCCACTCGATGGAGTCGGCGTACACGTTCGGGGTGGCCATCTCGACCGTCGCCGGCAGGTTGATGATCATCGGCCGGTCCGGGGTGGGTTGCAGCACGTCGGCGACCGCATCGCACACCTCGCGGGCGTAGTCGAGTTCGGTGCCGGTGTAGCTCTCGGGCGAGTACTGCCAGTGGATGTCGGTCTTGGAGGCGTAGATCTCGTGGTACTTCTGCGCCAGCCGGGCACCGGTGGTGGCGATGTCGGTGATGCCGTCCCGGTCGAGGCCGAAGACCACCCGGCGCTGCAGCACCGAGGTGGAGTTGTAGAAGTGACAGATTGCCTGCTTGGCGCCCTCCAGTGCCTGGAAGGTGCGTTCGAGCAGGTGCTCGCGGCACTGCACCAGTACCTGGATCCGAACGTCGTCGGGGATGTGGTCGCCCTCGATGAGCTGACGACAGAAGTCGTAGTCGGTCTGGCTCGCCGACGGGAAACCGATCTCGATCTCCTTGTAGCCCATCCGTACCAGAAGGTTGAACATGGCCATCTTGCGGGCCGGGCTCATCGGATCGATCAGCGCCTGGTTGCCGTCGCGCAGGTCGACCGCGCACCAGCGAGGGGCCGCCTCGATCCGGCGGTCAGGCCAGGTGCGATCGGGCAGGTCCACGGCGATCTGCTCGTGGAATGGGACGTAGCGACCGATCGGCATGGTGCTCGGCTGCTGTGGAGCGTTGGTGAAATACGTCGCGTTCGTGTTGATTCCGGCGTGCGTGCTCATCGTGCGGGGTCTCTTTCGTTCGACTGGTGATGGTCGACCGGCAGAGCGAAACCCCGCGCCGAGGGAGCCGGTCTAGAGCAGACCCTCGTCGCGGCAGCCAAGGAGCAGCGCCTGGGACACGCTGCCCACAGTACCGCACGTGGCCCGCGCACAGGTGGAGGTCCAGCAGGCTGGTGGCAAAGACCCGTCGATGGCGATGCCCGGACGTGCTCGCCACGCTGTCGGCGCGGTTCAGACGCACCCGAATCCCTCGCCGGGGTGCGGCCAGGTGGGTGGGTGGTCACACCCGCTACCCGCGCGACAGCCCAGACGCCTCCTCTGACACCGTCGCGAGTGCGGGTAGCCGGACGACGACCTGCGTCCCGGGATCGTCATCGTCGGCGACCCGCACCTGACCGCCGTGGTCGTGGACAACCTTGGCGACGATGGCCAGGCCCAGACCCGAACCCGGCATGCCCCTGGCCGCCGGTGCCCGGTAGAAGCGTTCGAAAAGGTGGTCCCGATCGCTGGGCGCGATGCCAGGCCCCTCATCCCGAACTCGCAGTTCCCCCTGCGGTGACAAGCTCACCTCGACCCGACCCCGAGGTGGACTCCATTTGATGGCGTTGTCCAGCAGGTTCGTGACCATGCGTTCCAGGTCGGTGCGCACGCCCGCGACGAGACAGGAGTCCAGGGCGGGGATCAACTGGACCCCTCGCACGCGGGCCCGTGGCGTGGCCCGGCGCAGGGCGCTCTCGACCACCTCGGCCAGGTCCACGGTCTGCACGAGGCCGGCGGGCGGCTCACCTCTAGCGAGCACGACGAGATCGTCGACCAGTGCAGTGAGCTCGCCCGTCTGGCATCGGACGTCGCTGAGCAGGTCGACCCGGTCCTGATCGGACATGTCCGGGTGCGCTGAGAGCACGTCGAGGTTCATCCGCAAACTGGCCAGGGGTGAGCGGAGTTCGTGCGAGGCGTCGTCGATCAGCCGCTGCCGGGCAGTTGCCGACTCGGCGAGCGAGCGCAGCAGCCCGTTGACGCTGTGCCCGACACGACCAAGCTCATCGTGCCGGTCGACCGTGATGGACGCGTGCAACGGATCTGATCCGGCGGCCTCGATCTCACGGGTCAACCTCGCCACCGGCGCCAAGACCACCCGACTGACCGCGAGCGCCAGCAACAGCGCCAGCACGGTCCCGGCGGCGCCGATGATCAGCGACATCGTGCGGAGTCGGTCCAACGCCGTGTCCAGGGGAGTCAGGTCCACGCCCACGACGACGGCACCAACGCCGCGAACGTGTTCGGCGAGCATCCGGTACCGGGCTCCACCCAAAGACACGTCGAAGAAGACCTCAGGCGTGGTTCCCGCCGCGACTGCACCGACCGACGCCGGTAGGGGATCTTCGATCGGGTCGCCATCGCCGACTACCAGCGAGAACGGCAGATCCTGCGCAACTGTGCCCTGCCCGGGGGCCGGTAGCCGCAACGGGCCACCGGCAGTAGGAAGTTCGCCATCCAGGTTCCCGGTCGCCGTTGTGGGTTCGTCAACCGGTGCCGTGGACTGCGACGACGGCGCCTCGTTCGAGCCGACGCCGTCGCTGCCGGTCAGGGTGTCCCGGCCGACGACGGAGTCCACCTGTGCGCGCAATCGGGTATCGAGTGCCGCGCGCTGACTCGACTCGAAGGCAGCCGCAACCGAGGCGAGAGTCAGCGCCACCGCAAGGATCACGCACCCCGTGACGGCGAGCGTGACCATGGTCCTCAGGCTCGCCCGGCCGACCATGGGGCGCCTCACCGGATTTCCATCAGCGCAACACGAAGCCGACGCCGCGCACCGTGTGCACAAGCCGGGAGCCGCCCTCGGCCTCCAACTTGCGGCGCAGTCCGCTGACGAAGACGTCCAGGGTGTTGGAACCGAACTCCCCCGGATGGCCCCAGACTCCCTCGTAGATCACCCCACGGGTCAGCACGATCCTCGGATTCTCCAAGAACATCCGCAGTAACTCGTACTCGCGAACCGTCAAGCTCAGTTGCCGCGCGCCGCGCCACACGGTGCGAGTCTGGGAGTCAAGCCTGAGATCGCCGAAGGTCAAGGCTGAACCCGCTCGGGAATCACGCCGGGTCAGAGCCTTCAGCCGAGCCAAGAGCTCCTCGAAGGCGAAGGGCTTGACGAGGTAGTCGTCGGCACCGGCGTCCAGACCCTCGACGCGGTCAGCGATGGCGTCGGCTGCGGTGAGCATGAGGATGGGCGTGCGGTCTGCCTGCCTGCGAACCGTCCGACACACAGTCAGGCCGTCGGGGTGGGGCATCCGCACGTCGAGCAGGACCGCATCCACTGAATCCTTGGCCAGAATCTGCAGCGCCTCGCTTCCGCCGGGCGCGGCAACCACCTCATGCCCGGCCAGGCGAAGACCCCGTTGCAAGGCGGCTCGGACGGCATCGTCATCGTCAACCACGAGCAAGCGCATGGAGTCTCCCCACTGGATCCATACCAACACGGTTAATTGGGATAAAATGCACTGTACTGGGACGTCGCCTCCCTGCGCGGCGGCTACCCGAGCATTGCCGCAGGGCGGGCCAGCCCTCAGGAGCGAAGAGCCAATGCCGGCTCCAGGCGCGCCGCACGAATCGCGGGGTAGCTGCCTGCCAGCAGGCAGACCATCAGCGAGATCGCCAGTGTCACAGTCGCTGTGGCCGGGTCGATGCTCAACGACCAGCCGTTTCGGGCTGCCGCCACGGCGACTGCGGCAACTCCGATGCCGACCCCTGCCAGTGATCCGCCGGTGCCTACCAAGAACGCCTGCAACAGGAACTGTCCGGCAATAGTGGTACGACGATGCCCTAATGCCCTGCGCAGCCCGATCTCTGCCGTGCGTTGGATCACCGAGATCGTCATGACATTGGCGATTCCCACGCCACCGATGATCATGGCCAGAGCCCCCATGCTGATGATCACCAACTGCATTGTCGTGTCCACCTCCGCGCGCGCGGCCAGAAGGCCGGTCGGGATGCTGACGGAAACCGGAGATCCGTACCCATAGGTGATGGCCAGGTCGAGAGATGCCGACAGCGACTGCGCTGCGCCGGGTTCGGTCCGCACAATGAGGAAAGTGGGTGCCGGATCGGGATCGAAGACGGCTCCGGCGTCTCGGGTGACCAGCACCGCAGTGTCAAGGACCGGCAGCTGCCCCACCGGCCGGAGCACTCCGACCACGGCAAAGGGCTTGCCTCCCACCAGGACGGATCGGACCTCCCAGTCGAGGATTCCCAGCCGACGAGCCGATTCGGCTCCGAGTACGACCGATCTCAAGGACGCGTCGTCCTCGGTGAGAAAGCGTCCCCAGGCCAGCGAGGCGGCACCCACCTTCATCATCTCCTGGTCGGTGCTCACCACCTGAAGAGATCTGACATCCAGATTCTGGTCAACTTCGCCAGATCTGGCGACGCTGACCTTCGACAGCACTGTGAGCGGAGCGGCACTGACCACTCCTGGCTGAGCCCGGGCGCGGGCGGCAGCCTCCACGGGGAGCCTTTGCGTGCTGTCGTTACCACCCGAGCTGACCCACATCAGGTCCGCTCCGAGATCGTTCAAGGCTGTCTGCAGCTGTGCGGTGGCAGACGTGGACAGGCCCAGGGCAGCGATGACAGCCGCAACTCCAAGCGCTGGACCCAGACTCAACAGGAGGGCTCGAACCGGCCGGGCTCGCATATCCGCAAGCGCGGTTCTGATCAGGTCCATGGGCGAGGGCTCCCGTCCTGGCGGCTCGGCGTCATCGGCTGCGAAGACGCGCGAGAGTCGTTGATCACGAGCCCGTCCCGGATCTCGATCCGCCTATCTGCTCTGGCGGCCAACACCGGGTCGTGGGTGACCAGGATGAGTGTGCGGCGTGGGTCGAGAAAGCGCTCCAATAGATCGATGACGACCGTGGCGCTTGCCGTGTCGAGGTTCCCGGTGGGTTCGTCGGCCAGCAACAGGGGTGGGTCGGTGACCAACGCCCGCGCGATGGCCACTCGTTGCTGCTCTCCACCCGACAGTTGGGCGGGCCGATGCTTCATCCGGTGCCCCAGGCCCACTCGCTCCAGCACCTGTGCGGCCAGTTCTCGGCGTCCGCGTGAGGTGATGCCGCGATAGAGCAGGGCGAGTTCGACGTTGCCGAGCGCGGTCAGTTGATCCAGAAGATGGAACTGCTGAAAGACGAAGCCGATGCAGCGCCCGCGCAGCCGAGTTCGGACAGCGTCACCCTCGGCCCGCTGACCAGCTATCAGGACGGTCCCGGAGGTGGCCTGATCCAGACAGCCCAGCAAGCCGAGCAGAGTTGACTTGCCCGAACCCGAAGGTCCGGTGATGGCTACGTACTCCCCCGCCCCGATGGTGAGACTGACGTGCTGGATGGCGGTCACCAATGTCCCGTAACTGCGACTGACGTCGTGCAACTCGACGACATTCGTGGCGCCCGTCATCCCTTGTCTCCCAGCACAACCGTCTGCCCCTCGGCGACCCCTTCTGTCACCTGGACAAGAGCCCCTGACGCTATCCCCAGGGTCACCGGGACCACCTGGATCTGCTCCTGGTGCAGGAGCCGCACCGCAGGCGCGCCGTCGTTGTCGACGATCGCCACCGCGGGCACCGCCAGGGCATCGGGAGCCTCGTGCAGGATGATGGTCACCCGGACGTCGCTGCCCTCCAGACCCTCGCCAGGATCCCCGTCAACCGCGATTCTGACCGGGTACTTGCCCGGCGAGGAATCCTGGGTGGCCGTGCTTGCACCGGAGTCGCCGCCGCCCCCGCCGGACGCCTGCGCCGCCGTGGCCTGCGGAGTGCTGGACACTTCTGCCACCGTGCCCTGCCGTTCCTGCCCGGTGGACGAGAACTGGAGTTCAGCGGGCTGGCCCACCTGAACCTGCTGTCGGTCGCTGACCTCCAGGGTCAGGCTCACGCTCTGCAGTTGCGCGCTGGTATCGAATGCCTTCGTACCCTGGCCGACGAAGTCTCCGACCGAGATCGAGACCTCAGCGATGCGCGAAGGCAGGTCCAAGACGATCGCATAGGCGGAACGAAAGCTGCCGTCTTCGTTGAGGTTCCTGCGCTTCTGCCACTTCTTGACCACGGCTTCGACCCGCGCGGTGTAGGTATCCCCGTCTTGGACGCGGTAGCCCACGTCTCGCAGGAACTGGATCACCTGCGCGACGTCCGGGCCCTTGTCATCTCTTACCAGATCACGCCACAGTGGCGTGTCGCCTGCCATCGCGTAGACCGGTTGGTTGTCGATGCGGAAGAGCTCGTCCGCCTGACCGATGGTGTCCCCCGGGGCTATCGACACCTGGGTGATGCGCCCACCGCCGCTGAGGGAGTACCCACTCCGTTGCCCGTATTCGAGGGTTCCCCGGGTCACCAGCGTCTGCCGAAGGGTCTGCTTCGTCACGGCAGCCGTCACATAACTCGGGGTGGTGGGTTCGGCAGCACTCAGGCTGCCCCCTCGTACTGCGTAGCCGCCCGCGGCCAGTCCCGCGCCAAGCACCAGGGCGATCACGATGAGCCCGGCGCGTCGCACGGGGCTTCACTGACCAATCGTCGATGGCTCCGGCAGGTTCTCGTGGTCGCCCACGTCCATGCCGGAGGTCGCCGAGCATGATCGAAAGTCGCGGTTGAAGGCGGCGGTGCGGGCGTCGTCGTCGAACGTCGGCATATCCGGTGGGACGATCTGATCGCCCTCACGATGAGCGTCCCCGACCTGCCATCCCCGATCCCTCAAACACGTGATCAGCGAGTTCATCGCCACCTCGACCGAGTCCGACGACACGGTCGTGGGTTGGTCCCACCCTTGGTCGAGTCCACTGGAGGAGGCGCACCGCTGAGCGGCCGCCAAGAAGTCCGGGTCCTTGAAGACGGGGTCCTGTTCTGGGTCACCCGCCGTCCCGTCAGCCACCTCCGCAAATCCGGCAGCGCGCAAGCAGTCGTCATACTTCGTCTGGGCCTGGCGAGTAACGGCAGTCGCCTCACTCGAGGACGCCGCCCCGGCATTCGCGCTCGTCGCGCACCCAGACAGCGCCACCAGCCCGCCCAGCGAGAGGGCCATCGCAGACGCCCGCAGTCCCCGGGCTGTGGCGTTCGCAGGTGACCTGGGGCCGTGGCGGTGGGTTCCTGGTGCTCTCATGTGTCCAGCACAGCCGACCTTCGTGAAGGCAGCATGAAGCGGGCTTCAGGCGTTCGTGAGAATGCCGGAGACCCAAGGAGATGGTGAGGTAAGGCGAGGGGATCTGCCGGGTTGCCGAGCCTCTTGGCCCTGGACGCCTCCCGAGGCTGCCGATGTCAGTGGGTTGGTGTCTCATGGGGTCATGCTCATCAATGTTCAGACCGCGTTGTCATTTGCAGCGACAGGTCCACGCTCGCGCAGGTCAGCCGGGTCAGCCAGGTCAGCCGGGTCAGCCAGGTCAGCCAGGACGCCTGCGGCGGGGGCCTGCATCGTCCCGCCCTATCTCCTCGAGCGGCTGGCTGCCACCGGGGGGCCCACCGGTGACGCCGCCCAACGCACCCTCACCAGTGACGTGCAACGTCGCCAGGAGTGGGCCCGGCACACCACCCGGGCGCTGCGACCCGCTCCGGATGGTGGGCCGGCAAGGTCGTCGGCGCGTGATGCGGCTGCCACGGCGTCGGTGCACCGGACGGTGTGTGACGCCCGCGGCACCCAGCGCCTGCCGGGAGACCGGGTCCGCACGGAGGGCGATCCACCCGGGCAGGACGTGGCGGTCAATGAGGCGTATGACGGGCTCGGCGCCACCTTCGATCTGTTCTGGCAGGCCTTCGGACGCAACTCCCTCGATGGCAAGGGTCTGGGCTTGCTGGCAACCGTCCATTACGGTCGTCAATACCAGAATGCGTTCTGGGACGGCGAGCAGATGGTCTTCGGCGATGGTGACGGAGAGATCTTCGGGCGCTTCACCGCCAGCCTCGACGTGATCGGTCACGAACTCACCCACGGCGTCACCGAGCACACCGCCGGGCTGATGTATCGGGGCCAGTCAGGTGCCCTCAACGAATCGATGTCCGACGTCTTCGGGGTGCTGGTCACCCAGCACCTGCTGGGCCAGGACGCAGACGAGGCCGCCTGGCTGATCGGTGCCGATCTGCTCACCTCGCGGGTACGTGGCCGCGCCCTGCGCGACATGATGCACCCGGGCACCGCCTACGACGACCCAGTCCTGGGCAAGGATCCGCAGCCCGGGCACATGCGCGACTTCGTCGAGACCACCGACGACAACGGCGGCGTGCACATCAACTCGGGTATCCCCAACCGCGCCTTCGCGCTGGCCGCCGTGGCGATCGGCGGCCGGGCCTGGGAGAAGGCCGGGCAGGTCTGGTACGACGCATTGACCGGTGACGGCATCCGAGCGGACTGCGATTTCGCCACGTTCGCCGGCCTCACCGTGGTGCGGGCTGAAGCGAGGTTCGGCGCGGACGACTCCACGACGCGGGCCATCCGCCAGGCCTGGCAGGACGTGGGGGTGCTTGTCGAGGCGGCCAGCACAGCTGACCCGGCAGGGATAGACATCCGGACGTCGGCCGTCGACCAGCCGCCGGATTCGTCCAGCGCAGCGCCGGCCACCCCGCCGGCCACCGAGGTGCCGCCGTCCTTCGTCACCGCCTCCGGTGTCGCCGTGCCCGCCGACGCCGAGGTCGACGTGCGCAGGACGGGTGGATTCGCCGGTCTGACCCGGCACGGCCGGGTTCGCCTCGACGACGTCCCGACACCGGAAGCTCATCGGTGGGCATCCCTGCTCACCGACCCCACCGTGCTGAGCCCCGGCCCGGTGGGCACGAGGGTCGCCGACGGGTACACCTACCACCTGACCTGTGCCGCCCTCGCTGTGGACACCTCACTGGTACAGGAGCATGCCAGCCAGGAGCAACAGCGCCTGTTGGACGATTGTGTCGAACGGCATCCGCACACGCCCGGATGAGCCTGGCCCGGTCCCAGCAGGGTGCCGGCCCAGCGGGCGGCATGGACGTCAGGCGTCGACATCGCGCCCGGGTCAAGTCCCGTCACTGCCCGGGGGACCTCCCGCCACCGGCCGAAGGCTCAGCGACGGGCGACAAGCTCCTCGGCGATCTGAACGGCGTTGAGCGCGGCTCCCTTTCGGAGGTTGTCGCCGGAGACGAAGAGCGCCAAACCATGCCCACCGGGTACCGACTGGTCGACCCGGATCCGCCCCACGAGGCTGGGGTCGGTACCCGCCGCCTTGAGCGGGGTCGGGACGTTGTCGAGCACCACACCCGGAGCCTGCTTGAGGATGTCGGTTGCCTCCTCCGGCGAGAGCGGCTCGGCGAACTCCGCATGCACAGACAGCGAGTGCCCGGTGTAGACCGGAACCCGCACGCACGTGCCGGCAACTGCCAGATCCGGGATGTGCAGGATCTTGCGGGACTCGTTGCGCAGCTTCTGCTCCTCGTCGGTCTCGCCACTGCCATCGTCGACCAGCGAGCCGGCCATCGGCAGCACGTTGAACGCGATCGGCTCGACGTACACCTGGGGAGCAGGCATCGGCACGGCGCTCCCGTCGTGGACGAGCTTGGCCGAATCTGCCGCACCGGCCTGCACCTGGCCGGCGAGTTCAGCCACACCCTTGCCCCCGGAGCCGGAAACGGCCTGATACGAGGTGGCGATCAAGCGGCGCAGGCCTGCCTTGGCGTGCAACGGAGCGAGCACCGGCATGATCGCCATGGTGGTGCAGTTGGGGTTGGCGACGATGCCCTTGGGCAGATCGTCCAGATCGCCGGGGTTCACCTCACTGACCACGAGTGGCACGTCCGGGTCCATCCGCCAGGCGCTGGAATTGTCCACCACCGTGGCACCGGCAGCCGCCACCCGCGGGGCCAACACCAGGGAGGTGGGCTTGCCGTTGCTGAACAGGGCGATGTCGATCCCGGAGAAGTCCGCGGTCTCGGAGTCTTCGACCGTCACGGTGCCGCCCGCCCACTCCAATTGCTTACCCGCCGAACGCGCCGAGGCGAAGAAGCGGATGTCGTCGAGGGGGAACTGCCGCTCAGCGAGCAACTGACGCATGACCGTGCCGACCTGACCGGTGGCACCGAAGACTCCGATACGCATGGGCACGATTCTAGGGTGTGCGATGGATGGTCCTGGCGCAGTACTCAAGGGACCCACGCTGCGGATTCCAACGCGGGGTCGATTTCTACGCGGTGCGGATTCCGACGCGGGTGCCGATTCCTGCGCGGTGCGGAATCCTGCGTGACGCCATGTCACGATGCGACCCAGCGCATCTGAGAGAGCAGAAGGACGGATGACCCACGCCGAGACCGAGCCACTACCACCGTCGCCCCTACCACCGTCACCCCCAATATCCTCCCGCCGGCACCGGGTTCGCGACGGGCTGATCGGTGCCGCGATCCTGCTCGCCATCCAGGTGCTGATGGTGGTGGCCGGGTGGTTCGCCCTCAGCGACCCGATCACCTCGGTTACCGGCGGCCCCCCTCCGACCGCGGGCGCCCAGGCCGGCTCCGACCCGGACGGCACAGCCCCCGACACTCCCGACGACCTGACCGCCAGCGAGTCCTGGCTCGCCGACCTGGAAGCCGGCGGCTCGAGCGTGGTGTTCAAGGGCACCCGGCTGGACGACGTGGACGTGCGCCTGACCGGCCTGCGCTCGGGACCCGACGGGACGACCATCGCCGAGGTCGAGGCCACCGGCCGTATGCCCTACGCGGAGCTTGCCGCCAGGCTCGGCGACGGCGCCACGGCGGAGTACGTCGACGAGGACCACGTGCACGTGACCCGGCCGGTGAGGCTGGGCGGGCGCGAACTGCAGGTGGGGGCCACGGCCACGGTGACCGCACAGGGGCGGGTGGTGACGGTGACCCCGACCTCGGTGGAGGTATCCGGGGCCGGTGTGCCGGTCCCCCGGTCACTGCTCACCGTGCGCACCGAGATCGATCAACTACCCACGGGCATGCAGATCACCGACGTGACCCCCCGCGACGATGGGGTGCAGGTGCACCTGACAGGGCAGAACGTCACCCTCGGGTGAACGAGTGACCAGTCACCCTTCTCAGTGGCCCCCCGCCACGCGCCATGAGTGCCGCAACTCCACGCAGTTTCACATCAGTGCTCGGGGAAGTCGCAACTCTGGTCCATCGTGACACCGGGGATCCCGGTCTGGCGTTCGCGCACGACGCGTGCCGGCACGCCCACCACCGTCGTGTGCGGTGGCACCTCGTGCAGCACCACGCTGCCCGCGCCGACCTTGGAGTAGTCGCCGATCACGACATTGCCGAGCACATTGGCTCCCGCGGACAGCAGCACCCCCTTGCCGACCTTCGGGTGTCGATCGCCGCTGTCCTTGCCGGTGCCGCCGAGGGTGACGCCCTGCAGGATCGAGGTGTCGTCACCCACCACCGCGGTCTCGCCGATCACCACGCCGGTGGCGTGGTCGATGAACACTCCGCGACCGATCCGGGCGGCCGGGTGGATGTCGATGCCGAGACGCTCGGACACCTGCGACTGCAGGTAGAAGGCCAGGGTCTGGCGCCCCTCACGCCACAGCGAGTGGGCCGCCCGATGCAGTTGGAGCCCGACGAAACCCTTGGCGAACAGGAAGGGCACCAACGGATCGGGGTAGGCGGGATTGCGGTCGACGCTGGAGAGCAGGTCGATGGCGGCACCCTCGGCCACCTCCGGGTCGGCCCGCACGACGTGGGTCAAAAGCTCCGCCAACTCCGCACGCGGCACCTCGGCGCTGTCCGCCTTGGTCGCCATCAACGCGGCCAGGGATGAAGCGAAGTCTTCGCGCTCGAGCACCGTGTGAGCCACCAGGGGCGCCAGGCACGGCTCGTCGACGGTCACCACCTGAGCGGCCTGACGCAACTGCGTCCAGACGGTCATCACCGACGGGAACTCGCTCGCCGGCCACTCGGCCAGCGCGGTGTTCGAACCGCCCGGGTTGCTCATGTCTCCTCCTGTGTCGATCCGTCGATCGGGCCGTTGCAACGGCGTGTCGGCCACGAACACCGTGAGCACCGCCCTCGGGTCCGGACCTCCCCCGTCAACCCCGTGACCCGCCCAACCATTCCGCGGGGACCGACCTATCGTGCGCCAAGTGAGCACGCGTGTCGACTCCGCCGGAGGTGGACGTTCGGCTGGATCAAAAACCCAGCCGGCGCAACTGCTTGGGGTCACGCTGCCAGTCCTTGGCCACCTTGACCCGCAGGTCGAGGAAGACCGGGACGCCGAGCAGGGCCGTAATGCCGGCGCGGGCCTGGGTGCCGACCTGTTTGAGCCGGGACCCGTGCTTGCCGATGACGATGCCCTTCTGGGAGTCGCGCTCGACGTAGAGCACGGCCCGCACGTCGACCATGCCGTCCTCGCGGCCTTCTCGGGGGACGATCTCGTCGACCACCACCGCGAGCGAGTGCGGCAGCTCTTCGCGTACCCCCTCCAGGGCGGCCTCCCGCACGAGTTCGGCGATCATCACGCTCTCGGGCTCGTCGGTGAGCTCGCCGTCCGGGTACATGGCCGGCCCGGGCGGCAGGTGTGACAACAGCACGTCCTTGAGCCTGTCCACCTGGAAGCCGTCCACGGCGCTGACGGGGACGATGTCGTCCCAGTCGCCCAGTTCGGAAACCGCGACGAGCCGCTCTGCGAGCAGGCCCTTGTCGACGAGATCCGTCTTGGTGACGATGGCCACCACCGTCGGGGAGTTCCGGCGATTGCCGAGCCCGGCCAGTTTCTCGGCGATGAACCGGTCCCCCGGGCCGACCTTCTCGTCCGCCGGCAGGCAGAACCCGATGACGTCCACCTCGGCCAGGGTGCCGGTGACCAGGTCGTTGAGCCGACGTCCCAGCAGAGTGCGGGGTCGGTGCAGGCCGGGGGTGTCCACGAGCACCAGCTGGGCCTGCGGGGTGTGCACGATGCCCCGGATGGTGTGCCGGGTGGTCTGCGGACGGTCGCTGGTGATGGCGACCTTCTGCCCCACCAGGGCATTGGTGAGCGTGGACTTGCCCGCATTCGGCCGCCCGACGAGGGCCGCGAAGCCACTGCGGAAGCCGGCCTGGTCTGCGGACCCGGGGCCCCCTGCCGGGTCGGCGCCCGGTTCCGTCGCGGTGGGGCTTGTGGGCTCAGTCATCGTGCGCAGCCTCCCTGTGGCGTGGTTCGTCCCAGTGATCTTCTCGATGCCGGTTCTCGTCCCCGCGTCGGCGCTCGTCCCGGTGTCGGCGCTCATCGCGGCGCTGGTCGTCCCGGTGTTTGGCCTCGTCCCGGTGCTTGGCCTCGTCCCGGTGTTTGGCCTGGTCCCAGGGGCGGGGTGCCCGGTGCACCAGCACGCTGGCCACCTGGTTGCGGCGGCCCACCAGGCCCTCGGCGGTCAGGACCAGCCCGTGGCAGGTGACCGATGAGCCAGGGATCGGCACGCTGCCGAGTTCCTTGCCGAGCAGACCTGCGACCGAATCCACCTCGTCCTCCTCGATCTCGAGGTCAAAGAGCTCGGCCAGGTCGTCGATCGGCAGCCGGGCGCTGACCCGATAGCTGTCGTCGGCGAGCTGCTCGATCTGGGGTGGCTCGCGGTCGTACTCGTCGGCGATCTCGCCGATGACCTCCTCGACCAGATCCTCGATCGTCACCATCCCCGAGGTGCCGCCGAACTCGTCCACGACGAGCGCCACATGCCCGGAGTGGTGCGTGGCCTGCGGATCGTCGCCGACCTGCAGGTAGCCCTGCATGACCCGCAGCAGGGAATCCACCCGCTGGGACTCGGGAACGAAGAAGGGCGGGCGCATCGCCCGCTCCACCGGCATCGTCTCGTTTCCCTCATGCCCCGAATGCAGCCGCCGGGCAACGTCTTTGAGGTACAGCACACCCAGCGGGTCGTCGATGCCGCCCTCGCCGATCACCGGGATCCGGCTGAATCCCGACCGCAGGAACAACCCCAGCGCGGACTCCAGGTCGGTGCCGGCCTGCAGGGTGACCATGTCGGTGCGGGGCACCATCACCTCGCGCACCCGGGTCTCGCCGATCTCGAAGACCGACTGGATCATCCGCCGTTCCTCGGCCTCGATGACATCGGTCTCGGAGGCGATGTCGACCAGTTCTCGCAGCTCGTCCTCCGACGCGAACGGACCGAACCGGAAGCCACGCCCCGGGGTGACCGCATTACCGAGCAGCACGAGCAGCTGGGTGATCGGCCCGAGAATGGCCGTGCCGGCCCGCAGCACCGGGGCCAGAGCCAAAGACACCCCCAAAGGATGCTGGCGCGCAACGGTTCTCGGGCTGACGCCGGCCAGCACGAAGGACATCAACGAAGTGGCGATGACCGCGAGCAGCAGGGCCGCCCACCACTGGTCGACCCAGGTGTCGATGGCCAGGGTGGCGCACACCGCGGCGGCGGTCTCCAGGGCGATCCGCAGGAAGATGGCCGCGTTTACCGCCGAGGGGCCCAGGTTGAGCACGGCGTGCAGGGTGCCCGCCCCGCGCCGTCCCTCGGCCTCGAGCCGGCTCACCTCCACGCGCGAGACCCGCACCAGAGCGGTCTCCACGGCGGCGAAAGCGCCGGCCGCGCCGACGCACACCAACGACAGGAACAGCAGCAATCCCGCGGGGGCGCTCATCGAGGCACCGCCGAGCGGTATGCCGGGTCGTCACGGCGGCGGACCCGGCCCAGCCCACTACCGGGCCCGAGTCTCGACCCTGGCTCAGGCACGGTTCTCGGACAGGAAGGTGAGCAGCAGGCGACGCTGCAGCTCGAACATCTCCCGCTCCTCCACGGGTTCGGCGTGGTCGAAGCCGAGCAGGTGCAGGATGCCGTGCGTGGTCAGCAGCAGGATCTCCTCAGCGGTGGAGTGCCCGGCTGCGGCGGCCTGCTCGGCCGCCACCTGGGGGCAGACGACGACGTCGCCGAGCAGCCCTGGGCCGCTAAGCGCTCCTTCGCGCCCGGGTCGCAACTCGTCCATCGGGAAGGAGAGCACGTCGGTGGGGCCCGGTTCGTCCATCCACTTCTCGTGCAGCACCGTCATCGCGTCGGTGCCCACGAGCAGGATCGACAGTTCGGCCATCGGATGGACGTGCAGGGCGTCCAGCACGAAACGGGCAAGCGCGGAGAGTTCGCGTTCGTCGGTCGGCTCGGCGGACTCGTTGACGACCTCGACGCTCACCGCCGCGGCTCCCGTAGGGGTCGGCGCGGACCCACCTGGGGGCGGGAAGCGCCCTCGCGGTGTTGCTCGGCGTCCCAGCGGCCGTAGGCCTCGACGATGTCCCCGACGAGCCGGTGTCGTACCACGTCGTTGCTGGTGAGCGTGCTGAAGTGGATGTCCTCGATGCCCTCGAGGATCTCCCGGACGATGCGCAAGCCCGACTGGGTGCCCCCGGGCAGATCCACCTGGGTGACATCGCCGGTGACGACCATCTTGGAACCGAATCCGAGCCGGGTGAGGAACATCTTCATCTGCTCGGGTGAGGTGTTCTGCGCCTCGTCGAGAATGATGAAGGCGTCGTTGAGGGAGCGTCCCCGCATGTAGGCGAGGGGGGCCACCTCGATGGTGCCCGAGGCCATCAGCCGGGGGATCGAGTCCGGGTCGATCATGTCGTGCAGCGCGTCGTACAGGGGCCGCAGGTAGGGGTCGATCTTCTCGGTGAGAGTGCCGGGCAGAAAGCCCAGCCGCTCCCCCGCCTCGACCGCCGGCCTGGTCAGGATGATCCGGTTCACCTGCTTGGCCTGCAGCGCCTGGACGGCCTTGGCCATCGCCAGGTAGGTCTTGCCGGTACCCGCCGGGCCGATCCCGAAGACCACCGTGTTGGCGTCGATCGCGTCGACGTACCGCTTTTGATTGAGGGTCTTGGGGCGAATGGTGCGTCCGCGGTGCGAAAGCACGTTCATCGTCAGCACGTCGGCCGGACGTTCGGTGGATGCCTGACGCAGCATCGCGATGGTGCGTTGCACCGCGTCCGGGGTGAGGTGTTGACCACTGCCCAGCACCTCGGTCATCTCGTCGATCGTGCGTTCGACGAGAGCGACGTCCCCGACCGGCCCGGTCAGGTGGACCTCGTTGCCGCGCACGTGGATATCGACGCCGGTGAAGGCCCGTTCCACCACGCGCAGCAACTCATCGCGGGTGCCCAGGAGCCCGACCATGGAGACGTGCTCGGGTATCTCGACGGTGTGGTTCGCCACGTGCCGGGGCCCGCGATCGGGGGTGGGCGACGGGTCCGGTAGCGAGGAGTCGGCCACGGCCTGCGCCACGGACGGGCGCTGCTTACCGGATCGGCGGTTCTGCTGGCGGGGGGACGAGCCGCCGCCCGCGCGGGTGGCGTCATGGCGGGGGGTGTCGTTGCGCTCGGTCATCGGCGGGCCACGCTGGCCCTTCGCTCCTCGGTGAGAGTCTCGGTCAGGGATCGCCGGTCGGCGCCGGTCGACCCTGGAAGTCTAGCCGGGCCGGCGGCTGCGGTCGCGGGAGAACTTGGCCGCCACGGATTGGGCCGACCGCGACCCCGTCGGGCCGGCCAGGTCGGGGCCGACCAGGTTGGGCCGGCCAGGTCGGGCCCAGCGTTGGCTGTGCGGTCGGGCGCCACGGCCTGGGCGGGGCCACTCTGGACGAAACCAGCGTCGAGGCCGCTGCCCTCGGGGTCACAGGTGGGCTGACCCGCTCATCCGGGGGGCCAGGTCAGGTCGCGCCCGGCGAGTACGTGCCCGTGCACGTGGAAGACGACCTGTCCGGCCCGGCGCCCGGTGTTGAAGACCCATCGCCAGCCGTCCGGGTCGGCCGCCAGGCCCACCCGGTCGGCGACCACGGCCATCTCGCCAACCACGTCCCCACCCTCGCGTCCGGCCTCGCCGATGTTGGCGTAATGCTCGACCGGGACGACCAGGACGTGGGTGGGCGCCTGGGGGTTCAGGTCACGGAAGGCGATCACCCGTTCGGTTCGATCGACGATGTCGGCCGGGATCTCCCCGGCGACGATCTTGCAGAACAGGCAGTCCGGATCAGCCATGGCTTTCCTCCTGGTAATTCCCTGTGCTCGAGATGGCGGATGGCGCCGGGTCACCGCTGTGGGCGACACCACCGGCAAATCCTGCCACCTCGGGACCCGGATCGCGCGGGGCCGAGAGGGATCAACGCCCGGAGAACCGGTCCTTCCACTTGCCGAACATCCCCGAACTCGTCGCGGCCAGCCGTCCGCCGGACCGGGTCTCCCCGCGCAGTTCGGCGAGTTGGCGCAGCAGATCCTCCTGCTGGCCGGTGAGCCGGGTGGGGGTGACCACGTCGATGTGCACCATGAGGTCACCACGGGACTGCCGGCCCAGGCGGGCCACACCGTACCCACTCAGGGTATGCACGGCTCCTGCCTGGGTGCCCGGCGACAGGTCGATGGCCTCCGGGCCGTCCAGGGTGTCCACGGTGAGGGTGGTGCCCAGGGCTGCGGCGGTCATCGGCACCTGGAAGGTGCAGTGCAGGTCGTCTCCGCGGCGGGTGAAGATCTCGTGCTGGCGCACGTTCACTTCGACGAACAGGTCTCCGGGTGGGCCGCCGCCCACGCCCACCTCGCCCTGACTCTCCAGTTGCATCCGGGTCCCGGTATCCACACCCGGGACGATCTTGATGTTCAGGGTGCGCCGCGACCGGGTGCGGCCCTCGCCGGAACACTCCCGGCAGGGTTCGGGGATCACCGTCCCGTACCCCTGGCACACCGGGCACGGGGTGTTGGTCATCACCTGCCCGAGGAAGGAACGGGCCACCCGCTGGACCTGCCCGCGCCCACCGCACTGGCGGCAGGTCTGGGGCGAGGTGCCGGGTGCGCAGCACGACCCCTCGCACACCGCGCACACCACGGCGGTGTCGATGGTGATCTCGCGTTGGCCGCCGAAGACCGCGTCCTGCAGGTCGATCTCGATCCGGACGAGGGCGTCCTGCCCTCGGCGCTGACGGGTCATCGGCCCGCGGGGTGAACCGCCCTGGCCGAAGAAGGTCTCGAAGATGTCGCTGAAGCCGAAGTTGCCTCCGAAGCCACCGCCGGGCCCCATCGGGTTACCGCCGAGGTCGTACATCTGCCGCTTCTCGGGGTTCGAGAGGACCTCGTACGCCGAGGAGACCTCCTTGAAGCGCTCCCCCGCGTCCGGGTTGACATCCGGGTGCAACTGACGCGCGAGCCGACGGTAGGCCCGCTTGATCTCTTCCGGGGTGGCTTCGCGTGAGACCCCGAGCACCTCGTAGTAGTCGCTCACCGAGCCACCACTTCGAGGCACCCTGCTGTGCCGCGTGCCCGCACGCCGGCGACGTTCTCCCTCATCCTCACCCTTCCATTGCCTTCGAGACATATCGGGCGACGGCCCGCACTGCGGCGATCGTCGTCGGATAGTCCATCCTCGTGGGGCCGAGCACCCCGAGCCGGGCCGCCTCGCCCGGCCCGTACCCGCTGCTCACGATGGACGCCTCAACGAGCCCCTCATGGGAAAGTTCCCGGCCGATCCGCACGCTCACCCCGGAACTGGGGTCGTCGATCATCTCCGACAACAGCCGCAGCAGCACCACATGTTCCTCGATCGCCTCGAGCACATGGTCGAGGGACTGCCTGAAGTCCATGCCCGCCCGGGCCAGGTGCGCGGTGCCTGCCAGCACCACGCGATCCTCCCGCTGCACGGCCAGGGACTCCTGCAGGGCCTCGACGATCGATTCCACCATGGCCTGGTCGGCGGGTGCGAACGCCTCGACCACCGAGGTGAGCGAGAGCATCGCCCCGGCCACCGTCTTGCCCGCGGACTCGTCGTTGAGCCGGGCCCGCAACTCCGCGACGACCTGATCGGACAGATCCGAGGCCACCTCGGAACCGACCTCGATGGTGCGTTGCTCGACCCGGCCGGTGCTGGTGATGAGCACCAGGAGAAGCCGCCCCGGGCCGAGCGAGACCAGTTCGACATGGCGCACCGTGGCTCCGGACAGCGAGGGATACTGCACCACCGCGACCTGGCGGGTCAGGGTGGCCAGGGTGCGGACCGTGCGATCCATCACGTCGTCCAGGTCGACGGCCCCCGCCAGCACCGTCTCGATAGCCCGTCGCTCCCCGGTGGACAGCGGCTTGATGGTGGAGAGCCGGTCGACGAAGAGCCGGTACCCCGCATCGGTGGGGACGCGTCCGGCGCTGGTGTGCGGCTGGGCGATGAGCCCTTCCTCTTCCAGCAGCGCCATGTCGTTGCGGATGGTCGCCGGGGACACTCCGAGCCCGTGCCGCTCGACCAGGGCCTTGGAGCCGACCGGCTCGCGAGTGGTCACGTAGTCTTCGATGATGGCGCGCAGGACCGCGAGTTTGCGGTCATCGCTCACGTCTCGACCCTCCTCGCCTCTGCCTCGGCCGACCAGACTGTGCATGGACCGACCCAGACTGGCACTCCCATCGGCCGAGTGCCAGTCTACGGGCTGAGGGCGGGCTCCGCGAAAGCGACGAGTTCAGCGTCCGACCTGGCCGAAAGTTCTCTTGGGCGGGTCGCGGTGGCGGGCGCCGGGGTAGATCGCCGGACAACGCGCGTCAGGGCAGGGCGCGGGATCAGGGCGGAGCCAGCGTGGCCCTCCAGGACGCAACGCCGGGAGGGCCTCAGGGCAGGGCGCGGGAGGCGCCCTCAGGAGAGCGCCGGCACGGCACCTCAGGGCGGAGCCAGCGTGGCCTTTCAGGGCAGAACGCCGGCACGGCGCCTCAGGGCGCGACTCCGGCACGCGCCTCAGGGCACCGTGACGAAGTCGATGAGTTCCTCGACCTTGGCCAGCAGCGCCGGGTCCAGGTCGGCGTAGCTGCGCACCCGGGCCAGGATGCGTTTCCAGCCGGTGGCCACGTCCGCCTGGTCCGCGTGGGGCCAGCCGAGGGCGGCCAGCGTCCCCTTCTTGATGTCTGTGCCGCGCGGCACGTCCGGCCAGCGGGTCAGCCCGACCCGTTCGGGGCGGATCGCCTGCCAGACGTCGATGAACGGGTGCCCCAGCACGAGGACGTGCTCGGCACCGCGCAGCCCGCCTACGGCCTCGCGCGCGAGCCGGGTCTCCTTGGACCCGGACACCAGATGGTCCACCAGAACTCCCAGCCGCCGGGTGGGACCGGGCTCGAACTCGCGGACCCGTCCGGCCAGGTTGTCCACCCCGTCGATGGGTTCGACGACGATGCCCTCCACCCGCAGATCGTGGCCCCAGATCTTCTCCACCAGTTCGGCGTCGTGGGTGCCTTCCACCCAGATCCGGGAGGCCTTGGCCACCTGGGCCCGCAGACCGACGACAGCCCGTGAACCGGAGGCGGTGCGTCCAGGTGCGGCAGGGCCCGCTGGGGTGCTGGTGCGTGGCCGGGTCAGCTCGATCGGCTCGCCCTCGAGCAGGAATCCCGGCCCGAGCGGGAACGCCCGCTCCCGTCCACGTCGGTCCTCCAGCCGGACGACGGACATGCCCGCGGTCTTGGATACCCCGACGACCGCGCCGCACCAGCCGGTCTCGGCGTCCTCCACCACCAGACCAGCGGTGGCCGGAACCTCCCGAAGACGACGCGGGGCCACCCGATTCGCCAGCACGTCGGAGCCGTAGCGGTCGCGCCCGGCAGAGCCGCCGGGTCGCGTCGAGGAGTGAGGCATTCCGGCAGGGTAAGGGCCCGCCAGTAAATTGGTGCGTCGAGTGTCGGTTTCTGGGCGGGATGTCTGGCAAGGCAGAGGTTTGCCCTCGTAGTAGCGCTACGGGGGCGGGCCGACGACGCAGCCAGACGCCCGAGCCAGGAAGCGACACGCAGCAGCAATCTATTGGCGGGCCCTTAGCTAAGGAGCGCCCCGAGGCCTGGCCGCCGACGCGCCGGTGCCGGGCGTGCCTGCGGACGGTTGGTTCCTCAGGGCCCGGTTGGGCAGACGACGTTCGTCGTGGCCGGGACTGGCCGTGTGCGTGGCGCCGACCGGTGCTGCGCAGCGTTGCCGGGCCGAGGGCGAATGGGTGAACACCTGCCCAAGCCGTCGCCGCCCGGCGCACGGGCCAGGGACGCTTCAGGGTGGCACCTGACGGCAATTCCGTCGGGGTCGCCTACTCTGGAAATGTCTACCACTCAACGAAGGAGCAGTACCCGTGAGCCAGAATCCGCACGAGGCCGGCCAGAGCCCGCAGACCTCAGGGCCGGATCTCAGCAAGCCGGACCAGCCCGGCTCCGCAGCCCCCGAGCACGGCAACCCGACGGGTACCGGTTTCCCCAACCCCGGCCCGGCACAGCCGGGTGTGCCGAACCAGCCGGGCTACGGCAGCGTTCCTCCGCAGCAGCCCGGATACGGCGGCGTTCCGCAGCAGCCCGGCTACGGCGCCCCACAACAGCCTGGCTACGGCGCTGCCCCCGGTGGCGGCCCTGGACAAGGTTTCGGTGGGCCCGGCTACGCGCCTGCGCCCGGCTACGCGCCCGGCGGTCCTGCCCTGTCGGGCAGTGACGAACGGACGTGGGCGACAATCGGTCACGCAGCTGGCCCGGTCGCCGCGCTGATCAGCGCCGGAACGCTGGGATGGCTGGTTCCGCTGGTGATCTTCCTCATGTACAAGGACCGGTCGCAGTACGTGCGGGTTCAGGCGAGTGAGGCCTTGAACTTCCAGATCACCCTGCTGATCGCCTACCTGGTGTGCTGGGTCGTGACGTTCCTGACCTTCGGGCTGGGCTTCCTGCTGTTCTTCGTACCGTGGGTGCTGTCCATCATCTTCGGCGTGATGGCCTCGATCGCCGTCAGCCGCGGGGAGAACTACCGGTACCCGATGACCATCCGCCTCGTGCACTGACGCGGCAATCGCGCCCGCTCAGAAGGCCAGTTCGCGCACGACGTGGTCGGCCAGCAACCGGCCACGTCGACTGAGCACCAGCGGATCACGTTGCACCACAAGACCGTCCGAGACCAGTGCATCCACTGTCCGGGCGGTCTTGGCATCTGAAGGCCCACGGCTGGGGTCATGCCAGGAGTAGCCGTCCCGCAGCCGGACCGCGAGCATGATGCGCTCCAGCCGGCGCGCCTGCTCATCCAGCACCTCGCGCGCCTGAGCCGGTGACCCGCCATTATCGAGAAGGTGGGCATAGCGCCTGGGGTGCTTGACATTCCACCAACGCACTCCACCGACGTGGCTGTGCGCGCCGGGACCGAAACCCCACCAGTCGTCCCCCTGCCAGTACCCGAGGTTGTGTCGGCACCGGTTGGCCCGCGACTCCTCGTGCGTGCCCCCGAGCGCCCAGTTGCTGATCTCGTACCAGTGGTACCCGGCCGCCCCCAGCAGGTCGTCCGCCAGTTCGTATTTGGCGGCCAGGTCGTCCTGGTCGGTGCCGGCGAGCTGACCGCGTCGCACCCGCGCGGCCATCGCCGTTCCGGGCTCGATGGTCAGCGAGTAGGCCGAGACGTGGTCCGGGCGAAGGGCGATCACCGCGTCCAGGCTCTGGCGCCACTGCTCGAGCGACTCCCCGGGAGTGCCGTAGATGAGGTCCAGGCTCACCGACAGCCCGGCCGAGCGGGCCCACCCGACCGCTGCCGCCACCCGGGCCGGATCGTGCGTGCGGTCCAGCGTTGCCAGCACCGCCGTGACCGCGGACTGCATCCCGAAGGACACCCGGGTGATCCCCCCGGCGGCCAGGGCCTGCAGCGAGGCCGGGGTCACCGAGTCCGGGTTGGCTTCGGTGGTGACCTCCACGTCGTCGGTGAGGCCGAAGGACGCACCGAGCCGGGCGAGCACGCCGATCAGTGCTTCGGGGGGCAGCATCGTCGGGGTGCCACCACCGAAGAAGACCGTCGAGAGCGGCCGCCGGGGTAGCTCGGCCTCGTCCAGAACCGTTGCCGCGAGATCGATCTCGCGGTGCACCGCGGACAGGTACGCCGCACTCAGGTCGTTCTGGGCCGCCCCCAGCTCACCGGGGGTGTAGGTGTTGAAGTCGCAGTACCCGCAGCGCCGCACACAGAAGGGCACGTGCACATACGCGCCCAGCGCGCGGTCGGCGGCACCGTCCGCGACCGACGCAGGCAGGCCGCCGTCGGCGGGGGCCGGGTCTGCGTCCGGCAGGCTGGCCACCGGTCAGTGCGCCCGGGCGAGCGCGCGATCGACGTACGCAGCCAGGGACGGACCGATCGTCAGGCCGCCCTCGCGCTCGCTGTCGCGCAGGGCTTGGGCGTCCTCGGGCCGCTGATGCATGAACCATTGACTGACGCTCACCCCGTGCCCCGGGCGGGACAGCACCTCGACGGCGTCGCCGGCACGTAGTTCTCCGGTGCTGCGCACCCGCAGGTAGGCGCCGACCTTGCCCCGGTCGGTGAAGCGACGCACCCAGGACGGCTCGCCCATCCGGCGCGCGAACGTGGCGCACGGGACGCGGGGGCCGGAGACCTCGAATTCGACGGTTCCGATCCGCCACCGCTCCCCCAGTTCGGCGCCGTCCACATCCAGTCCCTCGGTGCGCAGGTTCTCCCCGAAAATGCCCGGCGGCAGCACCCGGCCGAGTTCTCGGGCCCACTCGGCAACCGATTCCTCGGCGTAGGCGTAGACAGCCTGCTCCAGCCCACCGTGATGCTCGCGATCGGCCTGCACGTCACCGTAGAGCCCGAGCCTGCGCACCTTCACCGGGCCTTCGACCGGCCGCTTGTCGATGGCTGTGACCCCGACTTGGCCTGCGTCCGCGCGCAGTTCGTGCACCCGGCAGACGGCGATGACCCGACTCACGTTCAGCCTCCTTCAAGACACCTTATTTTATGGTTTATTCGACCGGATTACCTGTAGCTTATTTCTTGACCTTCTCACCAGAATCATCGGTTGACAGGGCGGCGATGAAGGCCTCCTGGGGCACCTCGACCCGACCCACCATCTTCATCCGCTTCTTGCCCTCCTTCTGCTTCTCCAGCAGTTTGCGTTTGCGGGAGATGTCACCGCCGTAGCACTTGGCCAGCACATCCTTGCGGATGGCCCGGATCGTCTCGCGGGCAATGACTCTCGCCCCGATCGCGGCCTGCACCGGGACCTCGAACTGTTGCCGCGGGATGAGCTCTCGCAGCTTGGTGGCCATCATCGTCCCGTAGGCGTACGCCTTGTCCTTGTGCACGATGGCGGAGAAGGCGTCCACCTGTTCGCCCTGCAGCAGGATGTCGACCTTGACCAGGTCCGCGCTCTGCTCCCCGGCGGGTTCGTAGTCCAGGGAGGCGTAGCCCTTGGTACGCGACTTCAACTGGTCGAAGAAATCGAAGACGATCTCGGCCAGCGGCAGCGTGTAGCGCATCTCGACCCGTTCCGGCGACAGGTAGTCCATGCCGCCCATGACCCCTCGCCGTTGCTGGCACAGCTCCATGATCGAGCCGATGTACTCCGAGGGCGCGATGATGGTGGCCTTGACGACGGGCTCGTGCACGTCGGCCACCTTGCCGGCCGGGAACTCGCTGGGGTTGTTGACGTCGATCACCGCGCCGTCCTCCAGGTCGACCCGGTAGATCACCGAGGGTGCGGTGGAGATGAGGTCGAGGCCGAACTCGCGTTCCAGCCGTTCCCGCACGATCTCCAGGTGCAGCAGACCGAGGAAGCCGACCCGGAAGCCGAACCCGAGCGCCGCGGAAGTCTCCGGCTCGTAGACCAGCGCCGCGTCGTTGAGCTTGAGCTTGTCCAGCGCCTCGCGCAGATTGGGATAGTCCGACCCGTCGATCGGATACAGGCCGGAGAAGACCATCGGCTTGGGATCGGCGTAGCCGGCCAGCGGGGTGGACGCCGGGTGGACCGACGTGGTGACGGTGTCGCCGACCCGGGACTGGCGAACGTCCTTGACCCCGGTGATCAGGTAGCCGACCTCCCCGGCCCCCAACCCCCTGGTGGGTTCGGGCTCGGGAGAGGACACCCCGATCTCGAGGAGTTCGTGGTGCGCCTTGGTGGACATCATGACGATCCGCTCGCGGGGCTTGAGCTGGCCGTCCACCACCCGCACGTAGGTGACCACGCCGCGGTAGGTGTCGTAGACGGAGTCGAAGATCATCGCCCGGGCCGGGGCGGTGGGATCGCCCACCGGGGCCGGGACCTCACCGACGATGCGGTCGAGCAGTTCCGGGACGCCGACGCCGGTCTTGCCGGAGGTGTGCAGCACCTCCTCGGGCTCACAGCCGATCAGGTGGGCGAGTTCTTCGGCGTACTTCTCGGGCTGGGCGGCCGGCAGATCGATCTTGTTGAGCACCGGGACGATGGCCAGGTCGCCTTCCATGGCCAGGTACAGGTTGGCCAGCGTCTGCGCCTCGATGCCCTGGGCGGCGTCGACGAGGAGCACCGCGCCCTCACACGCGGCCAGCGAGCGGGAGACCTCGTAGGTGAAGTCGACGTGCCCGGGCGTGTCGATCATGTTGAGCGCGTAAGTCTGGCCGGCCACGTCCCAGGGCATTCGCACGGCCTGGGACTTGATGGTGATGCCGCGCTCGCGCTCAATGTCCATCCGGTCCAGGTACTGGGCTCGCATCGCACGGTCCTGGACCACCCCGGTGATCTGCAACATGCGGTCAGCCAGCGTCGACTTGCCATGGTCGATGTGGGCGATGATGCAGAAGTTGCGGATCTGCGCCGGAGGGGTGGCGGCTGGCACCAGTGGAGTGCGGGCCCTGGGTGACACGGATGGCTACCTCTGAATCTGCTGCGGGGCGTGCCCGGGGTGGGTGCGGCCCGGGTGGGCCCGGACGGTGGCGTCGGACCACCGTCCATGATCCCATGACGCGCCCGAGGGCAGGCACGATGCAGCAGATAGGCGCGCCTCGGGGCCGCGGCCACCCGGCCGCTCGCCCGGGGCTGCCGGTGCGCGCGGGCGGGTGGCCGGTCGCCAACCCCGATCTGCGGTGCCTGCTCGTCCTGATCAAGTGAGGTCGGCTGAGGTGGTGATCAGCTGGGTGGTGATCAGCTGAGGTGGTGCACCTCCTGGAGCCGGTAGACCGAGGTGTCCAGGCCCTCGAAACGGGCCTTGAGTTGCAGGGCCAGGTACAGCGAGTAGTGCCGGGACTGGTGCAGGTTCCCGCCGTGGAACCACAGATGCTCCTGTTGGGTGGGCTTCCACATGTTGCGCTGTTCACCCTCCCAGGGGCCTGGGTCTTTCGTGGTGTCCGAGCCGAGCCCCCAGACCTTCCCGACGGTGTCGGCGACCTCCTGGCTGATCAGGTCGGCGGCCCATCCGTTCATCGAGCCGTACCCGGTGGCGTAGACCACGAGATCTGCGGGAAGCTCGGTGCCGTCGGCCAGCACCACCGCGTCCTCGGTGAGGTGGTCCACCTGGCCCTTGGCGAGCTTGACCTCCCCGTCGGCGACCAGTTCGGCGGCGCCGACGTCGATGTAGTAGCCGGACCCGCGGCGCAGGTACTTCATGAACAGGCCGGACCCGTCGTCACCGAAATCGAGTTCGAAGCCGGCGGCGGCCATCCGGTCGTAGAACCCCTTGTCCCGCTCGCGCATCTTGTCGTACAGCGGGATCTGGAACTCATGCATGATCCGGTACGGCAGCGAGGCGAAGATGAGATCGGCCTTGTCCGTGGTGATTCCCGCGGCCAGCGCGCGCTCGGAGTATAGATCGCCGAGGCCGATGTCCATGAGGGTGTCGCTCTTGACGATGTGAGTGGACGAGCGCTGCACCATGGTCACGTCGGCGCCGTGCTCCCACAGGGCGCCACAGATATCGAAAGCGGAGTTGTTGCTGCCGACGACGACCACCCGCTTGCCCGCGTAGGCGTCCGGGCCCGGGTGCTGGGACGAGTGCTGCTGCTCGCCTGCGAAGAGATCCGCACCCGGGTAGCGGGGCAGGTTCGGTTTTCCACTCATCCCGGTGGCCATCACCAGGTGAGTGGGGCTCAGGGTGACCGGCGTGCCGTCCCGGTCCACCTGCACCTGCCAGTTGCCCGACTCGGCGTCGTAGCTGGCTCGGGTGGCGGTGGTGCTCGACCAGTACGGGACCTCCATCACCCTGGTGTAGAACTCCAGCCAGTCACCGATCTTGTCCTTGGGTGCGAACACCGGCCAGTTGTCGGGGAACTTCAGGTACGGCAGGTGGTCGTACCAGACCGGGTCGTGCAGGCACAGCGACTTATACCGGTTGCGCCATTGGTCCCCCGGCCGTGGGTGCTTGTCGATGACCAGGGCAGGGACGCCGAGCTGGCGCAGCCGCGCTCCCAGGGCGATGCCACCCTGGCCGCCGCCGACGATCAGCACGTACGGCTCGACGGTGTCTCCGAAAGCGGCCTGTTCGGCTTCGATGCGTTCCTTCCAGGTCTGCCGGTTCTTCGTCGCGCCGTGCTCGGCGCCCATCGGACGACGCACCCCGTGCGGCTCCTCGTACCCGGTCAGTTCGCGCAGGGTGGTCAGGAAGGTCCAGGCCTTGTCGCTCGAGCCGGTGCCCGCCTCATCCTCGCTGATCAGACGTAGGACGCCGCGACCGCGCCCGACGGCGGTGGTGAAGGTGAAGAAGGCTGTGATGACGCCGTCGGCCTCGGTGGCCTCTCCTTCGACCTCGAACTCGCCGGGATCGGTTCGATCCAGGGTGGCGGTGAGCAGGTCGCTGACTCCATCGCGGTTCTCCACGGTGGTGAGGTTCCAGCTGAAGGACACGAGGTCCCGCCAGAAGCTCGTGGTGGCGAAGAGTCCGGCGGCCCCGGCGATGTCCCGGGCCTGGAGGGCCGCTTGGAGTCGGGTCAGCCAGGCCTGGGCCCGAGAGCCCGGGGATTCGGACTGACCCGGGGATTCGGACTGAGCTGAGTCGTTGGCCACCTCCAAGGTGTCCGCGCCTTTGGCCGCATCGACTGTCTGGGTCATGGGTGTGCTCCTTTCCGCACCATTGCGTGTGAAGTAGTTCACCAAGCACCCTGGAGGGCGTGGCAGAGTTGCAGAAGGTTGCACGGCGCCGGCCGAGCGCCCGCCCGGCCCGCCGCGGCGCCTCCCCGGCTGGTTCGCCGTGGTGGACGCCGAGCGAGACAACCGGGTCCGGGCGCTGCCGCGCGAACAGCACGTCACGGGCGGGTGCCACAGGCTGTCGGGAGATGAGATGCCGAGCTCCGAGTCAGGCACGGGCGATCCCCGCGTCCGCGAACGGTCGGTGAACCGGGTGCACCAGCCGGGAGGCGAGCGACCTCGACCGCAGGTGGCCGAGTCGTGGCGGCGCGCCCAGGCCAGCGGCCTCGATCCGTCCGCCGACCCGAGCAACCAGCCGCTGCCGGAGTCCGAACGCGAGCATCGCCGGGCCACGTCCGGCTTGGAACCGCTGATCCCGGGACTGCGGGCGAACCTCGATCCGGTGCTGCGGATGGGGTACCTGCTGGTCATCACCGATCCGCAGGCCCGGGTGCTGTGGCGGTTCGGCGATCCGGGCTCGCGGCGGCGGGCCGACCAGTTGGGCTTCGTGTCGGGGGCGGACTGGTCCGAATCGAATGTGGGCACCAACGCCATCGGCACCACGGTGGTGCTCGGTGATCCCGTCCACATTCGCGGCCCGGAGCATTTCGCCGACTCGCACGCGGCCTGGGGATGTGCGGCGGCTCCCCTGGTGGACCCGTGGACCGGGAAGGTGCTCGGCGTCATCGACGTCAGCGGCGCCAGCCGGCAACTCAACCCTGCGGCGATGGCCCTGGTGACGATGGCGGCGCAACTGGCCGGTCACGAACTCCTTGAGCGGCATCGTGGCCGGTTGGACCGGTTGCGCCAGCGTGCCGCGCCGCTGGTGGCCGCGCTTGGCGGGCAGGCCGTGGCGGTCGACCTGGCCGGTCACGTGGCAGCGGCCATCGGCCTGTCGGCTCCGGATCGGGTACACCTGCCGACCGGCCTGGCCGCGGGCCCGGTGCGGCTGGCGGAACTGGGCGCCGGCCACGCCGAGCCCTTGCCCGGCGGCTGGCTGATCAGGATCGATCCGGACGAGGCGTGCGAGGCCACCTCCGCCCTGGTGATCCTGGACGGCGTGCCGAGGCTTCTGGTGAACACCCCGGGCGGCCAGTGGACGCATGACCTGACCCGTCGGCATGCGGAGATCCTGCTGGCGCTGGTGGCTGCCGGGCCCATCGGGCTGACCGGGCCCCAGCTGGGTGCGGCGGTGTTCGGTGAGGCGGCCCCGTTGGTGACGGTGCGGGCAGAGATCTCCCGGCTGCGTAAGGCCCTCGGCGCGGTCTTGCAGGCGCGTCCGTATCGGATCGCCGCCGGCGTCAGCGTGCAGGTGCGTCTGCCCGCCGACGGCTGGACGCTGCTCCCGGGCTCGACGGCGCCCGTGGTGAGCCGGATCCGCGAACTGCATCGTCCGGGCACGCAGGACTGGACCAGGTGCCTGGAGGCGCTGGAGGAGTGACGGGCCCATGCGGGGAACGAGCTGGGCAAGTGACGCGGGCAAGCGAACCGGGGAACGAGCTGGGCAAGTGACGCAGGCGAGCAACCCGGCGAACGAGCTGGGCAAAGTGACGCGGGAGCAACCCGGCGAACGAGCTGGGCAAGTGACACGGGCGAGCAACCCGGCGAACCAGCTGGGCAAGTGACACGGGCGAGCAACCCGGCGAACACGCAACGCGGACGAGCGGTGCAGGCGAGGGTGCAGACGAGCGGGGCAGACGAGCGCGGGCGGACCAGCATTACCCAGCGCTCTGGGAGGATGCCTGCATGCGGTGGGGCGAGTTCGTGCGACAAGTCAGGGATGCCGGCGTCGCGACGGCGCGGCAGGTCCAATCGGCCCGGGCGGTCCGGGCGCGCGGCATCGTCGATTCCGCGTCCACCGGCTCACCCGGTTCCGGGAGCCGGCCCTCGCCGGACGGGGCGCCACCCCGCCGGGAGCCTGCCGCCGTGCGGGGCCGGGTCGGCGCGGTGGCCAGGCGAACCCGCCGCTCGGTTGCCGGCGGCGCTCGCACCGCGGTTGCCCGAGTCACCACTCGCCGTTCCCGTTCGCGGCCGATCACCCCACCCAATGACGGGCGGCCGCTGGCCTACCCGGGCGACTTCACCGGTGCAGTGGAGTTGCGGTATGCGCCGCGGCCGGATTCCCACGCCGACCCGGGGGAGGTCGTCTGGGCGTGGGTGCCCTTCGAGGAGGACCATCAGCGGGGCAAGGATCGGCCGGCGCTGGTCATCGCCAAGGAGAGCCAGTGGCTGCTGGCGCTGATGCTCACCAGCCGCGACCACGACCTGGACTCCCCCGCACAGACTCGCTCCGGACGCTCGTGGTTCGACATCGGTACCGGTGACTGGGACCCCCAACGTCGACCCAGCGAGGTGCGCACCGACCGGATCATCCGGCTCGACCCGGTGCGGGTGCGCCGGCAGGGAGGACGGGTGAGCCTGCGGGTCTTCGACGCCGTCGCCGCGGAGGTGCGCCGGGTCAACGGCTGGTAGCCGACGATCGACTGGTTGCAGACGAGCGAAGGTTCGGCTCCTGGCGACACCATGTTCGGGGTCGACGCCCCACGCGCCCGGCAGGCCCCCGCTGCGCGGCTTGGCAAGTCGGAGGCAGAGCGTCGACGCCCCACGCGCCCCGCGGGCCCGCGGGCCGCGCCCACCCCCCAAGCGCCCCACCAGCCACGCGTACCACCCACGGACGCAGACACCCGGCATCCCACCGGCCGCCACCCCCGCGACCACGAACCCAGTGACCACTCTCGCGTCCCTGAGACACATTTACGTACACCGAACCGGAGCGGCGGGCACCACCCGCTCGCGGTGTAGACAAACACGTCCCAGCCACACATTTGCGTACACCAGAACGAGGCGGGATCGACGCCCCACGCGCCCGGCAGGCCCGCGGGCCGCGCCAACCCCCCAAGCGCCCCACCAGCCACGCGCACCACCCACGAACCCAGACCACCGGCATCCCACCGGACGCCACCCCCGCGACCACGAACCCAGTGAACACTTTCGCGTCCCTCAGACACATTTACGTACACCGAACCGGAGCGGCGGGCACCACCCGCTCCCGGTGTACACAAACACGTCCCAGCCACACATTTGCGTACACCAGAACGCGGCGGGGTCGACGCCCCACGCGCCCGGCAGGCCCGCGGACCGCGCCAACCCCCCAAGCGCCCCACCAGCCACACGTACCACCCACGAACGCAGACCACCGGCATCCCACCGGACGCCACCCCGCGACCACGAACCCGGTGAACACGGCGGTGTGCGGCTATGGGCGTCCGGTCAGCGGGGCTCGCAGATGACCACCGGGATGTCGCGGGAGGTACGCCGTTGGTACCCGGCGTAGCCACGGTAGGCGGCCACGATCCGAGGCCACAGTTCGCCCTTCTGCTCGGCGCTGGCGGGGCGCGCCAGCATCGGCCGGGTCACCCCGTCCAGGGTCAACTCCACGTCGGGATTGGCGAGCAGGTTGCGGTACCAGTCCGGGTCCCGGTCGTCCCCTCCTTTGGAGGCCACGAGCACCACGGTGTTGCCGTCGATGACCGGCGCGGTGAGCATGGTCGAACGGCGCTTGCCCGACGTGCGGCCGATCGTGTGCAACTCGACGACGGGCATCGGCCCGAGTCGACCACCGAGCCGGCCCCCGGAAAGAGCCAGCACGCTCTTGTGGAGGACATTGACGACCCGGTGCATTCGGTCTATGACGAAGTCGCGCACCTGCATCCGCACACCGTATCCGGGCGGATCGCCCGTCGAGGACGACGCCCCTGCGCGCCGGCGGTGGACACGCATCCGGCTGCCTGCTGGTAGCCTTGTGTGTTGCGTGTCCGCGTGGTCGTGCGGGCGCCATCTTTTGTGTGACCCACGATGCAGTGTCCCCACCCTGCGCGCGGGCCGCCAGCCCTCACCGACCAGTGACCCGAAAGACCGACGAGAAAGCAGACCTGTGGCGAACATCAAGTCCCAGATCAAGCGCAACAAGACCAACGAGAAGGCTCGGCTGCGCAACAAGGCCGTCAAGTCCGAACTCAAGACGGCCGTCCGCTCGTTCCGAGACGCCGTCAAGGGCGGCGATGCCGACGCCACCAGCAAGGCGCTGGCGAACGCCTCTCGCAAGCTGGACAAGGCCGTGAGCAAGGGCGTCATCCACAAGAACCAGGCGGCCAACCGCAAGTCGGCGATGGCCAAGGCGGCTGCCAACGCCTCCTGAGTCTCGTATCGAGCTGAGTGTCGTATCGAGCCCGCCCGGTGTCGAACCGGGCGGGCTCGTGCGTATCCGGGCGCACGACCTCAGGCGGTTGGGGAGTGACCCTGGCGTGGTGACCGGCGATCTCCCGGTGGGAGACCACACCGCCATGGTGCGTTGGTCGGCCTGCAAGCTCGGCACGGCCCTGGGCGGGCTCGGTCAGCGGGCACGGTCGGCGGGCTCGGCACGGCCGGGCGGGTTCATCCGGCGGGCGATGAAGCCAAGGCAGGTGCAGATGACGGGTTGCCACTTCGGTGACCAGTGACTCACTTCTGACCCCAGTGAGCAGCATCCGGCGGCGAATCGGAACCCGGCGGGCAATCGCATCGCGATGTACGGTTGAACACCCCGTTCACGCGTCCTGGCTCACTGACGAGGCGGTTGAAGATGAGTTCGCTCCCACGGCGGGTCCTGGCGTGCGGTGGCCTGCTGGCGCTGCTGCTCGGGCTCGGCGCAACCTCAACCCAGGCTGCCCAGAGCAGGCCTGCACCCGCCCGAACCGGGACCATCCTCGTCGAGCCGTGGAGCGAAGGCACGCTCCCCGGCCAGCCACCTGTCATCACCGTCTTCGCCAGCTGCGTCCGCTGGGCCGCCCCCGGTGTCACCGAGGCAGTCTTCGGCTACGAGAGCAGCGCGGATCGATCGATCCTGGTGGACCTCGGGCCGCTCAACGACGTCCACGTCACGCCACGACGCACTCTCGGCTCCCACCCGCCGTCCGCCCAAGGCCCGTCCACTGACAGCCAGGCCACTACCATCGAACCCCCCGGTGGTGAGGCGGTCGCGACCCCGCTGAGCGATCCAGCCACTCAGGCCCGACACAAGCGATCCAGGCCGCCCACGTCTCAGCCGGTCCAGTCGCAGCCCACCCTGATCCTGCCCGACCGGCGTGAACCGTATGTCTTCGCCATCCGATATCCGACTGGGCTCGGCGCGGCCTGGCAGATCGCCAGCCCTTCGCCGGCAGGCCTCGACGCGAGTCCCGACTGGCGAGTGACCGCCACCACCAGACGAGCCCCCCGATGCGGCTCAGATGTCCCTGATCACTTCTCGGTCGTGCAGTCTGCCGGCGTCTTCGGCTTGGAGAAACGCAACGAGGTATGGCAAACCGACACCGCCATCCCCCACCTGACGGGATACGACATCGGCATCGCCGGCGCCGACGATGACGCGATCGCTTGCAGCCCGGGCGGTGTGCCCATGCCGAGCACCCGGTGGTTCGCCTGGCCGGCCTCTGACGTCAATCTGCTGCCGCTGAACGATCCGGACGCCCGTGACGTCGTGATCGAAGGGCGGGCCTTCCAGATGAGTACCGTGGACGCTCGCCCGGTCGCCGACGTGACCCAGCCCACCGGCTGGACGGGGCCGTACGTCGATGTGATCGGCCGGTGCGCCTTCGCGGACGGAGCCACGGCCACCAGCCTCCCCTTCTGGGTCGACTCCACCACCAACTGGGATTTCCAGCCCATGTTCGACGATCCGAGCGATCCCACCGCCGTCACCTGGATCAGGGTGCTGGCGGTCTCCCCCGGAGGGGTCAGAATTCGGTGACCGCGGGGTGCGCCCGCTGCGGTCCGACGCGGCCATCACAGTGCCGCGCGGGTGGGGTCCAGGGCAGTGTCGCGAAGTCGATGCCGGCGCAGCGGCTCGGTTTCTCCCCGCCACCCGAAGCATGTCTGCCGCGAGCGGCTTACTCAGACCTGTCGGGCTATCCACCGCAAGCGGTGACCACGAGCCGCTCCATCGTGTAGACGGGGTCTGCGGTCCGGCCGTAAATGGTGTCGGCGATCTCCACCCCTCCTTTGAGTGCTACGTCGGCAGCGGCCACGTCGATGATCGCTGCGGCCAGATCGTCGGGCGGCCAGTTCCGTAGGTGCCGCCGGGCCTGGTCGACCATCCATGGGGCCATCCCGAGTTCCTTGGCGACTTGCCCACCGGCGCCAGTGGCGACCGAGACCTTCGCGAGTTGGCGTAGTTTCACCGCGATGGCGGCCAGCATCGGGATGGGATCGACCCCGGAGTCGAGGGCACGACGCACGGTGAGCAGGGCCCGCCCGGCGTCCCGGGCGACGACTGCGTCGGCCACCTCGAACCCGGACGCCTCGGCGCGGCCACCGTAGTACCGCTGCACGTCGGCGATGTCGATGTCGGTGTCGATGTCGCTCATCAGCTGGGCGCAGGAGGCGGCGAGTTCGCGAAGGTCGGAGCCGAAGGCGTCGACGAGCAGTTGGGCCGCCGGGGAGGAGATGGTGCGCCGGGCGTCGGCGAACTCCTGCCCGACGAAGGAGAGCAGTTCGTTATCGCGTTTGATCGCGGGGCAGTCCACCCACACCACGTCCGGGACGGTCTTGGCCCGGTCTACCAGCTTCTTGGCCCGCACTCCCCCGCCGTGGCACAGCACGAGGACGACGTCGGGCTGGGGGTCGTCCAGGTAGGCCAGTACTTCGGTGACCGCAAGGTCGTTGGCCTCGGCGAGCCCGACGACGGTCACCATCCGGTGCTCCTCGAAGAGGGAGGGACTGGCCAGGCGAGCCAGAGTGCCGGGCTGGTAGCTGGCGGCCTCGACGCGGGTGGCCTCGACCTGCTCGTGTGCCTGACGCGCCTGGGTCTGCACGCGTGCCGCGGCCCGGTCGACGAGCAGGCTCTCGGGGCCCGTGACGAGCACCACCGGGGCTGGGCGTGCCTGCTTCCAGGTGAGGGCCTTGCCGGTGGAGCGTTTGGCTGGAGGCATGGTCGAAACCCTAACCGGACCTGCCGACACCTGCGCCGTGCGCAGGGGCGTGCGGTGTTGCGGACCTCGGCCGCTTGAACCTGGCCCCGGGGCACGTCCGGCACGCCCGTGAGCGGATAGGGGGGTACAGATGTGGACTCCCTGCAAGGTGCAATCCCGGCTAGCGTCGATCACGTCGACACGCGCGACCCAGGCCAGACCCTTAGCACCGATCCGCCGCAGGAGATGCATTGACCAACACCGACTTCGACCAGATCTTCCCCCTCGGGGTGAAGAACGACGCGTTCGCCCAGTACTTCATCGGACAGAGCTATCTGGCGCCGCTTAGCACCGAGGGAAATGTCGCGGTGAGCAATGTGAGCTTCGAGCCCGGCTGCCGCAACAACTGGCATATCCACCACGGCACCGCGGGCGGCGGCGACCAGATCCTGCTGTGCACGGCCGGCAGCGGCTGGTACCAGGCCGCCGGCACCGACCCGGTCAGCCTGGTGCCGGGATCGGTGATCCGGGTACCGGCAGGCACCAAGCATTGGCACGGCGCGAAAGCGGACTCGTGGTTCTCCCACATCGCCTTCATCACGCCGGGCGAAGGCGTCAGCAACGAATGGCTCGAACCCGTCACCGACGAGGTGTACCAGCAGTTGCCCACGGACGATGCGAACGGATGACCGTGCCGCACGTCCCCTCATCTGGAACGCACTGCCCCAGGTCGGGGTGCCCAGACGCGCTGTTCCGCGCGAGCAACCACATCTTGTGAGGAGAAGTAGTAGTGGCTGAGAAAGTGACCGCCGGCCGGGACGCCCTGGGCGAGTTCGCGCCGACATTTGCCGGGTTCAACGACGACGTGCTCTTCGGACAGGTCTGGTCCCGCGAGGAGGAGTTGTCCCCGCGCATCCGCAGCATCGTCACGGTGACCGCGCTGATGTCCAGCGGGGTCCTCGACGGCTCGCTGCAGCATCACATCGGGTTCGCCAAGGCCAACGGAGTGACAGCGCAGGAGATGGCTGAAGTGCTCACGCACGCAGCCTTCTACGCCGGCTGGCCCAAGGCCTGGGCGGCGTTCCGGCTGGCCAAGGAGATCTATCAGGACTGAGGGGTGGGTGCCGGCCGCCGGCCGCAACAACGGCATGCCAACCTCGTCGCATGTGCCGACTTCGGCATGCCGGAACCCGCGGGTCCCCGGGATAGCGGCAGTGCACCATCAGCGTCGTTTGCTCGTTCGCCAGACAAGGTGGGGCAGGACGCCTGCTCGGGGAAGCGAACTCAGGCATTCAGGCAAAGCGATGCTGCGTTGTCCCAGAACACTGCGCGGACCTGCGCTGGGTCCAACACCTGCCGGACGAGATCGAAGTCCTCGTCACGGAAGGGACGGCGGGCCCGGGTCGAGGGCAGATCGCTGCCGACCATCAGTGCGCTTGGGTTCACCGCCATGATCGCGGGATCACGTTGGCCGGATTGAGGGTCACCCGCCCGAATCCGGTGGCCTTGATCTTGACGCCACGCTCGGCCAGGCGCAGCAGTGTGCTCACGCCCTCTGGTCGGGGGCCTGAGTTGGGTGACGCCGACCAAGGTGGGATCCAGCGCGGCCAACGCACCAACCAGATAGCTCTGGTCGAACCCTTGGAATGACCCCGACACCACCGCCCCGCCGGCCACACCCAGCCCAGCGACGCGGTCTCGGTAGTCCACGGCGGTGAAGGGTCCCGGCGCCGCAACAACGGCGTGCCAACCTCGTCGCATGTGCCGACCTTGGCATACCGAGACCCGAGTCAGGCGACGGTTTGTATAGTGGCTCATATAACATCGACCCGGAGGGATTTGCTGTGGCAGTAACCAGTGTCGACCTCGATCCCCGCCTCATTGAGCGTGCCCGTGAGCTCACCGGGGAGCCATCGAACCGCGCGGTGATTGACCTCGCCCTGCGTCGACTCATCGCGTCGAAGCAGAAGGGTTCGATGATTGATGGCATCGCCGGGCTCGCCGACCTGCCTGCTGAGGTGGATGCGCCCGTGGTCTCACCCAGACCTGCCTTGTGACCGACTACCTCGTCGACAACTCGGTCTGGGCGAGGTTGGCCGCCGGCGATGAGCGCATATCCGCACGGCTGCGGCGGATCGAACGCGCCCCAGCGGACCTCTTCGTGACATGCCCTCCGCAGGTGCTCGAGTTCTGTCACAGTGCCCGGACGCCCCAGGAGCACGCGGATTACCGCGAGCTGATCTCGCTGGGCTTCCCGCTCGAGCGCGCACCTGAGGAAATGCTCGTCCTCGATATCCAGGCCGCGCTGTGGAACTCGGGGCTCATGCGATCGGCGGGGACGGTCGACATCCTGATTGCGGCGTACGCGATAGTCAACGACGCGACGGTGCTCACCGCCGATCACGACTTCGACCACATCGCCCGGGTGAGCGACCTGAGCCACGAGTACGTCGCGCCAGCGCAGACACGGGGACGGTGAGCCAGCTGGAGCCGAGGCTCCACGACCGGCGGCCAAGGTCAGACTGACTCCCGCCACAACGGCCTACATGGCTGCGAGCCCCAGCACCCGACCGAAATAGGGTTCAGGGGCAGAGTCCAGAACGCCTCCACCTGGCCGTCGCTCGTGTCGACCACGTAGTCAGTAATCCGCTTGGCCATCGGCCGGTCCTTGCGGGGCGGGGGCGCGCAGCGACTTGGCGGCTTCTGGATGCAGCCCAATGGTCCAAGCCAAGTTCGGCCACCACCTCGGCCAGGGGTCTGGGTGGGCACCGCTCCGGAGCCGATCTCACCGACTCGCACAAATAGAACGAGCGCGAACGGTGTGTCCGCCTGGCCAGAGCATCGAGCCTCCCGCAGCAACGGCATGCCAACCTCGTCACATGTGCCGACTTTGGCATGCCGAAACCCGAGGGTTCCCGACGAACCAGGGTGGTCAGTGTCGGCACCGGGTGGCCAACTGGACTGCTGGGCCTGGGTCCTGGTCCAGGACCATCGCATCCCCGCACTCGTCGGTGCGTAGCACCCGGGTGCTCGTGCGACCGACCAGACGCAACGCGGACGGGGCCGGGTGACCGTAACTGTTCCCGGCCCCCACCCCGATGAGAGCGACCGGCGCCGCCAACCGTTCATACAATGCCGGGAACTGCACCGCAGAGCCGTGGTGCGCGACCAGCACCACGTCCACCGGAGCCAGCTGCGGGTGCGCAGCCAGCGTTCGCTCCAGCGACTGCTGAGCCTGATCTTCGATATCTCCCAGTGCGGCCACGGTGACCCCGTCCACCCACAGCCAGGTCACCACACTCGCGTTGTTCGGGCCGCTGCCGGAATCCGACCCATGCGTCAGCGACTCCAGCGGCGCCAGCACCTGGTATCGGACCTGCCCCACCTGCCCGGTCTCGAAGGGCACCGCCTGGTGCGCCGGAACTCCCACGCCCGCAAGCTCGGTCAACGCCTGGTCGGCCTGCTCGGGCGGCTCCCGCAGCCCGGTGACCAGTACCTCGCGGACGGTTCGCCCGGACACCACCCCGGGCAGCCCATCGACATGATCGGCATGGAAATGCGTCAGCACCAGCACCCCGATCTCGACCACGCCCAACCGGGACAGGCACTGGTCGATCGCCACCGGATCCGGGCCGGTGTCGATCACCACCGCCGAACCCTGCCCGGCCCACACCACCACCGCACTGCCCTGGCCCACATCACAGGCCACCACCCGCCACCCCGTCGTCGGCCAGCCACTCCACCCACCCGGAAGCCACACCTGCACAACGACAATCACCAGCACCGCGGCCACACCGGCGACCAGGCGACGCACCCGCCCACCCCGCACACCGGAGCGCGGCGTCCTGACCGCTCGTGCGCCCGGCCCGACCTCACCCCGGTCTTCGCGGCTGTTATCCCACCGACGCACTGCTGCCCACGCCCCCAACCCAGCACCCAGCGAGATGACCGCCAGCAAACCCGCACCCGCCACCCCGGACGGCCACGGCACGCTCGCCCCGGGGAGCCCGGCCAGGAATCCGGCGACCCCGCCGACCCACCGCAACGGCCACCCGGCCACCCACACCAGCACCTGCGCGACCGGAACCGAGACCACCGAGACGGCCGCAGCCGCCACCCCCAGCACCGTCACCGGCGCCACCGCGGGCTCCACCAGCAGATTCGCCACCACCGAATACACCGGGATCCGCGGGTCCAGCACCACCAGCAACGGACCCACCGCCAGCTGAGCCGCCACCGGCACCGCCAGCGCCAACGCCACCCACCGCGGCAGCACCCGGGCGAGCACGTCGGCCAACGGCGGACCCAGGATCAACAGCCCCGCCGTCGCCGCCACCGACAACCCGAATCCGGCAGCCCTGGACAACCACGGATCCGCCACCACCAAGAGCCCCACCGCCACGCACAAGGGCGGCAGCCCCGCGCCCGGACGCGCCACCAGCAACGCCACCAGACCCACCACACCCATCACTCCCGCCCGCAACACACTCGGTTCCGGACCGACCAACACCACGAACCCCACCAACGCCACCGCCGCCCCGACGAACCGCACCCACCGGCGTACCCCCAGCACGCTCAACACTCCCAGCACAGCCCCCACCACGATCGTGATGTTCGTGCCGCTGACGGCCGTCAGGTGAGTGAGCCCGGTGGTGCGCATGTCGGCCTCCAGGTCCGCGGGCAGTGCGGAGGTGTCGCCCACGACGAGACCGGGTAGCAGACCTGCGGGTCCCTCGGGCAGCACCGAGCACGCCAGTCGAAGCCGTTCGCGGACCAGCTGAGCGGCCGAGGCCACCGGACCAGCCGCAGCGATCACCACCGGGTCCCCGAGCGGCCGGACGATCGCGGCCACGTCGTCACCCGGGTCGGCCGCGCTCAACCGGGCGCGGACCTGGATGCGCTCCCCGACCACCAGCCCAGCCCACTGTGGGCCACCTACGACGAGCGCCGGCGTATGCGCAGTGCCGGCCACCCCGCGAGAGGCCATCTTCTCGATGCGCACCTTGACCACCCAGCGCTCCTGCCCGAACGCCCGCTGCGTGCGCACCGGACGCGGCGGGGCCCGCACCGTCGCCTCCACCACTCCGGTGGCTCCGTCGTCGATCAGCGCCCCGATCGGGCCCGCCTGACGAGAGCTCACGGCCGCACCGGCCGCCACCCCAGCGGCTCCCAGCCCGGCCAGCAACAACGCCACGGCGACCGAAACCACCGCCCCTTGCCGAACCCGACTCGCCACCCACAGCACCACAACAGCTCCCGCCAGAGCGGCCAGACCGACCCCCACAGCCAAGGCCGGGCGCACCCCGACTCCCACGCCGGCACCGGCCCACAGCCCACCGGCCAACGGGACGAGCCGCAGGTCGGCCTTCACACGCTCACCCGGTCCCGCAGCTGCTCCAACAGCCGGTCACCGATCCCGGAGACGTCCCGAAGCTCATCCACACTCGCGAAAGGACCGTTCTGAGTGCGCCACTCGACGATCCGCCCCGCAAGCACCGGCCCGATCCCAGGGAGTTCGTCGAGTTCTGCGGCCGAGGCGGTATTGACGTTCACCACGCCCGACTCCGCTGGTGCGCCGGCCCCGGACGAGCCGGCACCCGAACCCGGCCCAACCGCCCCGACCCCAGCTCCCGCGGCGGGAGCAACCGGCACGACCTGCCCGGGCGTGGGCACCATCACCTGCTCGCCGTCGACCACCTGGCGCGCCAGGTTGATGGCAGCCAGGTCTGCCTCCGGCAGCGCACCACCGGCCGCCGCGACCGCGTCGGTGACCCGGGCACCCGCACTCACCTGCACCACCCCGGGGTTCTGAACCGCCCCCACCACGTGCACGGTCACCACCACCGGGCTGGGCGGGGCAGCCGCGGAGGACGGGGACGGCGCATCCTGCGTCGCCTCCGGGGGAACGGTCGGCGAGGCGGGAGACCCCGCCGGGGCACTGGGACTGCCCCGAACCGTCGTAGCCGTACCCTCGACCGGCTCACCACGAGCGAACTGCGAGCGCAGCACCCAACCACCGGCCACCAGCACCACGAGCAACATGGCCAGCACACCGACACGCCAACTACGGGCCGGGCGACCCGGCTCCGACACCCCGCCCAGATGCTCGACCGGCGGCTGCGGAATCCACCCCGCCTCGTCGTCGTCCTCGTCCAGGTCCGCACACAGCCCACCCGAGACATCGGCCCGCACAGCCCCCGACGCGCTCACCGGCCGAGACACATGCCGACCATCGGAGGGTCCACCGGCCAGGCCGAGGGCACGCAACCGGTCCAGGAGTTGGGCTCTGCTCACCGCGGCAGCCTCACCGGAAGCGGCAACCGACCGCCAGAACCCGTGAGGCCTGTGGACATCCGACCGACCTCGCGGAGCCTGTGGACAAGCAAACAGAGTCAAGCAACAGAGCAGGCCCCCGCAGGTCTGTATCGCCGGTCGAGGTCACACCCGATGCCACCGTGCTTGACTCAGGGCATGCCGTCCGACCCGATCGGCCCGCGCCGAGCGGCCGACCGCACCCACGCCTCACCCACCCACACCTCACCCACACGCGCCTCCGGCACACCAGGGCCCGCGCCCCGGCCAGGCCCGCCGGCGCACCCCGCCTCGACGAGACACCACGCAACGACCACCCAACCTGGGCAAGACAGCCCAAACAGACCAGCGGATCAGGACTTCGCACTGCTGCAGTCACTGTCGCCGCAGGCCCGCGCCAGCCTGCTGCAGCGAGCCCGGCGCCGAACCTTCGCCCGCCGTGACGTGGTGGTGCAGGAGGGCGACCCGGCGGACAGCCTGCACTTGGTCAGTTCGGGCCGGCTGGCGGTGCGGGCTTCCACCGCGGACGGCGAGTCCGCGCTGCTGACGATCCTGGTACCGGGCGACTACTTCGGCGAACTGGCCCTGATGCCCGGACGCTCCGGACGCCGTACCGCCACCGTGCTGGCGCTCGAACCAGCCGAGACGCTGAGTATCGACTCGGGCACCTTCCGGGACCTGCGGGCCAGCCACCCCGACGTGCAGGAAGTGGTCGCCGAAGCGCTCGCCCGGCGGGTGGAGGACCTGTCCGCCCGGCTGCTGGAGGCCCTCTACATGAGCCTGGACGTGCGCGTGTGCCGGCGCCTGGACCACCTGGCCACCATCTACGCCGACCGTGATGCCGGGCACCGGCAGGGTCCGGCGGGGGTGGTCATCCCCCTCACCCAGGAGGCACTCGCCGAGTTCGTCGGAGGCACCCGCCCCTCGGTCAACATCGTGCTGCGCCGCTTGCAGCATGAGGGAGTGATCGAGGTGTCCCGGGGCCGGGTGACGATCCGCGACCGTCGGGCCCTGTCTGCGCTGCTGGGCTGATCCACGCTGCTGGGCTGATCCACGCTGCTGGCCTGACCGAGTCGTCGGCGCCGACGACATACATCAACCGGCCAGCGTCACTCCAGGCCACTCGACGACCCCGCAACCCCCTACCGCACCGGCGCGGCGACCCCGTCGGGCGGATCACGCAATCCTGGCGATCAGCCCGGCCCGATGCTAGGTTTAACAGTCCCGCTCACGTGTGGTGGCTCCTCCAGGAGGCGGTTGTAGATGCGTCCGTTCCCCCGCCGAATCCTCTGGCACAGTAGCCTTCTCGCCGCCCTGCTGCTCGTCGTCGGCGCAACCTCCGCGCAGGCGCACCGCCCCGACGACGACCCGTCCCGGACCGGGTACACCCACGTCGAGCCGTGGACCCCGGGTGTGGTTCCCGACCTGCCGCCCGCGATCACGGTCTTCGCCAGTTGCGTCCGCCAGGTCGATCGCGGAACAACCGAAGCGGTCTTCGGGTATGAGAGCACCGCTGCCAAGTCGATCCTGCTGGAACTGGGTGAGCTGAATGCCGTGCAGGTCCTCGGCCCCCGCCGCCATCACTCCGCTACCGACGCCACCCTGGGCGAGGCTGACGACTCCCAGGCCACCACCAGCGATCCCGCGAGTGGGGACACCTCCGCGACCGGCGCGGCGGCGACCGTCCAGGGCGAGTCGACCGACCGGGCCAGGCATTGGCGGGGCCGGTGGACCCCGGTGGAGGCGGTCCAATCGCAGCCCACCCTGATCCTGCCGCAGCGGCGCGAAGCGTACGTCTTCGCGGTGCGGTATCCGACCGGGATGGGCGCGTCGTGGGAGATCGCCAGCCGGCCGCAGCAGGCACTCGACTCCAGCCCCGATTGGCGAGTGACTGCCACCACCAGCCGAGCCCCCCGGTGCGGCCCACAGGTGCCCGAGCACTTCTCGGTGGTGCAGGTGCCGGACCACTACAGCATCACCAAGGCAAACGAGGTCTGGAGCATCGGCACCCCTATCGCGCACCTGGCCGGCTACGACGTCCGCATGGGACCTTTCGGGCCCGCCCTCGAGCAGATCGCCTGCAGCCCGGGAGGCGTGCCCACCCCCAGCACCGTGTGGTTCGCGTGGCCGACGTCTGGGGCCAACCTGCAGCCCCTGGACGATCCGGACGCCCCCCACGTCGTGATCGGCGGTCTGCCCTATCTGATGAGCACTGGGGACACCGCCCGAGTCGCGGACGTGAGCCAGCCGCTGCGACTGTTCGGGCCGAACGTCGACGTCTTCGGTCACTGCGCCTTCGACGACGGCACCACCGCCACCAGCCTGCCCTTCTGGGCAGACCAGCCGACCCGGTGGGACTTCCAGCCGGTCTTCGAGGACCCCACCGATCCCACTGCCGTCACCGGAGTCGTGACGATGTCGGCCTCTCCCGGTGGGGTCAGAATTCGCTGAGTGACGATGCCCGTGCGCGAGGCTGCCATGCAGCACGGCCGCGCTGAGCCAGACGTCGTGCGGGTCGAGGGTTCTTTCCTGGCCGCCGACGTCAATGGCTTCACGCCGCTCACCGAACGGCTGGCCCGCGCCGGCCGGATCGGGGCGGAGGCTGTTGCCGGGGTGATGGCCGAGTGCTTCACGGCGCTGCTCGAGCCGCTCGGCCCGCTCGACGGCTCGGTCATGTTCTTCGGCGGGGACGCGCTCTTCGTCGTCTTCGACGGACCGGACCACCAGATACGGGCCGTGCAGGCCGCGCTCGCCATGCGTCAGGTGCTTCATCGGCTCGGACGGATCGAGACTCCGCTGGGCTCGGTGCGCCTGAGCATGGCGATGGGGATCGCCACTGGCAGGGCGCAACAGGTGACGGTCGACCACGCCGACGCGGTGTACCTGCTCGGGCCCGTGATCAGCAGGACCCTTCAATTGCAGAAGGAGGCCGGGGCGGCGCAGATCCGGATGGACGCCGGCACCCGCGCCGGTCAGCCGGACGGTCTCGTCCAGGCCGTGGACGCACGGACCTGGCGAGTGGCCCGGGACGCGCGTCCAGACCGCGGCGACGAACTGCCTGGCGCGCGCGAGGGCGCGAGCCGTCCGGACGAGCCAAAGTCGCTACCCGGCGTCGAGCGAGAACTGCCGAGCGGCCTGCAACTGATGGCCGGGGCCGCCATCCCCGAACACCGCATCGTCTCAGTGGCTTTCGTCAACGTGCGGGGCCTGGACGAACTCACCGAGACGGCACGCCAGCGCCAGCTGGTCGAGATCACCCGGCTGGTGCGGGCCGCGGCCGAGGAGTTCGGGGTGCGCTGGGTGGAGACCGATGTCGCGGTAGATGGCGCGATCATCGTGCTGGCGGCAGGGGTGGGCACCCGGCATGACGACGACGAGCGGCGCCTGGCCGCCGCCGCCAGCCGGATCCTCACCGAGTGTGCACAATCCGGCTTCGGCGATGGGTCACAGGCCGGCGTCGCCATCGGCATGCACCGCGGAACGGCCTTCGTCGGCTCCGTCGGCCCCCAGTCACGGGGTTCGTGGGGTTCTCCCCCTCGATCGTCAACCACACCGGGCTCGGCAGCCGTCCCGAGCGGCGAAGCACGAGCCTCGGTCACCGGACTCACCACGGTGACCGCCGCCCGCCTCGCCGGCGCCGCCGCCACCGGAACCGCCCTGGCCAGTGACGAACTCACCTCCCGGCTGGCGGGACGGTACCTGCTCAAGGATCCCAGGCAGCTGGCCTTGAAGGGCCGCCGCGCCCCTGTCACCGCCGCCGTCCTGGGACCCCGCCGCGAGCAGGCCCGGTGGGCGGGCACGTCCGGACTGGTCGGCAGGTCCTCAGAGCTCGACCTGCTCACCCGAAGCTGGGACGAGCATCGAAGCGGTCGTGGCTCGGTCGTGGAGATCGTCGGACCGGCCGGGATGGGCAAGTCGGCACTGCTGGGTGCCTTCCTCGCCCGGTGCGGCGAACCGGAGATCGCCATCAGCGCCGACATCGCCGACTCGGTGGTGCCGTTCGGCGCCCTCTCCGCTCCGCTGCGAGCATGCCTGCCTGCCGACCTGGCCGCCGTCGTCGCCGGTCTCGGCCCGCGAGGTGTCTTCCTGGCCCCGGTGCTGGGTCAGGACCTGCCACGCACCCCGGCGGTGGACGAGGTGGACATCGACTCGGTCGCTCAGATACGCGCAACCCTGCTGGCGCTGCTACTGCAAGAGCGTCCCGGGCTGCTCGTCATCGACGACGCCCACTGGCTCGACCCCAGCAGCCTCGACCTGTTCGCCCGGGTGGGCCGACCCTTGGCCGACTCCGGATGGCTCATCGTGTTGACCCGTCGACCCGCCGCCGCACCCGTGGTGCCGGGTGCCCGGCTTCTCGACCTGGAACCCCTCGGCGACGCCGAGGTGGCCCGGCTGGTGGGCGCCGACCAGGGTCGTCCGCTCAGTGACGCCCGGCTCGACGCGGTGGTGGCCAAGGCGAGTGGAAACCCGCTCTATGCGCGCCAACTCGCCGCAGCGGTGGTCGACTCTTCCGGAGTGGGCCTGCCGGAATTGGCGGAGCAGGTGATCGGCGCGCGGATCGACCGCCTGGAGGCCGGAGTCCGACACCGGTTACGGGCGGCGAGCGTGCTGGGCGACCCGGTGGACCTCGAGCTGCTGGCCGAGCTCGTGCCCGATGCCGACCACGGCTGGGAGGCGGCCTCGGAGTTTGTCGTCGTGGACGAGGCTCGACTGCGGTTCAGGCACGACCAGATCAGGCTGGCGGCCTACGCCGGGCTGCGTTTCAGTGAGCGGGTGCGGCTGCACCGGGCCGTCGCCCTGGCCTTCGAGCGGCGCGCCGACGCCAACCCGGCCCGGCTCGCCGACCACTGGCAGGCGGCCCGCGACCCGGCCCAGGTGCTGCGCTGGGCGGGCAAGGCGGCCCAGGACGCCCATACCCGGGCGGCGTACTTCGACGAAGCGCGGCTGCGGGCATTGATCGTGGAGAATGCCCGGGCTGCAGGGGTTTCCACCCGGGACCGGGCCGCGCTGTACGCGGAGCTGGCTCGATGTCACGAGACCAATGCGGAGTTCGAGCAGGCCGAGCGGGCGCTGGGGTCGGCGATGCGCTGGGCCGCCCAGGATCAGCGTCTGGACTTGCGGCACCGCCTGGCGCGGGTCGCCTTTCGTGGCGATCACCTCACCCTCGCGGTGCGACGAGCCTCGATGGCGCTGCGGTCGGCGCCGCCGGACACCCCGGTGCAGGCGGAACTGCTGGTGCTGCGGTCGGCGGTGCATGCGATGGCGGGCCGGCGCCGGCAGAGCGACCGGGACGCCCGGGCCGCCGATGAGGTGGCCACTCGGATCGGTCGCGATGACCTGCGGGGAACCGCGCTCAGCCAGCGGGCGCTGAACGCCGATGAGTACGCCGAGCCCGAGGCGGCCGAACTGGCCGCCGAGGCTGTTCCGCTGCTGAAGAAGGCCGGCTTGCACCGGGACCTGGCAGTGCTTCGGCTGAATCTGGGCATCAGCCTCATGGTGCGCGGCGACTGGGTGCGCGCGCTCGATGAGTTCGACCAGGCGACCGACGGTTTCACCCGGTCCGGTTTTGTCCTGGGGCTGGTGGCCACCGACATCAACCGGGCTGGGATCCTGCTCGAGCAAGGCCACGTGGACGAGGCATTCACCCTGTTCGAATCCACCACCCGGCAGGCCAGCGCGGCGGGCAACCGCCGGCTCGCACGGTTCGCCTCCGGGTCCGCCCATCGCGCGCAGGCATGGCACGGGGACCATGACTCGGCGGTGCAGGGCCTGACCCGGGATATCACCGACCTGCGTGGTGACGGTCAGGACGGCGAGGCCGCCGACCTGGAGGCGTACTTGGCCGAGACTCTGCTGATGGCAGGACGTTTCGATGAGGTGCGCGAAGTGTGCAGCCGCTTGCTGGACGAACTCGCCGACCGTTCTCAGGAGGTGGTGGTGCTGACGGTTGGGCGACTGGCCGCAGTCGCGTCCTATCGGGCGGGCGGCGGCCAGGCGTCCCTGCAGGCCCTACGTGACACCCTCGCCCAAGCCCGACAGCGCGAGTGCCGGATCGAGATAGCCAGGTGTCTGGCCGCCCTGCAGGAACTGGGTGAGCAGCTCGGCGCCGACGACCGGCGGGAACAAGCCGAGGCTCTGGCCAGCCTGGGGGTCGTGTGGATGCCACCGACCACCGACAGCGCCCACCTCACCAGGTCTCGCAGTCGCGACCTCTCAGGCCAGGCTGGGCTGCAACCAGGCACCGGGAGTCGTTGAGCGGCACACGAGCCGCCCGCACCGCTGGGGGGTCAGCAAGGCGGCCGGCCAATCGCCGGTGCTGTCGCGACCCCAGCGAGTCGAGGGTCGCGGGGCGCACCGCGGCTGCCCCTGTTCGGCGGTCGGATCGCTGCGCACGTCCTGGGGCGTGGACACCTGCGAAGGCGTGGACACCTGCGAAGGTGTTGACACCTGCGAACCCGGCGCCTCCGAAGCCAGTCGAGCACTCACATGACCGATGGACAGTTCGCTGAGCATGGGTTCGCTCGCGTCCGCCGGTAGGTGCTCCGGAGCGGGAGTCGTCTCGTCGCCGGCCGGGTTGAAGGCACGCAGGTACCAGAGTTGCCGAACGGTGAGCTGGGTCAGGTCGCCTGGGCGGTGCCGACCGATCTCGCTTCCCGGGCCGTGTGGGGTTGGTGGCACCGGAACCCGGGGCGGCGCCTGCCACGAACCAGGAACCGACGACCCGCGCAGCCGTGCTGTCCGACCCGCGGTGGGGGTGAGCAGGGCGACGATCCAGCCGGGCAATGCCCACCGCGAGCGTGCCAGCCGAGTCTGGACCCAGGACGTGGATGTCGCCGCGGAAGGTAATTCGGTAGGGGCGACACGAACGCGTTCGTGGAACAGGACATCGTCGGTGCGGCCGACCAGATCCGAGACGGTTCTGGTGGAAACCCTTTCAGGGAAGGCGTTCTCGGAGGTATTCCCCGCGAGACCACTGAGGTCGTCGAGGTCGGTCCGGCGGAGCGTGGCGGGGTCGAGAAGGGAAATCATGGGGGTCTCCTAACCTGGGCCGGAGGCGGCTGCGTCCGGAAATCTGACCTGTCTTCGAGGTTAGGAAGCCGAACTCTGCCGGTCTGTTCGCCCGCTGACACTTCGAGCAAGATTCGACGTGGGCCCCGCACCGGTCAGTGGTGCGCCGCACACGCGCCAGAGGTCAGCGGGCAGCCGGACCTGCGGTCTCCGGACGGGAGCCGGGAGCATAGATCGCCACACCGACCACTCCGGGCCCGGCGTGGGCTCCGACGACGGCCCCCACCGAACGCACCTGGGGCCGCGTTCCCACAGACTCGGCGATCCGGTCGGCGAGCTGGTCGGCCCGCTCGGGCGCACCCAGGTGCTGCACGGTGACGAGCAACTCACCACCGCGGGCGGCCCGGGCCGAGATCACCTCCACGAGCCGTTCAATGGCCCGGGCCATGGTCCGGACCCGCTCCTTGAGCACTACCCCGCCGTCCTGCACGGCCAGCACGGGTTTGACCGCCAGCGCCTGCCCCAGCACCGCCCCGGCCATCGAGATCCGCCCGCCCCGGCGCAGATACTCCAGGGTCTCGACCACGAAGAGCACCTCGGTGGCCGAACTGGCCGCAAGCGCGGCCTGGGCCACGCCGCGCCCGTCACTGCTTGCCCGCGCGGAGGCGGCGGCAAGCACCCCGTAGCCCAAACCCATTGCGAGGGTGCGCGAATCCACCACGTGTACCGGGACGGACACCGCACGGGATGCCAGCCGGGCCATCGCCACGGTGCCGGAGGCGTCGGCCGAGAGGTGGATGCTGACGATCTCCCGGGCCCCCTGGGCAACCAAGTGGCTGTATGCCTCGACGAAGGCCTGCGAGCTGGGCCGTGAGGTGGTCACCCGCTTGTGCGCGCGCAACGCGGCGACGAGTTCACCGTCCGCCAGGTCGGTCTCCGGTCGGCTCAGGCCATCCCAGATGACGTCCAGCGGCACGACCTCGATGCCGTGGGCGGCAATCTCGTCCGGCGACAGCGAGGAGGTCGAGTCGGTCACCACCCCGACCCGGCCCGCCCCCGGCTGTTCGTCGGCGGCTGACTGTTCGTCGTCGGCCCGCTGTTCGTCGTCGGCTGCCTGTTCGTGGTCGACCCGCTGTTCGACCCCCGCCCGGGCTCGGGCCGGAGCCGGAGGGTGGGCGCGGCCGTGCCTGCGCCGATCGCGGGGGTCCGCACCCCCACCGCCCGGTCTGGGACGGGCCTCGTCCGCGAGACTGCCTACCGTGGGGATGAGCACGCGCTGACGCTCAGCCGGGGACGACGTTGACGAGCTTGGGCGCCCGGACGATCACCGCGCGCGGCGGTCGCCCGTCCAGCGCGGTGACCACCGCCGGGGTGGCCAGCGCCATCTCCCGCAGGGTCGCCTCGTCGATATCCGGGGCTACCTCGAGCCGGGCCCGGACCTTGCCGGAGATCTGCACCACGCAGGTCACCGACTCCCGCACCAGCAGGCTCTCGTCCACCACCGGCCAACCGGCCAGGGCGACGCTGGGCTGGTGCCCGAGCCCGGCCCACATGTCCTCCGCGGTGTACGGGGCGTAGAGCGAGAGCAGGATGGCCACCGCCTCCGCCGCCTCGCGCACGGCCGGGTCGGCTCCACCACAGCCGGAGTCGATCGCTTTTCGGGTGGCGTTGACCAACTCCATCAGCCGGGCGACGGCGACGTTGAACTTGAACGCCTCCACCGCCTCGGTGGTGTCCCGCACCGTGCGGTGCACGATCGCCCGCAGTGCTCGGTCTCCAGTCGAGACATCCACTCCCACAGGCGAGCTCACGTCACGGACCAGCCGCCAGGCCCGGGACAGGAAGCGTGCCGAGCCGGCCGGCGAGACGTCCTTCCAGTCGATGTCGTCCTCGGGGGGACCGGCGAAGGACATCGTCAGGCGCACCGCGTCCACGCCGTGTCTGGCAAGTTCCTCCGACAGCCGGACGAGGTTGCCGCGGGACTTGCTCATCGCGGAGCCGTCCATCTGCACCATGCCCTGGTTGAGCAGCCGGGTGAAGGGTTCCCCGAAGCTCACCAGGCCCATGTCGCGCAGTGCCTTGGTGAAGAAGCGTGCGTACAGCAGGTGCAGGATCGCGTGGGTGACCCCGCCGACGTACTGGTCGATGGGTGCCCAGGTGGCGACCTGCGCGGGATCGAAGGCCACATCGTCCCGGTGCGGTGAGCAGTACCGCAGGAAGTACCAGGACGAGTCGACGAAGGTGTCCATAGTGTCGGTGTCGCGGGTCGCCGGCCCCCCGCATCGGGGGCAGTCAACTCGTACCCAGTCGGTGGCCGCACCCAGCGGGGAGGTGCCCTTGGGGGTCAGATCGAGGCCTTCGGCGTCGGGAAGCAGCACCGGCAATTGCTCGTCCGGCACCGGCACCTCGCCGCACGAAGGGCAGTGCACCATCGGGATCGGCGTGCCCCAGTACCGCTGCCGGGAGATCAGCCAGTCCCGCAGCCGGTAGTTGGTCGAGGCCTCGGCCAACCCCTTGCCGGCCAGTTCCTCGATGATCGCCGGGATCGCCTCGGCCTTGGCCATCCCGTCCAGGGAGCCGGAGTTGACCAGCGTGCCGTCACCGGCGGTGGCGATGCCCGTCTCGGCCGGGTCGGGCAGGGACTGCCCGGACTCGTCCAGCACGTCGACCACGGTGATCACCGGCAGGTCGAAGGCGCGGGCGAAGTCGAGGTCCCGCTGGTCGTGTGCGGGTACCGCCATGATCGCGCCGTGGCCGTAGTCGGCCAGCACGTAGTCCGACACCCAGATCGGCAGCCGCTGCCCGTTGACCGGGTTGATCGCGTATCGCTGCAGGAACACCCCGGTCTTGGGTCGGTCGGTGGACAGCCGCTCGATCTCGCTCGACTGCTTGACCCCGTCGAGGTACCTGTCGAACTCCTCCTGCACCTGCTCCGGTGCCCCGGCCGCCAGCTCAGCCGCCAGGTCGGAGTCGGCGGCCACCACGAAGAAGGTCGCCCCGTACAGGGTGTCCGGCCGGGTGGTGTACACGGTGATCGGCTCGTCGCGCCCTTCAATCGCGAACCGGACGTCGGCCCCGGTGGAGCGCCCGATCCAGTTGCGCTGCATCGCGATCACCTTGTCCGGCCACTTGCCGACCAGGGTGTCGAGGTCATCGAGGAGTTCATCGGCGTAGTCGGTGACCTTGAAGTACCACTGGGTGAGCTTCTTCTTGGTCACGGGGGTGTCGCAGCGCTCGCACCGGCCCTGGACGACCTGCTCGTTGGCCAGCACGGTCTGGTCTTTCGGGCACCAATTGACCTGGGACGGCTTGCGGTACGCCAGACCCCGCTCGTGAAGACGCAGGAACAGCCACTGGTTCCACCGGTAGTACTCCGGGTCGCAGGTGGCCAGGGTGCGGTCCCAGTCGAAGGAGCAGGCGTAGCGCCGCATCGAGGCCTTCTGCTGGGCGATGTTGTCGTACGTCCAGGCGCGCGGGTCCAGGCCACGCTGGATCGCGGCGTTCTCGGCCGGCAGACCGAAGGCGTCCCAGCCGATGGGGTGCATGACATTGAAACCACGCTGCACCCAGTACCGGGCGATCACATCGCCGAGCGCGTATGCCTCGGCGTGACCCATGTGCAGGTCCCCCGAGGGGTACGGGAACATGTCGAGCACGTACTTCTTCGGCCGCGGGTCGTCGGGGCGGCCGCTGCGGAAGGGCGCCAACTCATCCCATACGCCGAGCCACCGCTCTTCGAGCGTGGCCGGGTCGTAGCGGTCGTCGGCCTGGTCGTGCTGCTCGGTCTGCGTCACTGTCGTCCTCACCTGAAGTTCTCCAAGCGCCCGGCCCGCCCGGTGCGTCGGCCAGTTCACCTGGCACAAGAAAACCCCTCACGCAGGAGGGGCTTGCCGCGCTGGACCGCCGGGTCGCTCGATCCCACCTCGGCGGCCCGATCACGTCGCGCCCGCACAGAGCCGGGAGCGGCCGCATCGGCCTACGCACGCCTGGAGGCGAACTACCCGACGCGCCTAGCGCGGCCACCGAAGCAGCACGCCGGATCGCATCCGGTCAAGACTAGCGCACCCTCTCGGGCACCCCCGATCACCTTCCGGCGAACGACCCGCACCGAGCAAGGCCAGCGCCGGAGAGTATCCGGTGGACGCGCTGAGCAACCCAGCGCTGCTCGATTGAGCCGACCGGGCGAACACCGGTGCAGCGGACGGGGGTGCCTGCCGATTGAGGGTGAGCACGCGCACCCGGACCTTCACCCGGGTCACCTGAGCGAAAGGACGGCGATGCCTGCCCGCTTCACGCGGCGAGCCGCGGCTCCCCTCAGCCGCGCCCGCACGCGCGTTCTGGTGCTGCGCTTCAACCTCGTCGTGGCGATGACCAGCCTGGCGGCGGTCGCGTGGGTGCGCATGCCGGGCTTCGAGGGCACCGTGACCGGCTGGCTCGTGCTCTGCCTGAGCGGACTCGGACTCGTGCTGGGCAGCGGCTACCTGCTGCGTGACCTGCCCGACGCCCGCACCGAGGCCGAGCAGGTGGTGGTGCAGGCCGTCTCGCAGACCAGGACTCTGGGCGAGCGGCGGCTGGCCGCGCTGTTGGCCGGCACCACCGATCTGGTGCTGGTGCTCAACGCCGAGGGGCGGGTGACCTTCTCCTCGGCCCCGTCGATGCGGGTCCTGGGGTACACCCAGTCCGGCATCCGGGGGCGGCTGATCGATGAGCTCCTCACCGAGGATTCCGGCACCCGGCTGGCCACCGCGATCACCGGCATCAGTGACGGCGCCCAGGTGCGGATGGACCTGATGGCGGTGCGCGGCGACGGCAGACACGCCCCCGTGGAGGTGACGATCACCTCCCACCTCGGCGAACAGATCATCTCCGGCTACGTGGTCGCCTTCCGGGACATCTCCCACCTCTCACAAGTCACCGCCGAACTTGCCAGGCAGTCCCACCACGACCCGCTCACCACGCTGCCGAACCGCAGGCTGTTCCATGCCCAGCTGACCACCGCCTTGCGGTCCGAACGGGGCGGCTCGGTCGGGGTGATCGTCGCCGACGTCGACAAGTTCAAGGCGGTCAACACCTCCTACGGCGCCGAACTGGGCGACAAGGTGCTCATCGAGCTCGCCTCCCTGTTTCACGAGGTGACCGGCCCGAACGACACGCTGGCCCGCCTCGACGGCGACTCCTTCGCCCTGGTGCTGCCCGGACGCACGACCCTGGGGATGACCACCCTGGCGAAGCGGCTGATGGCCCTCTTGGCGAATCCGCTCTTTGTGGAGGGACACGAGGTCCCCGTGCGGGTGAGCCTGGGCCTGGCACAGGCGGAGCCGGACGACGGCCCGGACGAGGTGTACCGCAACGCCGAGGTGGCGCTGGCGTGGGCCAAGCAGTCCGGAGGGTCACAACTGGCCCGATACGAACGTGAGGTGCATCACCGCGCGATCGACCAGCTGATGCTGCGCCAGGACCTGGATACCGCGATCCGCCACGGCCAGCTGAAGCTCGTCTACCAGAGCATCGTGGATCTGTCGGATTCCAGCCTGCACGGCGTGGAGGCGCTGGTCCGCTGGGATCACCCGATCCGGGGATCGATCCCGCCCAACGACTTCGTGCCGATGGCCGAACAGTCCGGGATGATGATCGAGTTGGGCAACTTCGTCCTGCGGCGGGCGTGTCTGGCGGCCGCCCGGATGCAGCGCCCCGGAGCCCCGCTGATGATGTCGGTCAACATCTCCGCCCTCCAGCTGGCCCAGCCGGACTTCGTCATGGACCTGCTGCGGGCCCTGGACGAGGCAAGCCTGGACCCGGGTCTGCTGATGCTGGAGATCACCGAGACGGCCGTGCTGGTCAGCCAGGACCGGGTGATCCCGCGGTTGGCCGCCCTGCGCAGCCTGGGCGTGCACATCTCGGTCGACGACTTCGGCACCGGCTACTCGTCGCTGAACTACCTCACCCGGCTCCCCCTGGACGAACTGAAGGTGGACAAGTCCTTCGTCGACCGGGTGCCGGGCGATCCGGCCACCGAGTCGGTGGTGCGGGGGATGCTGGAGATGAGCAACAGCCTGGGACTGATCACCGTCGGCGAGGGGATCGAGACACACGAGCAGGCGCGGTGGCTGCACCGTGCCGGGTGCACCCTCGGGCAGGGGTATCTGTGGTCCCGCCCGATCGACGAGGACGAGGTGCTGGCCGTGCTGGACCACGTCGCCTCCGCTGCGGGCAATCACCTCGATCCGGCTGGGTAGCGGTACTCAGGCATTCGCGGCGGCGGTGCCGCACGGTGAACGGGTTGCTCCTCAACGTCGACCTCGGAGGACCCGTGCCGCAGCCCAGCCCGCCACCCCCAGTCCGTTCAGCCGACGCGCCCGCCACCCAGGCGGATGCACCCGCTTCGCTCGGCCTCTACGCACTCAAACCCTGGTACACCCGTCGGCTGACACCGATCCTGCGGGCAGCCGAACGCGCCGGCCTGTCCCCCGATGCCCTCACCGCCGCCGCGGTACTGGCGGCCATCGGCGCCGGGGCCGCGATCGCCGCCGGATGCTGGATGGGTGCCGCCGTCCTGCTGGCGGTCCGCCTGGCCGGCGCCAATCTGGACGGTGCCCTGGCCCGTCGCCGGGGTCTGGCCTCGTCCTGGGGTTTCGTCCTCAACGAGGTGGGTGATCGGGCAGCCGACCTGGCGATGTTCGCCGGCCTGGCCGGGCTCGCCTGGCGCACCGGGACGGACGGTTCGCTGGTGCTGGTCCTGGTGCTGGTCGCGGCGCTGGCCGCGACCCTGCCCACCTTCGCCTCGCTGGCTCTGGCGGGGGCCGGTGCCCCGCGAGCCAATGGCGGACCACTGGGTAAGACCGAGCGGTGCCTGCTCGCGGTGATCGCCACCGCCATACCGCACCTGCTCGGCGTCCTGGCGGTCCTGCTCATCGCCGGGTCGGTGCTCACCGCAGGGATGCGTCTGTACCGGGGACACCGCCAGCTCACGCGCGATCGAAGCGCGACACGATGAGCGGCCTGGCGCTCGGCGCGGCCGTCTCGGCTGCCGGATGGTGGACGTTCCCCACGCCCGCACTCTCCCCACCCGCACAGGTCCTGGGAGTGTTCGGGCCATTGGCCACGGCGGTTCCGGTGGGCTTCGCCGGGCCCGCGGTGATGTCCGCCACCGCGCTGGGGGTTTCCGGAGTGGCGGTGTGGGCCGCCGGCAGTCCGGTGCTGCGTCAGCGGTGGTGGTCCTGGGCGGTGATCCTGCCGGTGACCTGGCTGGTGCTGGTGTGCGGTCCAGCCACCACCGCCGCCTTCGCCGCGGCGGTCGGTCTGGTCGCCGCGCGAGAGTTCGCCCGCCTCGTCGGCTCCTCGCCCGCGGAGCGGTTCATCGTCGCCGGAGGCGCGATCGGTGCGCCGCTGCTGGCGTGGCTGTCCCCCGACCTGCTGCGCTGGGCGCCACTGGTCCTCGTCGTGTCCGCCGTCCCCGCCGTGCTGGCCGGGGACACCCGCGACGGCTTGCAGCGGGCTGCCCTGACGGCCTTCGGGACCCTGTGGATCGGCTGGGCGCTGGCACATCTGGTGCTCGGTTGGCAGCAGGCCTACCTCATCGTGCTGGCGGTGGCCGCCGCGGACGTGGGCGCCTGGTGCGCCGGCACCGGCCTGCGGCGATTCGCCTGGGCGGGTGCACCTTTGACGCCGGTGTCACCGGGCAAGACCAGGGGTGGGCTGCTGGGGTCGGTGTTGGGCGCGGCAACCGTCCTCATCCTGGCCGGCCGACCCGAGATCGGGCTCATCCTCGTCGTCGGCCTCGGCGCGGTTGTCGGTGACCTGATCGAGTCGTTGGCCAAGCGATCCGCCGGGGTCAAGGACGCCGGCTCCTGGCTGCCTGGTTTCGGCGGCATGCTCGACCGGATCGACTCGCTGCTCGTCGTGCTGCCGGTGGCGGCAGCCGTCACGACGGGACTGTGAGATGAGTGCACCGGCCCGCGACCACGAGGACACCACCCGCGCCGCCGCCGACCATCCGCTCCCCCGCCCTGGGACGGACCTCGGACGCACGAGGGGTCTCGGACGCACGAGGGGTCTCGGGTGGACCGGGCGGACCCGTAGGCGGCGACGGCTCACCTGGTTCCTGCGAGCGCTGCGGGTGGCCGGTTGGCGTCTGGTCTGGTGGTTGTGTGGCGGACTGCGAGTCCGCGGCGAGCGGCCCACCGGGCCCGCGGTGGTGATCGCCAACCACCGCTCCCACGCTGATTCGGCGGCCCTGCTGGCTGCCCTGCCGGCGGGCTCGCAGGTGGTCTTCGCCGCGGCGGCGGACTATTGGGCCACTCGCACGTCCCGGCGGCTGGCGGCCTCCTGGCTGGTGCCGGCGATTGCGGTCGAGCGGTGCGGCCAGGGTGCCTACGCCCAGCTTCGGGCCACCGCCCGTCCGGTACTGGCGGACGGCGGCATCGTGGTGATCTACCCCGAAGGCACCCGCGGGAGTGACCCCGAGCCGGGACCTTTCCGAGCCGGGGCCGCGCACCTGGCCCGCGACCTCGGTGTGCCTCTCGTCCCGGCGGCCATCGTCGGTACCGACCGGGTGCTGGGCCGATCCGGCCGTCTGCACCGACGCCCGGTGGCGGTGGCCTTCGGCGCCCCGATGGACGGCGAGGCCATCCCCACCGACGGACGGCGGCTGCGAGAGACGGTCGTGCGCGTGATCCCTCAGGCGGAGCCGCCCGGCCCGCACCCCTGGTTCACCGCAGTCTCCCGCCGCCTGGCCGGGCGTGGCGCCGGCCGAGCCGCCTTCGCCTGGGGTTTCGCCGAGGCGTTGGTGTGGCCACTGCTGCCGGAATTGACGCTCATCCTGTGGGGGGTGAGCCTGCCCCGCAGGATCCTGCGACAGGCCGCGCTGCTCACCCTGGGCTCGGTGGCGGGGATCGTCCTGCACGCGTGGTTGGCCTCCCACGGGGTGAGCCTGCCCCTGCCGCTGACCACCGAGCGGATGATCGACCGGGCTGCCGGCGACCTGAGCACGGGAGCCTGGGGGCTGCTCCCCCAAGTGACCAGCGGAATACCGGTCAAGGTCTACGCGGCCCAGGCCGGCGCCATCCCGCTCACCGACCTGGCCCTGGCCGCCCTGGTGGCACGCGGCGCACGGATCATGCTGGTGGGCCTGGGGTTGAGCGTCGCGGCGCGGCTGGCCCGCCCGCTGCTGCAGCGGTACTACCCGGGGTACCTGCTGGTGGCCGGGTCTGTCTTCATCCTGGCGCTGGCACGGATCGTGTGGAGGTGGTCGTAGCCGGGCTGGCCCATCCCTTGTCTGGTCATCCCGGGCTGGTCATCCCCGGGCTCGTCCTGGCCACGCGGGGTACCGGTGATCGGGTCAGCGGAGAACGACTCAGTCCCGGTAGGACGTGCGGATCGCCGCACGTTCCAGATCCACCTGGCGGCGCGGCTTGTTGACGGGCAGGGTCACCGGCCCGGCCTGTGCCTTGGCCAGGAAGCGCGACATCCGCCCGAACGACTGCGGGCGACAGTAGTGGTATCCCTGGGCGGCGTCGGCGCCGGCCGCCGAGGCGCAGGCGAGCTGCTCTGCAGTCTCGACGCCCTCCACCACGACGCTGACTCCCAGGTAGTGGCCGAGTTCGGTGATCGCCGAGACGAGCGAGCCCCCGCGAGAGGTGTCCGAGTGCAGAACGGTCCGGTCGATCTTCAGCACGTCCGGTTCGACCCCGAGCACCAGCCCCAACGAGAAATACCCGGCGCCGAAGTCGTCGATGGCGACCTTCACCCCGTACTCGCGCAAGCTGGTGATCTCCGGTGAGATGCCGCCGGCATGCTCCATCGCCGAGGTCTCGGTGACCTCGAGAGTGAGGGCGTCCGGCGGCAGATCGCTCTGTTCCAGGACGTCGGCGACGTGCTCGACCAGGTGTCCCGACTGGAGTTGGCGCATGCACACGTTGACCGCAACGCCCAGGTCTTCGCACCCGGGAATCGTGCGCCGCCACCGCTGCACCGCTCGGCAGGCCTGCCGCATCACCTCGTGGCCGATGTCGACGATCGCACCGGTCTCCTCGGCCACCGGGATGAACAACTCGGCGGGGACGGGCTTCTGCCCTCCCCGCCTACGCCACCGGGCCAGCGCCTCGACCCGGATCGGACGCTGACTGCGCAGATCCATGATCGGCTGGAACTCGACTTCGATCTCCCCGCACTGCACCGCGTGGGCCAGGTCCTGGCGCATCGCCGCCCGGTGGGCAACTTGGGTCCACAGGTCCGGGCGGACCACCCGGACCGTGCCCCGGCCGTCGTCCCCGGCGGCCAGCATGGCGATGTCCGCCTCCCGCAGCAGGTCCTCGGCCAGCGCGTGACGGTCGTCCGCGGTGAGTCGGCCGGCCGACTGTGGCGGGGACCAGTGGGTCACGCCGACGTTGGCGCCCACCCACACTTCCTGTCCCTCGATGACGAACGGGTGCCCCAGGCTGAGCCGCAGGTGCTCGCCCATCTGCTCCACCTGCTGGGCGGTGCGCCCGGGCAGGATCATCGCGAACTCGTTGCCACCCACCCGTCCGGCGGTGTCGGAGTCCGCGACGTAACTGACCAGCCGCTGGGCGGCGGTGCGCAGCAAGGCGTCCCCCACTGCGTACCCGCGGGTCGCGTTGACCTGCTTGACCCCGTGCAACCCGATGAGCGCCACCGAGACCGGGGTGGCGGCCGTGGAGCTGCGCAGCGCGTCACTGAGCCGACGCAGCACCACGGCCCGCGAGGCGAGGCCGGTGAGTGGATCGTCGTCCACCGCGAGTTGCCCGAGCAACGCACCACCCGGCCCCGGGGTCCGCGCCCGGTGCCTGACCACAAGACGCGCCATGAGCACACTGATGAGAGCGAAGACTCCAACGCCCATCAACACCGTCAACAGTTCCACATCCATCGTGGCCCCTCACTACGCGACCATAATCTGCCAGGCAAACAGAATGCGACGGAACGGCCACGAATTCGACACCATCTGCGAAGCGCGAGAGACAATTTGAGCAGCCTTCGCGATAATTTACATCGTTGACCTATCGACCTCTGGTCATGACCTGGGACGGTTGAACGCCGAAGTATTCTCGGTGCTGGGCGGCGAACCGCGAGGCCGACGAGAAACCCCATCGATAAGCCACGTCCGCCACGTTAGCGTTGGGATCCTCCATGAGTTGGCGGTGCGCGGAGTTGAGCCGCAGTTCACGCAAGAACTCGGTGATCGTCACGCCGTACTGACGCCGGAAGGCCAATTGCAGGGATCGCGGGGACAGGTGCAGATCCTCGGCCATGGCGCCCACCCGCACCGGTTGATCGTGATGGGCGCGCAGGTACTCGGCCGCTTGGCGCGCGGCTCGCGCGCTGGCTGACATCGTCTCGACCGGGGCAGCCTGGGTGATCATGGTGTTGGGGTGGGTAGCGAGCATGCTGGACACGATGAAACGTCCAAGGCCATCGAACCACAAGTCGTTTTGCTCGCCAGGGGCGGCTCCCAGACTTTGCTCGAGCAGCCCCACGACCCCCTGCCACCGCTGCCGGTCACCCGCGGTGGTGGGGCAGTCCATGTCGAAGGTCGCCGAGGAGGTACCCGCATAGCCAAGGTCGACCAGATGCGTGCGGACGATGTCCAGGTCGATGCGCACCATGACGAGTTCGGCACCGGCCTCGCGGACCGCGGTGATCTGGCGGCGCTGATCGCACACCACCGAGTTCGTGCCGTGCAGGTCCACCGACTCCTTGCCATGACTGAGGCGGGCCGCGCCATTGACCGCATGCGCCACACAGTAGATGTTGTCCAGCGGCTTGTCGGCCGAGACCATCACGGGAGTGCCATAGCGAATATGGAAGACCGCGAAGGGTCCTTGCTGCAGGTACTGGAAAAGGAAATGAAAGTCGTCGGCGTTACCAAGTGGTTGAATTCTGTAGGTTTCGAATCGCGCCAACATCTCGCGGGCCTCGTCGACGTGCCGAGTATCCATAGCGACGATGCGCGTGCCAGGGGCGTTGATTTCGACTCGCCCGGGGTCCTCTCGGGTCACCCCATGCCCGAACGCCAGCTCCGGTGGTTTGAAGCCCTGGAAGTCTGTGCCGACGCGCTCGAGCACCTGGCTCGGACGCACATCCACCGTGGGATGAGCCCGGGTGCCGGGCCCGGACGTGCCGCTGGACGCCTCGGCTGCGGGCGGTCGCCCGTTGGCGTCGTCCATGGTTCTCATCCTCACCTCACATGAGGATATCCCCCTGCACACCGGTCACAGGAGGGAAATGCGCCTACCCGTCCGGACTATTGACATTTCGGTCTCGACGTGCGGGTGAGGAGACCGGCTTGGCCAGGGGTCCCGACGCCATGGCCCGCGGGGACTCCGGGCAGCCGGCTGTGCGCGGCGGCCAATGCGTTTCCCGACGCCATGGCCTGCGGAGTGTCACGACTCGGCACGCAGGGTCAGGATGTGGATCAGCGTGGCCGCCACAGCCGACAGCGCCAGCGGCGCGACCAGCGAGGAGTAGATGACAGCCGGCGAGACGAGCGAAACCGCATAACCGACCACGATGGGCGCGGTGATGGCGCCGATCCGTCCGGCGGCGTGCATCAGGCCGTAGCCACGCGCGCGGGATTCGACCGGATAGAGGCTGATGGCGGTGCCGGAATAGCCGGTCAAGGTCGCCGACAGCCCCACTCCGAGAAGGGCAGCCAGCGGCAACTCCCAGGCGGTGCCGAGCAGGCTCGAGAACGGGGCAGCGGTGAACGCCGCCACCAGGCAGGCCAGGATGGTGATCTTGGTGGGGCTGAAACGCAGGCCGACGAGCGCGTACAGGACGGCGCCCGCCAGGGTCCCGGTGGAGACCAGCAGCCCCGCCGTCGCACCGTCCGAGGCGTCACCGGACATTCGCGCCACCAAGGCCGGGGTCCAGGTGCCGACGAAGTAGAACGGTCCGATGACGAGGAGGTAGCCGACCCACAGCAGCAGCGTGCGAGCGCGCATCCGCGGGCCCAGGATTCCCGTGAGTCCGGCTTGCGGGGTGGGGTCCGGCTCGACTGCCGGCCCGGGACCCTCGGGTAGGCCGAGCCTGGCCTGCAGGCGTGCCGCCTCGGCCATCGCGGCGGGGGTGCCCCGGCTGTGCAGATAGGCCACCGACTCGGGGATGATCGCCCACCCCAGCACGAGCATGACCACGGCAAGCCCCGCCCCGACCCAGAACAGGTCGCGCCACGATTCCTCGAGCACGACGAACAGTGACTGGGCCGACAGCCCGGCGAGGATGTTCCCCAGCGGAAAGCCGAAGACGACCATGCCCATCGCGACGCTGCGTCGATTCTCCGGGGCGAACTCCTGGTTCAGCACCATGATGACGACGGTGATGGCGCCGACCGCCACCCCGGTGACGAATCGGCTCACCAGCAGCACTCCGTACCCCGGCGCCAGCGCGGACCCCACCAACCCGACCAGATTGACCACGAGGGCGACGCGTAGCAGCCGGCGACGCCCGGCCCGGTCGGCGACCGGGCCGCCGACCAGGGCGCCCACACCCATGCCGATGAGCGCCGCGCTCAGCAGGTAGCCGGTGGCCGTGGCCGAGCCGAACCCTGCGGGCAGGTAGGGAATGGCGAAACCCATGATGAACAGGTCGTAGCCGTCGAGCATGTTGAGCAGCGCACAGACCCCGATCACGGTGATGGCATATCTGCCCAGCCGTGAGGCGTCCGCTGTCCTTGCCTGCTGCACCAGTGCACCGTAACGAGGTCGTTCCACCCCGCGGGCGCCCGCCCCCGGACGGCATCACGTGGGCGGGCTCACCCGTGGGTCACCCCGTGAGGATCTGATCACCGGGGTTTCGGGCGGACCCTGGGGTCAGGCCGAGTCTTGGTCGGTCGATTCTGCGCGAGCGGCCCGATGGCCCGCGGCTCGACGCTCTGCCACGTGCTCGACGGCGTGCAGGAGGCGTTCGGCGTACTCACGTCCTTCGTCCACCTGGTGCTCGGCCCATTCCACCGCCTCGCGGATGATGGCCCGCGCCTCGTCGAGGATCGCCTCGGCGGTGTCGTGCTCGCGGTGCCGATAACGCTCCCGGGCCGCCTGGGCCGAGTCTTCGTCCGGGTGCGCGGGCATGCCGACCTCGGGCTTGGGGGTGGTGTCCATGAGAACGTGCCTTCCTGGTTGGTGTTCGACGCCAGAACCATCAGTTGTCGCGGGTATGACCCCGCCGTTCCCGGACCGGGCCACCGACTGGTCAGCAGCCACCGCGCTCACGGTACTACCGAACCGCTGCTGGGGGTGGGCCTGGTCCGCGGTGAAGCTGGGCGCCGGACGTGGCCCGGGTGGGCGTTCGCATCATCCACCCCGGCGGCACCTCCATCACGGCTCACCTCGGGCACACCCCCATGTAGGATCGTCCGCGCTTGCCGCTGTGCGTGCCGGCATGCCCAGCTTCACGACTCGAACGTGCTTGCCCAAGGCGTCACCCGGGCACGGCTGCCGGCCGACAACGAGGTGCGCTGCACGTTGCGCGACCCGTCGGTCCCCGACCGAGTTGGCCCGCCGCTGGGGCACCACCCGCGCGGCAGCCGCGGTCTCCCTGTGGGGGCCGTCGCTGCAGGAGGCGGTGGTGGCGATCGGCAACGCCCCGACGGCGCTCTTCCACCTGCTGGAGATGATCGCCGACTGCGGGTCGCGTCTGGCCGCGATCGTCGGGATCCCGGTCGGCTTCTTGGGCTCCGTCGAGTCGAAAGTGGCTCTGGCCGAACATGTCCTGCCTGGGGTGGCCAGACTCCGTGGCTCGTGGTGCAAGGCCGACGCGGGGCTCGGCGATGGCTGCGGCGGCCGTCAACGCCCTGGCCACCCCGCAGAGATCCTGTGAGGAGCCAATGACCAACGACTCGCCGCTGTTTGCGGCAAAACCGGTAGCCACCAGGATTTCAGGCCCCGGGGTTGCTCTTCCTGGCTGCTGACCTGGGCGTTGCCGTGGAGATGCCCCATGAGGGTCTGCCCGGTGGGGTGACGGCCCCGACGCGGATTTCAGCGCCGACGGCTGCAGTCGCCGATGCGGTTGCGCCGAGCAGGATCGTCGCCATCGCCCCAACAGCACCGGCAACAAGGCGAGCCACGGACGCCGGCCGCGGCTGAGGAACTGGCTCGACAGGCTCACGTCACTCCCGCGGCTCGCGTTGGTGTGTTGCCACTGCGCCGAAGGCGATGACGGCCGCGGTGACAGCCCTCACCGCCGCGGCGTCAAGGTCCTCGCGATCGAAGACGGGCGCATCAGGGTTGGCCACCGTGATTCCCCCCGCTGAGCGGTGGAGAAGTTGACCTCGATCCGAGCACCATTTGGCCATCACGATCACGGCCGCGATCGTGCCCTCGGGCCGACTCGTCAGGCTCTCGGTCCGCTGACGTATTGGCTCATCCAATCGCTGCCGACTTCGTATGTGGAGCCGCCAGCCCAAGGATCTCGGACGAGGAAACGGGCCCCGCCGAGTGGTGAGGTCACCACCATGTGGCCCGGCCCGGTGCCTGCCTGCAGCGTCGCTCCCATAGGCCCACGGCTTGCCGCCGCGAGGGCATCGTCGGCGCTTCCGAAGAAGCCGCCGGTCCAGCCCTCGCCCAGCTCACGCGCGAGTGCCTGGGGGTTGGACCAGTCACCCGGCTTCCCGAGCAACTCAGCTTGGGACCGCCCTGAGAGCACCGCTCCGCACGCCGACACGCACGACCCCTCGGTCGCCTGACCAATCGCGCCACCCGACCGTGCACCAACCCCCTGCGCCCACGGTCCGGATCCAGATCCGAACTTTGCGGCACATCGAATGCTCGAAAGCGCATACGTCCCGCGGGCTGCCGTCAGTCGGAGGCCGAATCGTTCCGGGACCATGAGTGACCTGCGCAAGTGGCACGAGATGGTCGTTAGTCGGTGTACGTCCAGATGGCGTCGGGTTGTGGCCGTGCCAAAGCGCCGCCCGACCCACAGTCGGCGGCTTTGTGGGCGATCTGGCTGCCCTCGGACGCGGTGGTCCGCGTTCGGCGGTGTCGTCGCGCAACCGAGTGAACCGGGCCTGACCCCAGACAAGGCCCTACCCACCCGCGACCTGGAACCGGCGAAACTCCTCGGGCGACGTTACGCAGCCTCGTGACCAGTCAGCCAGGTGGCGCTACACCGAGGTCGAAGTACCACTTACATGTCGCATCTTGACCATCCTGCAACCGCTTCATGATCGGCGTGACGGCTACCCGTGCAGGGATGACCACCGTCACTAACCCATACTGCGTGACACGCGCGTCACACCCCAACAATCGGAACTGCTCTAGAATATCCACAATGTCATATCGGTCGCGCGGCATAATACAAGCCAGCCAGTTATCCGACGAGCGAAGAACCTCCACAACCCAAACACGCATATCCTGGGCGATCTTCTTTCCTTGGACGATATCTCCTGGCGCGAGCCCATACACGAACGCCGGTGCAGAAGTGATACGAAACTCGCCTCCGCCCAAATCGATAGCGTCCAACTCCTCAACATCGAACGGAGGATAGCCATCCTCGTCCCGTTCTAGCGAAACATAGACATGTACAGTCTTTACCACGGCAAAGGCCCATCCGATTTCCAGCCGTTGCATGCTCTGCACAGCCCTTGTCCGTTCGATGGATCCCCAGAACCACCAGAAGCTCGCGGATAAACATGATCAACGGCTGCCTCGTCAGCCCAAAGAGTGACGCCCGACATAGATTGTTGACTCGGCGTCAACTTAACCGAAGATTGAGAGTTGGCACAGTGAGCCGGCCCATCCACATGACCGGCTGCATTGACTGAATTACCTCATCGTTGCCAACTCTCGTGAACGGCATCCCAGGCCGACTTCCGGGTAAACCACCACGACCGACTGTCGGCTCAAAACCCGGCCTCACAGTAACATGTCCCACGGTGTTGTTGTGGTGGTGGTGGTGGTGGTGGTGATGGTTTTCGTGGTTCTGGCGGAGCGGAGGGCGCGGAGGCCGACGGCGCCGAATGACCACCGGCCGCTACCGAAGTTCCACGGAACTCGGGACTACCTCCGACCTGGTCGCCGACCTTGACTTGGTCGATCGCCTTTCTTGGTGCCGTCGGCCCTCAGGACGAGGATCGCTCCGGAGAAGGAGCAGGCTTTGGCTTGACCGCCATTAAGTGCATTAAGTGCCATTAAGTGGCTCTCATTTGCCCGACACCGTGTCGCGACGGCAACGAAGATCTCATCAGGCTCATCCAGATCCGACAGGAAAACGGCAACTTCCGTCTCATCCTCCGAGACAGGCAGCGCGTCAAAGGATTTCCTGCCCTACAGAGACAGTCCGAAGCATCCGGTGCGGCGTTGCGATGCGACCCCGCTATGCCTCGATTAAGCCCGATCAAGCCCGATTAAGCCCAATACCGTTTAGTTAGCAGTGTTGGATGTGGATGGTTGTCGTCTCGCGGGGCTGGGGCCAAGAGGCGTGGTTGCTGCGTTTGACGTGCCACTTGGTGTACTTGCGCTTGACGACTCGTGGTGCTGAGCGTGATCGCCGGGCTGGGTTGAGGCGGCGGAGCAGCCGGCGCAGGAAGT
>JBKECN010000069.1:0-57470 GCA_047974565.1 Actinomycetales bacterium
GGGATGTCTGGCAAGGCGGAGGTTTGCCCTCGTAGCAGCGCTACGGGGGCGGGCCGACAACGCAGCCAGGCGCCCGAGCCAGGAGGCGACACGCAGCAGTAATTTATTGGCGGGCCCTTAGTCGGTCAGTTACCCGGAGGCGGCCCGCCCGGCTGACCGTCGCCACCGGGAGCGGCGGCCGCGGTCGGCACGGTCGTGGTGTCGATACCGACCGGCAAGGTGACCGTGTAGCCGGCGTCCACGTCGCCGGTTACCTGCCCGAGTTGCAACGCCGCGGAGTCGTTCCCGAAGACGTTGTCGGTGGCGAGCGTGATCCGCGACAGGTTGGTCACCGACGCCTCGTAGCCGCTCGTCGCGTAGACCGTCTCGCAGGCGTCCTGAGGCAGCGCCACCTGCGAGGTGGCGATGGCATTGGCCGAGTCGGTGATGCTGTCCTGGTCCGGGTAGACCTCGAAGTGGATGTGCGGCCACCGGCCCGAGTAACAACCCGGGAAGATGCTGGTGAACCGCACCACCCCGTCCGCATCGGCAACCTGCACCCCTCGCAGGTAGTTCTCGTTCTCCAGGCCGCTGGAGTACAGCGAGTACTCGCCCTCGCGATTGCAGTGCCAGGCGTACACCGCAGCCCCCGCCATCGCCCCCGCGGCAGTCAGATCTGAGATCACGAGTTCGATGGTCAGCGGCACGCCCTCGGCGGTGGCGCTGCCGGTGCCGAAGCTCGAGCGGATGTCCTGGCGGACGATGCCGCTCTCGGTCAGCACGTTGGGCCCGTTGGATCCGTCACCGGGGTACGGCCCGGCGGTCTCGTCCGGGATCTCCGCGCTCGCAGTCAGGCTGGAGTCGGCCGAGGACGAGGTGGTCGCACTGGCGGACGAACTCGTCGCGCTCGAGGACGTGCTGGTCTCACTCGAGGTCTGCGACCCGCAGGCGGCCAGCGCCAGCGACCCGGCGCCGAGTCCGAACACCCGCAGCACCTGCCGACGGCCCAGCAGGGTTGCCATATCGAAGGCGAGGCCTTGGTCTTCGAGGTCATCCTGCTGCCGAGGGAGCACCCGCCCCTGGTAGCGGCGTGGCTCGGCGGTCTCGCGATGCGTGGACATTCGGCTCCTTGGTCTGGATGGTCGGTCTCTGTCTGTCTGGTCCCAGGGCCTGTCCTGGTCCCAGCGGTCTGTACTGGACCCAGCGGTCTTCCACTGGTCCCAGCGGTCTGTACTGGACCCAGCGGTCTCTGTACTGGACCCAGCCTGACGCGGCCGTCCGGCCATAGCCTGGATGACACCTGAGAAATCGCTGGTAATGCCAATGCCCGACGGTCGGTCATTTCTGGTGCAGATTACCTATAGATCCGCTTTCTCGCTGACAATTCCGGAACCGGTCAGCCAGGAAAGGCGACCCAGGTGGCTCCCTGCGCCTGTGACAGCGAAATCCATTGCGCCCCGGCCTGGGTCAGCACGTCGTGCTCACTGGAGCTCACCAGCACCGAACCCATGCCGGTGGCCGCGGTCAGACTCAGCGGCTCCTCCAGCCTGGGCAGTGCCTCGCGAGGGGGACCTCCGACCTCCACCTGGAGCACGCGCAAGTCCGTGCTGTCGACGGCGGTGCCGAGCACGACCACTCTGGCCGGCCCCACCCAGGCGGCGTCCCGCACGCTCGACACCGAGGAACCCATCGTTGCCTCCGGTGCCCTGGCCAGGCTGTGTGGCACCCCGTCCTCGTCCCGGGTGATCGCGGCCAGTTCCAGGTGGCCGGTGCCCGCGGCATCGGTACTGGCGATGAGCACCCGAACCCCGTCCCGGGCCACCCGCAGGCTGGACAACTCACGTCCTGCCAGCCAGTCGGCATGCACCTGGACCACCTCGGAGTCGGCGGAGACAGCCGTGATCTGCCCCTGGCAGTCGACCTCGGTGGACCACACCCAGCCGCGCCAGTCGAAGGACGGCACGGTGAGCTCATCGCCGGACAGCACGGGCGCTTCCAGCCCGTCCTCACCGGCAAGTCGCAACTCCTTCCGGTCGTCGGCGAGAATGGCAAATCTGTCCGAGGAGTAGTCCATGGCGAGCGCATCGGCGTCGCTGTCGCGCAATGCGGCGATCGACTCGACCGGGCTCGGATTGCCATCGACCAGCTTCTGCACCCGGTCTCCCATGAGCAATGCCGGGCTCTCGGACATCGACGGCTCGGAGTGCACAGTGACCTCATCGACGTCGAGGCGAGCCGAGTCGACGAGAATCTGCACGTCCTGCACGGCCACGACGGGTTGCAGGGTCGCCAGCAGCTGGGCCCGCATCAGGCCTCGCTGCCCGGCATCGGCTTGACGTGCCTCGGGGGTCACCGACACCTGGGCGACGCCGTCCTGCACCTGCACCCCCGCGGGGGCGCGAAGCTGGGTTCCCTTCGGAAAGGCCGTCACCACCGCACCCCGCAGCCAGGCGGGCGGGCCACGCAAGAGGAGGGCCGCGATCCGGGCCGGGGTCGATGCGGTATCGGGCAGCCAGCGCGGATCGGCCACCAGGAAGGAACGCGCCGGGTCGAGGTAGTAGAGGTTGTAGCTGCTGAACACGAAGTCCAGGTCGATCTCGGCCAGCAGCGTCGCATCCGGAAGTGCGTCGATCCGCCACTCGTCGTCCACCATGGTCAGGTCGAGATCGATCGGGGTGCGCTGCGGTGGATAAACCTGAGCCAGATGCCCGTCGGCGTCGATGGTCTCGGTGACGGAGAGGGTGAGGATGCCCGAGGTCTGCTGCGCCGCCTCCCTTTCCGGTCTGCTGCCGGCCCCGGCGCTGAGTTCGTTCGAGATGGACAGATCAGCGAAGACGTAGGTCTTGTTCGACGGTTTCCACCGGGCCGCCGCGGCAGGGGTGAGATAGGAACGTGCCACCTCGTACTCGCCCTCGGCCGAGATCATCGCCTGGATGAATCCGTTGACGATCTCCGACGGGCTGGCGCCGATCGCCGGCCCGGGCACGATCGCATGCAACTCGACGCCGGGGTCGACCTCCTCGCCTGCCACGACGGGCCCGGAGGCGGGGATCTGGGCGCAGCCGCTGACCGCAGGAACGAGCAGCACGAGAACGAGCAGCGGCAACATCGAGCGCCAGGTGGCCTGGTGGATGCGGCCGGATTTGCGAGCCATCATCGTGCCTTGGGGGCGGGAGCCGGCGGCTCGTCTTCCGCGACCGGTTCGAGGTTGAGTTCGGCGATCAGCCACCGCTCCTCGGCCTGTCCTTCCTCGTCCGAATCGGCGCCGACATGATCCGAGGGCGCCAAGGGCAGTGGGGACCGGCCCGGGACGGTCCCGGCATGGCGGGGCAGCACGAGCAGGAACCGGGACCCTTCGCCCGGCGTTCCCCACGCCCGCAGCGAACCTCCATGCAGCAACGCGTCTTCCAGCGAGATGGCCAGGCCGAGTCCGGTGCCGCCAGTGGTGCGGGCGCGGGCCGGGTCAGCGCGCCAGAACCGATCGAAGACGCGTTCGGCGTCGCCTGGGCGTAGGCCCACCCCATGATCGACGACCAGGACGGCCGCGGTGCGGTCGTCGGCGGCCACGTACACCTGCACCGGATGTTCCTCAGCGTGCTCGATGGCGTTAACGACGAGGTTGCGGACGATCCGCTCGACCCGTCGCGAGTCCACTTCCGCGGTGGCAGGCTCGCCTTGCAGGTGGAGCACGAGTTCGGTGCTCTTGGCCACCGCGAGCGGGGCGGCCAGGTCCACCACCCGCCGGGCAATGGCGCCCAGGTCGGCGTCCTCCGCCTCCAGGGCAGCGGCTCCCGCGTCGAATCGGGAGATCTCGAGTAGGTCAGACAGCAGCGCCTCGAACCTGTCGAGTTGGGTGGTGAGCAGTTCGGAGGAGCGGGCCAGAGCCGCATCGAACTCCTCGCGCTGAGAGTCGATGACCTCCGCGGCCATCCGGATGGTCGTCAACGGTGTGCGCAACTCGTGGCTGACATCGGACACGAAGCGCCGTTGTAGCCGGGACAGTTCCTCCATGGCCTCGATCTGGTCCTGCAACGAGTCGGCCATGTCGTTGAACGACCCGGCCAGGGTCGCGAGTTCGTCCCGACCCCGAGGGTTCATCCGTTCGTCGAGGTTTCCCCGCGAGATGCGCCGTGCGACCCGGGCCGCTTCCTGCACCGGATCGACCACCTGACGCGAGACGAGCCAGGCGATCGCCCCGAGCAGGATGACGATGAAGAACATGCCAATGCTCAACACTCGTTGAATCGACGCCAGGGTGCGCTGTTCGGGTCCGAGGGTGATGACGAAATAGAGTTCGTAGTCGCCGGCGCTGACCGGTAGTTGCACCTGCCCGCCGACGATGAGGCCCGGTTCGGAGCGCCCGCTCGCCCCGGTCAGCTGAATCGACTGGGACTGCAACTCGGAGTTGGTGACCACCTGGTCGCGCAACTCGGTGGACACGTAACTCGCGCTGGTCGTCCCGTAGGAGTAGTTGGCCCCAGAGGGCGGCTGGCCGGCCTGGCGCAACAACAGCACTCCGACCGCGCTGTCACCGCCCGTGGTGCGCAGAGTGTCGAGGGACTCGCGCACATACGATTTCAGGTCTCCCCCGGTCGTCTCGTTGTACGTGGCCATCTCATTGCGGAACTCCGAGGTCGCACGGCCGGCATCCCGGAAGGCCTGTTGCCGTCGGGAGTCGAGCAGCCGCCCGGCCACCTGCTCGGCCAGCACCACCCCGATCAGGGAGGTCGCGGCCAAGCCCAGCACCATCGTGGAGGAGACCACCCGCACCTTGAGCGAGCGCTGCCACAACCGGGCCAGCAGCACGATCCGGCGCAGCAGCCAGCGCATCACCCGGCGCAACCGTGGACCGCGGACAGCGAGCAGGGTGTTGGCCACCCTGGTGAGTCGGCGCCGCCACCGGGCCGGGACCGCCGAGGTCGTGCCCGCTCTGGCCTCGACAGCCCTGCGGGTGCGTCGTACCGCGCGAGGGGTTGCCGCCGTGACGGTGGGTGAGGGAGCCGGCGTCGGGTCAGCGACCGAGGTCGAGGTCGCACCCGTCGAGGACGCGTTGGTGGGGGGGCTCGGATTCGACCGAAGTGTGGTGGCGCCGGGCTGGGCCGTCGGAGGAAGGTCTGGACCGAAGACGTCCCCTGCTGCGGCACCGTCCATCGGCAACTGCGGTTGGTCTGCGGTGGCCTCGCCAGGCGGGGCCTGGCCGCGAACAGGACCCGCGGCCTGGCCGGCCGCGGGGCTCGGTTGGCCCAGCTCAGGCTTGGCTACCGGCTGGGTCTCCTTGCCCCCACCACCGATGACGGCAGCCGACCAGTCGCGCCGCCTGCGCGAGCGCACCGGACGAGGCGGACGCGAAGGCACCTCAGGCCGTGCCGGCCTTGTACCCCACGCCGCGGACCGTGACGATCGCCTCGGGGTGCTCGGGGTCGCGCTCCACCTTGGAGCGCAACCGCTGCACGTGCACGTTGACCAGCCGGGTGTCTGCGGCGTGCCGGTATCCCCACACCTGCTCCAGCAGCACTTCCCGGGTGAACACCTGCCAGGGCTTGCGGGCCAGCGCGACCAGGAGGTCGAACTCCAGCGGAGTCAGGGAGATCAACTCGCCGTCGCGGCGCACCGAGTGGCCGGCCACGTCGATGGACAGGTCGCCGATGGTCAGGTTCTCCAGGACGGGACGGTCGGTGCGACGCATCCGGGCGCGAACCCTGGCCACGAGTTCCTTGGGCTTGAACGGCTTGGCGATGTAATCGTCGGCGCCGGACTCCAGGCCGTGCACGATGTCGACGGTGTCGGACTTGGCGGTGAGCATGACGATCGGGACGCCGGATTCGGCGCGGATCTGACGGCATACCTCGATGCCGTCCTTGCCGGGAAGCATGAGGTCGAGCAGCACCAGGTCCGGACGGGAGGAGTGGAAGGCGGACAGCGCCTGGTCCCCGTTGTCACAGAAGAAGGGCTCGAAGCCCTCACCACGAAGCACGATCCCCAACATCTCCGCCAGTGCCGTGTCATCGTCGACGATGAGTATCCGACCTCGCACGTGAACTCCCTCGACTGGTTGCGTTTCCTCATCGTGACATTTGCCGGCGGGATTCGCCCCCGGCACGCCGGAACGAGACCCGCCCGCACTCCGTCACACACCTCACTCATGGCGCGAAAGGGACCGGGCATCCGGTTAGTCGTTCGCCTCCCTCGACCCCATGGGACAATCTACCGACCGGGTACAGACCGCCCGCAGACCAATCTTCGGCCCTATCACCGCCGAAACCGACCAGCCCACTGCCAGTGGGTACCGAGGAGATATGACCGACTCTCAGCCTGGTTTCACCCCTCCTGGCCAGGAGACATCCGAGTCGAGCCAGCCCTCACCCTGGGGGCAGGTTCAGCCCGGTGCCTACTCCCAGGCCGCTGGTGCCACCGTGCCCGGCACACCATCTCCGGGCCAGTTCTCCGCTCCGCCTCCTCCAGGCTGGGCGGGCGGAGCGCCTGCGGCTGGCTATCCAGGCCAGGGGTATCCAGTTCAGGGCTATCCAGGCCAGGGCTATCCAGGCCAGGGCCATCCGGGGCAGGGCACTCCGGGGCAGGGGTATCCGAGCCAGCACCTCGCGGGCCAACCCTGGCCGGCCCAGGGGGCCCCGCAGGGCTATCCGGGCGCTCAGGGTCCTGCCCAGGGGGCCGGCGAGCAGTTCCCGATGCCCGCCCACCCAGGCGATCAGTACCCGGGCAAGGTGGACGCGGCTGGGCAGGGCTCCGGCTACCAGTACGCGCTGCACCTGGGCGCCAAACCCGGGGTGATCCCCCTGCGCCCGCTCACCCTCGGCGACATCCTGGACGGAACCTTCCAGGTGATGCGCCGACTGCCCGGTCCGATCTTCGGTTCGGCAGCCATCGTGGCCACCGTGATGGCGATGGCGACGACCTTCGCCACCTGGGTGATGGCGACCCAGCTGGCCGGCATGCTGGACTCCAGCACGGCGCCCGCCGCAGAGGAAATGGTCGGCACGTTCGCGCTGGCGAGTGCGGTGTGGATCGTCTCCACCGCGATCGCCTTCCTCGCCCAGGCAGTGCTGTCCGGGGTGCTCGTGGTGCCCACCGGCAAGGCCACCACCGGGCACGGGATCACCTTCGCCGAGGTCTGGCGTGAGGCCCTGCCCCGGGCCGGCGCGCTGATCGGCTGGGCGCTGCTGCTCACGGTCGCCGAGGTGGCCGTCTTCGTGCTCACGGCCGCACCGGTGATCGCCCTGACCGTGGCACTGAATGAACCGGGGTGGCTCTTCCTTCTCTTCCTGCTCATCCCGGCCTGGCTGGCCGGCCTGGTCTGGGTACTCGGCCGGCTGAGCTTCGTGCCAGCGGTGATGATGCTCGAAAAGGTCGGCATCGGCCGCGGATTCAGCCGCAGCCGGAGCCTGAGCACGGGCTCCTTCTGGCGGATCGTCGGGATCCTCGTGCTGGGCATGATCATCACCTGGATGGTCGCGCTGGTGCTGTCGGTGCCGGGGTCGATCATCTCCGGCATCGTCGCCGCGATCCAAGAGCCCGACCCGGCCTCAGCCCTCGGCGGCACCCCCCTGCAGCTGATGGTGAACGCCCTGACGCTGATCCTCACCCGGACCATCGCACTGCCCTTCATGAGCATCCTGACCACCATGGTCTACGTGGATACCCGGATCCGGCGCGAGGGACTCGACGTCCAACTGGCCCGGGCCGCCGCGCAGCGTTCATGACGCCGCCGCAGGCCGGACCCGCTCGACCCCTCGGCTGGGCTAGGACTGCCCGGCTTCGAGCACTGGCCCCGGCGGTGCTGGCCTTCGCCCCGGTCGAACCGGATGAACCGACGGCCCGCCGGTGGCTGGAGGAGGAACTGAGCCATCCCGAGTACCGCGAGGCGAGGCAGACCTGGCTGGACCGGCTGATCCAGGACCTGTTCAACCTGCTGACCGACAGCGACGGACTGCCCGCTCCCGCGGGGGTGCTGCTCGTCGTCCTGGTCGTCGTCGTGGCGGGTGCGGTGATCCTGCTGGCCGCAGGACCGGCCCGGCGGACGGCCCGCATCGCCGGTCAGGCACCGTCGATCTTCGCGGGAGCCGCGATGGACGCGGCCGGACACCGGCGCTTGGCCGAGGAGCACGCCTCCGCCGCCCGGTGGGAGGACGCGGTGCGCGAGCGCTTCCGCGCGATCGTGCGCGGCCTGCAGGAACGCACCCTCCTGGACGACCGGCCCGGACTGACCGCCGACGAGGCGGCCGGCCAGGCCGGCCCGCGGCTGCCCGAGCATGCGGGGAGCCTGCGGGCCTGCGCTGTGCTCTTCGACGAGGTGAGCTTCGGCGACCGGCGCACCGACTCCGCCGGATACGACCTGGTACGACGCACCGACGATTCCGTTGCCGCGGCCCGACCCTCCCCGGCACAGCCGGGCGGGCCCGCCATGGTGGTTCCCCGATGACGGCCCCGGCGTCGGCACCGGCGGCGGACGAAGACCCCGGCCCCGAGCCGGAGTCGCGTCCAGCCGGAGCCGGGTCCGGACTGGCAGTCCGGTTGCGCCGCCACCGCGCGGTTGCCCTGGTGACCCTGCTGGTGGTGCTGGCCGCCCTGTTCATCGTCATGTTCACGGTTCGCCCGGACTCCAGCCGGCCGCTGGACCCGACCTCGACCAGCCGCTCCGGTTCCAAGGCCTTGGCTCAGGTACTGGGCGATCACGGCGTCGACATCGACCACACCGAACGGCTGGAGCGCGCCACCGAACTGGCGGCCCGCCCCGACAGCACCCTTCTGGTCATCGACTCCGGGTTCCTCGGCGAGGAGGCGCTGCTGGGCCTGAGCGCGGACCGGATCGTGCTGCTGCAACCCACCGACCATGCCCTGCAGGCCCTGAGCATCCCGATGACCACCGACACCTACCAATCCCCGCCCGGGGTAGCTCCGCAGTGCGACGAGCCGGCCGCCCAGGCGGCCGGGCCCAGCGAACTGGACGGGCACGCCTACCGCCAGGTGGGTGGCGGCGGACCCTGGCGGCTGGAAAGTTGCTACCTCACGACGGTCAGCGACCAGCCGGCCGCCGCCATCGTCATCGCCCGCACGGACGACCGCGAGGTGGTGATCGTCGGCTCGAGGTCGATCCTGACCAACGAGCAGATGACCGGGCCCGGGCATGCTGCCCTCGGCCTGTGGCTGCTGGGCTCGCAGCCGAACCTGGTGTGGTGGGACGTGGACGCCTTCGACCCCGCGCTCACCCGCCGCAATGCCGTCGTCGACCCGGCCGACCTGCTACCCGGCTGGCTGTCCCGGGCCCAGTGGTGGGTGCTGGGAGTGGCCGGTCTCGCCGTCCTGTGGCGGGGCCGGCGCCTCGGCCGACTGGTGAGTGAGCCGCTGCCGGTGGTCGTGCGATCGGCCGAGACCGCGCGTGGCCGGGCGGCCTTGTACCGGGCGGTCGGGGCACGCGACCGGGCCGCGGCGGTGCTGCGGGCCAACACCATGCGGCTGATCGCCCGGCGCCTCGGCCTGAGCCCGGCGCTGCCCGCCGAAGAGGTGGTGCTGGCCACCGCGAGCACTCTGGGCTGGCCGGCTGCTCAACTGGGTACCGTCCTGACCGGGCCCCCGCCCCGCCAGGACGCCGATCTGGTCGCCCTCGCCGGGCACCTGGACGCCATCCTCGACGCGCTCGGGGACCGAGAGACCGCTACACCTGACACCTCGAAAGGCCCTCTGTGAGCGAGCATCAGCCCACCGATCATCTCCAGACCGCGGTCGGCACCCGCCCCCCGCCCCAAGGCTCCTCGCAGCGGTCGGTGGACGCCCTGCACGCGGTGCGCGCCGAGGTCGCCAAGGCGGTCGTCGGGCAGGACGCGGTGGTCACCGGTCTGGTGATCGCCCTGCTCTGCCGAGGCCACGTACTGCTGGAGGGTGTGCCGGGCGTGGCCAAGACCCTGCTGGTGCGGGCGATGGCGGCCAGCCTCGATCTGCGCACCACCCGGGTGCAGTTCACTCCCGACCTGATGCCCGGGGACGTCACCGGGTCCCTTGTGTATGACCAGCACACGTCCGAGTTCTCCTTCCGCGAGGGCCCGGTATTCACCAATCTGCTGCTCGCGGACGAGATCAACCGCACCCCGCCCAAGACGCAGGCGTCGCTGCTGGAGGCGATGGAAGAGCGTCAGGTGAGCGTGGACGGCACCCCCCGTCCGCTGCCCGAGCCGTTCGTGGTCGCGGCCACCCAGAACCCCGTGGAGTACGAGGGCACCTCTCCGCTGCCGGAGGCCCAACTCGACCGGTTCCTGCTCAAGCTCAGCATGCCGCTGCCCGACCGGGGCACCGAGATCGAGGTGCTCAGCCGGCACGCTGCCGGCTTCGACCCGCGCGATCTGTCCGGGCTGCGAGCGGTCGCAACCCGCGCCGACCTGGCAGAGGGCTCCCGTCAGGTGCGCCAGGTCCGGGTCGACCCGGCCGTGCTGGCGTACGTGGTGGACCTGTGCCGGGCCACCCGCAGTTCCCCCTCGGTGAGCCTGGGGGCATCCCCCCGCGGGGCCACCGGGTTGTTGTCCACAGCGCGGGCGTGGGCGTACCTGTCCGGGCGCGACTTCGTCACCCCCGACGATGTCAAGGCCTTGGCGCGCCCGACCCTGCGCCACCGGATCCAACTGCGACCGGAGGCCGAACTCGAGGGCACCTCCGTGGACTCCGTGCTGGACAGCGTGCTGGGCTCGGTCCCGGCGCCGCGCTGAGGCCGTGATCGTGGCGAACGTACGGCTGATCCGGGCCCCGCGCCCGCGTCTGCCGCAGCGCACACCGGGCCGGAGGCCGAGGTGGCACTGACCGGTCGAGCCGTGCTGCTGGCCCTGGCCGGGCTGCCGGTGACCCTGCTGGGCGGCTGGGCCAGCCTGATCTTCATCCTGGGCTGGCTCGCCCTGCTGGCCCTCGACTTCTGGCTCGCGGCGAGCCCGAAGTCCCTTGCCTACGAACGGCTTCCCCTCCCGCATGTGCGACTGGGCGGGTCGGTGCAGATCGACCTGCTGGTCACCAACACCGGCAGCCGCCGGCTTCGCGGTCTGATCCGTGACGGATGGCAGCCCTCCGCGGGGCTGGCGCAACCCCGACAGCCGCTGGACGTGCCGGCCGGGGAACGTCGCCGAGTCACCTTCGCCGCGACGCCGACCCGGCGCGGAGACCGCCTGGCCGACCGGGTGAGTGTGCGGAGTTATGGTCCGCTGGGGTTGCTGGCCCGCCAGCGCTCGCGTGACCTGCCCGGCCGCATCCGGGTGCTGCCGCCCTTCCATTCCCGGCGCCACCTGCCGTCCAGGCTGGCCCGGCTGCGCGAACTGGACGGCCGCTCGGCGGTGATGGTGCGAGGTCAGGGCACCGAGTTCGACTCCCTGCGCGATTACGTCGCCGGCGACGACGTCCGCTCGATCGACTGGCGGGCCACCGCCCGTCGCCGCCAGGTCGTGGTGCGCACCTGGCGTCCGGAGCGCGATCGCCGGGTGCTCATCGTGCTGGACACCTCCCGAACCTCCGCGGCGCGGGTCGGTGACGAGCCCCGCCTGGACGCCGCGATGGACGCCGCCCTGCTGCTGGCCGCGCTGGCCAATCGTGCGGGCGACCGGGTGGACTTCGTCGCGGTGGACCGGCAGGTGCGCGCTCGAGTGCTCGGTCAGACCGGCTCGTCGCTGCTGCCTGCCCTGGTGGAGGCCATGGCGCCACTGGATCCGGTTCTGGTGGAGGCCGATTGGACGAGAATCGTCGCGGAGGTGCGGGCCCGGGTCCCGCAGCATGCGCTCGTCGTGCTGCTCACCGCCCTCGACGCAGCCGCCGTCGAGGAGGGACTGATGCCGGTAGCCGCGGGACTGGCCTCCCAGCACACGGTGGTGGTCGCCTCGGTGGCCGACCCGACCGTGCAGGAGATGTCGGTGCGCCGCGAGGACGCGGTGGCGGTCTACGACGCGGCAGCCGCGATCCGGGGAGAACTGGATCGGCTGGCGGTCACGGCGACGCTCGAGCGGGCCGGGGTGCGGGTGGTGGATGGCGAACCTGCCGACTTGCCACCTCGCCTGGCCGACGCCTACCTCGCGCTCAAGGCTGCCGGACGGTTGTAGGCCGCGAGTCTCGGCCCGGGCCGGTCGCGAGGGCCTTCCTCACGCCGACCGCGGCTGCTATCCCCGGCTGTAGGGCAGGCGGTGCATGGCGTGTTCGCGTCGAGCCGCGGCCTCGCGTTCACGCTGCAGCCGAGCCAGTTCGCGATCTCGGCGGGCGGACAGGACCGCATGCAGGAAGTCCTCGGCGCTGGTGCCCGCGGGCGGGGCCGGGGCGACCAGTTGGCGCACCTCGTCTGCGAGTTGAGACCCCAGCGCGGCCCGGGGCTGGGGCGCCATCAGGTGCGCCCTGGTGAGGAACTGCCGGACGGCCATCGCCAGGTCATCGGGCAGCCGCAGGATGTCCGCCCCCGAGGCCCAGGGCTGCAGGTATCCCGGCATCCGCAGGTACAGCGGCGGCGGCCGGTAGCCACGTTCGCGCACCACATAGGTGCCCGCCAGCAGGTCTCCCACCCGCTTGCCCTTGGCGTTGGCCAGGGAGCAGATCACCGCCGGAGCTCCCACCATGAGCCAGATCTCGAAGACCGAGAGCATCGCCCGGATGATCGCGTGGCGCAGCCGGATCGCGCCCCCGTCGTCACGCACCACCCGCAAGCCCAGGGCGAGACGCCCAAGCGACTTGCCCCTGCTCACCGTTTCGACCAGGGTCGGGAGTCCGACGATGATGGCGATCCACGTGACAAGGAAGAAGGCCCCGGCTGCTGCGGAGTCCAATGCCGACAAGATCCCGGCAATGACGAAGGAGACCGCGATCAGGAGGACGGAGAGCACGCCGTAGTCGATCATGGCGCTGAGCATCCGGGTGGCGAAAGAGGCGGGCTGCAGGTCGAGGACGACGCCCTCGCCGATCACCAGGGTGTTGTCGTCGGGCAGGTTCCGGGGGGCCAGGGGGCCCGCGGACGACGCCGAACCGGCAGTTCCGGCCGGTACCGATGTCACGTGCCTCACCCTCCTCGTTCGCGACTCACCCGCTCGCCGAGACAACGGCGAGGCCTTGCGGCTCATTCACCCAAACGCTGTGTGCAGCCTACGGTGACGCAGCGCCTCGCGTCGGTGGTTCCCGGCGTCCTGGAATCGCTTGGCGTAGTTCCGATGTACGCAAATGCGTCTGTGAGACGGAAAGTGTTCACTGGGATGGCCTCGGCGCGGAGGGCCGGCGCTCGGGTGCGCGCTGACCAGGCGTTCCGATGTGCGGAATGTGTTTCGGTGTACGCAAATGCGTCTGTGAGACGCAAAAGTGTTCACTGGGATGGCCTGCTGGCCTCGTTTGCCTCACCTGTCCCTGCTGCCTCGTGGCGAGGGGGAATGGTGGCCCGGGTCGTGTCCACATCGCCCGTGGACGTGCGATGGCCATGGGCTGGCCCCGTGTGCGCCCACGGTGGTCGGCAACCACCGGATTCGGGGGGTGAGGGTGGATCGTCCGTCGGTCCGGCTGCGTCGGTCTTGGCGATCGGTGCGAGAGGGCCGGAACCCGCCCGTACGCTGGGAGTGCGCCGGGTCGCGGCGCTGACCTGAGGTAGATATCAGACGCACAGCGGGCAGGAGGCCGGGTGGATCTGGAGGCGTTCACGGCCGTGCACGGCCAGGACTGGGACGAGTTGGACGCGCTGAGCAAGCGGTCCCGGCTGTCCAGCGACGAGGCCGACCGGCTGGTGACCCTGTACCAGCGCACCGCGACGCATCTGTCGCAGGTGCGCAGCGCGGCACCCGATCCCACCCTGATCTCCCGACTCTCACGCACCCTGGCCCGGGCCAGGGGCCGGCTCACCGGCGCCTCGGAGTCGTGGTGGCGGGACGCGGTGCGCTACTTCACGATCTCCGCACCCGCGGCGCTGTACCGGATCCGCTGGTTGACCCTCGCGGTGGCGATCGCCTTCACCGTGATCGCCCTCGGCTACGGGTGGTGGGTGGTGGCCAACCCCGACGTCCAGGCTGCGCTCCTGACCGACAGCCAGACCCGCCAGCTCGTCGACCACGACTTCGAGAACTACTACTCCGAGTACGCGGCCACGTCCTTCGCGGCGAGGGTGTGGACGAACAACGCCTGGATCGCCGCCTCGTGTGTGGCCTTCGGCATCACCGGGGTCTATCCCGTCCAGGCGCTGTACGCGAACGCCCAGAGCATCGGCATGGTCGGCGGGATCATGGTGGCCAACGGCGCGGCCGACAAGTTCTTCGGCCTCATCACCCCGCACGGTCTGCTCGAGCTGACCGCCGTGTTCACCGCGATCGCCGCCGGGCTGCGGCTGTTCTGGGTGCTGGTCGAACCGGGCCCCAGAACCCGCACCCAGGCGCTCGGCGAGCAGGGACGAGCCCTGTTCACCGTCGCCGGCGCACTGGTCGTGGTGCTCTTCGTCTCCGGGATCGTGGAGGCCTTCGTGACCCCGAGCCCGTTGCCGACGTGGGCACGGATCGCCATCGGAGTGGTGGTGTGGCTGGCCTATCTGGGCTACTGCTGGTGGTTCGGTCGTCGTGCCGTGGCCGCCGGCGAGATCGGTGACCTCAGCGCCGACCAGGTGGGCGACTACCGTCCGGTGTCCGGCTGAGCCGACGCGCCGAAGGTGGCGCCGGCCAGCCGCGAGATCCGCTCGCTGAGGTCCTGATAGGCAACCTCGAAGGCAGCGTCTGTGTCGCGCGCGACGGGGTCGGGGATCGCCCAATGCAGGGATCGTGAGGGGTCACCCACCGGTGGCGCGCCCGTCAGTGCCTCATGGGCGCTGTCGCAGACCGCGACGACCAGGTCGTCCGCGCGCAGCGTCTCGCGGACGTCTCTGGTGCGGGCCCGGGCGAGCCGCAGCCCGTGCCGACGGGCAACCGCCACGGCACCAGGATGCACCGAGGCCGCCGGATGGGTACCGGCGCAGGTTGCCGGCACGTCGCTGACCCGACCCCAGACCGCTGCCGCCAGCTGTGACCTGGCCGAGTTGGCGGTGCACACGAAGGCGACGCGGGGTGTGGGCCTGCCCGGTGGTGTCGGAATCAGCCCGGCGACCAGCGGATCGTCCCAGCGCACCTGGACATAACTGCGCCGGCGGTCACCTTCGCTGCGGACCCGACGGATCAGCCCGGCCTCTTCCAGCACCCGGAGGTGGAAGGCCAGCAGGTTGGTGCGCAGACCGGTGAGGTCGGCCAACTCCCCCGGTGACAGGTCGCCGAGGGCGAGGGCGTCGACCATGGTCAGCCGCACCCGCTCCCCCAGCGCCGCGTGCAGATCGGCACGCCGCTGCACGCGCGCGGCGGGGTTGCACTCCCCCGCGGTCTGCGGTGACGTGGGACCCGGGACGGGTGTTTCACCGGAGGTCAGCCGAACCATGACCCCAGTTTACCTCCATGATTCTTGAGTCAAGTATGGTTGCGCCATGAATACTCTCGTTCCGTGTGAGCCCGGGACATCCGGGGTGGGTGGCAGGTGAGCGGCCCGCGCACCCTTCCTCGGCGGCTCCTCGGCGAGGCCCTGGGCACAGGACTGCTCGTCACCGTGGTCGTCGGGTCGGGGATCGCGGCCCAGACCCTGTCCCCCGCGGACGTAGGCCTGCAACTTCTGGAGAACAGTCTCACCACGGCGCTGGCCCTCACCGTGCTCATCCTCGTCCTCGCCCCGGTGTCCGGGGCTCATTTCAACCCGGTGGTCACTCTCGTCGACTGGCTGCTCGCCCGCTCGACCGGCGGTGGACCGTCCAGCGTCGAGGTGGGTGCCTACACGCTTGCCCAGGTGAGTGGGGGCGTGGTCGGGGCGCTGCTGGCCAATGCGATGTTCGATCTGCCGGTCTGGCAGATATCCGGTCATCACCGGGTGACGCCCGGGGTGCTGCTCGGCGAGGTGGTGGCCACGGCAGGCCTGATCTGTGTCATCTTCGCGCTGGCCAGATCCGGGCGAGGCGCCTGGTCGGCGCCAGCGGTGGGCGCTTACATCGGTGCGGCCTACTGGTTCACGTCCTCGACCTCGTTCGCCAACCCCGCGGTGACCATCGGCAGGATCTTCTCGGACACCTTCGCCGGCATCGCACCGTCCTCGGTGGCACCATTCCTGGCGGCGCAGTTGGTCGGCGCTGTCTTGGGAGCTCTGATCATCCGGGTTCTGTATCCCGGCGTCCAGCGGCCGGACGTTGACCAGGCTCCACCGGGCGGTTCCGGGGAGCAGCCGATCGCCCTGCCCCAGGGCGAACGGGCCGAGGGCGAACAGGCCGACTCGATCACCCTGGACGCCGACCGGTCCGAGCCGGCCGTCGTACGCGAGTAGAACGGATCACAAAATGACCCCCACCACGACCGACACCCCGTCGGTGATGTTCGTATGCATCCACAACGCCGGCCGCTCCCAGATGGCGGCCGGGTGGCTCAGGCATCTGGCCGGCGATTCGATCGAGGTCCGATCGGCCGGGACGGCGCCGGCGGATCAGCTCAACCCGGTGGCGGTGGAGGCGATGCGCGAGGTCGGCATCGACATCACCGCGGCCATCCCCACGGTGCTCACCGGGGAGGCCGTCAAGGCCAGCGACGTGGTCATCACCATGGGGTGCGGCGACACCTGCCCCTTCTTCCCCGGCACCCGGTATCTGGACTGGGCCCTGGACGACCCGGCCGGGCAGGGGATCGAGATCGTCCGGCCGATCCGGGACGAGATCCGTTCCCGCGTGGAGGGTTTGATCGCCGAACTGGTGCCCACCGCGCGATGACGACTCACCCCGGGTCACCGGCGGTGCTGGTCACGACACTGGTCCACGGCGCGGGCCCGATGCCGGCCCGGTGACGCCCCGAGGCCGACTGGCGTGGCCTCGCCGGCGGCTGGGCCTCAGATCCCCGACGGCGGACTCTCCAGGTCGACCAGTTCCACCGCCTCGTCCGGCAGCGGCACCCCGGTGGCGTGCACCAGCACGTCGCCGGCCAGATGGAGCACCCGGCGAACCCCTTCGTCGAGATCGTCCAGGTGCCAGGTCTGCACGCGAAGCGGTGACCCGGGCTCGCCGTGTTCGGCCTCGTGGCCGAGACTGACGCGGTACCGGTGCAGCACCGCCCCCAGACCCACCCCGGACAGGTCGACGGTGAGCCCGGCCAGCCGCCGGCCTTCCCCCTGCCGGCCAGGCACACCGTCCGATGCCGAGCCGCCGGTTCCCCCGGCGACCGAGCGGATCGCCGCCACCCAGGATCCGGGTGAACTCGTCAACAGGGCGTCGGCCCGGGCGGTGCGCTCCAAGCCGTCCGGACCCAACCACACCAAGACGGGGGTGCCGTCCTCAAGCCGTGCCCCGCCACCGCGCAGCGTGGCCCCGCCGAGCGCGGTCACCACGAACCGCACCGGGCGGAAAGCCTGGTCACAGGCAAGATCGAGTCGATCAGACAGATACCGCCAGCCGACCGGGCCGGGCGCGCAGGAGAATGCCTCCTGGCGCCCGGCCACCAGGTATCGGCCACGAGGCATCAGGGCACCCGAGTCGAGGTCGCCAACCGTCGGGTCAGGGCTCAGTACCGGTAGTGGTCGGCCTTGTACGGCCCGGCGACATCCACCCCGAGGTATTCGGCCTGCGGCTTGGTCAGTTCGGTGAGGCGGACCCCGAGGGCGTCCAGGTGCAGGCGGGCGACCTTCTCGTCCAAGTGCTTGGGCAGCACGTAGACCCGCTTGTCGTACTCGTCGTTCTTGGTGAAGAGCTCGATCTGGGCGATGGTCTGGTTGGCGAACGAGTTGCTCATCACGAACGAGGGGTGCCCGGTGGCGTTGCCGAGGTTGAGCAGGCGTCCCTCGGACAGCACGATGATCGAGCGCTGCGCACCGTCGGCGTCGGCCGAGAAGGTCCACTCGTGTACCTGGGGCTTGATCTGCGTGCGGACCACGCCGGGCAGCGCAGCGAGCCCCGCCATGTCGATCTCGTTGTCGAAGTGGCCGATGTTGCCGACGATCGCCTTGTCCTTCATCCGGGCCATCTGCTCGGCGGTGATGACGTCGAAGCAGCCGGTGGCGGTGACGAAGATGTCCGCGGTCTCGACCACATCGTCGAGCCGGGCGACCTGATACCCGTCCATGGCCGCCTGGAGCGCGCAGATCGGGTCGATCTCGGTGACGATGACCCGCGCACCCTGGCCACGCAGGGAGTCGGCGCAGCCCTTGCCGACGTCGCCGTAGCCGCACACCACGGCGACCTTGCCGCCGATCAGCACGTCGGTGGCCCGGTTGATGCCGTCGATGAGCGAGTGCCGGCAGCCGTACTTGTTGTCGAACTTCGACTTGGTCACCGAGTCGTTGACGTTGATCGCCGGGAACAGCAGGTCCCCCGCCTCGGCCAGTTGGTAGAGGCGGTGGACGCCGGTGGTGGTCTCCTCGGTGGCTCCGCGGATGCCGTCGGCGATCCGCTGCCAGACGCCGGGATCGGTGTCGAGGCGGGCGCGCAGCACGTCGAGAATGACCCGGTATTCCTCGGAATCGCCATCACTGGCAGCGGGTACCGCCCCGGCAAGTTCGAAGTCACGTCCCTTGTGGACGAGCAGGGTGGCGTCGCCGCCGTCGTCGAGGATCATGTTGGGCCCGGCGCCGTCGGGCCAGTTGAGGATCTGCTCGGTGCACCACCAGTACTCAGGCAGGGTTTCGCCCTTCCAGGCGAAGACCGGCACCCCGGCCGGCTCCTCCGGCGTGCCGTGCGGTCCGACGACGACGGCCGCGGCGGCCTCGTCCTGGGTGGAGAAGATGTTGCACGATGCCCAGCGGACGTCGGCGCCCAGCGCCACCAGGGTTTCAATGAGCACAGCGGTCTGCACGGTCATGTGCAGGGAGCCGGCGATCCGGGCGCCGGCCAGGGGCTGGGTGGGGCCGTACTCGGCTCGCAGTGCCATCAGCCCGGGCATCTCGTGCTCGGCCAGACGGATCTGGTGGCGGCCGGCATCGGCCAGGGCAAGGTCGCGAACCTTGTAGTCGGTGGTGGTCACGGTTCCTCTTTCGTCGGGTACGGGTCGGCGCCGAGCTCAGGCAACCGTCCGGCTGCGGGCATGCTCGACAGGCTCGACCGGCGCGGCCCCTCTGGGCCGATGGCATCTCCGACGCCGGACACTCCCGGCAAGGCTAGCCCGCGGACCGCACCCACTCCAAGCCGTCGCCGCGTCCCGGGCGCACGCCTACTCCGTCTGGTGCTGGGAGCATGCGCCCGGGCGGCGGCGTGGCCGCGGCTCACTCGCCCTGCGGGCCGTGGCGGCCCGACGCTTTCAGCCGCCGGGCTGCAGGACTCCGTTGACCCTGAGTTCGTAGCGGGTGTACGCGGTGGAGGTCTCATTCGGGTCGTCCTGGATGACGATCGCCCCGACGAGCGCGGTGTCCTCTCCCAGCGCCTGACGCACCCGCGCCCCGGAGATCGTGCCGTCGAAGTTCTCGTCCAGGGCGAGCCGGTGGATGGCCCCGGTGCGCGTGTCGCGGTCGATGCTCACGAGTTGCACCGTCCACCCAGCCACAGGGGTGGGCCGGATCTGGCTCGGGGTCTGCCAGCCGTCGAGCGTGTCGGTTGCGATGCGTTCGCCGATCCGCACGTCGCGCACCCACCAGCCCGCCTCGTCGAACAGGCCGTCGGTGAGGTACCGGAAGGAGACCAGCACATCCTGTCCGGCGTACGCGGACAGGTCCGCGTGCTGGCTCACCCACCCGCCGGAGGACCCACTCAGGCCCGGCAGCGCACCGACGATCCGAGCCTCGGCGTCGTCAGCCAGTTCGGTGACCGACCCCTCGGTCGGCACGCTGGTCCAGGTCTGCCCGCCATCGGCCGAGACCTGCACGGCCCCCAGGTCGTACTCGGACTCGATGGACCACATGGACTCGAAACTGAGAATGGGGTTGGACGCCGGGACGCTCACCGTGCGAGCGATCGCCCGGTCGAAGCCGGAGCCGCACCCGCTGTACAGGGCGGCCGGACCGGTGCCGTCCGGGGTGTCGCCGCAGGCACCCGGCTGCGTGGCCGGAGCGCTGTCGACCTGCCACTCGACCGGCGCACTCGGCATGGACGCCGAGCCGGCGAAGCTGAGTGACTTGACCCGGCTGGTGGACATCCAGCGGCCCTGGGCGTCTCGCAGTCGTACATAGTCGGCACCGTTGGGCGGCGCGCCCGGGCTCGAGTAGGCCTGCGGCGTGGACCAGTTCACCGCGGAGGTGAGGGTCCGGGCCGAGTACACGGCTCGGTAGCCGCCCACCATAGTGGCCTCGCGCTGCAATACCGCGTCCAGGGCCGCGGTCGCGGTCCAGTCCCGCACCAACTGCATCGCGGAGCGGTTGGCGCCCTTGCGCTGCAGGATCGCGTCCAGCCCGGCCAGCCCGTTGCCGGGCTCACGGTGCAGCTGGGTGATCAGCTTGGGCCCGTACTGGGAGTGCAGATACTCCACGAAACTGAAGGCGGCGCCGTAGTCGCACAGGATCTCGGTCGGCCCCTGATCGCCCCACAGGGTCAGGGAGTTCTCGGGTCCGCCGAAGGAGTCGCCGAGGAAGCCGTCGAAGCAGGCCAGGTGCGAATCGGCGGTGGACCGCCATGGCCCGATCCGGGTGTCGACGTAGCCGACGAGGGATTGCGCGTAGTCGGACATCCCTTCGTTCAGCCAGGTGCTCTCGTCCGGGTCGACGTCGTTGAGCAGCAGGTGCTGGTACTCGTGGGCGAAGGTTCCTTCGTACAGCCGCGCGCGCGGCCCGCCCAGCGTGCCTGCAGCCATCCCCAAGGCCTGAGCGCAGGCCTGGACGGCGGGCTGGCCGGAGTCGTCCGGTGGAGCGGCGCCGGTGCGATGCTCCCAGTCGAAGGCGTCGATGGTCATCACGTTGCGGTTGGTCAGGTCGGTGATCGTCGAGCTGAAGAAGCCGGCGATGTAGGTCTGGCCGTCGGGTGAGTTCGGGGCGTAGAACTGGGCGTCGCGCACGTTGTCGACGAGGACGACGATGTCGTCGGCACCGCTGGCGTCCACCTGATAGGTGTCGGCGGGCAACCCGAGGATGGTGGCGAGTTCGGCGTCGGCGCCGTCGCGGTTGGGCGGCACCGAGAAGGCCTGCGACTCGACGGGATAGATGTTCGTGTCGAACTCGTGGACGAAGGCCGCCACCTGAGCATCGGTGACCGTGGTCATGCCCAGGTCGTTGCGGCAGTCCCCGGCCGGGAAGGCCAGGTCGTTCGCCACCCACACCTGGATGTGCTCGCCGGCGCTGCGCAGCGTGAAGTCCTTCGTGGAGAACCCGCCGCCGAACTCGTCGTAGCCCAGCCAGGGCAGCACCGACCCCAGCGTCGCCTCGGCCGCCGTGGCCGGCGACTGGGCGCGTCGCAACTCGGCTCGGTCGGTGACCTTGACGTCGTCGCGGCCGAGTCGATTCAGCACCCGCGGGTCTGCCTCGCGGACATCGTTGAGCGCCGCCGACTCGGGCGTGGCCGGCAGTTCCACGGCCGGTACTCCGGCAGCGTCGCCCGGATCGGGCGTGGTGGACGCGGCTGAGGCGCCACCAACAGCTGCCATCGTCGTCAGCGGCAGGGTGACGGCAAGCGCCACTACCTGCCAGGTCAGTCGGCCTTTGGATCCGGCTCGCACTCGCACACACTCCTCGGGTGGGTTCCAGTCGCGCCGACTGTACCCACCCAGATGGGACGAAGGGCACCGAACCCCGCGAAACCCGGACCCGGGCCCGGAGCCGCCTGGGTGCCGGCGGTATCGCTGGGCAGGGCCAGAGGAGATCGACGGCAGAGCGCAGCGCCTGAGTGGTTGGCAGGTCTTCGAGCGCGCACCGGCCCGAAGGCGCGTGACACCACGGGTGGGCCGGTGGCAGGGTTCGGGGATGATCACCCCGTTCTGTTCGCCGGCCGAGGTCGGCCGGTTGCTCGACTCGGGTCGCGACGTGGTGCTGGCCGACTGTCGGTGGTACCTCGACGGGCGTTCGGGACGCGAGGCCTATCTCGCCGGGCACCTGCCCGGAGCGGTTTTCGTCGACCTGGATGCGGATCTGGCCGGGCCGGTGGACGCCACCTCGGGGCGGCACCCACTGCCCACCCCGGAGGACTTCGCCCGCACCCGTGCCCGGTTGGGGATGGGCCCGGACGCGGTGGTGATCGGGTATGACGACGCCGGCGGGGTGATCGCGGCCCGCCTGGTTTGGATGCTGCGCGCCATCGGCGTGGACGCCGCCGTCCTGGAGGGTGGACTGAGCGGGTGGCAGGCGTCGGCGAGCACACGGGCGGCCGAACCCCGATCTGTGGAGTCCCAGCGGGCGCAGTCCCAACGTGTCGAACCGCAGCCCTGGCCGGCTGACGTGCTCGCCGACATCGACGCGGTCGGCGACCCGAGCGCTGTCGTGCTCGACGCTCGCCCCCGCGAGCGCTACCGGGGCGAGGGGGACGATGTGGACCCGCGCAGCGGACACATCCCCGGCGCCCGGAACCTGCCGTGCCGGGAGAACCTCGACACCGACGATCGGCTACTGCCCTCCTCGGTGCTGTCCGACCGGCTCGACGAGATCGGCGTCACCCGAGCGAAGATCAATGCAGGAGAAGTCATCTCGTCCTGCGGGTCAGGGGTTACCGCCTGTCACTCACTGTTGGTCATCGAGCAGCTCGGCCTCGGACGGGCCCGGCTCTACCCGGGCTCCTGGTCGCAGTACGCGGCCACCGACCGGCCCATCGCCACCGGTGAGTGATCAGGAGGGTCGCACCCGGCGGCTACAGGCGGGATGATGCCCCTGGCCGACATCGAGGAGGACGTGATGGCAGAGCATCCCGGTCTGGCGTTACCCGCCCGGCTGTTGGCCGACGGCTTGGACCGGGTGCGTGAGAACGTCCACGAGATCGTCGCCGGCCGGTCCGAGGCTGAACTCGGTTGGCAACCGACCCCGCGCAGCAACTCCATCGGCTGGCTGGTCTGGCACCTGACCCGGGTACTGGACGATCACCTCAGCGGGGTGGCCACCTCCCTGGGGCACACCGGCGCCGAACAGGTGTGGCTGCGTGACGGCTGGCAGCAGCGGTTCGCCCTTCCGTATCCCCCCGCCGCCCACGGCTACGGCCAGACCAGTGAGCAGGTGGCCGCGTTCCGGGCCGGCGCAGACCTGCTGCTCGGCTATCACGACGCCACGTCGGCCCATGCCCGCACGGTGCTCGCCTCGCTTCGACCCGAGCACTACGACACCGTGGTGGACCAACGCTGGGACCCGCCGGTGACTGCGGCGGTGCGGTTGGTCAGCGTGCTCGACGACTGTTGTCAGCACGTCGGCCAAGCCGCCTATCTAGTCGGCCTGCGCGTCGCCTGGCAGCGGGCCGGGAACAACGGATGACGCGGTTCAGTCTCACCTTCCTGGGCACCTCGGCAGCCATCCCGACCCGCGAGCGCGGCCTGGCCGCCACGGTCGTCCAGCACGGCGGTCACACCCTGCTGGTGGACTGCGGCGAGGGCACTCAACGTCAACTCCGAGCAAGCCGAGTGGGTTTGGTCTCCGTCGATGCGGTTCTGCTGACCCATTTGCATGGGGACCACTGCCTCGGTCTGATCGGACTGCTCAAGAGTTACGACCTGCTCGGCCGCACCAAGTCCCTCCTGGTCACCGGCCCGGCCGGGTTATTGGCCTTCATCGATCTCATCGCACCGCTGGTCGGCCCGGTGGGCTTCGAGGTCACCACCCAAGAACTCGCCCCAGGTGAGGAGGTCACCGGCCTGGGCGGCCGGGCCGCCCAGGGGATGGGGATCTGCGGCTATGCCACCCGTCACGCCGTGCCGTCGGTGGGGTACCGGTTTCACGAGCCGGATCGGCCCGGGGTTTTCGACCCGGCGCGCGCCCAGGCTCTCGGCCTGCGGCCGGGCCCCGACTACGCGGCCCTGCAAGCCCGTCAACCGGTCCGGCACGGGGGCCGGTGGATATCTCCGGAGCAAGTGGTCGGGCCGACTCGACCGGGTCGGTTGGTGGTGCTGACCGGTGACACCGAGCCGTGCCACGCCACCGTGGAGGCGGCCAGGGGTGCCGACCTGCTCGTGCACGAGGCCACCTTTCTGGCCGATGATCGTCAGCGGGCTCGCCAGGTCCAGCACACCTGCGCGGACGAGGCCGCGCGGATCGCCGCCGAGGCCGGGGTCCGCTCGCTGGCGTTGACCCACCTGTCGGCCAAGGTCTCCCCGGTCGACGTGCTCGCGCAGGCCCGCGCGGTCTTCGCCGACTGTTTCGTGCCCAACGATCTCGATCAGGTCGAGGTCGCCTACCCCTCACGGGACGAACCTCTCTCGCCCTGACCTGGAGCCCAGCTGCCCTGGCGCTACGTCCCGTCGAGCGCGGGCGCGCAGACAGCGGTCAATCGACCTGCAGCACGGCCTCGACGAGGGTGCGCCGTGCGGCCAGCAGCGCCCCCTGCAGCGACGCGTCCGGAACGGACGCCAACTCAACGCGCGCCCCCAGGCCCGGATCCGCGGCCAGCAGGTCGGCCAGGCCGGTGGCGAGTCTGCGGTGCGAGCCCCACCCGCCGGCCAGCACCACCAGCGCCGGGTCGAGCAGGTAGCAGACTCCGTGGATCGCCTCGCAGAGGCTGGCGACCAACTCGGCCGCCGCCGCGGTCTCGCCGTCCAGCAGCGCCCTGGCCCGGGCCACGTCCACCGCGATCTGGCCCTGGCGGGTGAGGTCGAGCCGGCGCACCAGGCGATGCAGTGCTCCGCTACCGGTCGGCAGGTAGGCGACCTCGCCGGCCAGACCGCGTGCCCCGCGCACCAGGTGCCCGTCGGCGACGATGGCGGCTCCCAGGCCCTCGTCGAGGTAGAGGTACAGCACGTCGTCGGCTCCCTGGGCGCAGCCCTGCTCGCGTTCGGCCAAGAGTGCCCAGTTCACGTCGTTGTCTACCTGGACGTGCACCGGCAATGCCCCGGCGAGGGTCTCGGCCGGGTCCAGATCGCCCACCAGGAAGGGCGAGTTGGGCAGGTGGACGAGCTGGCCCTGCCGATCGACCGGGTCGGCAACGCTCAGGCACGCCGCCCGCACCGGCGCGTCCAGATCTACGACGGCCTGCGCGGCGACCTCGCGGAGCACCGAGGACAGTTGCCGACTCGTCGTCGGCACGCTCACCTGGTGAGAGACCTTGCGCACCACGTCGCCGGCCAGGCTCACCACCTGGGCGCCGACCCCGTCCGGTCCGGCATGCATGGCGACGCCGACTCCGGCCCCCTCGGTGGCCTCCAGGTACGTCCCGGCCCGGCCCCTGCCGCCCGTCGAGCGGCCTGCCTGCTGCAGCACACCATTCGCCTCCAGCCGCGAGACAGATTGGGAGACAGTTGGTTTGGAGAGGCCCGTGGCCGCGGCCAGCTCGGCCCGGGTGAGCCGCCCCGCTGCCAGCACGGCAGTGAGCACGTGCCTGTCACTGAGCTGGCGCAGCAGCGCCAACCGGGGCAGTTCCTCGACCACGACCAACCCTCCACCGATTAGTCCTCCACCGATTAGTAAGGAGCCCTTGCAAAGTATCAGAGCGTGGGCGTAGAGTACGGTCATCCATTTAGGAAGGACTGTTAACTATGACCGCAGGACAGGCTCCCGTCACCGACCCGGCAACCCTGCCCGACCTCCCGCACTGGCAGCAGACACCCGCCGACCTCGGCGCCGCAACCGCGGCCGTCAAGCAGGCCATCCGGGCCCGGATCGAGGCCTCCGGACGTACCGTCGAGGAGGTCTTCGCGATCGTCGGGGAACTCGTCGAAGAGCGGGTCCAGGAGATCGAGGCGGTCCTGGCCAGGGGCGAGAACGCTTGGCCTGTGGTCGATTACGCAGACATCGAAGCCGGGACCGTGACGCCCCAGACCGTAGACCTGTTGCGGCGGCGTGGTTGCCTGGTGATCCGCGGCCACTTCGACCGAGAACAGGCCGAGCGCTGGGACACCGAGATCGTCGAGTACGTCGACTCCAACGGATTCGCCGAGGCCTACACCGGGCCCGGAGACGACTTCTTCGCCTCGGTTGGCTCCAAGCCCGAGATCTACCCGATCTACTGGTCCCCCGCCCAGATGCAGGCCCGCCAGCATCCCCGGATGGCGACCGCCCAGGCCTTCCTCAACTCGCTGTGGCGGCACGACAGCCAGGGGCGCACCTGGTTCGACCCGTCTCGGGACGCCCTCTACCCCGACCGGATCCGTCGGCGGCCACCCGGCACCGACTCCGCCGGCCTGGGCGCTCACCTGGACCCGGGCACCCTGGATCTGTGGATGACGGCCGAGAACCAGCAGGCCTTCCGGCATCTCTTCGACGGCAGCGTCGAGGAGTACGACCCGTGGGACGCGGCCTACCGCACCGGCGGCCCACAGTACCCCGGGTCGACGATGTGCTCGGCCTTTCGCACCTTCCAGGGCTGGACGGCACTGTCGGAGATGGATCACGACCAGGGCGTGCTCCACACGGTGCCCATTCCGGAGGCGATGGCCTACCTGATGTTGCGTCCACTGCTGTCCGACGTGGCGCAGGACGACATGTGCGGGGTGGTTCCGGGGCAGGTGTTCGGCGCCCTGGAACGCTGGCACTCGTTGCTGCTGCGAGCCAGTGCCGGCATCCCGGACGTCCAGCCAGGAGACTCGGTGTGGTGGCACTGCGACCTGATCCACTCGGTAGCCCCGGTGCAGGACCAGCGCGGCTGGGGCAATGTCATGTACATCCCGGCGGCGCCGTGGTGCGAGCGCAACGAACAGTACGCCGCGCAGGTGCGCTCGGCCTTCGAGACCGGCAGCAGCCCCAGCGACTTCCCCGAGGAGCACTACGAGTCGACGTGGCCCAACCGGTTCGCCCCCGAGGACCTCAACGAGATCGGCCGCCGCGGGCTCGACCTGGCCTGATCTGCTCGGCCTGATCTGCTCGGCCTGATCTGTTCTCCTCGGCATGATCTGTTCTCCTCGGCTTGGCACCGCCTACCGGCCGGGTTGCCCGACTTTGGCCCGGGTGTCGTGAACAATCGGCGTGTCAGCGGACGCGTGCGATGGGCACTGTCGGGAAAGCAGGGGTCAGGGTGCAAGCACGGCTCAGCCGAACGCCGGCCCCGATCGCGGTGATCGGCCTCGTCGTGATCGGGCTCGTCGCAACCGGACTCGCCGTGGCGGCGGTGACCCTGCCGCGGCTGGCAGATCGCTCGGACACCGGATCGCAGGGCGCTGGCGCGTCCCCTACCCCGCCGGGCCCCTCGGCGAGCGCGCAGGAGATGCTGCCGCAGCGCCTGCCGGTGCTCACCTCCTTCGTGGCCCAGGAACTCGGGGAGGACTTCACCACCACGCCCCAGGTGATCGCCCTGCCGGAGGCCGATTTCGAAGCTCGGCATGATCAGGCCCTGGACCGCGAGCGCTCGCAGTCCTCCGGCGTCCACACCCGCCCGGAGCACGACCACGCACTCACCGCGTACGCGCTCGGGCTCTCCGAGTCTTCGGCCGACTCCGACGGTACGCAGCCGCAGGGGGCGGCGAGATCCTCCGCGGTGACCGGCTGGTACGACACGTCCTCCCGAACCATTTGGTTACGCGGACAGGAATGGACCCTGGACACCGAGGTGACCCTGGTCCACGAACTCGCGCACGCGCTCACCGATCAGCAGCTCGGCCTTGATCGGCTGATGGCCACGACCAATGACTTCGACGAGTCCGCGGCCGCCGCGCGGGCGATGATCGAGGGCCAGGCCAGCGTCGTCGAGGGTGACTGGGTCGCCGCCCAGTCCCCCACGTATCAGCGCGATTACGCCGACGGGCGGGCTGCCACCGCACAGGCCGTCACCGCCGAGGGCGGCTCGGCCGGCACCTTCGCCGAGACCATCGAGCGCGCGCCATCCGCACTGGGCGAGACGGCCCTGCTGCAGATGAGTTCGGGGACCCGTACTGCGCTGCTGGATGCGGCGGCTCGTCCGCCCCGGACGCTGGAGCAGGTCGCGGGCCGTGAGCGATGGCTTGCCTCGGACCCTCGGCTCGCGGACCCGGTGGCCGTGCCGCGACCGGGCCTGCCGAGCGACGCGGAGTTGCGCGACAGCGGGACGATCGGCTCATACACCCTGCAGTTGCTCGTCCTGGACCCGCAGCGCCGCAACGACTTCTCCCGCAGCGGCCAGGTGCCCCTGGACGGGACCTGGCGCGGAGACTCCTACACCACGTACACCAGGTCCGGGCAGGCGTGCACCGAGGTCACGGCGCTTTTCGACACTCCCTCTGCGGCGGATGACTTCGCCGGATCCGTGGTACTCGCCTTCGACGGGCAGGTCGTCTCGTCGGGATCGGCGGTCGAGTTGCGCGGCTGCCGCCCCATCCCCGAGGTGTAGCCCCCCGCCGCCCTACTCCCGGACGATGACCTTGGCGGGTGTCACCCGGACGGTGACCCGCTGCTCTCCCTCACTCAGCCACGGGTAGTCCCGGCCCAGGTACTTGTTGGACAACTGATGGATCATTTCCGCTTGCGGGTCGTCCTCCAGCGTCGCCGTGCCACGGATCTCGACGTAGGAGTACGGATTCTCCTGCGGATAGACGACCACGCTCACCCTGGCGTCGCGGTCGATGTTGGTGGGCTTGGCTCGTCCGAGAGCGGTGTTGAAGACCACCTCGTCCCCTTCCCGCGCCACCCACACCGGCGAGGACTGCGGCGAGCCGTCCTTGTTCAACGTGGTGACCACCGCCATTTCGGGCGCGTCCAGGAGCTTCTTCGCCAACTCGGGCAATTCAACACTCATGACGTCATCTAACACCGTCGAGGCGCTGTTGGGCTGATTCGCGGACGTCTCGCGCAACTGGGCACGCCGGATCTTGCCGTTCGCGGTCCGGGGCAGTTCGGCGACCAGGCGCAGCTGGCGCGGCTGCTTGTACCGGGCCAGATGCTCACGGCAGTGCTCGAGCAGGCGACCGGCCAGGCCCTCCGGGTCTTGCTCGGCACCGACACCAGGCTCCGGCACGACGAAGGCGGTGATCACCTCAACCCCGGGGCGCACCGGCACCTGGGTGACGGCCACCTCGTGCACGTCGGGGTGGGCCTGCAGCACCCGCTCGACCTCGACGGGAGACACCCGATAGCCCTGGGCGGTCATGGTGTCGTCGGCGCGGCCGTGGTGATGGAGGTAGCCGTCGGCGTCGATCTCGACGAGATCCGCTGAGACGAACCATTCCCCGCGCCGACTCGCGGCGTCCTCCTGCGGCCGGTTGAGGTAGCCGAGCATCAACCCGGGATCGTCGCGGTGCACCGCGAGCAGGCCGACCCGGCCCGCGGGCAGGGGCGAAGGATCGGCCGGGTCCAGGGGCAGCACCGCCACCCGGCGTCCGGGCTGTGCTCGCCCGGGGCTGCCCGGGCGGGTCGGCACCTGCGGCCCGCTGGAGATGAACGTGGAGATCTCACTCATCCCGAGGGCCTCGTACAGGGGGAGGCCGGTCTGTTGACGCCACTGGCTCCACAGTGCGGCCGGTAGCGCCTCGCCGGCGACCAGGCCGTGACGCAGGCTGCCGGGTGGGTGAGCGGGCGCGCTCCGCAGCAGGTGGCGGTACACCCCCGGGACGGAGGCGAAGATCGTCGCCCCGCACCCCCGCATCAGCTGCCACCAGTCCGGCTGGCTCTGCCGGGACCCGGCATAGACCACGGCTGTGGCCCCGGCCGCCCACGGGTCGAGCAGGCCTACTCCCAAGGTGTACGTCCAGGACAGGGCGCCGGCGTGCAGCAGCACGTCCGAGGAGGTGAGTCCTTGCCACGCCGTGCGCATCGCCCGCCTGCCCAGCACGTTGCGGTGCCCGTGCACGACTCCCTTCGGCGTCGCCGAGGTGCCCGAGGTGTACACGATGAACGCCGGGTCGTCCGCATCGGTATCGGCATAGTCGCCGGCCGGCAGCGACCGCCACGACTGCAACTCCTGCGGCGTCAGCACCAGGGCACCCTCGACCTGCGGCAGGTCCAGGTCGTCGGCGAGCAGCACGGCCGCCGGGGTGCAATCGGCCAGCAGCACCGCGGCCTCCTCCCCGGTGAGCATGCTCGAGGTGGGCACCGCGACCAGTCCCACCGCCATCGCAGCCAGGAAGGCCAGCGGGGTGTCGGCGGTGTTGCCCAGGCGCAGGAAGACCCGATCGCCCGGGCTCAGGCCACTGGCCAGCAGGCCGGCCCCGATCCCGAGCACGTCCCGTTCCAGGGCGCCGTAGGTCCACCGGCCCACCTCGACCCCGTCGTCGCCCAGCACCACCAGGGCGGTGGCCTGCGGATCGACTCCGGGTGGCCGCAGGCAGTGGCGAGCCAGGTTCAGTGCCGCCATCTCACCCGCGCAGCGAGTCACGCAGGTCAGCCACGTGCGGCGACTGGGAGGGGTCCAGCCCATTCGCCAGAGCCAGATAGGTGGCGGCGAAATCCACCCGGGCGATCACCCGGGCAAAACGCTGCAGCGGCGTCTCGGCGTGCCGGGGGGCAGGGGTGAATCCGTCGCTGTCCGTGGCCCCTTCGGGCACCAGGTGCGCCTGCACATGGGAGCACCGCACTCCCGCCTGCTCGGCGAGTTCGGTGACCGCGTCGAAGCCGATGCCGTCCAGCAGGTCGAGCAGCAGCAGACGCAGACGTGCCGCGGGTGCGGCGTCGTCCAGGTAGGGGTCGGCGAAGATGTCCTGGGTGGAGGACGCAAAGGGCCCGCCGAAGGTGGCGACGATGTCGCCGGCGTCATTGGGCAGTGCGCCGTGCACGGCCGGGATCCGGGCGGTGCGGGCCAGCACCGAGGCTGCCCGGCGGGCTGCTACCGCTGCCAGTTGGGAATCCCCGAGGATCACCGGCACGGCGCCGTCCAGTTCCAATGCCAGGGTCTTGGCCGGGTTGACGAAGCTCTCCGAGCCGACCCGGCAGACCTCTGCCTCCTCGTCGAGGGCATCGGCGACGGCGTTCATGTCATCGGCCGACCCCATCCCCCCGTCCGGGAGCAGACCGAGCCGATCACAGGCCAGCATCGCGGGAGTGAGCAACGACCACAGCGCGGTGCGTGAGGTGGGTGCGCTGGCGGCCTGACGCTCGAGTTGCGACAGCGGCACGTGCGCGCCCCGGAACCTCGCCGATACCTGTTCCAGGGGCGAGTCGGCACCGCCCACGGTGAGCAGGGCGGCGCCTCGCCGACCCGCTTCGGCCGCGATCGAGACCGCCCCCTCGGCCCGCCCGGACAACGACAACGCCACCACCAGGTCGAGCGAGCCCACCCAGGCGGGCACTGTGGCCCCGGATAGGGCCAGCACCGGCACCGGCCCGGTGGTGCCCACCACCGCGGCGAGGGCATCGCCGACCACAGCCGCGCCGCCGCGTGCGGCCACCAGGACGGCCCGCGGGCGGTCCACCTGCGACCACCGGGCCGGGATGGCCTCCTCGGTGAGCGCCTCGGCCAGGCGCACCTGGGCGCCCGCCCCGGCCAGCGAGCGAAGGATGGAGCGCGGGTCGCCGGCCTCCAGGGCCGCGGGATCGTCGAGCAACTCGGCGTTCACAGGTGGCTCCTTCCACTCCCCGGCCAGCGGCTTTCAGACGTCGCGTCCGGAGGCCGATTCCGCTGTCTCACACCGGTATATCAGCCCGGCGGTACGCCGTCTCACTCCGGTGAGGCCGAGTCCCCAGGCGCGATCGCCTCGTCCACGAGCAGTACCGGGATCCCGTCGTCCACCCGGTACCCCAGCCCGCATGCCGGGTTGACGCAGACCAGCCTCTCGGGGGCCTGGTCGCGCAGTTCGTGGCGGCAGGCCGGGCACCGCAGGATCGCCCGCAGCCAGGGCTCCACCGTGCTCACTGGTCGGCCCTGACCAGGTCGAGAACCTCGTCGCGGATGCCTTCCATCGTGGCGGTGTCGGCCGCCTCGACGTTCAGCCGGAGCAGTGGCTCGGTGTTGGAGGCGCGCAGGCTGAACCACCACATCGGGCCGTCGAGTGCGCTGAACGTGGTGCCGTCGAGTTCGTCCAGTTCGCCACGGCCCTCGAAGGCGGCGCGCACCCGGGTGATCGCGGCCGGCACGTCGGCGATCCGGGAGTTGATCTCGCCGGAGGAGATGTAGCGGTCGTAGTCACTCACCAGCGCCGACAGGGTCCCGGCGGACTGCTGCAGGGCGGCCAGAACGTGCATGGCCGCGAGCATGCCGGTGTCGGCCCCCCAGAACTCGCGGAAGTAGTAGTGCGCGGAGTGTTCGCCCCCGAAGATGGCCCCGCTGGTGGCCATCAACGCCTTGATGTTGGAGTGCCCCACCTTGGTCCGCACCGGGGTGCCGCCGGCTGCCCGGACGAGTTCCGGGACGGCCGCCGAGGTGATGAGGTTGTGCAGGATGGTCGGCTCGTGGCCGGCGGCAAGCTCCTTGCTCACCTCCCGCAGCGCCACCAGTGCGGTGATCGCCGACGGGCTGACCGGGCGCCCCTGCTCGTCCACCACGAAGCACCGGTCGGCGTCTCCGTCGAAGGCCAGGCCGAGGTCGGCGTGGTGCTCGACGACGGCGGCCTGCAGGTCACGCAGGTTCTCCGGCTCAAGCGGGTTCGCCTCGTGGTTGGGGAAGGTGCCGTCGAGTTCGAAGTAGAGGGGTTCGATCCGCAGTGGCAACTCCGGCAGTCCGGCGGCCTCACCCAGCACCGCCGGGACGGTGTGTCCGGCCATCCCGTTGCCCGCGTCGACGACGACGCTGAGCCGGCGGCCGGTGGACAGGTCCACGAGGGAGCGCAGATGCCGGGCGTAGTCGGCGAGGACGTCGCGTTCGGTGATCTCGCCGGTCCGGGGCGCCTGGTCCAGGCCGTCGGACAGGTACGTGGCCGCGCGGCGGCGGATCTCGGCGAGCCCGGTCTCCTGACCAACGGCCTGGGCGCCGGCACGGCACAGCTTGATGCCGTTGTACTGCGCGGGATTATGACTGGCGGTGAACATCGCCCCGGGCGAGTTGAGGGCGCCGCTGGCGTAGTAGAGGCCGTCGGTGGAGACCAGGCCGACCAGCACCACGTCGGTGCCGCGGGCCGCAGCGCCACGGGCGAAGGCTCGCACCAGTTCGGGTGAGGAGGGACGCATGTCGTGGCCGACCACGAGTGAGGTGCCCGGCCTGGCGAGGACATCTGCGGTGGCCGCGCCCAGTGCGGCGGCCTCGGCGGCTCCCCACTGATCCGGGACGACCCCTCGGATGTCGTAGGCCTTGACGACGTCGGTCAGATCGCGGGTCATGGCCACTGAGCCTAGGGCCTGCCCACGCCCCTGCGCGCCAGCCGCCGGGCGGGTCAACTGGCGGGCGGGTCAGCCGGCCTTGCGGCTGCGAATCAGGACGTCGGCGACGGTGAGCTGAATGCCGTCGTGTTCCCAACGGCGGGCCTCGCAATTGCGGCACGAGGTGAAGGTGACCGGTGTGCCGTCGGTGAGCCGCATCGCCAGTTGCGTCACTCGCGTCGACCCACACGTCTCGCACATGGGTTCTCTCTTGACCTGCGTGAGAGAGCCGAGCGGCAAGGAGGGTGCGGCTGCGCGGGAGCGGGAGCCAAGGCTTGCAGACATGGTGAAGATCCTTCGCGATCCGAGTGGTGGGCCTCAGGGCGTGCACTGACGTGACCGAGATATGTGACAGCCATGATGTAGATCGGACTGCCCACCGAATGTGCTTGAATCCGGGCGAATTATATCGCCCATGTGGGTGATGCTCGCCGAAGCGTTCGCCCGTTCGGGCCACGGTGGCTCACGTGTGTCTCAACGCCGTCCCCACCGTCAGTGACGAGTTCAGCGATGCCGTCACCAGCACCAGACGTGAGGTACGTCACACGTTCCGCCGGATGAACGGGATGATCAGGTTGATATCACCCATTCGGGCCAGGGTGGTGGACCCGGGGGTCAGTCCGACTCCGACTCCAGGCCGGGCAGTTCCTCGACGGCACGGACCACCCGCAGGTGGCCCTTGGCGCGGGTCGGGGTGGCCGGCGCGGCGGTGACCGGCGCCGCCTCCTGGGTGCGCATCCGGCCCTCGATCGGGTTGGAGCCGGCCTCGCGAACCGCATTGGCCAGCGCCAGCAGGTCGTCCTCGCTCGGGCTGTGCTCGTAGGTGGGCGCCAGCCGCACCACTTCCCACCCTCGGGGGGCGGTCATCCGCTCCGAGTGCGCCTCGCACAGGTCGTAGCAGTGTGGCTCGGCCACCGTCGCCAGGGGCCCGAGGATGGCGGTCTGGTCGCGGTAGACGTAGGTGAGGGTGGCGACCGCAGCGTTGCGGCATCCATTGCGGCTGCACTGCCTGACCACGGCTACCTCCCGGTGCTCCCCGGCCCGGACGGCCTGGGTGTCTGCACGATGTCCCATCCGAAGACGACGCTACCCGCTCCCGGCCCAGGATCGGACCAACCTGTCCGATGCCAAGCCACACCGAAAGCCCGCCCGAGGATTCGGCTTCGGCATTCGGTTGGGCTCGAGCGGCCCGCGGTGCCTACTCTTGAAACATGCCCGCCCGCCGTCCCGCACCTCGCCGGGCCAGCCCCCGCTTGCGACGCCGCGACCGGCATGGTCGGGGCCCGCGAGGTGTCTTGTTGCCCACGTCGGTGCCTGCCTGGAGTTCGCGCGCCGCTCAGTTCGACGACCTCGTGTTGGACAGCATCGAACGCATCCCGGCCCCCTATGCCGAGGCCATCGAGGGAGTGGAGTTCGCGGTCGAGGAGGTACCGCCCGCCGATCCCTCGCCCTGGGAGGACGGCGAGGTCGCCCTGTCACGGGTGTATCCCTCGCACCGTGGTCAACCCACGCGGATCGTCATCTACCGTCGGCCGGTGGAGTTGCGCGCCGAGCCCAGCGAGCGCGCCGAGTTCGTGCACGGACTGGTCGTCCAGCAACTCGCCCAGGTGCTCGGCCTGTCGCCCCGGGATCTCGACCCGCGCTTCGACTAGCCGACCGCACACGACCCGAGCCAGGCGTGGCTGGGATCACCAGACGCGCCCAGACGGTCTGGGCCCGTCAGGGACGGTCCTGCACGAGCACCGGCACCTGTTCGCGGGCGTGCTCGGCGGGCTGCACCGGGGTGCCGGCCAGGAATTCGCCGAGGGTGACGAGCATCCCGGCGTTGACCGTCCCGGCCCGCACGCTCACCTGCGCCACGCTCACCCCGTCGGCCAGGGTGACCGAACGAGCCGCGTCTGCGGGAATGGCCAGGGTCTGGTCCGGTACCACCGGAGTCCCGGTTCCGTCGACCTGGCGCAGCACGACCGTCGCCGGCTCGCTGCCGGCAGCCAGGGTGAGTGCCGAGCTGGACCCGGTTGGGCCGGGCACCACGAGATTCTGCGGAGCCAGCGGCGCCGGTGGCACGGCAACGGCCACATCGGCGCCACCGTCGGCACGATCGCGGGTCATGGTCAGCGCGGTGAGCAGCGGAGTGTCGGCGGTGACGACCAGCGCGCGGGCGTCGTCGGGGATCGTCACGGGCACCTCGACCACCGAGCCGGCCGGGACCGCGGTGCCGCTGGCCTCCTCGCTCGGCACCGTCCCGCTCTCGCCCAGCACTCGCCAGTTCACCTCCAGGGTTTCCTCACCGGGATTGGCCAGGCGGAGCGTGGCGGGGCCAGACACCAGCGGGGCCAGGACCTGACGCGAGCGGGCGGCACTCGCCGAGATCACCTCCACCCCCTTGGGCAGCAGACCGTCCAGGGCGGTGTCGACCAGGGATGCGGCCACTCGTCCGCCCGTGCTGGAGACCCGGATCGCCGTCGGTCCCTCGGCACGGGTGAGGGCCTGCAGCAGCAGTTCGCGGGACTGCCCGGCGGGGACCACGACGTCCTGTCCCGCGGGGGGCTGGGCCGGTCCGGTGGCGGTCAGGATCGTCGTGTCCACGGTGGCCGTGGTCTGGCCCGGGTTGGACAGCACGATCCGGGAACTGCGGCCGGTCGCGATCGCGCCGCCGACGAGCCACTGGGTGGCCATCGCCGGGCCGCAACTGCTCACTGCCAGACCGGCGATGTCGCCTTCGGTGGTGACGGTGGTGGCGATGGCGCCGATCGGGCGTGGCGATCCGTCCACGGGCTCAGCGGTCGCGGCCATCGGCGCCCCATCGCTGATCAGCACGTCGGTGACCGGGTCGCCGGCCGCCTCCAGCGCAGCACCTTCGGCCTCGACCGGCAGCGTCGCGGCACGCAACTGCCCGACCGGCCCCTCGGCCGAGTAGGTCCGGGCCGCGGTGATCACCGTGGAGGGAACCGGTTGGGCGACGAAGCCCTCGTCGACCTGCGCCTCGGTGGCCGTCTCGGCCACCGCCGGGGGCGGCGGACACGCGATGGTGGTCCCCTGCGCGGCCAGGCTGGCTCGCACCGGCTCGGCTGCCGGCTCGACACCCGGCCCCGGGACGGCTGCTGCCGCGGCTGCGGCCAGCACCCCGATCGCAAGAGCCAAGGGGATGGCGCGGCCCAACGGTGTGCTCATCGTGTCGACTCCCGAGTGGCTTCCTCGCGTGCGCGCACCGGCAGGGCCACCAGGAGCGCCAGACCGAGCACCACCAGTTGGATCCAGCCGATCCACGAGCGCTGTTCGTCCTGATGGTGGACGACGAGGCGTCCCGTGCCTGCGGGGATGTCGAAGCCCTGGCCCCAGCCGTCGACCTCGGTGGGAGTCAATGGCTCCCCGTCGAAAGTGGCCGTCCAGCCGGCGTCGAAACGTTCGGCCAGGACGATGGTTCCCGGGGCTGCCACGGTGATTCGGGTGTCCACCGCGCCGCCGTCCGAGTCCAGGGCGTACCAGGCCGGGTCGGAGTCGGCGACCTCTCGGGGAATCAGCCGTACCGCTGCGGCTCGGTCCGCCGCGCTGGCTCCGCCGGACAGCGAATCGACCCGCCAGGCCCGAACGCCGGCCACCTCACCGGCCGGTCCGAGCCCAGGGGTGGAGTCGAGGCCAGCCTGCAAGGAGCGGGCGATGGTGCGGGCCTCGTCGTCCTCGCCCGGCAGCAAGACGATGGCTCCGACGCCGAACTCGGCCAGCCTGCGCCGGGCGTCGCCATCGCCGGTGACGGTGTCGGCGACGGCCGAGGCGAGCGCCTGCTCAGCGGGGTCGGCCTCAGCTCCGGCACGCACCCGGGCCACGACGGCCTCCTGCTCGAGGTCCGGGCCGGCCTCTCGCAGCACGCTGATCGCCAGTCCCGCGCCCTGGCTCGCTGCGGTGTCGCCGGCCGGGTCCTGCCCCGTCGAATCGGGCGTCGCATCCGTCGCGGTGGCAGCGATGCTGGGATCGCCCGGGCTGAGCGGGCGCACGGTGACGATCCGTGTCTGGTCCGCCGATTCGGCGGCGTCCACCACGACCGCGGGGATCGGCGGGTCGGCGCCCGGGCGAACGTCCCCGGCCCCCGGTGCCAGCGCCTGGGCACCGGCCCACACGCTTAGCGCCAGCACGGCGGGCAGCACCGCGAGGACGTAGACGATGCGGGCGCCACCCCGGCCCAGGGCCGCCAGCAGGCCCGTGCGGGGCTCGTTCGGAGCGCTGAATCCGGAGACTCCGGCCACGAGCAGACCCAGGACCGCGAGCAGGACGCCGGCTGCTGTCGACCCGCGAACCGGGCCGCTCGGGTCCCATCCCACGGCCATCCGCTGGCCGCCCAGAACGAGCAGGACGCCGAGTGCGGTCAAGGCCCACCCGAGCCGGCAGACGGCCCCCCGAGGCGTGCCGCGCAGGGCGACCCGCAACCCGAGCACGGCCATCAACAAGGGCAGCGACCCCAACACGAAGGGCAGCACGTCCAGGGTGGTGTCCACCACGTTCGGCCCGAGAACGCCGTCGAGGCGGTGCGCCCAGGGTGCCAACGAGGCGAACGTGGCGGCGGGCGGCACGGTCCAGCCGAAGAGCGCGGCGTACCCGGGGACCAGTGCCTCGGAGACAGCGCTGCCCGGTTCGGCGAACAGCACCGCGGGGTACTGCCAGGCGGCGATGAGCACCGGCAGCGCGAAGACCAGAGGCGGTGCCAGCGCGCACGTCAGGGCGAGCCGTCGGGCCCGGGCGGCCACCAGGAGCAGGACTCCGGCCAGCACCACCACGAGCACCGGCAGGCCGGCGGTAGCCGGGACCAGGAACAGGCCTGCCGCGGCCGACCACGCCCAGGCCGAGCGCGAACTGTGGGCGGCGGCGGCCTGTCCCAGGGCGCGCACGGCCAGCGGCAGCATGATGACGGCGAGCACGGTGGCCAGCCGGGCCTGTTGGACGGCCAGCAGCAGCACCGGCGAGGCCGCCCAGGCGATCCCGGCCACGACGCGGACGAGGCGTCGCGGGGTCAGACCGCCGGCCGCCCACCACGCTGAGACCCCGGCCAGGGCCGGGGCGGCCAGCAGCAGCACGACGACAGCGGTGCGCGGGGAGCCGAAGGGCAAACCCAGCGTGGCCAGCACCGCCAGCAGGGGATCCGCCGGGCCGGCCTGCCCCAGGCCGGCGGGTACCCATGAGGACCACCAGGCCGAGTACAACGCGGTGCTGCTGGTTCCCACGCCGGGCAGCCAGTCCGAGGTGAGTGGGCCGGGCCGGGCGATCCGGTGCAGCGCCAGACCACCGACGGCGGCCAGGGCCACGGCCATCGCCAGCGGCAACTTCCACCCCGATGTGGATCGGTCCGCGCCGGCCGGGGAGATCAGCCGAGGCCGGGCTGCCTGGAGGCGATCGCGCTGCCAGCGCACCGACTCTCGCGTCGTGGCCAGCAGCGGACGCAGACGTCGCCGCGGGACCCGATGGCTGCGCCAGGCCCGCCAGCGGGCACCCATCACCAGGTCGGGCCGCAGCAGTGGCCGCAGGCTGGAGCCTGCGTGCCGCAGGGCCCGCACCGGCTCCTTCGCGGCGACCCCCGCCAGGACCCGAAGAATCGCGCCCAGGAGCACGCCGAGGGCGACGAAGGGGACCGCGAGCAGGGGTGCGGCGATCAGCCGGCGGTAGGTGCGCCAGCGCCGAGACGCGGTGAGGGGTGGGCCGTCCGGGCCGGTGAGCACGGCAGTCGGGACGACCTCCACCCGGTGGCCGGCCAGCCAGCCCCGCCGACAAAGGTCGACGGCGGCGTCCAGTTCGTTGGCCTGCTCGAGCACCGGATCCAAGCCACGCAGCTCGGTCCACACGTCGCGGCGGATGAGCATGCCGGACAGCGGGACGGCGAGGGTGTCGCGCAGATGGTCGCGTTGCCCCTGATCCGGCTCGCCCGGGTCGACGAAGGTCAGCACCCGGCCCATGGGCGTGGTGGTGATCCCGACGTCCACGAGCTCGCGCCCGGTGGGGCCGGCTCGGTGCTTGGTGCCGACGATGCCGACGGTGGTGGTCATCCGCACCTCGTCGAGCAGGTGCGCCAAGGCCTTCATCGAGGGCCGATCATGGTCGCCGAGCACCCAGATCCACTCCTGGACCGGGCCGGCTTGGGCGTCTTCGGGATGCTCGTCGGCCCAAGCCAGTGCGGCGGCCACGGCGGCATTGAGTCCCGTGCCGGCTGGCAGGTCGATGACGGTGTCGCACTGCGTGCCGAGCACGTCGGCGACCGTCAGGGCTCGGCGCTCGTGCGCGGGTCCGACGCCGGCACCCTCGTCGGCGAAGAGTTGATCGCGCGAGACCGCGCCGGTGTCGGCCTGGTCAACGATCCTGACCCCGTCGGCGTCCCGCATGGACACCGCGTCGAAGGCGCCGGTCGGGGTCTCGTCGCCGTCGGGGCTCGAGCCGGGGGCGTCGGGCGAGGGGTCACCCTCGTCCGGGTAACCGCCGGTGAGGGTGGACATCTCGGCGAAGGTCTCGCCGAACGGGTCGTCGGCCGGAGCCGGTTCGGGTGGGTTGAGGTCACGCCCGGGAACGAGGGTGTCGGCTCGGGTGCAGTTCACCCCGACGAGGACGTCGGGCTGGGTGGACTGGGCGGCGATCCCGGCCAGTGCGGCGACGATGTGCTCGGCCGAGCGGGCGTGTACCACCGCGATCACTCGCGGCGTCCCCCGGTCGGCGCCTGCCTTCATGGCCCGATCGTCCTGCGCCTGACGCGCAAGCCCGGTACCCAGATCGAGGGCCACCGCTCAGACGGCGCGCTTCTTGAGACGCCGACGCTCACGTTCGGACAACCCGCCCCAGATGCCGAAGCGTTCGTCGTTGGCGAGCGCGTACTCCAGGCACTCGGACCGCACATCGCAGGAGATGCAGACCTTCTTCGCCTCCCGGGTGGATCCGCCCTTCTCCGGAAAGAAGGCCTCGGGGTCGGTCTGGGCGCACAGGGCCCGCTCCTGCCACCCCAGCACACCAGGGTCGTCATCGACGTCCAGACCTGGTACCAACGACATTCGTGTGAACTCGTCCATATTCTCGCCTCGACCCGTCGACCCGGCCCCGTCATGTAACGGGAAATGACATAGGTGGAATTACACGCGTGTCGCGTCGCGTAGTCAAGCCCGAAGGTGCTAGCGGCGTAACGAATAACGGACGGTTACGTGTCGTCGGCGCGGCGGTTGCGTTGCGTGACCGTTACGGCCCGAACGGATGTTCTCGCGTCTACAGGCGCTGCCTGCCACTCAGCACAGGAAACTGACGTTCCGGGCCTTGCAGGAAAATCGGCGGGCTCTCATCTGGTTGAGATTCCGCCGTGGCGTGTTGACCGGCCCCATCCTCGGGGACGCCGCGTGCGACAGGATACCGGCATGCACATCACCGTTCTCTCCGGCGGGATCGGGGGCGCGCGCTTCCTGACCGGCCTGCTCGCCGCACTCGACTCCGGCCCCGGCGGTCGCGCCGAGCATCAGGTCACCGTGGTGGCCAACACCGCCGACGACATCACCCTGCACGGTCTGCGGGTCTGCCCGGACCTGGACACGGTGATGTACACCCTCGGCGGTGGTGCCAACCCCGACCAGGGGTGGGGCCGAGCGGACGAGACCTTCGCGGTGGCCGACGAGTTGGCCGCCTATGGCGCCGGTTTCGACTGGTTCACCCTCGGGGACAAGGACTTCGCCACCCACATCATGCGAAGCCGGATGCTCGCACTGGGTTACCCGCTGAGCCAGGTGACCACGGCGCTGAGCCGGCGCTGGGGGCTGGGGCCGGGCACCGGGGTGGACCTACTGCCGATGACGGATTCGGGGGTGGAGACCCACGTCGTCATCGAGGATGCCGACGGACGACGCGCCATCCACTTTCAGGAGTGGTGGGTGGGACGGCACGCCAAGCCCGCCGCCGAGCAGATCGTGCTCACCGGGGTGGAGCAGGCCGTCCCCGCCCCGGGCGTGGTCGAGGCGATCCGGGCCGCCGACCTGGTGATCCTGCCGCCCTCGAATCCCGTGGTCTCCCTCGGGCCGATTCTGGCGGTGCCCGGGGTCCGGGACGCGGTGCGCGGCACACGCGCCCCCGTGGTGGGGTACTCCCCCATCGTCGGGGGCCAGCCGGTGCGTGGCATGGCGGACGCCTGCCTGCGGGCGATCGGGGTCGAGACGAGCGCGCGAGCGGTGGGCGGCCTGTACGCGGACCTGCTCGACCTATGGCTGGTGGACACCGCCGACGCGGACCTCGACGGCACCGGGGTGCCTGGCGGGCGTGCCCCGGTGCGGGCGATACCGCTGATGATGCGCGACGTGCCGGCGACGGCCGCGATGGCCCAGGCCGGGCTCGCCCTGGCCGGGAACGGCAGATCCCGATGACCACACCAGAAGGTGCAGCCGCCGACCCGGCCGACCCGCGGATCTCGCTGTGGTCGGTGCCGGGGATCGGCGAGGTGAGCCAGGGCAGCGACCTGGTCGCGCTCATCGTGACCGCCACCGCCGCACAGCCGTTGCGCACCGGAGACCTCGTCGTGGTGGCCAGCAAGGTGGTGGCCAAGGCCGAAGGGCGCCAGGTGTCCGCGCTGCGGCGGGACGAGGCGATCGCCGCCGAGACCGAGCGGGTGGTGGCCGCCCGGGCGCTGCCGGACGGACGCACCACCGTGGTGGTGCAGTCCCATCCCGGGCCCGTCCTGGCCGCTGCCGGCGTGGACGCCTCCGACGTGCCCGAGGGCACCGTGCTGCTCCTCCCGGCGGACCCGGACGCGTCCGCCCGCCGGCTCCGGGATGGGCTGCAGGCGGCCACCGGCGCCCGGGTGGGCGTCCTGATCACCGACACCGCGGGACGACCCTGGCGAGCGGGGGTCACCGACTTCTGCCTCGGCGCCGCGGGGCTGCAGGTGCTGGACGACCGGCGCGGCAGCGTGGACACGCACGGGAACACGCTGTCGGTGACGATCCGGAACGTGGCCGACGAGGTGGCCGCGGCCGCAGATCTGGTCAAGGGCAAGTCCGCTGGCACCCCGGTGGCGATCGTGCGGGGTCTGGGTGCGCTGGTCGATGGCTCGAGCGACCCGGGTGCTGGGGACCTGGTGCGGGTCGGGGTCACCGACTGGTTCCGCTACGGCCACGTCGAAGCCGTCTGGGCCGCCCTGGCCCGAGCCGGGGACGACTCCTGGCTGCCCGCTCACGGTGCTGCCTCGATCGACCCGGCCGAAAGCGTGCAGGCCCGGCTGGCGCGGGCTGTCGAGGTTGCCACCGCCACCCCCCGCGGTGCGCTCGACGCCGTTACCCGGCAGGTGCGGGTGGAGGTGGAGCCAGAGTCGGTGGAACTGCAAGGCCCGATGTGGCCGGTGGCCGGGATGTGCGAGCGGCTGCTCACCGCAGCCTGGGCCGAGGACCTCGATCTGTCTCAGCCTCACCCTCGGGATGAGGTTGAGGGTTCAGGCGTGCAGGTGCGCCTGAGGGTGGTGGCCGACCGCCGGGCTGGGTGAGTTCGCACATCTGGCTGGACCTCGTCGCGCCGCTCGATTGAACCGACGATCCGCCACCTCGGGTTCCAGGACCTCACTCGGGCGGGGCAGCAGTGGAGGCGCGAACCTCGAGCGTGGTGGGTACCAGATGCAGCCGACCCGGCAGACCCGGGTCGGCCAGCCGCTCGACGAGATAGCGCCCTGCCTGGGCGCCGACCGCGAAGTTCCCGTTGTCCACCGAGGTGAGCGAGATGTGCCGGATTCGGGCCAGGTACGTGTTGTCGTAGCCGACGAGTGAGAGGTCTTGCGGGACACGCAGCCCCATCGTGTCCGCGGCGGACAGGGCGCCGATGGCGGCGACGTCGTTGAAGGTCAGGATGGCTGTGGGGCGATCGGCGCGGGAGAGCAGCCGAGTCGCCGCCGAGTAGCCTGCCTCCTCGCTCATCCCGCCCGATTCCACGTACCGGTCGGGTTCGTGGCCGGCCTCAGTGATCGCGGCACGGAACCCCTCGAGTCGTAGCGTGCCGATCCGCCCCGGCCCGACCAAGTGGGCGATCCGCGTGTGCCCCAGCGCGAGCAGGTGTTCGGTGGCCTCCCTGGCGCCGGCGAAGTCGTCGTTGACGACGATGTCGACGTTGGGCAGGTCTGGGTCCCGGGTTCCGGCGAGCACCACGGGTAGCTGTTGGCTGGCGAGGCCGATCGCCTCTTCCTCGCTCGTGGTTCCCACGATCACCAGGGCGTCCACATCCTGGGCGAGCATCATGGCCACCGAGCTGACCCCGATCCGGCGGTCGGTGAGGCCGTCGGCAAGGATCGGCGCCAGCCCGGAACTGCGCAGGGTCGTGGCGAGCCCGGCGAGGAGATCGACGAACCAGGGGTTGCTCAGATCGTTGAGCAGCACCCCGATGGTGTCGGTGCGGTTCCTGGACAGGGCTCTCGCGGTGGGATTCGGGCGGTAGCCGAGTTCGGCCATCGCGGCCAGCACCGAGTCTCGCCGGGCCTGGCTGACACCCCCCTCCCCCTTGAGCACCAGGGACACGAGGGACTTGGAAACGCCTGCGTGCCGGGCCACGTCGCGGATGGTGGGTTGCCGGTTCGCGGGCCCCGCCGCGGGATCGCTCGTCATCCTGCCTCCTTCGCGGTCAACCTTAGGGCTTGCCGTAGTCACTCGACACTGGCTATTCTGGACCGGTCCAGACTTGTCCAATGTCTGGTTCGCGGCCGTGGTTCCCATCGAGTTCCGGGCTGCTTGAGCAACACGCCACACGCCACGAGAGTCACCCACCCCACAGGAGAGTCCGTCCATGAGCAGCAGCCGGCAGATCAGCGCAGGAATGGTCGGAGGTGGGTATGGCGCCGACATCGGCAAGACGCACCGCAACGGGATGCGGCTCGACGACCGGTACTCCCTTGACTGCGGAGTGTTCGGGCAGACGCATGAAGAGTCGTTGCGACTGGGCGCCGAGCTCGGGGTCGCCACCGAGCGGATCTACCCCGATTACCTCACCATGGCCGAGGCCGAGCGCCTGCGACCTGACGGGGTGGACCTCGTGGTGGTGGCCACTCCCAACGACAGTCACTACCCGATCGCCTCGGCCTTCCTGGAGCGGGGCATCCACGTGGTCTGCGAGAAGCCACTGACCCTGGCCTCGGATCAGGCTGAAGAGTTGGTCGCGCTAGCCGCCGAGCGGGATGTGATCCTGGCCGTTCCGCACTGTTACTCGGCGTACCCGATGATCCGCGAGGCCGCCCGCCTGGTGCGCGACGGCGCCCTGGGCGCGGTGACTTTCGTCGACGTCGAGCACGCGTCCGGCTGGAATGCGACTGCCGTCGAGGCGACCGGCAACAAGCAGGCACTCTGGCGGACTGACCCGGCGATCGGCGGGCCTGCCTCGGTGGTCGGCGACCTGGGCACCCACGCATACCACCTCGCCCGCTACGTCACCGGCCTTGACGCCGAACAGGTTTCGGCCCAACTCGCCACCCTCGTACCGGGTCGGCGCGTCTACGATCACGCCACCCTCTCGGTGCGCTGGACGGGCGGAGTTCCCGGCCGGATCTGGGCCAGCATGGTGGCGACCGGCCACAACCACGGGCTACGCCTTCGGGTCTTCGGCGACCAGGCAAGCCTGGAATGGCAACACGAAGACCCGCACCATCTCCTCGTCCAGGACCTCACCGGCCGGACGACCATCCTCACCCACGGCATGTCGACCCTGTCGCCGGAATCCGCCCGGCTCACCCGAGTCGGCCTGGGCCATCCCGAGGGTTTTCTGGAGGCTTTCGCCAACTTCTACCGCGATCTGGCCGATGAGGTGGACGCCCGCCGGTTCGGCCGGCCGAGCACGATCCGGGAGCTGTCCTTCCCGACCGGCATCGACGGCCTGCTCGGGGTCTACCTCGTCGAGGCGGCGCTCGCCTCGAACGAGGCCGATGGCCGCTGGGTGGTGCCTGCGGGCAGTAAGGCGGGTGTGTGATGCAGCGCTTCGCGCTCCTGGGCGCCGGATTCATCGGCAGCGTGCACGCCGCGAATCTGGCCACCCACCCGAAGGTTGAATTCGCGTCCGTGTTCGATTTCTCGAGCGAGCGAGCGGAAGAGATCGCCGCCCGGTACGGCGCTCGGATCGCCACCTCCGTGCAGGACGCCCTCACCGGCGTCGATGCGGTCTTCATCGCCTCCTCCACCGACACCCATGCGGCCAACCTGCGCGCGGCAGTGGACGCGGGCGTGGCCGCCCTGTGTGAGAAGCCGATCGACCTGGACCTGGGCCGGGCCAGGGACGTGGTCGGCTACGCCGAGGCAGCCCACGCCACGGTGATGGTGAACTTCAACCGGCGGTTCGATCCCGATCACGCCGAACTCAAGCGAGTCGTGGACGCCGGCGGCATCGGCGAGGTCGAACTCGTCCAGATGACCTGCCGGGGTCCGGTGGTGCCGCCGCTGGAGTACGTCAAGGTCTCCGGCGGCCAGATGCGCGACCAGACCGTCCACTTCTTCGACCTCGCCCGCTGGATCGCGGGAGCGGACCCGGTCGAGGTGTTCGCCGCAGGATCCGCCCTGGCGGAGCCGAGACTCGCCGACTACGACGACGTGGACACCAGCGTCTGCGTGCTCAAACTTCTCAACGGCGCGCTGGTGCAGATCGACAACAACCGCCGCACCGGATACGGCTACGACGAGCGGATCGAGGTGTTGGGCTCGGTTGGCCTGGTGGAGTCCGCCCGCCACCGGGTCCGGCAGGTCACCCAGTACCTGCCCGGGCAGGTAATCGCCTCACGGTTGCCCGACGGGTGGTTCGAGCGGATGCGGCCCACCTACTTCCAGGCGCTCGACCACTTCGTCCGGGCGCTGGAGTCCGGGGCCGAGGTTCGGCCGAACCTGCGGGACGGTCTCAAGGCACAGGCCATCGCCGAGGCAGCCACCCGGAGCCTGCACACCGGTGCCAGCGAGCGCATCACCTACTGAGCGCCTCCCCTGCTCACCTCACCCCTGCTCACCCCACCCTGATCGGCGCGCGCGGGCATGTGCCGGCCAACTCGGTCAGCCGACATCGGCGATGGCGTCGATCATGTACCGCACAGGCACCCCGGGCCGACCGAAGTCGGTGACGCCCACTGCAGACCGGGCCGGGCGGTGGGCGCCGAAGACCTCGGTCCACACCTGATTGAAGGTGGGCCGGTCGGCCTGCAGGTCCTTCATGAAGATGCCCACCCTGACCACCCTGGTGAGGTCCGCGCCCGCGGCCGCCACGATCCGTTCCAGATTGGCCAGCAGCAGCCGGGCCTCGTCCGCTCGCTCGGCCGGCACCTGGTCCGTGGCTGGATCGGTGCCGAACACGGCGGACACGAACAGCAGGCTGCCGGCGCGTACGGCTTGCGGTACCGGCCCTGAGTGGCCTGGTGCCTGGTCGCTCTCGATGACGGTGATGGGGTTCATGGTCAGATGTGCCTTCCGGTTCGGGGGGTGCCGATCATCGCGACGGCCGGTAGACGGCCTGCCGGGTGGGGGTGTGTGAGGGCAGCCGCATGCGCGGGCCGCGGCGTGGCCGGGCGATGCCGGCCAGTTCGATGAGCCGTTGCACGCGTAATCGGTGCCCGCGGTAGCACTCGATGAGTTCGGCGCACCCGTCGTCGTCCAGCACCTGCCCGGTGAGGGCGTAGCTGACGTTCTTGGCCACGTGATAATCGCCGAAGGAGAAGGCGTCTGGGTCTCCGTGGGCGCGTTGGCGGACTTCGGCGGACGTCCATCGACCCACTCCGGGCAGCGTGCGCAGCCGCTGGTCTGCCGACTCGAAGGACACCTCGAGGGTGCGTTCCAGGCCCTGGGACGCCCTGGCCCCGCCCAGTAGCGCCGAACGACGGGTCTGGTCCACGCCCGCCTGCAGCCATTCCCAGGAGGGGATGGCCCGCCACTGCTCGGGAGTGGGTGGTATCCACATCCCGGCGGCCGGACTATGAGGATCCCCGGCCGGGCCCGGTGCGGGCTCGCCGAAACGGGTGACCAGCCGCCGCCACGCGTAGAAGGCCTCCTTCCCGGTGACCCGCTGCTCCAGGCAGGCCGCCGCGAAGGAGTCGAAGACCCGGCGGGTGCGCATCACCCGCAGACCGGGGTGTGCAGCGTGCGCGGTGCGCAGCACCCCGTGCTCGGCGATCGGCCGGAACTCCTCGGGGTTGTCGCGGGCGCCCAGCAGTTCGGGGACCCCGTCCAGCACCCACTCGGCCCCAGCACCCCACGCCTGCGCCTGCACCGTCCGATCACCCGGGGCCACCGCAAGGCTGAGCAGCGCCGGACCGTCCGGCGTACCGGTGGCCCACCAGCACCGACCGTCCGGCTCCCAGCGACAGCACCGGTCCCCTGCTCCGTGGCGCAGCCCGACCAGCACCGCACGCAGGGTCAGCGGGTGACCGGGCGCGTAATCGCGGCGCAGCGGTTCGGTTCGGGTAGCCATCGCTGCACACTCTCACCGACCGCCGACAGCCGGGCAAGCCCCGGCCGGCTCGACCAACCCGGCAGCCCCACCAACCCAACCCGCCCAAGCCAGCCCCGACCAACCCGGCAGCCCCAGCAAACCAGCAGCCCCACCAAGCCACCCGCCCAAGCCAGCCCCGACCAACCCCGGCAGCCCCAGCAACCCAGTCCGCCCAAGCCAACCCGACCGACCCAGCCCCACCAAGCCGACCCGACCACCCAGCCCCAACCAACCCAGCCCGACCCAACCCGGCCCGACCAACCAGGCGAGAGATCGGCAGTACGGTTGCCCGATGCCCACGTTGCGATCCGGCACCGTTCCCGACCTGCTGGCCGCCGTGCAGGCGGCCAACCCCTCGCGCCCCCGCCTCACCTGGTACGGACCGGCCGGCGAGCGGATCGAGCTGTCCGCCCGCACCCTCGCCAACTGGGTGAACAAGGCCGCCAACCTCTTGGTCGAGGAATTGGACGTCGAACCGGGCGCGCTGGTGGCGATCGTGCGGCCCTGGCACTGGAAGACCCTCGTGGTGGCCGCTGCCGCGCTCAGCGCGGGCGCCGAGGTGCGCCTGGTCGAGTCGGCGCAGCAGGTCGTGGACGCGGACCTGCTGGTCAGCACGAGCGCCGACCAGCCGGCCGGTGCGGGCGGGTGGCTGCTCGTCGAGCCGGCGGCGCTGGCGCGCTCGTACACCGCAACGCTGCCGAGCGGAGCCGTCGACTTCGCCGCCGAGGTCACCGGCCAGGACGACGTCTTCATCGCTACGGCACCACTGGCCCTGGGGCCGGTGACCGCACTGACCCCGCAGGCCCGAGTGCTGCTGCGCACCGACGACGGCGACGCCCTGCACGTGCTGCTGGCGGCGCTGGCCGCCGACGGTTCGGTGGTGCTGGCCGTTCCCGAGACTGCGCAGCTGGACCTCGCCGGGGAGGCAGCGCACCCGGTGGACGAACTCACCGTGCCGGCCTGAAGCCCTCATCGCCGACCCTGGGCCGGGGTTACCTCCCGGACCAGGGACGCCGCCTGCTGCCGGGGGCGGCTTCGGGCTGCGCCGCCTACCCGGGTCGGCCCAGCCCCCACGCCGCCCCGTCAAGCACGGCACCGAGCACCTGCCACAGCCCCCACCGACTGTCCGGGTCAAATGCCGCGACCTTCGTCCCGGGTCAACCGGCCGCTGCGTCGCGATACGCCTGCTCGGTGGCCCGGGCGGTGGCCTCCCAGGAGAACGCCGCGGCCCGGGGTCCGGCCGCCGCGGCGAAGTCGTCGCGACGCCTGAGCACGGTGAGCAGCGCCTGAGCCAGCGCCGTCGGGTCGTGGGCCGACTCGGCCAGCCCGGCCGCCCCCACCAGCTCCGCCATCGGGGTGCCGGTCGAGGTGACCACCGGGGTCCCGGCGCCCATCGCCTCGAGCACGGGCAGGCCGAAGCCCTCCTCGATCGAGGGGTAGCAGAACGCCTCGGCGCCGGTGTATAGAGCGACCAGGTCCGCGTCGTCGACGAACCCGAGCGTGTGCACTCGCTCGGCGGGCGGTCTGGGCCCGGCTCCCTGGGCGTCCCCCCAGCCCTTCGGCCCGACCAGGACCAGGTCGATCCCCGCCTCGCGTGCGGCCACCTGCGCGAAGGCGGCCAGCAGCCCGGGTAGGTTCTTGCGCGGTTCGGCGGTCCCGCACCACAGCACGTAGTCGTGGTTCAGGCCGAATCGCGTCCGCACCCGTCGGACCGCGTCGGGATCGGCCCGGCGGGGTTCAACCCCCCACGGCACCACCCGGATTCGCTCCGGCGCGATGCCCGCCTGCACGCATTCGTCGCGGGTGTGGGCACTGGGCACCAGCACCAGCCGGGCGTGTCGACGGGTCCGTTCCAGGCCGGCCCGGAAGAACCGGTTTCCCCGCGACGTGTAGTGCTCGGGATGGTTGAGGAAGGCGAGGTCGTGAACGGTGACCACCAACGGCCTGGTCGCCGGGGGAATGGCCATCGTGGTGGCATGCAGCACGTCCACCCGGCCGGTGACCAGTTCCACCGGGGGCAGGCGCAGCAGCCGCCAGGTGTCGAAGAGCACCGGACGGGGCAGCGGCAGCCGCCGCACCTTGGTCTCGATCCGGAACTGGTCCGCCGCCGGGCGGCGGTGCGCGGCCGAGACCGGGATCAACCGGGAGCGTTCGCCCGCAGGCAACCGCTCGTGGGCCTGGAGAAAGCGGGCCAGCGAGGTGGCGGTACCACCGGGCACCGGTGCCCAGAACTGATCCACGGTGACGGCCACGCGGAGCGGAACTGACCGGTTCGACTCGGCTCCCGGAGTCGCGAACGGGATGGCCGACGGCACCGAACCGACCTCCTGACTGGATCGCCCGTCTACCGCGCATGCGGCCGGAGCAGCCTGTGAGCATATGCCAAGCCGGCACGGCCATGCGCTTCAGCGGGCCTGTTCGGCGCGGCGGAAAGGTCTGGACGCCCTAGTATCTCCCGAGTGAGCCGAATCCTCGTCGACGCGACGGCGGTGCCCGCCGACCGCGCCGGAGTCGGCCGCTACCTGGATAACGTCGTGGCCCAGCTGGACCTGCTGGGTGCCGAGTTGCTGATCGCCGCCCAGCGCCGGGATCTGAGCGTGTGGGCCGAACTGGCCCCGGGTGCCCGGGTGATCGCCACCCCGCCAGCCATCGCGAAACGGCCAACCCGGCTGGCCTGGGAGCAGAGCGGCCTGGCGGCACTGGCCGCCAAGAGCCGTGCGGACGTGCTCTTCTCCCCGCACTACACGACCGCCTATGCGGCTCCGCTGCCCAAGGTCATCACCCTGCACGACGCCACCTTCTTCTCCGATCCGCACGTCCACGAGCCGGTCAAGGCGCGCTTCTTCCGGGCCGCCACCCGATCCGCCCTGCGGTTGGCGCACACCTGCATCACCCCGTCCCAGGCCACCAAGGACGAGGTATTGCGCTGGGCCGGCCCGGCGGTCGCTGCGGTCGAGGTGGTGCCGCTCGGCGTGGACCTGTCTGTCTTCACTCCCGCCAAGGCCGAGGAGATCGACCGGTTCTGCCAAGTGCACGGTCTGCGTCCCGGGAACTACATCGCCTTCCTGGGAACGCTGGAGCCACGCAAGAACCCGGTCGGCCTGGTCCGGGGCTGGGTGCGGGCCTTCGAGGCCGAGGACGACCCGCCACCGCTGGTGTTGGCCGGGATGAAGGGCTGGGACGCCAGCCTGGACTCCGAACTGGCCCGGGTACCGCCGCACCTTCGGGTCTTCCGCACCGGCTACCTGCCCACCGAGGATCTGCCCACCTACCTGTCCGGTGCCGGAATCGTCGCCTACCCCTCCCTCGGGGAGGGATTCGGCCTACCGGTGGCCGAGGCGATGGCTTGCGGCGCACCGGTTCTGACCACCAAGCGGCTTTCTCTGCCCGAGGTCGGGGGCAAGGCCGTGGCCTACACCGAACCTGACCCGGAGGCGATCGCCACCGCGTTGTACGACCTGTGGGCCCAACCCGCTCGCCGGGCCGAACTGGGCGCAGCCGGGCTGGACCGAGCCCGGACGCACTTCAGTTGGCGACGGGCCGGAGAGGCCCACCTGGCACTGCTGGAACGAGCCGCCAACACCCGTCGGCAGGGCCTGCCGGCGACCGGGCGGGTCACCGGTGATAGCGACACCGAGCACCCACCCGCCGACGTGGCGGTGCTGATGGCCACGTACAACGGCGCCGCCTACCTCGACGCCCAGCTCGACTCGATCCTGGCCCAGGAGGGCGCGTCGGTGCGGGTGATCTGCTGCGACGACGACTCCACCGATGACACCCCGCGGCTGCTGACCGAGCGGGCCGCCGCCGATCCCCGGGTGAGCGTGCTGCGCACGCCCGACAAGGCCGGGGGTGCCGCAGCCAATTTCTACCGGCTGATCCGCCACGCCCAGGTGCGGCCCGGCGAGCTCGTCGCCTTCTCGGACCAGGACGACGTGTGGCTGGCCGGCAAGCTGGCCCGCCAGATCGCGGTGCTCTCCCGGGGGATGGCCGGGGTATCCAGCGACGTCACCGCCTTCGATCCCGACGGACGTCGCACCCTGATCCGAAAATCCTTCCCGCAGAAGCAGTTCGACTATCTCTTCGAGAGCCCGGGCCCGGGTTCGACCTTCGTCCTGACCCCGGAGCTGTTCGAGCTGGTCCGCTGCGTGCTCACCAACGAGGGCTCCTCGGTGGTGCGTCCGCAGGACATGACGTACCACGACTGGCTCATCTACGGCGTCTGCCGGGCTCGCGGGTGGCGCTGGCAGATCCTGGACACCCCCACCCTCGACTACCGCCAGCACGCCGGCAACGCGATGGGCGCCAACCACGGATTGCGCCAGAAACTGGCCCGGGCCAGGCTCGTCGCCAACTCCTGGCACCGCGAACAGGCCCAGTTGATGTGCGATGTCGCCCTCGACGTGGCGGCTGACCAGTTGCGTCCCGGGTTGACCAGGATGCGCGAACTCCTGCACGACGAGTCGGCGCAGGGGCGGGCCCAGTTGGCCGCTCATGCCTCCCAGTTGCGCCGGCGCCGGCGGGACTGCCTGGTCCTGGGCGCGGCGATCGGGCTCGGACTGTGGTGATCGCACCCGTCCGCCCGCGACCCGGCCGGGCGTTCGCGGAGTGTGGTGCGCGGGCTTCGGGTGGCGATGCGCGAGTCTAGGCGCATGCGCATCCTCGTCATCGGCGGCAGCGGGTTCATCGGCACCCGCCTCATCTCGCAATGGCGCGAGGACGGCCACGAACTGGTCAACCTCGACATCCAGCAGTCATCCACGCACCCGGACGTCACCGTCATCGGCGATGTCCGCACCCCGCAGGACGTTCGCTCGGCCGCCGGGGGTGACCAGCCGGTCGACGCGGTGGTGCTGCTGGCGGCCGAGCACCGCGACGACGTGCGTCCGCTGTCGCTTTACGAGGAGGTCAACGTCGGCGGTGCGCGCACGGTGGTGCAGGTCTGCACCGACCTGGGCATCGACCGGATCGTCTTCACCTCATCGGTGGCGATCTACGGGCTGGACGTGGGGCGACCGAGCGAATCGAGCCCCGCGCACCCGTTCAACGAGTACGGGCGCACCAAACTGGCGGCCGAGCGGGTGCTGTCGGAGTGGGCCGGGCAGGATCCGGGTCGGTCGCTGTTCATCGTGCGCCCCTGCGTGGTCTTCGGCGAGCGCAACCGGGGAAACGTCTACTCCCTGGCCCGCCAGATCGCCTCGCGTAAGTTCCTGTTCATCGGCAAGGGGGCCAATCGCAAGGCGATGGGCTACGTCGGCAATGTCGTGGGTTTCCTGGCCACGGGGCTGGCGGCGCCGGCCGGAGTGCAGGTGACGAACTACGCCGACACCCCGGATCTGACCACCCGGGAGCTGGTCGACATCATCAGCGCCCACCTGGGTCACAAGCGGCTGGCGATTCCCCCGATCCCCCGTCCGCTGGGCATGCTCGGCGGGTACGTCTTCGATGCCGTCGCGCGGCTCACCGGGCGCACCTTCCCGATCAGCGCGATCCGGATCAAGAAGTTCACCGCCGAGACCCTGGTGGACACCTCCAGGCTGCAGGCCAGCGGTTACCGCCCGCCGTACTCGCTGCCGGACGCGCTGGGCCGGACCCTGGACGCCGAGTTTCCCGGAGGCCGGGTGCCCGCCGACGATGGCGAAGGCGTGTACGGCGCGAGCCAATAGGGCTGGTCTCGATGGGGTTTGAGACTCAGGGTGCTGAGCCCGAGGGGCGGGGGCGTTGGGCCCGAGAGGGTCCTGACCGGTCAGGATCCTCAGTCGGCCGCTGGCACGGCCACGACGACCGCCAAGCCAGCCCCGGTCAGCGTCAGCCCGTCCTCCTGCGCGGTGACCAGGGCGGCGCCCCCGGCAGCCAGCTCGAGTGAACCCTCACCAGTGCGCGCCCGCAGCTGCCCGGCCAGACAGAGCACGATGCGCGGGCCGCCGGGCAGCACCCCGGCCAGTTCGCCAGCCCCGCCGTCGAGCCTGACCCAGGCCAGTTCGAACTCGGCCGCCCCAGGCCGGTACACCCGGACGGTGGCATCGCCGGTGCTGACCACGTAGGGCACCGGCCCGGTGCTGAAATCGACCACCGACATCAGCTCGGCCACGTCCACGTATTTGGGGGTGAGCCCGGCCCGCAGCACGTTGTCCGAGGTGGCCATCACCTCGACCGCGGTGCCGCGCAGGTAGGCATGGACGTTTCCGGCCGGTAGGTACAAGGCCTCTCCGGGGGCCAGGGTGAGACGGTTGAGCAGCAGGGCCACCAGCACCCCGGCATCGCCCGGGTAGCTCTCGGCCAGCGTCAGCACCGTCGAGGCGATGTCGCCGTACGCGCCGTCCGGGTGCGTGTCCAGGTAGCCCGTGGCGGCCTTCTCCGCCGCCGACACCGCCTCGGGCGCCTCGTCGCTGGACAGCAGCAACTCGAAAGCGGCCCGTAGGCTGCCCGCCTCGTCCGTCGGGTCGAGGGTGGCCAGCAGTCGCCGGGCCAGCGGATGGTCGACGGCCAGGGCGCGTAGCAGCACGACGGTCTCGGCGACCGGGCGGATCCCGCACAGGGCATCGAACTCGGTGAGCGCGACGACCATCTCAGGCTTGTGGTTGGGGTCCTTGTACCGGCGGTGCCGGGCCGAACGCGGCACCCCCGCGTCCTCCTCGGCGGCATAGCCCTGGCTGGCCTGCTCCCGGGTGGGATGCACCTGTAGCGACAACGCCGTCTGGGCGGCCAGCACCTTGAGCAGATAGGGCAGCGTGTCACCGAACCGGGTCCGGCAGTCCTGGCCGAGCGCCTCGGGGTGCTCACCCAGCCACGCGTCCAGCGGCTCCTGCGCAGCGCCGGCGCGGATCGAGGCCGGGCTGTCCGGGTGGGAGCCGAGCCACAACTCGGCCACCGGCTCGCCCGTCGGCGTCAGCCCGAGCAACTGGGGAATGGACGTGGTCGAACCCCAGGCATAGTCGCGCAGAACGTAGGTCAGGGCGTAGATGGTGGCCTCCGAGCGGGTTGGGCGGTGTCCAGGGACAAGAGTAGGCGCCCTCCTCGAACAGGTCATGCACCTCGACACGCCCAGCATCACCTCACGCCCCGCCGCGGCGCTGCTCCAATCGGGCGGACACCCCCTCACCCTGGCTGGACCTCTCAGGGACGTTGTGTACGGTGACCCTTCTTGAAGGTTGTGTAACGGACCGTAACTGTTTCGTAACACGGATCAAGAAGGGCGACAATCGTGCCGACACCACCCAACGTGCCTGCTGTCAGTGGACTTTCACCACACACTTCCCCCCACGCACACCCCGGGCCCGCAGCACACCGCAGGCCTGGACCCAGCCACCGACCCGGACCACACCGCCGGGGCCTGGCCACGACGCTGGCCGTGGCGGGTCTCGTTCTCGCGCCGGTCACCGTGCTGCCTGGACCGGTGGCCCAGGCGGTGACGCCCACCGTCGCCCATCGTGACCTGCATGGGGTGAGCCAGGCGGCCAAGGCCAAACTCGAGGCCGGGCAGGGCGTCGCATCCATGCACGGCGAGCCGCCGGTGAGCGTGGACGACACCATCGCCCTCACCGACCCCACGACCGCGGACCCGTTCGATCTGGTCGCAGTCACCTGGGACGACCCGGAGATCTCCGCGGATACCACGACGGTGAGCATCCGGGTCCGGGAGAACGGACGCTGGACGGACTGGTTCGGCCTCACCGAGGACTCCGACGACGGCCCGGACCCGGGCAGCCAGGACGCCCTGGGCGCGCGGGGCGGCTCGGCTCCGCTGCTGGCCACGTCCGCCGACGCCTACCAGGTCAAGGTGGACGACGTGCACGGTGCCACCCCGGCAGGACTGCGCATCGACACCATCGCCGCCGGGCGCTCGGCCGCCGACGGTCGCACCCCCGCCCAGCCCGCCGCCACCGCGGACGCGATGGGTGTCCAGCCTCCGATCATCAGCCGCGCCCAGTGGGGTGCGGACGAGAGCCTCAGGTCGGGCTCACCGTCCTACTCCAGCGAACTCAAGGTCGGCGTGGTGCACCACACCGACTCCACGAACTCCTATTCGGCCACTCAGGCCGCCGCCCAGGTGAGGGCGATCTACGCCTTCCACACCAAGACCCGCGGCTGGAGCGACATCGGGTACAACTTCCTCGTCGACCGTTTCGGTCGGGTCTATGAGGGCCGGTACGGCGGCATCGACAGGGCCGTCATCGGCGCGCACGCTGGGGGCTACAACACGAACACCTTCGGCGTCAGCGTGCTGGGCAGCTACACCTCCACGAGCGTGCCTCGCGACGTGCTGACCGGGCTCAGCGGGATCCTGAGTTGGAAGATGGCCGCCAATGCGATCAACCCCTTCGGGGCGTCCTACCTGACCAGTTCCGGCGGCGGCACCGCGCGCTGGCCGGCCGGAGACACCCGGGCCTTCGCCAATCTCATCGGCCACCGCGACACCGGCCTGACCTCGTGCCCCGGTGACCGGCTGTACTCGCTGCTGGGTCAGCTCAAGGCTTCCGTCGCAGCCAACATGCTCGGCACCGTGCCCCGACCGCCGGGCACCCCGACCGGCCCGACGATGTCCAGTGGGCAGCGCCTGGGCGAGTCGGCGATGCTCAGTTCGGCCAACGGCCAGCACTACCTCACCACCGGCGGCTATGCCGGTGAACAGTTCGGCCTGGTGCTGGCGAGCCCGGCCTGCACGGGCCAGGTGCTGGCCTCACTCGGGCGGCCCGCCCCCGGCGGGCACTGGAACAACGAGCTCATCATGCAGTCGGACGGAAACCTCGTGCTGTACAGCAATGGTGCCGCCACCTGGGCCACCGGGACGTCGGGCAATCCCGGCGCCAAGGCCGTGCTTCAGGATGACCGCAACCTCGTCGTGTACTCCCGCTCCGGCCAACCGTTGTGGGCCAGCGGAGTGGCCTGCGATCAGGCCAGGGTGGGCACGACCGGGTTCCTCCAGATGTATCCGGGGCACGTGATGTACAGCCCCAACCGGGCGTACCGGCTCGTCATGCAGAAGGACGGCAACCTCGTCCTCTACTCTCCCCGCCGGGCCATCTGGTCGACCGGGACGTCCGGACGAAACGGTGCCAGCCTCGTCGTGCAGAACGACGGAAACCTGGTGCTGTACACCAGCAGCGCGCACTGGTCGTCCGGCACCTCGGTGGGCTCGCTACTCACCGACCTGACCATCCAGAACGACGGCAACGTGGTGCTGTACACCCAGACCCCCGGCTACCGGGCAGTCTGGAACACCCGGACCGCAGGAGTCAGCTGAGGGATGCCCCGGCCCCGGCCTGATTCGCCGGGCCCGGGGCGTCACCGGCGGCCACCAAGGCGTGCCAACCTCGGCACCTACGACGACTTCGGCATACCCCACGCACCCGCCAAGGCCCCACCGGCGCCATCGACCACCAAACGGCATGCCAAAGTCGGCGCATATGACGACTTCGGCATGCCCACGCACCCTCCGTCCGCCCCAGCAGCGCCCATCGACCACCAAGGGCATGCCAAATTCGCCACATGTCACGACTTCGGCACACCCCAGCACCCGCCCTCCGCCCCGGGACCAACTGAACGCCGGAGCGACGCCACCCACGCCTCCCACCGAAGACGCCACCCACCGCCAAGGCCGACACCTCCAGCCACACAGGCCCCAACCGCACCGGCCGACCTGCAACGGCATGCCAAAGTCGGCACATCCGACGACCTCGGCATACCCCACGGACCCACCAGCGCCCATCTGCCACCAACGGCATGCCGCAGTCGCCACATGTCACGACTTCGGCATACCTCAGCACCCGCCCAGCCTCCCCGGACCCACAGAAATACCGGAGCGACGCCCCCCCCCCCCCCAGGGCGGCGCCCCCGGGCCTCAAGGGCGGCGCCGGCCG
>JBKECN010000097.1:0-128613 GCA_047974565.1 Actinomycetales bacterium
CCAATAAATTACTGCTGCGTGTCGCCTCCTGGCTCGGGCGCCTGGCTGCGTTGTCGGCCCGCCCCCGTAGCGCTGCTACGAGGGCAAACCTCCGCCTTGCCAGACATCCCGCCCAGAAACCAACACTCGACGCACTAATTTACTGGCGGGCCCTAACTGACCGATCCCGGCCGGCGGCGGCAGCTCAGCTCACTCGTGCAGCTGCAGCTGCCGGTCGCGGCCCATCAGGGCGAATGCCTGTGGCTCCCTGCTGCGTAGCACCGCCGCCGAGATCACTCCGATGAGTGCCGCCGTCGGGATCAGCGCCGGCAGGGCCCAGGCCAGGGGACTCTCGGGGTCCCCGATCAGGAAGCCGAACTGGCTGGTGGCGTAGACCGCGACCGTGAGCAGTCCCAGAGCCGCCACCGCCGGCGCCACCGCGGTGTGCAGCGGGTTCTGGTCCAGGTGCTTGTGGGTGCGGAAGAAGACGAAGACCGCGATCGCGGCGGTGGCCATGAGGTATGAGATGGCCAGCGTGCCCAACTGGGTGAGCCAGGTGAACAAGGTCGCTGCCGGGTCCATCCCGAGCACGACGAAGACGGTGACCACGACGAAGGCCAGCACGCTCTGGCTCACCGAGCCCATGTGCGGAGACAGGTGCATGGGGTGGGTGCGGCCCAGCCGCTCGGGCACCAGGCCCTCGCGACCCAGCGCGTAGGCGTACCGGGCCACGGCGTTGTGGAAGGCGAGCAGGGCGGCGAACAGTGAACTCGCGAACAGGAACGACATCACGTAGTCGGTGAGGAAGTGACCGATGTACGGGCCGGCCATGGCGAAGAGGAAGTTCGTCGGGTCGCCGAGTTCGGAGCCGCCCAGGAAGGCCACCAGCGTGGCGTCGTCGCCGTAGGAGTTCACCATCAGCCAGGAGGTGAGCATGAAGAAGAGGCCGATGGTGAGCACCGCCAGGTAGGTGGCCCGGGGGACCGTGCGGGCCGGGTCCTTGGCCTCCTCCGAGTACAGCGTGGTGGCCTCGAAGCCGACGAAGCTGGCTGCCGCGAAGAGCAGCCCGATGGCCGGGGCACCCGAGGAGATGGACTCCCAGGTGAACGAACTGGCCGACAACCCGCCGGTGCCGCCGCTGCCGCCCTTGATCAGGACCATGACGTCGAAGGCGATGACGATGGCGAACTCGGCGGCCACCAGCACTCCGAGGACCTTGAGCGAGAGGTCGATCTGGCGGTAGCCGCATACCCCGATGAGGGCCATCGCCAGGTAGCTCAGCAGCCACCAGGGCACGTTCACTCCGAAGGCCGAGGATAGGAACCCGGCCGAGGCCACACCCCACAGGCCGTACAGGCCGATCTGCATGGCGTTGTAGCCCAGGAGCGCGACCCAGGCTGCGGCGCCTCCGGCGTACCCGCCCATGGCCCTGGCCACGTAGGAGTAGAACGCGCCCGCGGACGTGTGGTGCCGGGCCATCGCCACGTACCCGACCGCGAAGATGAGCATGAGCACGGTGACGACGAGGTACGAGAAGGGGACTCCCGGTCCGTTGCCGAGCAACATGGCGAACGGTGCCCCGCCCGCCATTCCGGTCAGTGGAGCAGCGGCCGAGATGACAAAGAAGGCGATCGCGACCGTGCCGAGTTGGCCGGCTCGCAATTGATGTTGGTCGCGTCTGTTGATCGCCTCGCTCACGTCGACGGACTCGTGGCGGCTGGCGTCGGGGTTGGTCATGCGCCGTCTCCCAGGGGTTCAGAGCCGGCGACAACGCCGGTCGTTAGGGTCCGTACGATATGGGGCCTCGCGGGTCTTGCCAAGACCCCATGGCGAGATCGTTGGATTGCAATCGGGTGAACCTGGCGGTAGCCGAAATGCCGACTGGGGGTGGTGAAGTCCTTGACCGGTCCGGTCGCCGGGAAATACGTTTGGCTCCGAACGAAATCTGGAGGGCCGGTATGAGCGAACTGGACACCATGGCCGCCGTTGAGGGCGTGCAGGTGGACCTGCGGCACTGGATCGGCGGCGAACGAGTCGCATCCGCCGAGACATTTTCCGATATCTCACCCATCGACGAGACCGAGATCGCCCGCGTGCACAGCGGCGGGGTCGCCGAGGTCGATCGCGCCGTCCTGGCGGCACGCGAGGCATTCCCCGCGTGGGCCGCGCTGCCCGTGGCCGAGCGCTCGGCGATCCTGCGCCGAGTCGCTGACGGCGTCGAAGCCCGGGTGGAGGATCTGGCCGCCGTCGAGACCCGCGACAACGGCTCGTTGCTGCGCAGCCACCGGCGTGGGGTGATGCCGCGGGTGGCGATGAACTTCCGGTACTTCGCCGACTACGCCGAGCAGCTCGCCCACCCCGACCTCGAGATACGCGGGCACCGCGAGCGGATCACCTATGACCCGGCCGGGGTGGTGGCCATCATCACCCCGTGGAACGCCCCGCTGATGCTGGCCACCTGGCGCATCGGCCCGGCCCTGGCCGCAGGCAACACCGTGGTGCTCAAGCCGCCGGAGTGGGCTCCGCTGACCGCCAGTCTGCTCGCGGACATCACCGCCGAGGCAGGCCTGCCACCCGGAGTCTTCAACGTCGTCCAGGGCACCGGAGCCCAGGCCGGAGCACCCCTGACCGCGCACCCCGGCATCAACCGGCTGTCCTTCACCGGGTCGGTTCCCACCGCCGGAGTGATCGCCACGGCCGCCGCCCCGAACATCGTTCCGCTCTCCTTCGAACTCGGCGGCAAATCCCCGCTCGTGGTTTTCGCCGACGCGGACTTCGACCTCGCGGTCTCCCTCGCCGTGGAACAGTTCGACAACTCCGGCCAGGTCTGCCTCGGTGCGTTCCGGATCCTCGTCGAGGAGTCCATCGCCGAGCGCTTCACCCAGGCACTGATCGAACGGGCCCGCACCGTCGTGCAGGGAGACCCGCGTGACGAGGCCACGGACATGAGTTGTCTGGTCTCGCGCCAGCACTTCGAGAAGGTGGACGGCTTCGTCCGCCGCGCGGTGGCCGCCGGTGCCCAGGCGGTGGTCGGTGGCGGACCGAACGAGGAACTCGGCCATCTGTTCTACCGCCCGACCATTCTGCTGGACGCCGAACCGGGCAGCGAGATCGTCACCGAAGAGGTCTTCGGGCCAGTGCTCACGGTGCAGACCTTCCGGACCCAGGAGCAGGCCATCGAGATGGCCAATGGCACCCGCTTCGGCCTCGCCGCCACCCTCGTCACCTCGGATCCGGCTCGCGCTGAGGAGGTTTCGGCCCAGCTGTCGGCCGGCACGGTGTGGGTGAACTGCTTCTTCGTGCGCGACCTCGGCGCGCCGTTCGGTGGGAACGGGCGCTCCGGGATCGGCCGCGAGGGCGGTGTCTGGTCCTTCGACTTCTATACGGATATTAAAAACTCGGTCTTCGCCCCGACGGGCTGGGCCAAGGAGGCTCACGATGGGTGAGCTGACGGTTGGCGGCCCGCGGCCGCGGGACATAAAGAACTCGGTCTTCGCCCCGACGGGCTGGGCCAAGGAGGCTCACGATGGGTGAGTTGACGGTTGGCGGCCCGCGGCCGCGGGGTATCAAAAACTCGGTCTTCGCCCCGACGGGCTGGGCCAAGGAGGCTCACGATGGGTGAAGTGGTTGGCGCCGGTCTGCTGGCGCACGTCCCGACGATCATGCTGCCGCCACAGGAGCGGCGAGAGCTCAACCACGGCAACGACTTCAGCCTGGGCCCGGCACTGGAACAGTTGCGGGCCGAGGTCTTCGACACCCTCGACTACGACACCGTCGTGGTGCTGGACTCGCACTGGTTCACCACGGTGGAGTTCGTCGTGACGGCCCAGCAGCAGCGGGCCGGGCTGTTCACCTCCGAAGAGTTGCCGCGTGGCATGTGCCGGATTCCGTACGACTTCCCCGGCGACCCCGAACTCGCCGAGGCGATGGCCGCCGAGTCCCCCCGGCACAGCACCTGGGTGACCGCCATCGACGATCCCTACCTGCCGATCTTCTACGCCACGATCAACCTGTGGAAGTTTCTCGGCGAGGGGTTGGACCGCAAATGGGTCACCGTCTCGGTGCCCCAGACCGGCGAGATCGAGGACTTCCTGCGGGCCGGGCGGGCCTTGGGAGATGCCATCGCTCGGCTGGACCGCAAGGTCCTGCTCATTGCCTCCGGCGCACTGTCGCATACCTTTTGGAAGCTGCGTCAGTTGCGCGACCACGAGTCGGCAGGCCTGGAGCACATTCGCACCGCCGAGGCGCGCGCGGCCGACGAGGAACGGATCGAGTGGTTCAAGGCCGGTGACCACGCCCGGGTGCTGGACACCATGCCGGAGTTCCTGCGCTACCGGCCCGAGGCGATGTTCGCGCACTACCTGATGATGGCCGGCGCGATCGGCGAGGGCGACTGCACGGCGACCGCACGCCAGTACGGCGAATACGAGAACTCGATCGGCACCGGGCAGGTTCACCTGTGGTTCGACCGGCCCGACGCGGGCTTCCCGCGGGCCCGCAGCACCCCGGCCGACCCGGAGTACGACCGGCAGATGAGCGCTCCGGGCGCAGATGTCTCAGCGGCCGGCTGACGAGGACCACTGTTCCTCACCAGAGACGAATTGCCTTGTCCCTCAACGAGAGCGGACGTGACCCGATGAGAGGAAGGTTCGGATGAGCCTGCGCGAGACCCGACGGATCCTGCTGGACGGCTATCCGTGCGACGTGGTGCGGCATGAGGACACGCTGGTGGCCGGCGACGGTCGTGAGGTGGCCATCGCCGACGCCATCCACCTGCCACCGGTGACCCCGTCCAAGATCGTCTGCGTGCACCTCAACTACATCTCCCGCGTCAAGGAGATGATGGTCTCGCTGCCACCGGCACCCACCTATTTCCACAAGCCCGTCTCCGCGCTGAACTCCCACGACGCCGCGGTGGTCCGCCCACAAGGGTGCAACTGGCTCAACTACGAGGGCGAGATCGCCATCGTCATCGGGCGCACCTGCCGCAACGTCTCCCCGGCCGAGGCCGGCGACTACATCCGGGGGTACACGGTCGCCAACGACTACGGCCTGCACGACTTCCGGGACACCGACTCCGGCTCGATGCTGCGGGTCAAGGGCGCCGACACGCTGTGCCCGGTGGGTCCGGGCGTGGTGGAGGGCTGGGACTTCCGCGGCAAGCAGTTGCGCACCATCGTCAACGGTGAGGTCCGCCAGGACGGCAACACCGACGAGATGGAGTGGGACATGCACTATCTCGTCGCCGACATCGCCCGGCTGATCACCCTGCAACCCGGAGACCTGCTGCTGTCTGGCACCCCGGCGATCTCTCGCACGGTCTACCCCGGCGACGTCGTCGAGGTCGAGGTCGAAGGGCTGGGCACGCTGCGCAATCACATCGTCGTCGGCCCGACCCCGATCCGCACGGACGTCGGCGCGCAGCCAACCGAGACCGAGGAAGTGCTCTCCACCGCCCAGGGCGGCGACTGGGAGTTCCGCGGGATCCGCAAGCCCAAGCCTGCCGGGTCCGAGGTCTGAGCGTGGTCGCCTCCGCCTCGCGACGCCCGCTCATCGCGGTCCCGTCGCGCTATTCGGCGTCTGCCTCGGCGTTGCGGTACGAGGCGCTGGTCAGCGCCCGAGCCCTGCTCGGGGCCGTCTTCGCCGCCGGTGGTGAGCCCCTGCAGGTCTTGCCCTCGGCCCCGGGTGCGGTGCTCACGGCTGAGGAGGCTGCTGACCGCATCGCGTGGGCGGACGGGCTGCTGCTGCCCGGCGGTGGGGACGTCTCGGCCCGCTGGTCAGGGCAGGGGGCCCACCCCACCCTCTACGACGTGGACGAGGAACAGGACGCCTTCGACCTGGCGCTGGCCACCCACGCCCTCTCGCGAGGCCTTCCGGTCCTGGCGATCTGCCGGGGACTGCAGGTCGTCAACGTCTCTCGCGGCGGCACCACCGTCCAGGACATGGACGACGCCGACCTTCCCGAGGCGGCCGGCCTGAAAGGTCACCGCAACCATCGGCACCAGATCACCATCGAGGAGGGATCCCGGCTGCATTCGGTGGTCGGTGGCACCGTCCAGGCATCGTGCTACCACCATCAGTGCCTGGCCGAGCTCGGCACCGGGATGCGCGCGGTGGCGCGATCCGAGGAGGGGGTCGTCGAGGGCGTCGAGATCCCCGACGCAGCCGGCTGGTTCCTCGGGTTGCAGTGGCACCCGGAGGACACCTGGGGAGCCGACCCGACCCAACTGGCGATCTTCTCCGCCTTCGTGCGGGCCTGTGGCGGCGACGAGGCCGTTTCAGCCGCGTGAGGAGTTCCGCCGCGTGGGGCCGACCGGCCCCACGCGGCGTGCTGCTGTATGCATCGGATTTCTCACCGGTGTCGGTCTCGCGGCATTCGGTCTCGCGGCACTCAGCCTCGCGGCATTCGGTCTCGCGGCGCTCAGCCTCGCGGCCGCCTACTTCTCCAGGCGCCTACTTCTCCAGGGACGTGACCACCGAGCGCAGCAGCTTGGTGAGCTGACGCACCTCGTCCGGGGACAGCTGCGCCACCACGCCGGACTCGGCGTTGTTGAACTGCGGGTACAGGGAGTCCATCAGCGTCGAGCCCTCGGGCGTGAGCCGTAGTTCCACGAGCCGGCGGTCGGTGGTCGAGCCGATCCGCTGCACCCACCCGCGCGAGACGAGGGTGTTGGCCACCCCGCTCAAGGTCGCCTTGGAGATCCCCACGGACTCGGCCACGTCCTTGGTGGCCATTCCGCCCCAGATCCACAACAACCACAGCACCAGGAAGCCCGTCCAGGTGAGGTCGTTGGCCCGCAGCACCGTGTTGGTGAGGTGGGCGCGCGCGGCATTTGCGGCACGGTAGAGGCTCGAGACGGCATGCGCGGCGGCCATATCCACCGGCAGCCGTCCGATGCGCGTGGAGGTGGCGCGCTCGGTCTCGGCAAGAGTATGCATGTCAGGCATGGGGCGAGCGTAGTGCTCCACCCCGGCCGGGCGGCCGAAGCCGACTCAGGCCTGGGGTGGAACCATCTGCTGCAGCCGGCGTCCTCCGTCCCACTTCACGCCCACCTGGGCGAAGTAGCCGCCGATGATCTCCTGCACCTCCAGGCGCGCGAGTTCCTCGGTGGGGGCCTCGAACAGCCGCAGTTCGGCGTCTCCGGTCCACGCCTGTCCTGACTCGGCGGCGGCCGCACCGGACTCGATCACCTCGCTGTAGGCGTCGCCGTCTCCGGCGATGTCCGGGAACACCCGGTGGTGGGCCATCTTGTGGCCGTTGACGAAACCGTTGGTCGGGGATTCCTCGCGCAGGGTCACCACGGCCTCGGCGAGCCGGCGATCCGAGGCGGCCAGGGTGGCGCCGAACATCCCGCCGGGCCCGATCACCGGGGACGCCTGGGGCAAGGCGTGCGGACGGGTCTGCCACATCTGACCCAGCTTCTTGGGATAGCCCTGGTGGAAGCCACGCGCGATGGCGAAGTCCTTGTCCACCCAGATGTAGACGCAGCGCGAGAACACCGCCCCCTGGAAGGAGCACCGCACGACGACGAAGGCCTCCTTGTACTGCGAGCGCACCGGGTCGAGCAGTTCCTCGCGCGAGCTGGAGCAGGACTGCCAGTCGGCCCAGATCATCGCCACCGCACCCGGATCCTCCGGGGCCAGTTCCAGCGGGGCGGGCAGCAGTTCGGCGACCCGGGCCGGGTCGGTCCGGTATTCCACGGTGAGCAGGTCACCGGAATAGAACCAGGGTGGGCTGGGGATGATCGAAGCCTGGCCACCGGAGGTGCGCGGGTAGAAGAACCCCTGCATGTCGGGCATTGTCACTGCTCCTCGCGACGCATTGAGAGATCGTTCGGGTCCGTACGGTCAGGGTTACCGTATCCGTCCAAGCTCGTTGAGGGAACCCCTTGCCGCACCGGGAGTGCATGGGTAATGTTCGGACCCTAACGATTTGCCAGACCCTCCTGAACCACGAGATCAAAGCCTCCATGCGAGAGGCTCACCCGGACGAGTAAGGGGCACAAAGATGGCTCACTTCGACACCTCCGCCTTGCAGCCGGCGGCGGACCGGCTCACCGAACAAGGGATCGACGTCGTTCGCCTCGGTTACTCCGACATCATCGGAACCGACCGGGGCCGAGATGTTCTCGTCCAGCACTTCGCGCGCACGGTGGGTGGCGGGGTGGCCTTCTGCCGCTCGGTCTACGGCACCACGCCGCGCGGCGGGGTGGTCGACATGGAGGGTGGGCTCTCGTCCGGGCTCCCCGACATCCTGGCCTTCCCGGATGTGGACACGCTGCAGCAGGTGCCGTGGGAGCCCGGAGTGGCGCACTGCATCGCCGACCTGTTCAACCCCGACGGCACGCCCTCCGCCGAATCCCCCCGCGCGATGTTGCGCCGAGTGGTAGAGGACTTTGCCGAACTGGGGATGGTCCCCATGGTGGGCCCGGAGTTGGAGTTCTACGTTCTCGAACGGTCCGAGAAGTCCGCGTCCGGGTGGAGCCGCTACGGCGAGGGCACCGGCAACGTCTACGTCTCCGGCCTCAAGGGCGACCCGGAGAACGTGCTGCTGGAGTCGCTGCGGCTGCTCGGCGATTACGGCATCGACGTGGTGGCCGCCAACCACGAGTTCTCCTCCGGACAGTTCGAGATCAACCTCTGGCACGGTGAGGCCCTCGATGCCGCCGACCGGGCCCACCGGTTCAAGGCCGCGATCAAGGAGCTCGCCCGCCGGCAGGACCGGCTGGCCACCTTCATGCCCAAGCCCTTCAACGACGAGGGCGGCTCGGGTTTCCATCTGCACTTCTCCATGTGGGACGGCGACAACGCGCTGTTCGACGACCCCGATGGCCCGGACGGGCTGTCCGAGGTGGGGCGCTACGCCGTCGGCGGCGTGCTGGCCCACGCCCCGGCCCTGGCTGCCCTGTCCAATCCGACGATCAACTCCTACAAGCGTTTCGGGCCGGACACGCTCGCACCGTGGCTGATCGACTGGGGCATGGACAACCGCAGCGCGATGGTGCGGATCCCGCCGGAGCGGGGCAAGGCATCCCGGATGGAACTGCGGCTCGGCGACGCCTCGGCCAACCCCTACCTGGCGATCGCCGGGCTGCTCGCCGCCGCGCTGCTCGGCGTCCGCAACAAGATCGAGCCGCCCGACCCGCTGGTCGGGTACGGCTACGACGTGGCCCGCTCGGAGATGCTGCCCACTACCCTGGACACCGCCCTGGACGCCCTGGAGGGCGACGCCGAGTTCGCCGACCTGCTGGGTAAGCCCTTCGTCAACTCGTTCGTCGCGTACAAGCGGGACGAGATCGAGCGCTTCCGCTCCTGGATCACCGACTGGGAGTTCGAGGAGTACACGTACCACCTGTGAGCCCTTGCCCCGGGCGACGCCGGGGAAGCACGACGAAAGAGGAGACACATGCCCCGCCACGCCCCGGTGCCTTTGGACGAGGTCGACCTGGCAGACATCGACGGATTCGCGGACGGGCGAAGCTTCGCCCAGTTCGACACCCTGCGCGAGCAGGATCCGGTGCACTGGAACCCCGAAGCCGCTCCCAACAGCGGGTTCTGGGCGATCACCCGGTACAACGACATCTGGCAGGTCGACCGGGACTCGGACACCTTCACCTCCGAGCAGTTCGTCAACCTCGAAGAACTGTCGCCGGAGGACCAGGAGGTGCGCCGGTCGATGCTGGAGACCGACGGTGAGCGCCACCTGGCGCTGCGTCGGCTGATCCAGCGCCAGTTCACCCCACGCAACCTCATGAAGAACTACGAGGGATTCCTGCGCCAGCTGACCAAACGCACCGTGGACAATGCGATGGTCAAGGCCGCGGACGGCGAGATCGACTTCGTCGCCGAGATCAGCGCCGACTTCCCGATCAACGTGCTCGCCCGGCTCTTGGACGTGCCGGAGAGTGACACCGGTCAGCTCATCGCGTGGGGCAACGAGTTCGTCGGGAACACCGACCCGGACTATGCCACCGTGCTCGCGGACACCGCCGAGAGCGAGAAGTACACCCACCTGCCATTCCGTTCTCCCACGGTGCAGGAGGTGTGGGATTACGGCACCGCGCTCAAGCAGGAGCGGATCGGCGGGGACGGCACCGATCTCGTGTCGATCCTGGCCAACAAACTGCCTGAGGACGGGGTCCCGCTCACCGAGCGCGATTTCAACATGTACTTCACGCTGCTGGTGATCGCCGGCAACGAGACCACCCGGCACGCCATCTCCAGTGCGATGCTCGGCCTGATGGAGCAGCGGGACCAGCTCACCCGCCTCCAGAAGGAGCCTGAGCTGATCCAGCCTGCGGTGGAGGAGTTGCTGCGGTGGGCCTCGCCGGTGTACCACTTCCGACGCACCGCCACGAGGGACACCGAACTCGGCGGCAAGCAGATCCGCGAGGGCGACAAGGTCGTCATGTGGTTCGGCTCGGGGAACCGCGACGACGAGGTCTTCGACGATCCGTACCGCCTGGACGTGACCCGGGAGAACGTCGACCACATGACCTTCGGCAAGGGCTCGCCCCACCTGTGCCTGGGCAACAACCTGGCTCGGATGGAGATCCGGCTCATGTTCGAGGAACTGCTCCCGCGGCTTGCCGATATCGAGTTGGCCGGCGACATCAAGCGGGTCCGGTCGAACTTCGTCAACGGCATCAAGAAGTTCCCGGTGCGGATCACCGCAGCCTGAGACTCACACGCCCATCCGCCCCCTGGGAGTCATCCCGGGGGGCGGACTTGTTGCCGCATGTACGAAAATGTGTCCGGGTACGCAAAAACCGTTCAGTGAGTGCGCAAGACGTCGGCCCGGTACCCGACTCGAAAGTCGGCTACCGGGCCGTGCGGGACGAGCGCGCCTCAGCCGCCCACCTCGTCGGCGACCATGCGGGCCATGATCTTGCGGACCTGGATGCCTGCGGCGTCGGCCGCGACATTGACCACGGGGCGCATGCCGTCGGTGTCGATGATCGCCTGCATGGACTCCAGCATCGTACGTACCCGGCCGTAGTACCGGGTGAAGACCGGCGCGAGGGTGCCCTGCGCGGCCGCGGAGAGCGCCGAGTTCCGGCTCACCCGCCACACGTGGCGGGTGCTGCGCTCGTCCACCGGGGTCAGCGCGTGGGTGAAGACGAAACTGTGCACGCCGTCGGCGTCGCCGTGCCCGGCGACCGTGACGTCCCACCGGTCGACCCACAGGCCGGGCGCGACGAAGCGGCCGGACTCGCGGTTCGGGTGCGCGCTGTCCTCGGGCACGCCGAGCAGCGCGGCGTGCCACGCCGCCATCGGTGCCGGCGAGAAGTCCCGGCTGAAGCCGACCGAGGTCTCGCTCACCTGCACCTGCAGGGGCGGTGGGGTGCCGTCAGCCAGTGACGGGGGAGCGATGTCCGGGTCGATGAACGACACGTGGGTGATGTCGGCGAAGTTGTCGTGCATGAGTTCCAGCGAGGCGGCGGTGGTCCAGGCGTCGCCGAAACTGGCCCAGCCGGGATCGCGCAGCCACTCGGTCTGCGGTGGCGTCCGTTGCGAGCTGAGCCGCCCGTCCCCGGGCCAGACCCACACGAAGGTGCCGTCCTCATGAACCGGGTACGCCTCGACCTGGGCGCCGTAGGGCACGTTCTCCTGGGTGGGCACCGCGGTGCAGGTGCCGTCCGGGGCGTAGCGGAAACCCGTGTAGTTCGAGACGATCTCGTCTCCCTCGAGCCAGCCCGCGGACAGCGGCACCGGCCGATGGGCGCAGCGGTCCTCCAAGGCGACCGCTCGTCCGTTCTGAGTGCGGTAGAGCACCATCCGCCGCCCCAGGACGGTGCGGGCAACCGGGGTGCGTCCGACCTCGTCGCTGGTGGCCGCGGCGTACCACGAGTTGTGCGGCACGTCGGCGCAGCGCCGCTCTGGGGGCGTGCTCATCGTCGAGTCCTTTCGGGCCGTGGTGCTCATGCGTCCAGAACCAGTCGTGCCGAGCGGGCCCGCGAGACGCACACCATCATGCAGTCGTTGGCTTCCTGCTCCTCAGGGTCGAGCACCGAGTCGCGGTGGTCGACCTCGCCTTCCAGAACTCCGGTCTCGCAGGTGCCGCAGATCCCCTCCAGGCAGGACCCGAGGACGGCGACCCCTGCGGCGCGCATCGCGTCGAAGACGCTCTCCTGCGGGCCCACGGTGACCGTGATCCCGGAGCGTTGCAGCGCGAGTTCGAAGGTGTCGTCATTGGAGGTGTCCACGGCCTTGGCGGTGAAGCGCTCCAGGTGCAGCGCCCCCGGGGGCCAGGACTCGCACCGCTCCTCCACCGCGGCCAGCAAAGGCTCGGGCCCGCAGCAGTAGACCAGCGTCCCGGGGCGGGGAGTGCCCAGGATCGAGTCGAGGTCGAGCATCCCCTCGTCGTCCTGCGGCACTGCTGTCACCCGGTCGCCATGATCCTTCAGCCGGTCCAGGTAGGCCATCGAGGATCGGCTGCGGCCGCCGTAGTACAGGTGCCATTCGGCGCCGGCGGCCGTCGCCTGCTCGATCATCGGCAACATCGGCGTGATGCCGATACCTCCGGCGACGAAGATGTACGCCGGGGCCGCGACGAGCGGAAAGTGGTTGCGCGGCCCTCGGATTCGCAGTGCCGAGCCCACCTGCAGTTGATGCACTGCCTGCGAGCCGCCGCGGCTGTCCGGGGTCTTGAGCACGGCGACCCGATAGTGGCCGCCCTCGCCCGGGCTGCTGCACAGCGAGTACTGCCGGACGAGGTCCTCACCAAGCAGCAGGTCCACGTGGGCACCCGGAGTCCAACCGGGCAATTGCTCGCCGGCCACCGGGGTGAGGGTCACCTCCACGACATCGGAGGCCACCTCCACGATCGAACTCACCGTCGTGTCGGTCTCCACCTCGCTGACCAGCGTTTGTGTCGCGTGGGTCATGGTCACCGTTCCAGTTTCGGGTCGGGACGGCGCCGGCCGGCGCCCTGGGTAGATCGTTTGGACACGAACGATAGTGACTCCGGTGATGCCTGGCAAGAGTCTGTACCAAGCTGGTCGCGCGTTGCCTCGACGGCCTCGACGGGCTCGACGGTGGACGTGAAGGTGTGCGGTGGGGCCGGGGGAGACGGTGCGTCAGCGGCGCGGAATCCGGACGACTCCGAACAGGACCATCCCCGCGATCGCCAGCGTCGGCCAGAACCACATGAGTCCCCGGTCGCTGACGATGCCCTCACTCGCCATCACCGCGAGTCCGCCGCACACGCACACCGTGGCGGCGATCGGCTGCCACGCCGGCCCGGCGGGGCGAGGGTCGGGCGAAGGGCTCTCGAATCGTCCGACGACCAGGACGACGAGGAAGGTCAGGGTGCTCAGCAGCGCGATCCACACGAGCCGGCTGGCCCACCAGGCCCCGGTGACCGGGACCAGGTGGAATCCGAACCCGTCGAGGAAGAGGAAGGAGACGGCGATCACCGCGACCATCACGGTGAGATGCCACAGGTACCAGCTCATGATCCGCCGGTTGACCATCACCACGGCGAACCACAGGGTCGGACGGGCGAGCAGGGCGGCGAGGCGTCCTTCGGCCAACAGCACCAGGCCGATCTGCGCCAAACCCAGGAAGGCCATGGTGATCCGGGTCGGGGCGGAGTTGTTCACCGCCTCCCCGGCCAGGCCGATCATCGAGACCGGATACGGGCCGAAGGTCACCAGCAGCGTCAGGCCGGTGAGCCCCAGCGCTGCCAGCGCGAGGCGGCGCCCGGCACCGGCCAGTCGGCCGTCCAGCCAGGCGAAGCCGACCATCGACACGCTCGCCCACACGATGAGGTAGTTCGGGTAACCCAGGTAGATGTTGCCGGTCGTGATGCTCACGGTGTCGACGACGGCGGCCAGGGTCAGGCCTGCGGCGATGCTGGCGGGGCCGTACCGCTCCCACAGGGCCAGGCAGGCGGGGGTGGTGGCCACCACGAGAACGTAGGCGGCAAGGAACCAGGTGGGCACCAGGGCGACCTGGCTGAGCTGATGGAGTTGCTGGGCCGAGATGCCGGCGGCCAGCGCGATGGCGGCGACGCCAACCCAGCAGGCGAGCAGTGGAATCAGGGGGAGCCCGAGCCGACGCAGCCGTGCTCGCAGCCAACCGGAATAGGGCTGGCCCTTCCTGCGCGCCGAACGCCAGGACAGGGCGTTGGCGTAGCCGCCGACGAAGAAGAACAGGGGCATCACCTGCGCCACCCAGGTGAGTGGATGAGTCCACGGCGCGATGTCGAGAACCGCGTGAGCGCTGATCTGGGCGCCGCTGGAGACGTGGACCGCTGCGATCGTCCAGTGACCCAGGACGACTGTGATGATTGCGGCGGCCCGCAGGAAGTCGACGGTGCGGTTCCGAGTGGGAGGCGTCTGGGCGTGAACGCGAGCGACGGCTGGCGAGGTCATGCGCTCAAGCCTCATGGTCGGCCCGGGGTGTCTGCCTGAGTATCCACACCCAGAAAGTTCGGGCGGATCGGTACTCGACCTGAGGATCGCCAGGAAGCGTCCGATCCGACGGTCCCGAGGCGAGGTTCAGTCGACGCCGGGGTAGAAGATCGTTCGCATCCTAACTATTGTGTGCCGATGCGTGCTCTCGCCATCGTCCACGATCACACCTCGCCCCTGGGCCCGGTGAAGCAAGCCCTGCGTGAGAGTGGCTTCGACGTCGTCGAGCACTCCGTCATGGTGGGGCCCGAGCCCGCCGACATGCCCCGCAGTCTGCCGGACTTCTCCACCCGTTTCCCGGCCCTGGAGGGCGTCGACGTCGTCGTGGTGATGGGCTCGGTGTGCTCGGCGTACGACCCCCGGGTCGAGGCCTGGGTGCAGGCGGAGTGCGACCTGCTGCGTCGGGCGGACACGGCCGAGATCCCCGTGCTGGGAATCTGTTTCGGGGGCCAGTTACTCGCCCTGGCGCATGGTGGTTCGGTACGTCGCACCGCTCATCCCGAGATCGGCTTCGCCGAGGTGGACAGCGATGACGAGCACCTGGTGCCGTCTGGTCCGTGGTTCGAATGGCACTCGGACCGTTGGGAGATGCCCACCGAGGCGACCGAGATCGCGCGAAACACCTCCGGCCCCCAGGCCTTCGTGCTCCGGCGCAATCTCGCGGTGCAGTTCCACCCCGAGGTCACCTCGGACAGTCTTCGCGGGTGGCTGGACAACGGCGGTCGCGAGGTGGCGATCGACTTCGGGCTCGACCCCGAGGCGATGCTGGCCGAGTCGGTGACCACCGATAGCCGCTCGATCACCCGGGCCGCCCGGCTGGTGCAGGGATTTCTCTCTCGGACCGCGCTGGGCAACTGAGCGCGCGGAGCCTCATCGAGGATCGTCCGCCGGCGGCGACGGACGTTGTTCGTGGTCTGAACGCCCGCAGGGGCCACTGCCCGGGAACCAAAGAACCCCCGAGTGTTGATTGGCCCAAGTGATGATCCACAGGCGTGCCCCATCGGCGGGGTTGTCCACAGGTGCGGCCCGGTCCGGGCGCGGGTGTGCGGGGGCTGCTGGGGTGGAGCCATGGGAATGTCCACTGCCCGCCACCTGGCCTCACCGGGTCCGTGGCGGCGCGCCCTCGACGAACTCGCCGCCCTCCTGCTGCCGGTCACCTGCGCCGGGTGCGGGGCGCCCGACGAAGCGTGCTGCCCCGCCTGCCGGGCCTGGCTGTACGCGGCGCCGCGGGCCTGGCATCGGCTGGCCGGAAGCCATCCGCGGCTGCTGCCGGGGCTGCCCGGGTATGCCGTCGCCCGGTACCAGGGCCCGGTCAGGGGGGTGGTGACCTCCTGGAAGGACAGGGGCCGAACCGACCTCACCGCACTCATCGGGTGCGCACTGCACCGCGCGGTGCTCGCCTTGCTCTCCGTGCACGGTCACCTCCTGGGGCCCGGTCGGCCCGGCATGTCATTGGTCCTGGTCCCGGTGCCGACCAGCCCCAGTGCCCTGCGGCGCCGGGGTGCTGACCTGCTCGCCGACGCCGCGGCGGATGCGACGAGTCGGTTACGCCACCGGGGCGTGCCGACGGTCACTCGCCCGATGCTCGAACACCTCGGACGGGTGCGTGATCAGGCGGGTCTGTCCCAGGTGCAACGCCAGAAGAATCTTGTCGGCAGATTTCGCTGCGCCGCCGCCGGCCCGTCTGACACGGTGGTGCTCGTGGACGACGTGGTGACGACCGGAGCAACCCTGGCCGAGGCGCGTCGGGCGTTGGAAGCCGCCGGGGTACGCGTGGGTGGGGCTGCGGCACTTGCGGCCACCCCCCGTCGTTATCCGGGGCATGAGGCCCCTTCGTCCGAGCCGGTGCGGGCTCCGGCGTGAGAGGCCGCTGGTGAAGCCGCGCGCGACGCAACCTTTCCGGGGAGTCGGTGGAGGGCTAGCGTTCTGTCATGGAGCCAGATCACTCAGCCTCCGCGGCGCGTCACGGCGGGAGGTGGTGCCCATGACGCGGGCCTGATGCCGCAGCGCAGGCGGCAACGCATCGTCAGACACCGTTTCATCTCGAGAGGACTGCATCAGTGGAGATCGTCATTACGGCACGGCACGCCACCCTGACCGACCGCTTCCGACGCCAGGCAGAAGAGAAGTTGGAGAAGATCGCCCAACTGGCCCCCCGAGCCCAGCGTGTCGATGTCTTGGTGTCACATGAGCAGAACCCTCGTCAGTCATCGCGTGCCCAGCGCGTGGAACTGACTGTGCGTGACCGCGGCCCGGTGATTCGCGCCGAGGCCTGCGCCGAAGATCTCTACGGCGCACTCGATCTGGCGCAGGAGAAGTTGCTGGAACGACTACGCCGTGCCCGAGACCGGCGCAAGGTTCACCACGGTCGGCATGCCCCGGTGACGGTGCGCACCTCCCCGGTGATCGCCGAGCCCGTGGAGGAGGCGCTCGAGGATGATGAACCCGACTTCTCCCCGATCGAGGTGCGCGAGAAGGTCCACGCGGCCAAGCCCATGAGCCTGGACGACGCCCTCTACGAGATGGAACTCGTCGGGCACGACTTCTACCTGTTCGTCGACTCCGGCACCGGCCTGCCGAGCGTGGTGTATCGGCGCCGTGGGTGGAGTTACGGAGTGCTCCGCCTCGACGTCTCCGGTGTCGAGGTCGAGACCGGCGCTTGAGTCTGCCGGCCGCTGGACCGGATGCCCCGGCTGGAGCGCCTTGCTTCCGGGGTGTGAGTTTTGCCGAAACTCCGTATGTGGCAGGGCACGTCGTGTCACCATGATGTCGTGACAGGTGAGTGCCGTCACTCGTGAGTGCGGTGGAGTCGGCTGCCATGGTGGCCGGCTCCACCCACAACCGGACAACATGGAGGTGCTGATCGTGGACGACATCCGAGTCCTCATGATCGACGATCAGTTCCTCTCCCGCCGTGGCTTGGAGATCGTGCTCGGGGCCGCGGACGGTATCGAGGTCGTCGGGGGGCTCGACGCCGACGTCGGGGACAACCTCGTCATCGACCTACGCCCGGACGTGGTCCTCGTCGGATCCGGCCCGGACTCCCGGCGCGCCGAAGAGGTGTGCTCGCGAGTGCGGGCAGCCGTTCCGGGCGCGCGGATCCTCGTCATGTCCGCCTCCGAGGTGCCTGCCTCGCTCACCGAGGGTGGACTGGTGGACGGCGGGATCGCCCGCTCGTCATCGGTCGACACGGTCACTGAGAACATCCTTCGTCTCGCCGCGACCTGAGCGCACTTCCGGGGCATACTGCCCACGTAGGTAGCATCCGCCCGGAGGAGTACTCGATGACCGAGACGTCACACCAGACCGGTTCGACGACCGAACTTTCCAAGGCTGGTTCCAGTGGTTCCAGTGGCTCCAGCAGTTCCGCCCTGGTGACCCAGTACGGCCGCACCACCATCGCCGACTCCGTGGTCGCCAAGATCGCCGGAATCGCCACCCGTGACGTCACCGGTGTGTACGCAGTGGGTGGCAACACCGCTCGCGCGGTAGGCGCGATTCGTGAGCGAATCCCCGGTGCACGCGTCAACCACACCCAGGGTGTCGCCGTCGAAGTGGGCGAGCGCCAGGCGGCAGTCGATCTGCAGATCGTCACCGAGTACGGCGTCCCGATCGCCGAGCTCGCCGAGGCCATCCGCGGCAATGTCATCGCCTCCATCGAGCGGATGACCGGCCTCGAGGTCAAAGAGGTGAACATCGACGTCCAGGACGTTCACCTGCCACAGGAGTCTCAGCCGGCGGCGGCTCCTGACCCGGAGCCGGTCTCACGGCCGAACCGGGTGGAGTGACGGCCTCCGACCCCGGCAGCGAGGTATCGGCGCGCTCTGGCGCTGCCGACCCGCCGGTTCCCGTGGCGACGGGCGCGGTGTCCCGCTGGCCGGACGAGACCATCGACGAGGTGGCGCGGCTCGTGCTGGCCACGCCCGGCGTGGCAGGTCTGACAGCGGGTGCCTTCGGGGACATGGCCACCTACCTGCCGGGTCGTCGGCTCGCCGGTGTTCGGCAGCGGCACGGTCGCACCGAGGTATGCCTGGTGCTGAGTTGGGGCGCATCCGCCCAATTGGTAGGCCGTCGGATCCGACAGCAGTTGCGCGACGTCGTCGAGGGCGAGGTGGATGTGGTGGTGGCCGACATCGAGGCCCCGGCCGGTGCACCCGAGGACACCCGAAGTGAGCCCGTCACCGACCCGAGGTCCACCACCGACACATTGGCTCCCGGTGACAGCCGAGCGAGGCGCGCATGACTCCCTCGGTGAGTCCGGACGACCGTTCGCAGTGGTTGGCGGCCAGGGCGAGGGTCGCCCGCAGGTACCACCCGGATGTGGGGGGCGACCCCGACGACTTCATCGCGGCTCTTGCCGAGGTGGACGATCTCTACAGTCGTCGGGCCCGTCCCAAGCCTGGCCTGGCCACCACTGTGCGGCGTCGCATCCAGGCGGGCCGCAGGACCCGTCGGCGTGCGGTCCGGGCTGTGCGCTCGCGGTTGCCACGAGGGTTGCCCGGGGCCCGGCGGTACATCGACCTGTGAACAGCCCGTTCGGATCTGGCCGGATCCAGGCCCGGTCCGACGGAGACGGAGGAGACATGACACGCACGACCACCGGACTGATCGTTGGCCTGGCGCTGGGCCTGGGTGCGGCGATGGGTGGCTTCTGGGGCTTCCTCATCACCGCGGTGCTCGGATCGGTCGGCTTGGCCGCCGGCGCGTACCTCGACGGATACGTCGATCTGAGTCAGCTGGCAAACCGCCGTGGGCGCCCCCGCGACCCGGACGGGGGCTGGCGTGGCTGAGGGCAGCACCGGACCGCCCACCGGCAATCCCGGCGTCGAGTCGGGTGGCCGGTCCACGGCCCCGCCCGAGGGCGAGGCGTTGCCACCGGCCGCCGAGCGCGGGACCTTGGTCATCGCCGACCGGGTGGTGGCCGGGATCGCGCGGATCGCAGCGCAAGAGGTCCGTGGCACCGTGGTGATCGGCGGGCGAAAGTCCCTGCCCCGCACCAAGGCCACGGTCGCCAGTCGACGGACCAGGCTGTCAGTGCAGATCGCGGTCGAATGGCCCTATCAACTCAGTGCGGTCGGCGGTGCCGTCCGGGACCTCGTCGTCGAGCGGGTCACCCGGCTGACCGGGCTCGCGGTGGATGGCATCGAGGTGACGATCGCCAGCGTCGTGACACCTGACGATCTCGAGGTGGAACGGAGCGTGCGGTGAATCCGACCCAACGCGAGGAGTCCGTCGCCACTGGCGCCTCGGCGAAGATCGGGCTGGTCAAGCCCTATCCGCCCGGGCCCCAGCCTCGTCACGCCAGTTGGGCCTCGGGAGTGGCACTGCTGCTGGCCCCCCTGCTGCTGCTGTTGGGCGTGGCCGCGATTCACGACGCCGTGGTCGCCTGGGGGTGGCTGAACCGCACTGCCCTGACCGACAGCGCGGTCGCTGCGGTGACCGCGGTGACCGCAGGGCAGCGATCCCTGGCGCTGTCCATCCTGTTGCTCATCGTGGGTGGGGCGCTGGTCTTCTCGGCCGCCCGCCGCCGGCGCATCGACACCTATGGGCTGCGCGCGGAGACCGGGGTCTACATCTCCCGGGCAGACCTGGCCCGACTGGTGGAGACGGACTGCCAGGTGGTGCCCGGGGTCGTCGCGTTGGAGGTTCGCCCGCGGAGCAAGACCCTGCGGATCGAGGCTCACACCACCGGCGGTGAGGGCATCCCTGAGCAGGTGCGCGACGTGGCGGAGCAGACGATCAGCCCGTTGCGAGACTCCCTCACGGTGGACGTGCGAGTCGCGGCCGGCCCGAGGCGCGAGCGCCCCGCCCGGAACCGGAAGAGCACGTCATGAAACTGCTTCGGATGTTCGACCGGGTCGTCGTCATCATCGTGGGTCTGGCCTGCCTTGCGCTCGGCCTCGTGCTGATGGCTTGGTCGCTGCGGACCCTGCAGTGGCTGCCACTGCCCGGGGTGGTCCGGTCCATGCCCGACACCCTGCAGGTGGAACTGGTGTACTCGAACACCGCGTGGTGGCCGTGGGCGTTGATGATCGTGGGTATCGCCATCATCGTGATCTCCCTGCGCTGGGCGATCGCCCATCTGCCCTCGCGCCGGGTGCTCAAACTGCAACTGCCCGGCAGCAAGGACGATGCGACGCTCCTGGTGGACGCCCGCTCTGTGGTGGACGCTGCGGCCCTGGCCTTCAACCACCTGCCCGGTGTGGACGCCGCAGTCGGTGACCTGGACTCGGTCGACGGCCAACTCGTCGCCCGGATCAACGCCACCCTGTCACCCGACGCCTCGCTCCAACAGATCGGCGACCAGGCCGACCTGGTCTCGGCTCAGCTACGCCAGGTGGTCGGTCGGGACGATCTGCGGACCACGTTCGTGCTGCGGACCGTCCCGGTGCGCACCGACCGAGTCGAGTAGCCTGCAAACCTGCCTCCGAGCCACTGGCTGCGGGCGAAATGGCTGAGCGGCCCGGTGTCCAGAACGTACACGCGGGTGGATTCGCTCACGAGGTGACGACCCAGATCTCATTCCGTGGGCGCATCGGTAGGTCAGGCAGGTCGGCCGGTTCCATGGTGTCCAACAGCAGTCCAAGAGCTCGATCTTCGCTGATGGTCTCGCTCCGATATAGGGAGAGCACCGCTCGCTCATAGACTCGAGGGAGGGCAACCGGTTCCAGTTCGAGGGGGACGACGAGGTTCTTCTCGATGATGTCGGCTCGCCTCGTCCGCACGTTCCGGATGGATTCCACCTGCGAGCCGTCAATGGCCTCCAGCTCACTCAGGCGGCGCGCGAGGGTTGTCATATCGACCCGGTAGTGACTTCCCGCTCGCACGGCCGCGTCTCGAAGAGACTCGTGCGGCGCGGCGACCCAGGTGGACCAGCGCTCCTCCAGATCCACGCGGGGTAGCAACAGTGCGCGAGCGAAGCGGTCGAGGTAGGCCTCGAGCAGTTCAGCGCCGGGAGCGCCGGCCCTCCAGTCCGTGGTGTAGGGATCGGCAATGAGGTAATGGCCGAGTTCGTGAGCCAGGGCCAACCGGCGACGCCCGACGTGAAGGTCACCGTTGATCACCGTGACGCCACCTGCCCCGAGGAGCACCGTCCCCGCGTCCGCATCCCCGTCCAGGTGAAGAGAAAAGGGCATGAGCCCGATCGCGGCGACCAGCTCGGCGAGGTCCAGCGCGGGCATGTCCGGAGGCAGATCGAGAAGGCTGCGCGCTTGGGTGGCAAGCGCTTCCGCTTCGGCCATCGATGTCGGCGGCTCAAGCTCGTCTGGCCGATGTTCCATCAGCGACGGGCATTGACCTGAGACGAAGTCGACATCGTGAACGATGCGATCCAGTTCGGCGTCGATGGACTGTGTTTCCCGTCCATCCTTGGTCAAGCGATACGAAACGATCGCGGGCGGACTCGGCTCGACGAACCACTCGACGCGCCGTCGCAGTTCTCGTGCGATCGAGACAAGTTCGACAGCCGACACCCTGCGTACCCCGGTCTCGATCTTTGCCAGCGCGCTACGGTCGAGACCGATCGCCGACGCGAGTTGCGCTTGAGTCAAACCCGACTCAGTACGGGCGTCTGCGACTCGGTCACCTACGGCCATTGTGCGATTCTAGAACACGTCGGCTGGCGATGGGTCGTATCTGTGCGCGCGGCCGGCGGTTCCTCGCTGATTCAACGTCGACCCACGACGAGGATGCCTATAGCGCCGCCGCGATCCGACCGGCGATCCGGGACATCTCGGCGTCGTCCGCGTAGGTGGTGCGCGGCCAGAAGAAGCCCCGCAGCCCGTCGCCCTTGGTGCGAGGGACCACGTGCACGTGCAGATGCGGGACCGACTGGCTGACCGTGTTGTTCATCGCCACGAACGATCCCTGGGCGCCGAGCACATCGACCATCGCGGCGGCCACTCGCTGGGCGGCGTCCATCAGCGGGGCCAACTCCGCGGTGGGCACCTCGGGCAGGGTATGGCGGTGTCGCCGGGGGACCAGCAGGGTGTGGCCGTGGAAGAGCGGACGACGATCCAGGAAGCCCACCACGTCCGGCTCGACCAGCACCAGGTGGGCGGACAGTCGTCCGGCGACGATCTGACAGAACACACACCCGGGATCGTCCGGTTCGGGCCCGGGTTCCAGTTTGGTCGCTTCACTACCGTCGGGGCGACTCACATGCCAAGGTTGGTGGATGGGTTGGTGGTCGCGCGACCCAACGCGCCAGCGCGTCGGGACGCATCATGCATTCACCGAGTTCGTGCGCACGAACGGGGTGTATCCGGTCATCGAGGCGTGGCGCCTTCTGGAGAGCCGCCGACTCGAGGACGGCAAGCTCGAAGTCTGGGGTGACACCCAGCCGATCGACGGGGCCAGCACCGAGACTCCGCTCGTCGCCGTGCGCTACAACCACGAGGGCCGCATCACCGGATGTCTCACGCTGGAACGCGCTGCGGGCACGCACGACTCGACCTTCCTCATGCTGTACAGCGCGGTGCGCGCCAACCAGGGACTCTGGCAGCAGGGAACCTCCACCGAGGCGTTCGTGGAGGCTGCGCTCGCCCGGTTGACGCACTGACCCGGTTGACGCACCGACCCCGGCGCCCGCGCCGGGCTTGGACTCTCGCGGGCCTGGATTCCTGCGCCGAACCTCAACGCAGACAGCACCTCACCGCAGACAGGACGGGTGTGCCCAGGCCTCGTCCAGTTCGCTGGCGATCATCTCGAAGCGCACCAGGTTGACGCAGCTGCCGTCGCGCAGCCGCTGAGCCATCCGATCCAGGCCGCTGTTGCGGAAGCCCGCCTGGTGCGCCACCTCGAGCGACCCGGTGTTCGACTCGGCCGCCCGCAGGAGTACCCGGTCCAGGCCCATTCCGCCCTCGTTCTCAGGCAGCAGCGCGTGGCGGGTGGCCATCCGGGTGGCGGCTCGGGCGTAGCCGTTGCGCCGCGCGTCCGGATGAATCCAGTACCCGATCTCGCCCGCGCGTGAGATGCCTGCACTGAGCCCGACCAGCGAGATCTCCCCGAGGATTCGCTCCGGCTCGTGCACCGATGCGATCGCCCAGTTGAGGCTGGACGCCCCGGCATGCTCCTCCGCGACGAACAGCAGGAAGGCCCGCGCCTCCTCGGCCCCGTACGGATTGGGGAGTTGCACGAGGAACTGCTGACTCGCCGGGTCCCTGCATGCCTCAGCGATCCGGGCGATGTCGCCGTCGGCGTTGGGGCGCAACATCAGATCGCCGAGCCGAATCTCGGCAGGCTCCCACCAGGGCAGCAAGGGACGCCGTGGATCGTCGCGTTGCAGTGCCCCGATCCACCCGTCGCGAGGGCCGTCCGCGTCGCTGAGCAGGCCCCGTACTCGACCCTCGACCCGGTAGCCGCAGGCCCACACGACCCGCCGGGCTGGCCAGTTGCCCACTTCGGCTCGCCACAGCAGCACCCCCAGGTCGCCGCCGTGCGGATCCAGGGCCCAGTCCGACACCGAACGGACGGCCGCCGAGGCGTACCCCATTCCCCGGTGGGCGGGGTCGAGGCGGAAGTCGATCTCGCCCTGTCCGGCTCGCGACGCCACCCGCACTCGGCCGATCGGTTCGCCCTGTGCCGGTTCCCCGTTCGCCTGTCGGGTCACACGCCACGCGGTGGGGCCGGCGGGCGTCAACGTCAGGCCCTCACCGTTGCGGCTGGTGGCCGACAGAGTGGGTCTGGTCACCGATTCAGCATTGCAGCCTGATCATGGCGACGCCAGCGAGATCGGGTCACGGGCCCGACCGGGTTCACGCCCGCCCCGGGCCCGCACCGTCGCCGGTGTGGCCGAGGGCGCGGTCGCCGCCGGCCGGTACCGCGCGCCGCAGTCGATCGGCCAGCGCGATTGCCGCTTGCGCCAGTTCGGCGGGGCTCAGGATCTCGAAGTCCACGCCTGCCCACAACAGGTAGGGCAGGATGCCGAACGGGTCATCCGCCCCCGCGTGTACGAGGCAGGCGTGCGGACCATCGGGCACCACCCGCACCGTTTGGACGCCGAACACCTGACGTATCTGGTCTGCGGGTGCGGCCATCCGCACCACGGCCTGGTGACGGTGGTCGGCCTCGGTGATCGCGCGGTGGACGAACTCGACCGGGTCCGGGTGGTCCCTGGCCGCAAAGCGCCAGGTGGACGCGGTCACCTCGCTCATCCGGTCCAGCCGGAAAGTACGCCAGTCCTGGCGGTCAAGGCACCACGCCATCAGGTACCAGCGCCGGCTGGTGGCGACCAGTCGGACCGGCTCGATGGTGCGCTGCGAGGCGGTACCCGATCGGCTGCGGTAGGCCAGGTGTAGCCGGGTTCGGTCCCGGCAGGCTCGGGCGATCCGCAGGAGCGTGTCCCCGTCCACACTGGGCTGGGTGTGGGCGAGCGTGGCGGTGGCCGTGCGGATCGCGGCCACCTGCGAGCGCAGCGCCGGCGGCATCACCTGGTCGAGTTTGGCCATCGTCCGAGTGGCCGCCTCGCTCGCGCCGGTGAGCGGGCCGGTGGCCGCCACCTGCAGCGACACGGCCACCGCCACCGCCTCCTCGTCGCTGAGCAGCAGCGGTGGCATGCCGCGCCCGGCGCCGAGCCGGTAGCCGCCCTCGACGCCTCGCGCCGCCTCGACCGGATAGCCCAGCGCACGGAGCCGGTCCACGTCCCGGCGCACCGAGCGCGGCGACACTCCGAGCCGCTGGGCAAGTTCGGGACCCGTCCACAGCGGTCGTGACTGGAGCAGGTCCAGCACCCTCAGCAGTCGTTCGGCGGTCGCCATGCTGACATCATCTCGCCATGAGCGGCCAGAAACTGACCTGTTTACGCGGGTCGGTCCATCGGCTTGCCGGGGTGGGCGCCACCCGTGACCCAGGCACACCGGAAAGCCCCGCAACCCGTCGAAACTAGGAACACCCCTGAGCGGTCATCGGACCTGGATACGATGAACGGCGACGTTGCGATCAACGTTGTGTGCGTGGGGCCACCCGGAATCAGCCGAGCGGTGCCGCACGCCTGAGCGGACGAACAGGGAGTTGAACACGTGCCGATCCTCGAGCGGATCCTTCGCGCCGGTGAAGGGCGGATGGTCAGGAAGCTGGAGCAGCTGGCCAACAGGGCGACCGCACTGGAGCCGGACTTCGAGTCGATGTCCGATGCCGAGTTGCGCGAGTGCACCGACCAGTACCGCAAGCGCCTGGACGACGGGGAGAAGCTCGACCACCTGCTTCCCGAGGCCTTCGCCGCCGTGCGTGAGGCCGCCAAGCGTTCCCTGGGGCATCGGCATTTCGACGTCCAGTTGATGGGCGGGGTGGCGCTGCACCAGGGCAACATCGCCGAGATGAAGACCGGCGAGGGCAAGACCCTGGTGGCTACCGCGCCCGCCTATCTCAACGCCCTCACCGGCAAGGGCGTGCATATCGTCACGGTCAACGACTATCTGGCCGGCTACCAGTCCGAGTTGATGGGCCGGGTGTATCGCTTCCTCGGCCTGACCACGGGCTGCGTCCTGGACTCGCTCACCCCGGCCCAGCGCCGCGAGCAGTACGGGTGCGACATCACCTACGGGACCAACAACCAGTTCGGCTTCGACTATCTACGCGACAACATGGCCTGGTCCGCCGAGGAGATGGTCCAGCGCGGCCACAACTTCGCCATCGTCGACGAGGTCGACTCCATCCTCATCGACGAGGCCCGGACCCCGCTGATCATCTCCGGCCCGGCCCAGGGGGATGCCACCCGCTGGTTCGCCGAGTTCGCCAAGATCGTGCAGCGTCTGCGGGCCGATCGCGACTACGAGTTCGACGAGAAGAAGCGCACCGTCGGCATCCTGGAGGCGGGCATCGAACGCGTCGAGGACTACCTCGGCATCGACAACCTGTACGACTCGGTGAACACCCCCTACGTGGGCTACTTGAACAACGCGGTGCGGGCCAAGGAGTTGTTCAAGCGAGACAAGGACTATGTCGTCACCAACGGCGAAGTGCTCATCGTCGACGAGCACACCGGACGCATCCTGGCGGGGCGCCGCTACAACGAGGGGATGCACCAGGCCATCGAGGCCAAGGAGGGGGTGGCGATCAAGGCCGAGAACCAGACCCTGGCCACCATCACCCTGCAGAACTACTTCCGGCTGTACGACAAGCTCGCTGGGATGACCGGTACGGCGATGACCGAGGCCGCCGAGTTCCAGTCCACGTACGACCTCGGGGTCATCCCGATCCCCACCAACCGGCCGATGATTCGCAAGGACAAGACCGACCTCGTCTACAAGAACGAGGTTGGCAAGTTCGACGCCGTCGTCGCCGACATCGCCGAGCGGCACGAGACCGGCCAGCCGGTCCTGGTCGGCACCGTGAGCGTGGAGAAGAGCGAGTACCTGTCCGGCAAGCTCACCGAGGCCGGCGTCGGGCACGAGGTGCTCAACGCCAAGCAGCACGCCCGAGAGGCCGCGATCGTCGCGATGGCCGGGCGCAAGGGTGCGGTGACGGTGGCCACCAACATGGCCGGGCGCGGCACCGACATCATGCTGGGCGGCAACGCCGAGTTCCTGGCTATCGGTGAGATGTCCGAGCGCGGGCTGGACCCGGCCGAGAACGCCGAGGAGTACGAGCAGGCCTGGCCGCAGGTGCTCGCCGATGCCGAGGAGTCGGTCAAGGCCGAGCACGACGAGGTCGTCGATCTCGGTGGTCTCTACGTCCTGGGCACCGAGCGGCACGAGTCGCGACGGATCGACAACCAGTTGCGGGGCCGCTCCGGCCGGCAGGGCGACCCGGGCGAGTCGCAGTTCTATCTCTCGCTCGGCGACGACCTCATGCGGCTGTTTAACTCCGGCATGGCCGCCTCGTTGATGGAACGCACCGGGCTGCCCGACGACCTGCCCATCCAGTCAAAGCTGGTCGGGCGCTCCATCGAGTCCGCGCAGAACCAGGTCGAGGCCCGCAACTTCGAGATCCGCAAGAACGTCCTCAAGTACGACGACGTCCTCAACCGCCAGCGCGAGGTGATCTACGGCGAACGTCGAGCGGTGCTCGCGGGGGCGGACCTGCACGAGCAGATCCGGCACTTCATCGACGACGTCGTCAACGGCTATGTCACCGCCGCCACCGGTGAAGGCTTCGGCGAGGACTGGGACGTCGAGCAACTGCTCAGCGTCCTGCGGCCGATCTATCCGGTCTCGCTCACTGCCGAGGAACTTCTGGAGGAGGTGGGTGGCGCGGGCCAACTCTCGTCAGCACGGCTCTCCCGCGAGTTGTGCAGCGACGCCCAGACCGCCTATGACGAGCGTGAGCGCCGGATCGGAGACGAGCCGATGCGCGAACTCGAACGCCGGGTCGTCCTCTCGGTGCTGGACCGCAAATGGCGTGAGCATCTGTACGAGATGGACTACCTCCAGGAGGGCATCCAGTTGCGGGCGATGGCCCAGCGCGACCCGCTGGTGGAGTACCAGCGCGAGGGATTCCAGCTCTTCCAGGCGATGACCGAGGCCATCAAGGAGGAGTCGGTCGCCTACCTGTTCAACCTCGAGGTGCAGGCCAGCCCGGAGCAGACCGATCAGGCAGGCGATCAGGCTCCCCTGGTGGTGGCCCCGGGGCTCACCCGCCCGCAGCGCCAGGAAGCCCTCACCTACTCGGCCCCGACCGAGGACGGCGCGGTGGAAGTGCACTCCGAGGGTGGCTCGCAGGGCTCGGACGACCAGGCCAAGCCTGTGTCGAAGGCCAGGCGGCGTCGCGACAAGCGCTAGCAACCATCGCGTTTCACCGGCAGCGAGGTTCGCCGCCGCGTCGTCATCCGACCTCGAGGTCGGTGGCTCGCCAGCGTCCCCCGATCACCTCCAGGCGGATCGCCACGGCTCGCACCCGGTCGGCCTCGACGATGACCGCGCTGGCCTCGGCGACGTGCCGGGCCGGGCGGCAGACCCGCACCGCGCGCACCACCGGGGGACGGCCTCGCATCTGGCGTCGGCCCATCCGCGCGCCGATCGCGGCTCGTCGGGCCACCGCGACCTGCACCTCACGGGTGGTCCAGCGCACCAGCTGGGACGCAGGCCGGGTGCCGTTGAGCACCTCAACCACCGCCGGGGCCAGCGCCGTGGCGGTGCGGTACGGGTCGGGGAGTTCCAGGACCTTCGGCCGCGGATCGCAGTCGTCAGCGGGCGGCGCCACCAGGGTCGGGCCGGCCGCCGGGGCACGCCGCACCAAGTCCAGATCGAGCATGCCCTGGTGGGGGTCGGATTCGCGTTCCCGGGGCGGTTGCACGCTGGGCTCGGGGGTGCTGGTGGGGGCCGGGAGTACCCGCAGCCGCGGGCGCGTCAACGGCGTTGGAAGCACCTCGGGTAGTGCTTGTGCGCTCATCGTCTCACTCCTTCGTGGGTCGAAAGCTGTTCTTTTGCAGACATTTTTGGGATGGATTCGGTGTGCTTGGTGTACTGGCTCGCCTGGGTGCTAGGCGGGCGGTGGGCGCAGCACCTGACCAGGTCGGATGAGGTCCGGATCCGGACCGATGACATCGGCATTGGCCGTGTACCATCGCGGCCACTCGGCCGCGATCCGGGTGGGCGTGGGGTCGGGGCCCAGGTGGCGGGCGGCGATGTCCCACAGCGTGTCGCCGCGCACCACGACCACCTCGCCAGGGCCCGACTGGGCCGCAGGGCGCCCGAGGATGTTCGGGTCGGCCTCCGGAGCGACCCGGGTCTGAGCGGGGATCGGCGGAAGCCACCCCGGGTCGCCGAAGGTGAGCTCCGCAGCCGGTGCCAGGCGATCGGCGGACCCGCTGCTGGTGGCGGAGTCGGCTGCGCGCTCGGACGGCGCGGCGCCCCAGCCCGGATCCACTCCCTGGGCTTGGGACGCCGAAGCCGACGGCTCGATCGCCTGCGCCGTGACAGGGGCCAGGACGAGTCCCGCGCCGAGCACCGCGACCACCAGTCGGTGCAGCACCCGTGGGCTCACCCGGGGACACTGCAGCCCGCGCAGCACCTGCACGCAGGAGGCCAGAGTCGCCAAGGCCAACCAACCCAGGATCAAGCTCAGGAGGCTGTAGCAGGCCAGTTCCACCAGCGGGACGACTTCGCGGGCGCGGCTGGCGGTGACCTCCGCCAGGGCTGCGTGCGCGCCGGCGGCCAGGCCCAGGCAGGCCAGAACCAGCCCCAGGATGGCTCCCAGAACCAGGAGCAGGCGCCACCTCAGCATGTCGCGTCCATCTCGTCTTGTCTCCAGAGGCCTAGTTTTGATGACGTTTGCTGTTGTTTGCTTATCAACAGGATCGAATGTTAGGCATCCATGGCGGCTGACGCGAAAGAGGTGTCGCCTGAACGGGCGAGCCAACATGGAGCGAGTCGGGCGAAGGGTCGTTGATCCACTCGAGAGGATCAACGCAGTGTGACCAAACTGGTTACTCAAAGTAATCTTGTGGCATGCGATGGGAGGCGCTCTTCGATGATCTCGAGGCCAGACTGGTGGCTCACGAGGCGCGCGAACTCGAGTCGCTCGTAGCCGAACAGGTTCGCGCCGAGCAGGCCAGGGTGGAGTTGTCTCGTCGATTGCTCGCCCACGCCGGGCATCGGCTGACCCTGTGGCTGGCGACCGGCGAGGTCGAGGGGGTGGTGGTGGATGTGGCGCCCTCGTGGCTGATGCTGCACGACGGCCCAACGCAGGTCTTGGTGCCGTACGCGGCGATCAGTGCGGTGCAGGGGCTGGGACGCGAGGTCGCGGTGGAGCCCGGGGTCGTGCTACGTGCGCTCAGCCTGGGGCACGCCCTGCGAGCCTTGGCTCGGGACCGGGCCGGGGTCGCGGTCCACCTGCCGGGGCGTATCGCGCACGGCACTATCGATCGGGTCGGTGCAGATCACTTCGATCTGGCCCTGCATGAGCCGGGTCAGTGGCGGCGGCGCGAGTCGGTGCGCGGAGTGGCGACGGTGGCCTTCGGGGCGGTCGAGTTCCTGCGCAGCGTGACCCGATGACGGTCGGTCTGGCGGGTTCAGCCGTCGAGGTCGTCGTCGCCGAGATGGCCTGCCATCACCGATTGACGAGTCTCGGCGTACTTGCGCTGGATGTAGTCCTCGAGGACGGCGCTCTCGATGCGCCACTGGCCACGTCCACCCACCTTGATGGCGGGCAGATCGCCCGAACGCACCAGCGCGTAGGCCTGTGCCGACGACACGTTGAGAATCGCGGCCACGTCCGACAGTGGCAGGAACCGGGGTGTGGCCATGAGGTGCCTCGCAGGGTCTGGCTCGCAGGGTGGCGTCGTTCACCCGTGGGTGCTCCATGGGCGGACGTTCGAATTCTTACACATCCTGGCGTCGATGCTATGGCGCTGAACAACCTTTCTTCTCGAACGAGGCCGCTGGAGGGTGGTTGATGTCGACATCACGTAGTAGAGGGACCGGGTGGTCCGGCGGTACGGCCGATGGAGCTCAACTCCCGGCCCCGTCCGCGCAGCGTTTGCGGGCGCCCGGCTGGCGTGACCGCAGGCTCGTGGTCGGACTGGTGCTCGTGCTGGGGTCCACCGTCCTGGGAGCCAGGGTGGTGGCCGCCGCCGACGACACCGTCCCGGTCTACCTCACCACCAGAGCGCTGGCCTCGGGTGAGGCCCTGAGCTCGCACGACGTGCGGGTGGGACGGGCCCGGCTGCCGGACGGCGCCGCCGGGTATCTGCTCGCCGACGAGCCGCTGCCGGCGGACGTGGTGGTCCGCCACCAGCTGGGGCCCGGAGAACTGGTCGCGGTCGAGATGCTCGGCGATGCGGGCTCGGTTCGGCTCCAGCCGGTCGGCGTCCCGGTCTCCTCGAGACTGCCCTCGACGGTGCGCAAGGGATCGTCGGTGGAGTTGTGGGCTGCGGAGCCTGACCCCGAGGCGTCCGGACGGTTCTTGGCTCCCCGGCGCCTGGTGTCCGGGGTGGAGGTCGCCGAGTTGCAGGAGGGCGGTACCAGCCTGGGCGCCAGCACAACGACCACCGTCCAGGTGCTGCTGGCCGGCGACGAGGTCGCCCCGGTGCTCGAAGCACTTGCCAACGACGCGGCGGTCACGGTGCTGCCTGTGGGTCAGGCATGACCAGCTACCCGGCCCTGGTGGCGGTCACCGGCGCCGATGAGGCCACCCTGGTGGCCGCGCTGGACGCCGCCCGCGAGGTGGCGGTGGTGGGCCGCTGCGCGGACCTGGCCGAACTGCTGTCGATCGCTCCATCCGGGCAGGCCGTTGTCGCCTTCGTCTCGGCGGACGTGCGCGGCTTGGACCGGGCAGCGGTGGCTCGGTTGGCCTCGCACGGGCTCGCCGTGGTGGGCGTCGCCAGCGCCGTCGGCGACCTGTCGTTCGCCTCCGCCGACCGGTTCGCCGGCCTCGGCATCGCCACCTGTGTGGCTGCGGACGCCGGCCCGGACGAACTGCTCGAGGCGGCCGAGGTGGCCGTCGGTGCCCGGGCCGACTCGTCCTGGTCGGTCGCCGAACCCGGCGCCGACGCGGACCGCTTCCGCCGCCCGGGGGATCTTCCGTCGCCCGCCGAGCCCGGCGGTGACGGCCGGGTGGTGGCGGTGTGGGGTCCAGCGGGCGCACCGGGACGAACCACCGTCGCGGTCACCCTGGCCGCCACTCTCGCCGAACGGGGCCAGGCCTGCATGTTGGCCGATGCCGACACCTACGGCGCCAGCGTGGCTCAGGCGCTGGGCATCCTCGACGAGGCCCCGGGCCTGGCGGCCGCGTGCCGGGCTGCGGGCACCGCCGGACTGGACGTGATGGGCCTGGCCCGGATGGCACCCCTGGTCGGGCCGCGGCTCCGGGTGCTCACCGGCATCACCCGCGCGGCCCGGTGGCCGGAACTGTCCGGCAGCAGCCTGAGCGCGGTGTGGGCGGTGTGCCGGGTGTTGGCTCCCTGGACGGTGATCGACGCCGGGTTCTGCCTGGAGCACGACGAAGAACTCTCGTACGACACCTTCGCTCCCCGGCGCAATGCCACCACCCTGGAGAGCCTGGAAGCAGCGGACCACGTGGTCGCGGTGGGCTCGGCCGACCCGGTCGGCCTGCAACGGCTGATCCGTGGGCTCTCTGACCTGCGCGAGCTGGCCCCCGGGGTGGAGCCGCTGGTGGTGGTGACCAAACTGCGTGCCGGTGCCGTCGGCACCGCTCCGCACCGCAGGGTGGCCGAGGCATTGCACCGCTATGCCAGCGTCGAGGAAGTGCTGTGCGTGCCGGACGACCGGGCCACCCTGGATGCTGCGATGCTGGCCGGCCGTTCCGTGGTGGAGCACGCGCCCGGAAGCGCCGTGCACCTGGCAGTGCGTGAACTGGCGGCCACTTTGCAGGTGCACGCGGACGAGGCACCTCACGGCCCGGTGCCCAGGGAGGCGGCCCTCGCAGGACGGTAGTGTCTGGCCCAGGTTCGCGGGAGAGGCGTGTCGGGTGTCGAACAGGCTGTCGTCGGTGGATGTGTCCTACCTCTACATGGAGGAGCCCACCACTGTCATGAATGTGGGCTCGGTCCTCGTGCTGCGTCCACCCGAGACCGGGTTCGATGTCGATGCGCTGATCGGGCACATCGGCCGGCGGATTGCCTTCGTGCCGCGGTACCGGCAGCGGCTGAAGTGGGTTCCTGGCCGGCTGGCGAACCCGGTCTGGGTGGATGACACCCGATTCGATCCGTCCAACCACATCTTTCGGGCTGGGCTCCCCCAACCAGGCACCGATGCGCAGTTGTGGGATCTGGTGGCCCGGCTCGAGGCCAGACGGCTCGATCGGCATCGCCCGCTCTGGGAGGTCTACGTCGTCGAGGGACTCGCCGACGGCGGCATCGCCCTGGTCACCAAGTGCCATCAGGCGCTCATCGACGGGGTGAATGCGGTGGAGTTGTCGCACGTCATCCTCGATCCGACCGAGCACGAGCAGGCCCTGCCGCCGGACACCTGGCACCCGGACCGGGAACCATCCATGGTGGAACTGGTATCCGGCGCAGTGGCCGAAGCGGTACAACGCCCCAGCCAGGTGTGGGACACGATGCGGTCCTCGGTGGTGGATCTGCGCACCTCGAGCCTGGGCACTGCGGTCGGCGGCGTGCTGTCCGCCGTCGGTGTGGTCCGAGGCGCGCCCGAATCACCGTTGAACGGTGACATCGGGGCCCAGCGACGTTTCGCCACGCTCGACACCAGGCTGGAGGACTACCGCGCCATTCGCCGCTTCCACGCCGACCGGGGTCGCCGGAACGCCGGTGCGACGGCCCTGCCCGGGCGTGGGGTGGAACTGAAGGACCTGACCGTCAACGACGTCGTGCTGGCCACCCTCACCGGGGGTCTGCGGGAGTGGTTGCTTTCCCGCGGAGCGCAACTGGCCAGCCATACCACTCTGCGCGCACTAGTTCCGTTGAGCGTGCGAAGCCCGACGAATGGCGACTCCACCGGCCAGGGCCAGTCGCCGGGACCGTCGCTGCGGGCGGATTTCGGCTCGGTGGGGATCTCCGACCTCGAGGCATTCCTGCTGGATCTGCCGGTGCGCGAGGCGAATCCGGTGCTACGTCTGCAGCAGATCGCCTTCCAGACCCGAGTCCACGTTGAGGAAGGCCGAGGGGTCCCCGCCCGTGCCCTGGCCGGGGTCGGGGGCTTCGGGCCGGCCACTGTGCACTCGATGGCCACCCGGCTGGCCAGCCGGGCGTCCAAGCGGGTGTTCAATCTGCTCATCACCAACGTGCCGGGGCCGCAACGTCCGCACTACGCGGCCGGGGCCCGGTTGGAGCGCGGGTATCCGGTGATCCCCTTGGTGCAGGGCCAGGGCCTGGCGATCGGGGTCACCTCCTACGACGGCGGGGTCTACTACGGGCTCAACGCCGATCGCGACACGCTGCCCGATGTCGCCCTGCTCGCAGACTGCATCGGTGCTGCTCTGGACGAGTTGCGAGACACCGTCGAATGAAGGCGCCAGCTCGTCGCCGGGTCTACCTACCGGCCAGTCCCACGCTGCTCGGGCAGTGGTTGGCGCAGGGGCGGGTACCCGCCGCGCAGGTCGCCGCCACAGTCGGGGCCTTCGCGGTCACCGACCGGCTTCGCGACTTCCTGCCGGAGGCCGATCAGGAGGAACTGGAGTACCAGGCCATGCTCGCCGCCGGGGAGGCGGCCTTGCACCTCATCGTGCACGGGCTGGGCGGGGCGGCGACCGGGGGGTCGCAGACCGGCCCTGCCGAGCCGGCCGAAGCCGTGCAGGCCGCGCCACGACGCAGCCAGGGGTGGCGTCGGGTAGTGCTGGCAATGGACGCGAGCGCCGTGACCGATCCGGACCCGAACAGCCATCCGGCCTCAGTGCTCCTGGACGGTGCCACCCCGGTGTCGGACCTGATCAGCGCCCAGGTCGACGACGAGGCGAGTCGTCCCGTCCTTGCGGCCGCCCTCGACGTGCTCGCCGGCGGCGCCGAGACCGGCGTGGACGAAGCCCTGGATCGGGTGGGCGAGCACGCCCTGATGTGGTTTGACCGCACCGAACTCGCGCAGGTGGCCCGACTCCCCGGCTGACCCGGTCGCCCGGAACAGACTGCCGGGCAACGGTTCTGGGAGGTGACGCGGTAGCCAGGGCCGGCGACGAGCCACTGATGACCGACCCGCCTCAGCCGGCCACCTCGCCGAGCCATTCGCGCCCCACCAGGTTCTCCCGGCGAAAGGCCGCGCGAATCGCCGGCTCGGCCAGGCGCTCCACCCGTACTCCGATGAAGGGGATGGACACGGTGAGGATCCCCGCCACGCTCTCCACCGAACCGCCGTCCGCAGCCGCCCGCAAACGCAGTTCCGCCTCGAAGCGGACCGGTGTGTCGACCACCTCCACCCGCACCCGCCCGTGGCGGGACCCATCGGCCGCCGCAGGCTGCCAGCGCTCGGTCTGGGTGACGGTCGCGGTTGCGCCGACCAACGACCTGGCCGGATCGGGGATGCGGTCGGTGGGCATCACCCGGGTGGATCGCACCGTGAACCCGGACTCCGCGGTACCCGATACCTCAGCGCGGTGGCGCAACGAGCCCATCCGTTCGCACTTGGCGAGGATGAAAGCCTGATCGGCCAGCATCCGGGCGACCCGATCGGGAGGCGAGTCGTAGTGGATCTCGTCCGCGATGCGCATGATGGTTACCGTAGAGGCATCGGGTCGGTCGTCGCGCCGTGCCCGCCGGTGAAAGGGTGAGGCGTACCAAAGCGCACCCGGAACAGCGACGTCGCAGCACAGCCAGACCACAGCCGGGTCGGCCTCTCGGGGGCCGGCGTCCACCGAGCACGAGGAGAAACCCATGCCGTTGTCCCTGTCGAAGGGCCAGAACATCTCGCTCACCAAGCAGGCCGGTCCGAGCGGACTCACCACCGTGGGCATCGGGCTGGGCTGGGACGCCCGCACGACCGACGGCTCACCATTCGATCTGGACTCGTCGGCGATCGTCGTCGGCGCGGACGGCGCCGTCCTGTCCGACCGGCATTTCGTCTTCTACAACAACATGGACTCCGGCGACGGCGCGGTGCGGCATTCGGGAGACAACCTCACCGGCGAGGGCGAGGGCGATGACGAGCAGATCATGCTGGACCTCGAACGGATGCCGGCGCAGGCCGACAAGGTCGTCATCATCGTCTCGATCTACGACGCGCAGAACCGGCGGCAGTCGTTCGGTCAGGTGCGCGGGGCCTATGCGCGGGCCATCAATCTGGCGGACAAGTCCGAACTCGTCCGCTTCGACTTGTCCGAGGACGCCTCGACCGAGACCGCGATGGTCTTCGTCGAGGTGTACCGGCACGCGGCGGAGTGGAAGTTCCGTGCGATCGGGCAGGGCTATGCCAGCGGCCTGGCCGGCATCGCCCGCGACTACCGGGTCAACGTCTGACCCGGCGCGGTCACCGTTCGACTCACGGTCCGGTAGCCGGTGTTCGCTGGACGGCGTGGGTCCTCACAGCAGAGTTTCCACCCGCTGGCGCAAGGTGGCCTCCGCGGCAGCACCGATGGTGTCGACCGCTTCCCCTGAGCGCATGAAGACCAGCAGCGGGATGCTGGTGGCCTCGAAGCGGCGTGCCACCGCGGGGGAGGTGTCCACGTTGACCTTGACCACCTTGAGCCGGCCGGCGTAATCCACCGCACCTGACGATCTGGCAGGCCATGCCTCACCGTACCCCGGTGCCGCGATCCAGCCCCGAGCAGATGGTCGCCACGACTCGCTCTGGCATCGACCGCCCAGCGGGCCTCGCGACGGGTAGCCTGCTCGGTGACCTCGACGCACAGGAGCGGAAGTCATGACAGTGACGCAGGGGACCACATCGGGCCCGACCCAGAGCCCGACCGGTGACTCGAACCAGGACGACACCCATCGTCCCGGCACCAGCGGCGCACGCCAGCGGATGATCGCGTCCGCGGCGGAGGCGGTGACAGGGCACGACTGGAGCAGCGACGACCTCGTCGGCTACTTCGACACCTATTACGAGCACGTCCCGGACGACGATCTGCTGAACCGTGACCCGGTGGATCTGGCGGGAATCGCCATGTCCCACAACGAACTCGCCACGCATCGCGAGCCGGACCAGGCCAAGGTCCGGGTCTTCACCCCGACCCTGGCCTCGCACGGGTGGCAGACCGGGCACACCGTCATCCAAGTGGTCGGGCGGGACATGCCCTTCCTCGTCGACTCGGTCACCAGCGCGGTCGTCTCCCTCGACTCCAGCCTGCATCTGCTCATCCACCCCATTCTTCGGGTGCGTCGGGACGAGCAGGGCACCCTCACTTCGCTGCCGACCGCGCACACGGGTGCGCCGGTCTCGGGGGAGGACGGCCAGAGCGAGTCGTGGATGTACGTCGAGATCGACCGCACCGACGACCCGGGAGAGTTGGCGCGGATCAAGGCCAGGATCGCCGCCCTGCTCGATGACGTGCATGTGTCCGTGGAGGATTGGCCGCAGATGCGGGCCAAGGCCGAGGAACTGGCCGCCAGCCTCGTCGGCGACGTCCCGGACGATCTGGTCGAGGAAGCCGAACTGGCCACCCGGCTGCTCAACTGGCTGGTGGACGACAACTTCACCTTCCTGGGGTACCGGGAGTACGCGCTCGGCGGGGAGTCCCATGACGAGCTGGCCGTGGTGCCCGGTACTGGCCTGGGGATCCTGCGTGAGGGGCGGGACCGGCCGTCGGTCGGCGGTGACGGCCTGGACCTGACCCCCGGCGACACGCTGGTGCACAAGATGAAGGAGAAGGCCCGCGAACGGGCCGTCCTTATTCTCACCAAGGCCAACTCGCGTTCCACCGTGCACCGGGGGACGTACCTGGACTACCTCGGCATCAAGACGTTCGACAGCGACGGCCAGGTTGTCGGCGAGCGCCGATTCCTCGGCCTCTTCACCTCCGCCGCATACACCGACAGCATCCGCCGGGTCCCGATGCTGTCCGAGAAGGTGGACGAGGTGCTGCGACGTTCCCGGTTGTCGCCGGAGTCGCACTCCGGCCGGGATCTGCTCACGGTGATGGAGTCCTATCCCCGCGACGAACTCTTCCAGGCAAGCGTGGACGACCTGCTGCCGAGCCTGACCGCGGTGATGCAGATGCAGGAGCGTCGCCGCACCAAGGTGTTCACCCGCGCGGACGACTACGGACGCTTCGTGTCGGCCATCGTGTATCTGCCGCGGGACCGCTTCAACACCGCTGTCAGGTTGAAGATCGAGGAGATCCTGCGCGACGAGTTCGGGGCCGCGACCTGCGAGTACTCCACGCACGTCGGCGAATCCGTGCTGGCCCGGCTCTATTTCGTGCTTCGCCCCGCTCGCGGCGACGAGCTCAAGCGCCCGGACCCGCGTCAGCTCGAGGCGCGGGTGGTGGACGCCACCCGAGGCTGGGCGGAGGACCTGGCCGACGCCCTGGCGCATGAGGCCGGCGACGCCGAGAGTGCCCGGATCGGGCGTGCCTGGGCCAATGGCTTCCCGGACAGTTACCGTGCGGATGTGCCGGCCCGAGTGGCGGTCTCGGATCTCAAGCATGTCGAGGAGGCGCTCGCCGACGCCGAGGCCGGGCGTGGCGACCTGGTGTTGCGCTCGAGCCTGTACGAGCCGCTGGGCGGTTCGGGGGACGAACGCCGCTTCAAACTCTTCCGAACCAGGCCGATGTCGCTGACCACGGTGCTGCCGTACTTCCGCAACCTGGGCTTGGAGGTGGTGGACGAGAGGCCGTACGAGTTGCGCCGGGATGACGGAACCATCTCGTACATCTACGATTTCGGCCTCAGGTCACCCAACCTGGCCGGTTCGGCGGGGACCCGGGCCTCGGTCACCGAGGCCTTCGAGGCGGCCTGGTCGGGGCGAGCCGAGAGCGATGGCTTCGACCAGTTGGTGATTGCCAGCGGACTCACCTGGCGACAGGTGGTCGTCGTGCGGGCCTACGCAAAGTACCTGCGCCAGACCGGCACCGCCTACAGCCAGGACTACGTCGAGCAGGCCCTGCTCACGCACACCGACCTGACCCGGCTCCTGGTGGAACTCTTCGAGGCGCGTTTCGATCCGGATCAGCAGGGCACAGCCCGGGAACCGGCAGCGATCTTGTCCGAGTTGCTGGACGGTCTGGACCAGGTCGCCAGCCTCGACTTCGATCGGATCCTGCGCGCTTTCATGGCGATGATCTCGGCGACTGTGCGGACCAGTTTCTACCAGGTCGCCTCCGACGGTTCCGGGGCTGATGAGCCCAAGTCGTACGTGGCGATGAAGATCGATCCGCGTCAACTTCCGGACCTGCCGGCTCCGCGGCCCGCGCATGAGATCTGGGTCTACTCGCCTCGGGTGGAAGGGGTTCACCTGAGGTTCGGGGCGGTGGCCCGCGGGGGCCTGCGCTGGTCCGATCGTCGCGAGGACTTCCGGACCGAGGTGCTCGGGCTGGTCAAGGCGCAGATGGTGAAGAACGCCGTCATCGTCCCGACCGGCGCCAAGGGTGGCTTCGTCGCCAAACAGCTCCCGGACTCCAGCGACCGCGAAGCGTTCATGGCCGAGGGCATCGCGGCGTACAAGATCTTCATCTCCGCGCTCTTGGATGTCACCGACGACCTGCGCAGCGACGCCGAGGCCGAGGGCGGTCGCCGGGTGATCCCGCCGCCTCGCGTGGTCCGCCACGACGGCGACGACCCGTACCTCGTGGTCGCCGCCGACAAGGGCACCGCGACCTTCTCCGATATCGCCAACTCGGTGTCGGCCGACTACGGTTTCTGGCTGGACGACGCCTTCGCCTCGGGTGGCTCGGCCGGCTACGACCACAAGGCGATGGGCATCACCGCGCGCGGTGCCTGGGAGTCGGTCAAGCGGCATTTCCGGGAGATGGGTCACGACACCCAGACCGAGCCCTTCACCGTGGTCGGCGTGGGTGACATGAGCGGCGACGTCTTCGGCAACGGGATGCTGCTCAGTGACCAGATCCGCTTGGTCGCAGCCTTCGACCACCGGCACATCTTCCTCGACCCGGATCCGGACCCGGCCACCTCGTTCGCCGAGCGGCAGCGGCTCTTCGCGCTGCCCCGCTCGTCCTGGGAGGACTACGACACCAGCCTGATCAGCGCTGGCGGGGGCGTGATCCCCCGCAGTGCCAAGTCGGTTCGGATCACCCCCGAGGTGGCTGCGGCACTCGGTATCAGCGACGCACCCGAGAAGATGACTCCCGCCGAACTGCTCAAGGCCGTGCTCAGCGCTCCGGTGGACCTGCTGTGGAACGGCGGAATCGGCACCTATGTCAAGGCCAGCGACCAGGACAACGCCAGCGTCGGTGACAAGGCCAATGACGCGATCCGGGTGGACGGGCGCGATCTGCGGGTCAAGGTGGTGGGGGAAGGCGGCAACCTCGGCCTGACCCAACTCGGCCGGATCGAGGCCGCCCGGCACGGGGTCCGGGTGAACACCGATGCGATCGACAACTCCGCAGGCGTGGACTGCTCGGACCATGAGGTCAATATCAAGATCCTCCTCGGCCAAGCGGTCTCGGCCGGTGACTTGACCACCAAGCAGCGCAACGAACTTCTCGTCCAGATGACCGACGAGGTCGCCGACCTGGTACTGCGCGACAACTACGAGCAGAACGTGCTGCTGGGCAATGCCCGGATCCAGAGTCACTCGATGCTGGCCGTCCACCAGCGCCTGATGCGGGGTCTGGAAGCCGACGGCTTCCTGGACCGGGAACTGGAGTTCCTCCCCTCGGACAGCGAGATCGCCGAGTTGATGGCCGCCGAGAAGGGTCTGAGTTCACCGGAGTTCGCCGTCCTGGTCGCGTACGCCAAGATCCGCCTGAAGGGCCGGGTGCTCGATTCCAGCATTCCGGAAGAGCCGTTCTTCGCCCAGCGCCTGCGGGAGTACTTCCCCGAGGTGCTGCTGGAGCGGTTCGGCGACCAGATGGACCATCACCGACTGCGTCGGGAGATCATCGCGACCGCGGTGGCCAATGACCTGGTCAACCGCGGCGGGATCACCTTCCTCCACCGGGCCGTGGAAGAGACCGGAGCCAGTTACGACTCAGTGGTGCGTGCCTACACCGCAGCCCGGGAGATCTTCGACCTGCCAGACTTCGTGGCCGGCGTCGAGCGGTTGGACAATGTCGTCGACACCACGACCCAGTCGAGCCTGTACCTGGAGTTCCGCCGGTTGCTCGACCGCGCCTCACGATGGTTCCTGCACAACCGCAGTGGGGACATCGACGTGGCCGCCGAGATCGCCCGCTTCGCCCCGGCCGCCCAGGAGTGGCGCGGCAATGTGCGCGGGCTGCTGGTCGGCAGCGAACTGGACCGGGTGGAAAGTACCGCCCGGCGGTGGTCCGAGCAGGGTGTACCTACCGAGTTGGCCGATCGCGCCGCCACGTTGCTGGACGAGTTCAGCCTGCTCGACGTCGCCGAACTCGCCGCGGCCACCGATCGCCCGCTGCAGGAGGTGGCCCAGGTCTACTTCGCCGCCAGCGCCAGGTATCACTTCGACGCGCTGCTGGGTCAGATCGCCCTTCTGGACCGAGAGGACCGTTGGCAGTCGTTGGCTCGGGCCGCGCTGCGGGACGACCTGTACCACGCCTGGATGGAACTGACCCGGGCCATCTTGACCAGCACCGAGGGAGATGACCCGAACGAGCGACTCGATGCCTGGGCTCAGGCGAACCTCAACCAGATCGAGCGGGCCCAGGCCACCCTGCAGGAGGTGATCGCCCTGGACATGCCCGATCTGGCGGTGCTGTCGGTCGGTCTGCGGATGCTCCGCAACGTCATCCGCACCGGTACCGGGGCAGGCTGAGTCCGGCATCGAAGCTGCCCGACCAGCGCAGCCACACGCCCGATCCCCCGAAGCGAGCCGCAGCCGCAATGTGCTGCCGGGCCCGTAGGCTGGGGGGTCGTGTCGACCCTTGGCGAGTTGCTCGCCGTGCATTGCGATGTTGAGCCCGCCCATGCCCAGTGGCTCTACCGGCTGCTCGGGCACTGGCAGGTGCTGGCCGACCTGGCCTACACCGACCTGCTGCTGTGGGCCTCCACCCGGGATGGGCAGCTTGTCGTGCTCGGCCTGTGCCGGCCCGCCACGGCCTCTACCGGCTATGTCAGCGACCCGGTCGGCCGGGTTCTCGACCCGGCCGGGTACCCCGAGGTCGCCAGCGCGCTGACCGGGGTCCCGATGGCCACCTCGGCCTCCGACGGTGATCCCGAGCGTCCTCCGGTGGAGGCCGAGCCGGTGGTCTGCGGCGGAGAGGTGATCGCGGCGGTGACCTTGCGTCAGCGTCGCAGCAGCCTGAAGATCTCCCCCCTGGAGCGGGCCTACCTGCGTGCTGCGGATGACCTGGTGCTGATGATGCGCGAGGGTGATTTCCCCAACTCCCAGGCCCCTAGTTCGCACCGGCGTGGCGGGCCGAGGGTCGGCGACGGCCTGATTCGGTTGGATGCGGACGGCATGGTGAACTTCGCCAGCCCCAACGCTTTGTCGTCCTTCCACCGCCTCGGGTACATCGGGGGGCTGGTGGGGGAGTTGCTGGCCATCATCGCGACGGAGTACTCCGACCCCTCGGGTCTGGTGGACGAGGCCCTGCCGCTGGTGGTGACCGGGCGGGCCCCCTTGGAGGCCACGCTGCTGTCCAGCCGGGACGTGGCGGTGACCCTCAGGGCGATCCCGCTCACCCAGGGTGGAGTACGCATGGGTGCGTTGGTGCTGTGCCGCGACGTCACCGAGATGCACCGTGGCGAGCAGGAACTGATGACCAAGGACGCCACCATCCGGGAGATCCACCACCGGGTGAAGAACAACCTGCAGACCGTCTCGGCGCTGCTGCGGATGCAGGCCCGGCGGATGGACTCTCTCGATGCCCGCGAGGCGCTGGAGGAGGCGATGCGCCGGGTGGCGACCATCGCCTTGGTGCACGAGACCCTCTCGGTGGCCCTCGACGAGGTCCTCGACCTCAACGAACTGCTGTCCAAGGTGCTGGCACTGGTGCGGCCGTTGGCCTGGACCGGGGGAGACAGTGACGTGGTGGTCCGTCAGATCGGCCATGGCGGGGAGGTGCCGGCCAAGGAGGCCAACGCCCTGGCCCTGGTGGTGATGGAGCTCGTGGCCAACGCCATCGAGCACGCCGGAACCCCGGGTAAGCCGCCGGTGGTCACGGTGACGATGGAACGCGTGGAGCAACAACTCAGCGTGTCCGTCGCCGACAACGGACCGGGCCTGCCGCCGCGTTTCGCCCCGGGCGAGGCAGGTCTGGGAACCCAGATCGTGTCCGCGCTGGTGAGCGGAGAACTCAAGGGAAATATCGAGTGGTTGACGGCCACCGGGGGCGGGAGCCTGGTGCGGGTCAGCTGCGTGGTGGGCCGGATACCGGCGCGCAGTGAGCCGGTCGCCCAGTGAGCCGGTCGGCCAGTGAGCCGGTCGGCCAGTGAGCCCTGGCCAGTTGCCCGGCCGGCCAGTGAACTGGTCGGCCAGTGAGCCGTGGGCGCCGGCCTGACCCTGACCCGGCCTGACCCTGACCCGGCCTGACCCGGCCCGTCTGCCAGCGGCTACCTCACCGCAGCGATGGATGAGCGCGGGCTGTCTGAGCGCAACTGCCTGCCCAACTGCCTCACGCCACGACTCCCGCCATGGGTGGACATGACAATGGGCGTCTCCCCCCTGGGGAGACGCCCATGATCTGCGTGGTCAGCTCGCCCGGCGAGCCCGAGCCGTACGCCGCTTGAGAGCGCGACGCTCGTCCTCCGACATGCCTCCCCATACGCCTGCGTCCTGGCCGTTCTCGATGGCCCACTTCAAGCAGGTGTCGACAACCTCGCACCGGCGGCAGACCGCCTTGGCTTCCTCGATCTGAAGCAGTGCGGGGCCGGTGTTGCCAATGGGAAAGAAGAGCTCTGGGTCTTCATCAAGACAAGCAGCGCGGTGGCGCCAGTCCATAAGTGTCGTTCTCCTTCGCTGGGGGGCCGCACACACGGCTCGGTAAGCCATGTGGTATGGGCCGTGGTGCCTACAGTGTGGTGCTTGGCAGTTGTCTAGGGTCACACGCTGCTGACCGCGGGGCAAGGGTTTGGAGTAACAAAGTGGTGCTTACTTCGGTATGTAGTGCGTCACATGCAGGAAAATGTGTGGATTCTGTAGGAGTTATCGCGTCCTCCTGCGGAATCCGTCGGTTGGTGATGTAACAGTCTTCGCACGCCGTGCCCCAAGTAGATCAGACGAAACGGTCGGTTCGCAGCGTTTCAAAGAGTGCAACGCCCGCTGGCCCTGCGCTGTTCCGGTACCGACGGCCAGAAGTGCCCCGGATCCGGTTTTCGCGGCTCGTCGAGCGGTCGTGCCTGACCCGTCGCCTCATGCCGTGCTTGCCCGATCGCCTACCTGTGTCGAGCCCGATCGCCCACCTGTGTCGAGTGGTGCCCGCCTGGACGTTCCCAGGGCCTCGCCATGGCGCTTCAGGCCTGCGCTGCCTCGAGCGGGCTGGCCCGTGCCGGGTTGCGGATCACCCGTGGCGGGGCGGCAGGGTGCGCGCGTGGGCCAGCAGCCCGGCGCCGGTGGCCGCCGCGACGAGTCCCAATCCGCACCCCAGCAGTACCGAGCCGTTGGTGATCAACGGCCAGACGAAGGCGAACAGGGCGAACAGTTGAACAGTCAGGGCCGGCGCCACCGCCCACCGACGACCTCTGGCCACGGCCAGGCAGGTCCCGCCCACTGCGGCCGCCATCAGGGCGACGAAGGCGGTGACCGCCAAGCCGGCCGAGCTGTTGCCCACATGGTTGGTGGCCTCGGCGGCGACGCCGAGAGCGGCGAGTACGACGAGACCCGCGAACTCGAACGCCAGACCGCTCACCGCCACGACCTGCGGCACACGGCTGCGGGGTGGAGCGGGCGGGGCGTCGGGCGTGGTCACCCCATTTCTCCTACGCCCACTTGCTGCCGAAGGCAAGTCCGCCACACCTGTGTCAGCCGCTGCGAGAGCAACGACACGTCGGCGGGTTGGACAGGTCTCGGGGGGTGCCGGTTGGTGATCATCTGCGTGATCAGCGTCTTTGGGAGCAAGTGTTCTATCTTCGACAGCCCTGGCGGGCGTTTGGGAATCGATCAGTGCTGTTCTGGATCATCGCGGTCCAGGGCCACTTGGACGTGCTGCGGGGTCGATGTCGAGGGCACCCAGATGCCGCGGCCACGTGGCCACGGAGTAGGCAGCATGGCCCGAGGGACGCCCAGCAGCGCCGCGTCGCCCGGGTCGGGTAGTCGCAGGGCGAGCCGGGTGGGCAGCAAACCGGCAAGTTGGCCGCTGAGCACGGCACGACCACCCGCGACGACGGTGACCACACCGTGCGCAGGCCCCCGGCGAAGCAGGGTGACCAAGGCCTCGGTGAGGGTGTACGCCTGCAGTGGTGACTGCGCGAGCAGATCGTCCCAGTCGGCGATGACCAGCAGGCGTAACGGCGGCTGCTCGGATGCATCGGCCGTGCCGGCGGGATCGGGCGTCTGTGCGGGAGGGTCGCAGGCTGAGCGCAGCAGCCCCTCGCAGGTCTCGGCCTCGGACGGCTCCAAGCAGGTGGTCTGCACGCCGGCGCCGGCCGCGGCGGCGAGAATCCGGCGGATCGCGGTTCGTCGTCCACTCCCGGGTGCGCCCACCACGCCGAGGCTGCCGTGCACCTGCGGGTGCCAGCACCAGGCCGTCCGGCGCTGCCGGTCGGGCTCGTCGAGTAGACCCAGGAGCAGGTGGGCGTCCACCGGGGCCGACTGGGCTCCGCAGGGGGTGTCGGGTTGCGCCGGGCACCCCGAGGGCTGTCCAACCAGGTCGGCCACCGTCAGCTCGTCCGGCAGGGGTGGTTGCCAGATCGGGGCCGGCCGCAGCCAGCCGCTGGCGGCCGAACGCGCCAGCCCCACCATCAGGTCCGCATCGCACGGTGGCTCCTCGTGCGTGGTCTTCTTCGGGCGCTGCTCGGCGGGCCCCGAGTAGGGAACGTCGGCGGCCGCACACTCTTCGGCGTCGGCGGGCAGCGGCGGTATCGGGTGCCCTAGCAGGCGGGTGGGCATGGCCAGCACCCGAGGCCGGGTCACCTGCGCGCGCACATCCACCCGGGCGCACTGCACCGCGACAGGCCGGTCTCCGCCGATCCGCAGCAGGCCTCGCCCCGGCAGGGACACCGGGATCCGGGAGGCGTCGGGGGCGTCCAGAATGTCGTGGGAGTCCATCGTCTCGCCCACTCGCAGCGCGAGCCGGGTGGTGAGGTTCGCCCGGATCTGCGCGTTGACCACGCCGGACGGCCGTTGCGTGGCCAGCACGAGGTGCAACCCCAGCGAGCGCCCCACCGCGGCAAGACGGACCAGACCGGTGACGAAGTCCGGCAGATCCTCGGCCAGGGCCCGGAACTCGTCGACGACGATGACTACCCGGGCCAGTCCGGTATCGGCTCCGGGTGGCTGGCGACGCTCGTGGGTGTCCAGGTCGGCAGCGCCCACCGCGGCCAGGAACCTCTCCCGGCGGGCGATCTCGGCCCGCAGACTGCTCAGTGCCCGGGCCGTGGCAGTGGAATCCAGATCGGTGAGGACGGCCAGGGTGTGCGGTAGGTCCGCACACGGACCGAATGCCGCTCCGCCTTTGTAGTCGACGAGCACGAAGCTGAGTCGATGGGCCGGTGAGTTCAACGCGAGTCCGAGCACCAGGGTCCGCAGCGCCTCGCTCTTGCCGGAACCGGTGGTGCCGGCCAGCAGCAGATGCGGACCGTGGTGACGCAGGTCCAGTTCCAGGGGCCCGCCCGCGGCCACCCCCAGCATGCCCACCGGCCCCCTGGACGAGCGCCAGGTCTTGCGTAGCCGCTCACGGCTGAGAGGTCCCACCAGATCGATCAGCCGGGTCGAGGCAGGTAATCCGCCCGTCGGGGTATCGCCCTGGTCGCGACGAGCCAGCCGTCTGGCGAGCAGGTCGGCCCAGCCGGGCTCGACCAGGTCCGCCTGGAACGGTTGGCCGGGGTCCACGTGCCCGCCGCCGTTGGCATCGAGGTCGATGACCGTCGTGCTCGGGGTGTTGGACGGGGTGCCCTCGCCGGCCAGCCACAGGACGCTGACCCCGGGCATGGCGGGCGGCTCCCGCGCGCAGTCCCAGCACACCACCAGGCCGGCCCGGTCCTCGCCACGGGTACCGATGGCAGTGACCAACCAGGCCTGCGACGCAGGGTCCGCGCCGATCAGTGCCTGACCCCCGGGCTCCAAGCCGGTGCCGGTGCGCGCATGCGGGATCCAGCTGAACCAATCCCAATGCTCTGGTGCATCGGTGGCCAGCGCGATCCGTAGCCGATCGGGAGGCCACTGGACGGCGAGTTGGCAGATCAGCCAGCGTCCCAACCCCCGACGGGCCGAAGCCGGGCCCCGGATCATCGTGATGTCGGTCAGGGTCAGGGCCAGGGGTACCCCGGGCAGCGGCGCAGGCTCGGCCTGCTGTGGGCCGGCGGCTCCCACGCTCACTCCGCTGCGCCGGGTGCCCAGCCCGATCGCCACCACCCACGGTGGGTTGGACGGGTCGGTCTCGGTCGGCCAGTGCGCCTCATCGGCAGCCGCCAGCACGTCACTGGCGGCCGACGTCGCGCAGGCCTGAGCGCTCTGTCGCTGCCAGGCCTGCTGCGCCCTGGCTCGGATGAGCGTGTGCTCGGCGGCCACCGCACGCACGTCGCGCAGGTGCCGGCGTCGCGCTTGGCGCCGGGTCGTGTGGGTGTGCGCGAGCGCGACGACCGGCGAGGCCAAGCCCAGGAGCAGGAACACCGGGGAGGACAGCACCACGGCCAGGACGACGCTCACCGCCACGCCGATGGCACTGGCTAGGACGGGAAAGGGGGCGGGATCGCCTGCCACGGGTGGCTCGGGCAGCGGGAAGTGGTGCCTGTCCAGGTCGGTCACCGGCGCGGTCAGCGGCGAGCTGCTGCCCGCGAGCGCCAACGTCAGGGTGCTGCGGCCCAGGGTGAGTCGGCTGCCCAGGGCGAGCTCGACGCACGCGCCCGCCGGCACCGGACGCCCATCCAGCCAGGTGGCCGATCCCGCGCCCACGCGCAGGCGCACCCCGGACGGGCCGACCTGCAGTTCCCCGTGCATCCGGGAGACCGCGGCGTCGTCGAGTCGGATGTCCACGCCGAGACAGCGGCCCAGGAGGTGCCTGCCGGGGGCCAGGGCGAAGACCCGACCGCTGCCGGGCCCGTGCAGAACCCGCAACTCCAGCAGACCCGAGGTCTCCATTGGGGCCGGCGGCCCGGCCTGCAGCACAGCGCCCGGCACCAGCGGGGACTCGCCGAGCCGGCAGCCGTCCGGCACGCCCGCGAGTTCGGGTGAGGCGGGCTCGGCGTCGGTCGCCGCAGCCACCAGCGGGCGCAGTTGCTCCCAGGTGGTGCGGTCGTCCGCTTCGAGCAGCAGGTCGTACCGACGAACCCGATCTGGCCCGGACGGCTTCGGGCAGGTCTGGGCCGAGCGGACGTGCTCGGCGGGCGCAGCGACACCTTCCGGCTCGCGTCGCAGCACGGTGAGTCGCAGGCGTCGCACCGCAGGAGCCTGCGGCGTGGGCCTGCAGACGGCAAGGCCGATCGACCACCTGTGGACAGTCCCTGCCGTCATCCACAGGGTGGGCGGCTGTCCGGGTCCGGTGCGCTCGCCCGCCGCGGGTTCCGGCGCAGGAACTCCCGTACCGGGTTGTCCGTCTGTAGAGTCGTGGTGTGGCCGATTGGGCTGCACGAATCGGGGTCTTCGACCCAACGGCGATCAGGAGATGGAGCAACAAACGTGGGTGTGAGCTTGAGCAAGGGCGGCAACGTCTCGCTGACCAAGGAGGCGGGCGCCGCAGGTCTCACGGCAGTGCACGTCGGCCTGGGTTGGGACGTGCGCACCACCACCGGTTCAGACTTCGATCTGGACGCCTCGGCGTTGGCCTGCGGTGCCGACGGTCGGGTCGTCTCCGACCAGCACTTCGTGTTCTTCAACAACACCACGTCCCCGGACGGGTCGATCCAGCACCAGGGTGACAACCTCACCGGTGAGGGCGAAGGCGACGACGAGGTGATCAACGTCAGCGTGGCCTCGGTCCCCGCCGAGGTGGACAAGATCGTCTTCCCGGTGTCGATCTACGACGCCGAAACCCGCCAGCAGAACTTCGGTCAGGTGCGCAACGCCTTCATCCGGATCGTCAACCAGGCCAATGGGAGTGAACTGGCCCGGTACGACCTCAGCGAGGACGCCTCCACCGAGACGGCGATGGTCTTCGGTGAGTTGTACCGCAACGGCGCGGAGTGGAAGTTCCGTGCCGTCGGGCAGGGCTACGCCAGCGGCCTGCGGGGCATCGCCTCGGATTACGGCGTCAACGTCTGAGTTTTCACCGCGAGGGCGGCTGGGCATCCTGCTCAGCCGCCCTCTGCTGTGTCGGCGGATCGCTCCACCTCCCGGTCCGGTCCGAGGGCACGTCTCCCGAGCGGCGACGGCGCGGCCCAAGGGCACGGGCGTCCCGACAATGGGCGCGGCTGCGCTCCCGTGCCGCTCAGTGCGAGCGGACGCCTTTCTCGTCCTGCGGCACCCGCAGTCGTCCGATCATGACGAATGCGCAGGCATACAGGGCCACGAACGCCCACACCACGCCCACGTTGCCCAGCCCCAGGCCCAGGACCAGGGCCACCACGCCGGCGCCCAGGAAGGCTGCCCCGCCCGCGGCGGTGGTGTACATGGCCATCGCCGCACCTTTGTGGTCGGGCGCGAGGGCGGGCATGATGGCGCCCATCGGGACGAACCCGGCCAGCAGGCAGCCGAACACGCATCCCGCGGCCACCGAGACCCAGAAGCCCCAGGTGCTGCCGGGTGGTACCAGGTGGGGCACATACCACCAGGCCAGCAGCCCCAGAGCCGATCCGAGAACGCCGAACCAGCGCACGGTGCGTACCCATCCCCAGGCGTCCCCGATGGCACCGAAGATGGCGTTGACGCCGATGTTGGTCGCATAGACGAAGACGGTCATCGTCAGCCAGCGGGCCTGCCCCCAGCCGAGTTCGGTGCTGATCACCGCCGGCAGGATGACGAACATCCCGTACTGGGGGGCGGTGTTGATGAGCCGGACGAGGAAACCCATCAGGATCTTGGAGTTGCGTGCGGTCAGCCGGAGCCCGGCGGTGAGTACCTGGCCGGTGGATTCGTGCGGGGGCGCCACCCGGGCCCGTCCGCGGGCGTCGCGAACCCCGACCAGGGCCAGCAGCGCACCCGCGACCACGAGCCCGATCGATGCCCACATCGCGCCGGTCTCGCCCTGGGTGCCGCCGCCGAACAACGGGATGGTCACCAATGCGAACACCGACCCCAGCGTGGGCAGGCCGCCGGTGAACATCACGTAGAACCAGCCGACGGCGGTTCCGTTGCGCCGGATCGGGGTGGTGATGTTGACCCACACGAGGAAGCCGAAGGCGAACAGCGGATATCCGAAGCCACGCAGGAAGTACGTCACCGAGGCCAGCGCCAGGCTGTGGACGCTGAGGGAGAACAGGAAGGCGATCTCGAAGACCACCCACACCACGGCCCCGATCATCATCACCCGACGCGGACCCCACAGATCCGACAAGGCTCCCGACAGGTAACTGGCGATCAACACCGCTACCCCGTACATGGCGACCACGGTGGCGATGGCGGCTTCGGGGCGGTCGAGCACGGTGACCAGGTGGGGAGTGAGGAAGTTCGTCTCGGTGCCATTGCCGGACATGAACACCAGAACCCCAAGAAAGCCCCAGCGCAGCACGTACGGGATGCCGATTCGGTCGAGGAAGTGCTCGACCTCGGGCTCCTCGTTGTAATGCGAGTGCAGATCCTCGACCGCGTCCGAGGTTGCCACCTTGCCGCTGTCGTCGTGCTCGTCCCGGTTCCGTGCCATGGCGTCGTCCTCCTTCAGCCCCCGCCGATGGTGGTCGTGCGTCAGGCGGGACGATACGCGACATAACTATGGACAGGCGGATTCGGTCATAAGACCGTGAGATCCGACAAAAGAGACGAATGCACTGAGTGGGTGGCCTGGGCGCGCATGTGCCCCGCGGTCAACTACTCCGCGGGGCACGTGGGCAGGTGCTGCTATGACGCGTCCCGGCCGTCCTGGCCTATGGGTCCTGGACTATCCGTCCCTGGCCTGTCCCTGGACGGTCAGATGGTCACATGCGGGTGATCGTGTTCGGGTCCGGCGTCGAGCTGGCGGTTGCGGATCACCGACTGGATGAAGGCCGCGAGGATGAATGCGACACCGATGAGGCCGGTGACGATCTCAGGGATGTGGAACTTGATCGTCAGCAACAGGATGGTCGCCAGGGCGCCGATCGCCCAGTGGGCGCCGTGCTCCAGATACACGTAGTTGTCCAGGGTGCCCTTGCGCACCAGGTAGACCGTCAGCGACCGGATCCAGAATGCGCCGACACCCAGGCCGATCATGATGATGAGCACGTCCTGAGTGATCGCGAAGGCGCCGATCACGCCGTCGAAGGAGAACGAGGCGTCGAGCACTTCCAGGTAGAGGAAGAGGAAGAAGCCGGCCATTCCGCTGGCCTTGGCCGTCTCGCTGGGGCCCGACTTGCTCGCCGGGGCGGCCTCCTCGTCGTCGTCCTCGGCGAGCCCGCCCTGACTCTCGAAGAGGTTGCCCAGGCCGTTGACGAGAAGGTAGGTGATCACCCCGAGCACGCCGGACATCAGCACTTGGCCGAAGTGTGCCTCGTCGGCGAGGAAGTAGTCGGCCAGCACGAGTGCGGTCAGGGCGATGACCACCGACAGCTGATCCAGCTTGCCGATCCGCTCCAGCGGCTCCTCGATCGGCCGCAGCCAGTTGTACTCCTTGTCCTCGAAGAGCCAGTCGAGGAAGAGCATCATGAGGAACATGCCACCGAACCCGGCGATCGCCGGGTGGGCATCGTTGACCAGATAGGCGTAGGTGCCTGGGGTGTCGATCGAGCCGCCCTGAAAGGCGAGGTTGATCGCCTGGGCCGGGCTGATCCCGGCCGTCGCCGACACCAACAGCACCGGGAACACCAGGCGCATGCCGAAGACGGCGATGAGGATGCCGATGGTGAGGAAGATCTGCTGCCAGAAGCGACTCATCCGCTTGAGGATCTTGGCGTTGACCACCGCGTTGTCGAAGGACAACGACACCTCGAGCACGATGAGCACGACGACGAGCAGCGCCCCGGCCGGATGGAAGTACCAGACGGAGAAGGCGATCGCCGCCAGCGTGATCAGGATCGACCACGAGAAAGTCTTCAGAAACAAGGGCGTGCTCTCCTAGTCATCGGTCACGGATGAGGGTCGTGGGCGGGCGAGGTCCCGGCGCCGGTCGACGGGTCAGGTCCCGGGGGGCCCGCACTGTGTGTACAGGTTTCGGTAGACAAGACTAGGGGGACGAATCGGTGGCCCGTGCCAGCAACCACTCCACCAGCCTCTCCCCGCCGAGGACGCCCGGCACGGTGATCGGGTGTACATGTGGCGCACTCCACGATGCTGCGGCGAGTTCTCCCCCCGCGGGACGCACTCCCAGGTCGGCCGCCTCGAGCAGTTCCTGGTCGAGCAGGGAGTCGCCCGCTGCCACCACCTGCCCGGCTCCGGTTCGCCGTTGCACCTCGGCGACCGCCGCCGACTTTGTCAGGGCCGAGGGCACCAGATACACCTTGCGTCCCTGAACCGACATCCGCCACCCGTGCTCGCCTGCGAACTCGGTCAGGTCGTCGACCCAGCCGACAGGCAGTCGCTCCCGACGGATCACCGCGTAGACGAACAGGTCCGAGGCGACCCGGATGGAGTCGACGAAGGTGTCGTCGCTGACCTGCCGCAGGTGGCGGTGCAGGCGGGACAGTGGGCTGCATTCAGCGAGCACATCGGCAACGTGTCGGTCCCAGGCCGGATCCGGCACCCCGTCGACCAGCACCTGGCCGCCGTTGCTGGTGATCGCGTACCGGGTACCCGGCCCAGCAACCCCAGGTCCCCGGGTGGGTTCGGGCCACAACCCGGGCAGGTGGACCCGGGCGAACTGCTCCGGGGTCCGGGTGGTCACCGGGACGAGCAGCGTCGCCTCTGCCAGCCGGGACAGCAGGTCGGCGGCCCGCTCGGTGACGTACGACAGGGGAGCGCCCCGGTAGACCTCCACGCACATCAGGCGGGGGGCCTGGGCGTCGGGCAGGTCGAGGCCGAGGGCGGCCGCGGAGTAGATGACGGTCCGATCGAGGTCTACCGCAGTGAGGGTGCCGGCGGGATGGGTGCTCATCCCTCACCGCCTTCCTGGGGCCGGATCAGACCGACGCAGGAGTAGGGCAGATCGGCCACCTCCTCGACGGGGACCTCACGCTGCTCGGCCAAGGCGAGCACATGCTGCAGGTCGGGCCGGGCGCAGGGACGGATGAGGATCCGTTCGGGGACCCGACGCAGCAGGACCCGGGTGGTCTCGCCGACCCCCGGTTTGACCAGGTTGACCTGACCGATCCGGTACTCGCGCGAGATGCGCTCCACGGCCTGCCATCCGGCCCAGTCCGGGGTGCGATCCGATGCGGCGAGCACCGGCCAGTCCCGCTGCACCTGGGAGTAGACGTCGGCGAAGGCGCCGCTCACCGCGTCCAGGAAGTCCGTGGAGACGTCGTCGGCGGCCAGGCCGGCGTAGAACTTCGCCCCGTGGAAGTCACCGGGCCCGATCAGCCGGTCGGACAGGACGGTGCGCGAGACGAGCCCGGACACGGTCGAGTTCAGGCAGGCGGACGGGATGAGGAAATCCTCCCGGGTGCCGTACGTGCGCACGCAACGCCCGGGGTCGGCCAGCACCACCAGCTCGGGGTCGAAGGCGGTGCCGCGCTCGGTGTTGTAGGCGGTGATCGCCGCGGTCAGTTCGCGAGTGATGGCCCCCTTGCCGGTCCATCCGTCCACGAACACGGGGCGGGCCGGCTGCGCCGCGAGATAGTCCATCGCGAGCGTGTCGATGCCCCGGCCCCGCACGATGGAGACCGCATAGTGCGGCACGTCGGCGCCCCGGGTGAAGGCGTACCAACGGCGCAGCAGGATGCCCACCGGCACCCCCGCTCGGGCGAGCGAGACCAGCATCCCGGGACGCGGATCGTCCGGCTGCGGGGTGAGTCGCTCCTGCCAGGCGATCTCGGCCACCAGGCCGACGTTGTAGGCGATGCGACTGGCCGACTCGCGTACCGACTCGGCGAACAGCGCGGTGTACGCCTCGTCCGGGTGGAACTCGATGGGCAGGGATTCGGCGTAGTGGGCGCGCCCGGACTGGATCTCCCGTTCGCGGTGTTCGGTGTCGGCTTCGAGGTCCACGCCGGACAGGTCGGTGAGCAGCCAGGCGACCTCGTCCGGGCGGTAGGAGCCGAAGCTGGGGCCCACCAGGGGCGCCGGCATGCCCGGGAGGGTAGGTGCCCAGGCCGGACCCGACGGCGGACGGTCGTCGGTGGGGATGACCACTTCGGTGTAAGGGGAGCCCGGAAGGTCGAGGGCCTGGGCCAGCCGGCTCGGGGAAGGTTCGGGGTGCTCGTCCGAGGGGAGGTCGCGCACGAGCAGGATCCGATCCCAGCGGGGCTGGTCGTGGCCGGGGCGAACGTTGTACGCGTACCGACGGTCGGGGCCGCCGGGCTCACTCGAGGCCTCGTCGGCCTCGAACTGCACCACGGTCCGCAGCGGGTAGTCCGGATCGTCCACCGCCACGGCCGGTGACCGGGTGGTGGACGAGAAGCGCACGGTGGCGGTGGGCTCGGCGTCGGCGAAGGCTTGGGCCAGCAGCAGTGGAGCGGCCAGGAACTCCTCGGTGCCGAGCACGAGCAGTCGTTCGCCGGCGGTGGCAGCCCAGCGCCCGGCGGCCCCCAGCATCGCTGCCGCCAGGGTCTGTCGGCTCCGGGCGTCGATGCCGTGCCGTCCGCCCTCGCGGGCCTGGCCCAGCTCGGCGACCTCGATGTGCACCGGCGGCATCGGCGGGGGCGGCATGGGCGGGGGCGGGGCTGGGCAGGCGTCCTCACCCCGTGCTTGGTGCCGGGAAATCAGCGTCCCGGACGGCTGCTGGCGGGGGCTGACGTCCCCACGCCGTGCTTGGTGCCGGGAGATCAGCGCTGCGGCCCGGTCGCCCAGGTCGGTCGGCAGGTGAACCCGCCCTCTGGCCAGGGACACCACATCGATCCGGGTGCCGAGCTGCGCGGCGTAGGTGGCCATCGCCTGCTCGTGCTCGGGGTCGCGCATGTCGACCAGGGCTGCCACCACGTACCGGGCCCGCGGAGCTTGTGCGTGTAGCGACCCGATGGTATTGAGAATCGTTCTGCCCGTGGTGAGTTCGTCATCGACGAGCACGAGGGGCCGGGCCGCGGCGCGAGCTCCGATCAGCAGCCCGGGGTCGTGCGGGCTCAGCAGGTGGCTGGTGGCATGGGAGTGTTCCTCCTCGAATCCGGCGATGCTGGGGACCGTGGTCACCCGGCGGGTCGAGTGCAGGTAGTCGCTGCCGGCCAGGGCATCGGCAACGCAGTGTCCGAGGCCGGTGGCTGTCTCGCAGTAGCCGAGCACGGTGGGTGCCGGGCGCAGCGGTGGGGTTTGGCGCACCGCGCGCCGGGCTGCGGACCCGAAGCGGCGCGCGGCCTCGCCGGGCGGTGGGCCCTGGTCGTCCTCACCGGACGTTTCGCCGTGCGATGCCAGGGCCTCGGTGAGCAGCGCTGCCAGGCCGCCGCGGTCTCTGGGCGCGCCGGCCAACACGTCATGGACGAGGAGGCCGAGCAGGAGGCCGCTGCCGTAGACGATCCGGGGGTCGGTGGGCACGTGCTTGCCCAGCACCGTGGAGACGAGCAGGTGAGCCCGCTTGGGATTGCGGCGCAGGCCGACTCCGACGAGGTCCTGCACTCGCAGGCCGAGACCGCGTCCATCCGCACCCTCGGCGGCCGGCGGGCGAGGGCTCGTCTCGGCGAGTGCCGATGCCTGGTCAGGGTCGAAGTCGTCAAGGGTGACGCCCGTGTGCGCGCGCATCCAGTGCGAGGGCGCACTCACGCGATCAGACTCTCGGCGAGCACGTCCACGAAGGTCGTGTCCTTGTTGGCCACTCCGAAGGCCCTGGCGCGGGCGAGGGTCCGGCGGGCCCAGGCCAGGTGCGGGCGCGATTCGTTCATCTTGTTTCGATAGCCCGAGGCGGCCACCCCACCCGCTGCGGCGGTGGCCACGATGTCCTTGGCGTCGGCGTACTCCTCGTGGGTCACCACGAAGAGGGAGTGCACCACCGGGACGTGGCTGGGATGGATCACGGTCTTGCCTTGGATTCCATTGGCCTTGTCCAGTTCGACCTCGCGGATGAGACCGTCCATGTCCCGGCTCATCAGTCGCCTGCGTAGTTCCTCGGCCTGATGCTCGGCGAAGATGGTCTGGCGAAGCCGCGGGCGGAAGATCCGCTCGGCCGAGGAGAAGTACTCCCACACGGGCCCGGTGATGACGAAGCCGTCGTCGGCGCGACCCAGATAGCTGATGATGTCGGCCAGCACGAGTGCCACCACTCGCAGGTCGTACACGGTGGTGTCCGGCTGTCGCCGCAGACCGAAGACGCCGGAGATGTCGGTGGCACCGATCCGAACGGCCAGGATCCGGTCCCGGTGGGCCCGCAGGGTGCGCAGGATCCACGTCAGGCAGGCCTGGCGGTGCTCGGACAGGCATACTCGCTCGGACTCCAGCACGGGCATGCAGTAGAGCGGACGGGCGTGGTCGAACTCGGCCTGGATCACCGCGCGCAGGTATCGCTCGCCGCTGAGCTCGTCGAACTTCGGCAGCACGAAGCCGGTCAGCGCGGCCAGACCGTCACCGAGCCGTCGGCACAGCGCCGTGACCTGCTCGGGGGAGCGCACCCGTACGAAGAGCAGGGGCCCCTCGTGGTTCGCGTGCGCGTGATCCTTCAGGGCCTGGACGAGGTTGTCCTCGGCCATCGGCACGTCGCGATCCGAGATGGAGTCCTCCAGGCAGAGCACCATCGAGGTGACCCCGCGACGGGCCTGTTCGGTGATGCTGGTCGCCAGCTCGTTGCGGGTCGCCGGGGTGTACAGGGTGGCTCCCAGCGCCATCGCCAGGTGCCGGCTCGGGCTGGACCGGGTAAAGGGTTCCGGCTCCTTGGCGAAGAGCTGGGTTCGGGCGGTCGATGAGAGTTGAGCGAAGTGCTGCATACGCTCCTCAGCTGTCCAGTGTCGGTTCAAGGGTGGTCGGCTCGAGCGCGACCAGTGCCCGGGGCGTTGGCGCCGTCGGGTCTCGGAGTTCTCGACGGATCGCGAACCGTCGGCGTTCCCGGCCAGGTGCGACGGTGCGTGACGGGGACGTGCGTGCGGCCGAGCCGAGGCCACCACAGTAGGCGTGCCGGGGCGAGCGGGCGCGCCGAAGTGCCGAATCCGGCTCATCCCTAGCGCTGCTGGGCGGGGGCGCCGCGCCGAGGCAGGGTGAAGCCGTACGCCCAGGCGATCACCCCGGCTGAGCCGGAATGGTCTCGCCCGTTGAGGTACTCCGACTCCAGGCGAAGGACGAAACTGCCACCGACCCGGTGCACCGAGGCCAACGCGCACGTGGAGGCCCAGGGCTGGCCGGGGGTGGGTCGCAGTTCCACCGTGGCACCGCCGCGCAGGCTGACCGACATCCACGGGTCGAGCTGCTGCCACTGCGGATGCCCGTGCCAGGCGTACACGAAGAGCACCATTCGCCGCAGGTGGCTCAGGTGCCGGACGCTGGCCACCAGCGTCTGGCCGTCCTGCTCGCTGCGCCCGCCCAGGCGCAGCACCGTGTTGCCGGCGTACGAGGCCGCGTCATTGCCGGGGACCGAATCGGGCCCACCGACGTACAGCACGCCGGTGGTGCCGTCATTGAACTGCCACACGCACCCCAGGTGCACATCGGTGCTCGGACGCACCCCGGCCGCCGCCGCCCGGGGATCGGAGGGCACCGTGTTCCAGTGCAGGGTCAGGTGCAGAGATCCGCTACTGGCCTGCTCGCCGCCGATGACGACCTTCGGGTGCTCGGCGTCCAGCACCGTGCGACCTCGCAGCTGGGGCACTGGCAGGGAGTGCTGCCCGGTGCCCGCGCTGCCGGTGAGGGGGTCGGCAGAGAAGTCCAGGGCGGAGTTGCCGGTTCGGCGCAGGTCCGGGGTGTCGCGCAGGGGTGGGCGGCGCCGCAGAAAGGCCAGGCGCGGCTGGGCCGGGGTGGCCGCACCGGACACCGGCGAACCCAGCGGTGCTCCCCCAGGTGTGGGGGAGGCGGGCGCGGGTGAGGCAGTCGCGTGGCCGGCCGTGGGCAGCGGTGCCGACGCGGTCGACCTGCCGTCGTTAGATGGTCCGGCCCCGCCCAGATCCAGCGACACCGGGGGGCCGGCTCGATCAGGCCCCGCGGAACCGGCCGAGGCCACCCCGCCCGGTCCCGCACCCGGGCGGGGTGGGCGGCTCAGGTCGAGGTCGGGTGAGACAGCGTCTGGGCTGGGGGCGGGCAAGGTCTCCGAGCGGGGTGGGCGGCTCAGGTCGAGGTCGGGTGAGACAGCGTCCTGATGGTCCGGGCGCCGGGCCCGGTGCCGGGTGTAGTCGATCCGGACTCGCTCGCGTCCGATCGGCAGGTCTGTCAACTCCAACGAGGGTCCGGCTGAGTCGGCCCGGTGAGGACGAGGCGGGTCCTGCCGATTGGCGCCGTGGCGTCCCATCTCGGTCGGGCTGACCGGCGACCCGGTGGCACCCGTTGACCCTGCCGCCGTCCCTGCACCGGATCCGGTGGTAGCAGGGGCGCGCCGCCGCAGGAATCCAAGATCGGGCCGCTGCGGTGCACTCATGAGGTCAACTGCGCCCCGTAGTCGCGGGCCAAGCCGGCCAGACCATCTGCCCACCCCTGCCCGACGGCGCGGAACTTCCAGCCGGAGCGGTGCCGGTAGAGCTCTCCGAAGGCCAGCGACGTCTCGCTACCTGCGTCGTGGTCCAGCGTGTACCGCACGAGTTCCCGGCCGCTGTCCAGGTCGCTGAGTTGGATGTACAGGTTGTGGAGTTGGCCGAAGCTCTGCCGTCGGGGAAGCGCGGAGTAGAGGGTTCCGGTGAACACGATCCTGGCCACGTAGTCGGGCACGTCCGTCAGATCCACCTCGATCTGCTCGGCGTCCGAGCGGCGGGTGGGTGCACTCGCCTCGGGCCCCGGGGTGGCCGCGGCGTCCAGTTGGGAGGCGAAGACGACGTAGTCGTCGGTGGGGACCCGACCGTCGTCTCCGGTGAGCAGCACCGCCAGATCGACCTGGTAGTCCCCCGTGGGGGCGGTCCAGCCCAGCCCGACCAGCACCCGACGAAGTCCGGGAGCCAACTCGGTGAGCACGACATTGGCTCCGCGGGTCAGGGCTGTGCTCATGCTGGACGGCTCCCTTCGGTGCTCGCCTGTCAATCCCGTGGTCCCGCACGGGCGGTCTCCAGCCGACGAGCCAAGGACCAGTCGAGCAGGGCTCGCCGTCGGGCTCACGGCCGGTGCGCCGGCACGCTAGAGGTCCGATCTCCGCATGCTAGAGGTCCAATTCTGACCTGGCGAACTTCGAGTGCAGGAACCGGCCCTGGTTCGTCAGGAGTTGAGCGTCCCCGGCGTAGATCGCCGTGGCGTACTCGCGGGCTCCGGCGGCGAGCAGGTCGAGTTGTTCGATGAGCTCCTCGGCCGGGCTGTTGCCGCTGGCATTGCGGTGGGTGGCGACGAAGTCGCGGGGTAGGCGCAGGTAGGTCTCCACTGTGGTCGGCAGGTAGTCGGTGATCACCGCGCGAACGCCGATCATCTCGGCCTCCGTGGCGGGAGACTGCTGCAGGTAGGCCAAGAGCGGACGCAGCACGTCCTCCACCTCACGCACCGCTGGGACGCCACCCTCCGGCATCCGCTCGCCCTCCCGGTTCACCCGGCGGATGAGTTCGGTCAGCGTCTCCTCGAGTTCGTGCGGGGTGATCGGCTCCCCGGCCGGTGCGGCACCGGGCCCGGTCGTCGTCGCGCCCGGGGGAGCCTGCTCGGGGTCGCGATACTCGCGCTCGGCGTGCTCGCGCTCGGCGTGGGTATCAGCTGGCGATCGCCCGAACAGGTTCGCCCAGAACGAGCTCACCAGTCAGCCCCGATACGGCTGCTGGGTGGAATCGCGCACGCTCTCGGCGTGCGAACGGTCCAGGTATGGCGCCGCGCGTTCGATCTGCTGTTCGAGAGCACCCACGGTCTGCGACATGGTCGCCACCGCCTGGGCCTTGTAGGTGTCGATGGCCTCCATGGTGGCGAAGACATTGTCGAAGGCGCGTTGCAGGGTCTCCACGCTCACCGTCGCCTGCGCTGCCTGTTGCTGCACCTGAGCGCCCTGCTGGCGCAGCATCACCGAGGTGGACTCGATCATCGAGTTCGTCGTCGCGTTGAGGGCGTTGATCTGGTCGAGTACCAGCTTCTGGTTGTTCAGCGCCTGGGCGACGATGACCGCGGTGCGCAGGGCCGCCACCGTCGTGGTCTGGGCCCGGTCGACGCCCTTGATCAGCTCGACGTTGTTCTTCTTGACCAGGTCGAGGGCGAGATATCCCTGCACCGCCACCGCGAGCTGGGTGAGCAGATCCTGGCGACGCTGACGGATCGGGAAGAGCGCGTCGGAGGTGAGGGTGTCGGCGTCCGGTCCGTGACCCGCCGAGCGCAGCTCGCTGATCTTGGCCTCGGTGGCCCGGTCGAGCGCGCCGGCGAGCGTCACGTACTCGCTGAGTTTGCCCATCAACGCCCACATGTTGGCCCGCTCGGCCTCGATCGCGGCGTTGTCCTTGCGGAGTTCGTCCTGACCCGAGGCCAGCGCGCGGATGATCGCGTCCAACTGCTGCTGAGCGGACTGGTACCGGTCGAAGTAGGCTCGCAGCCGGTCTCCGCCGGGCAGCAGCCCGAAGAGTCGGCGGGCCCCCTTGAGGTCGGCCTTGCCCGGGTCGAGGTCGGTGATCATCGTGCGCAGTTCGGCCAACGACCCGGCTACCTTCGCCTGAGAGCCGGCACCGACACCCTTGGTGCCTTCCAGCGCGGCGGCCGGGCGCTGCAGCATCCGGTTCGAGACCTGGCTCGACTCGCGGATCTCGCGCTCTCCCATCGAGGTGATCGCGGCCACCTTCTGGCCGAACTCGGGACTGCGCACATCGACGCTGGCCAGGTCGTCCACGAAGGCCGCGGCCTTGGCGGCGATCGCCTCCTGCTGCGCCTCACCCACCGGGACCATCCCGGCGGCCTGCTCCTGTGGCACCACCGGCACGGGAGCGGGTGGGGTCAAGGTGAGGTCGGGTGCGGTCTTGGTGGCGGGCGGCGCCAGCGGCGCGGAAAGATCCAGCGGTTCGGACACGTTCTCCATCCCCTTCCGGCCTGCTGTCAGGCCTCTCCCCAGACTATGGGGTCGCTTGCTCGCTGTCGGGTTCCAACGACGCTGAAGCCCGCCCGGTTCGCGGATCGGGACGTCTCAGGGCACGGTCAGGGACTGCCCGGGTGCGCCGGCCCTGGTCAGGGTGCTGGTGAAGTGATGCCCAGAGGTGACGTTGCTGGGCGGTGCCGACGTCGGCCAGCGGTGAAGATGCGGTGTCCGGGCTGGGCGACTCTGGTGCCCGACCGCTCCTGACGCCGACCGCGACCGTCGTCCGGGGGCAGACTCTCTCGGTGAGATCTGACCGGGTGAGCGGAGTCGCCGGGATGCCTGGATCCGGCGGACAGCGGACGGGCAACCACGAAGGACGGCGAGCGCGTCCGGGCCTGGCCGGCGCGCGGTTGTCATTCGCGGTGGCCATCTGGACGGCTGCCGTGCTGGTCACCGTCCTGGTGGCCGCCCAGACCCGGATCGGGCCGGTGGTCTTGCGGTTGTCCGGCACCCATGGTCTTCACCTGGGCGATCTGGTCGTCGCGTTCGGATGTGCGCTCGGCGCTGCGACCCTGACGGCCCTGCTGCCGCACAGATCGGGCCGACACCTGGTCGGCCGGACGTCGAAGCAACCGGCGCAGATGCCGGATCAGGGTCTGGGAGGTGGCCCGATCACCGCCGGCCGGGATCGCAGGTCATGACTGCACCGCGCCCGGGGCGAACGGGCCGACGTCCAGCACCCGCAGCACCGCGGCTCCCGCCTCGTCGCTGGCGTCCAGGTCGACCTCGGCGCTGATCCCCCAGTCGTGGTCACCCTCGGGATCGTCGAAAACCTGCCGTGCCTGCCACTGGCGCCCGGACTCGGTCAGCCGGAAGTACTCCGGGCCACGGGCCGGCTGCCCGGTACCGATGTCCGGGTACTCCGCGAAGTATCCGTCCAATGCGCTGCGCCACCGGTCGGCGTCCCAGCCGGCCTCACCGTCCAGTTCGCCGAGCCGGACGCTGTCCCGCCGGGCGGCGAGCTCGACCCGCCGGAAGAGTGCGTTGCGAACCATGGTCCGGAACGCGCGAACGTTCGCGCTGACCGGGGGCGGCCGGTCATCGTCCACCTGACCGGGCCGCGCCGCGGGTGCTGCGGGTTGCGGATTGGTCATCGCCTCCCACTCCTCCAGCAGTGAGGAGTCGGTCTGGCGCACCAACTCGCCGAGCCAGTCGACGATCTCGTCCAGGCCTGGCGTGCGAACCCCGGGCGGAACCACTTGGCGCAGCGTGCGGTAGGCGTCGGACAGGTAACGCAGCAGGGTGCCCTCACTGCGGGTGAGCCCGTACACCGAGATGAACTCGGCGAAGGTCATCGCCTGCTCCCACATGCTGCGGACCACGGACTTGGGGGAAGGTTCGTGCGCGGCCACCCACGGATGGCCCTGGCGGTAGGCGTCGAAGGCCGCGTCCAGCAATTCGGCCAGAGGTTGGGGATAGCTGACGTCCTCCAGCAGCTCCATCCGTTCCTCGTACTCGATTCCCTCGGCTTTCATCGCGGCCACCGCCTCGCCGCGGGCGCGGAACTCCTGGGCGCCGAGCACCGGGCGCGGGTCGTCCAGGATGGACTCGACCACCGAGATCACGTCGAGTGCGTACTCGGGCGAATCGGGGTCGAGCAGGTCGAAGGCGGCCAGCGCGAACGGGGACAGCGGCTGGTTGAGGGCGAAGTTCTCCGGCAGGTCCATCACCAGCCGTACCCGGCGGCCGTCCTGATCCGGCTCCGGGCTCTGTTCCACCACACCCGCGGCCAGCAGCGAGCGGTAGGCCGCGATGGCGTCGCGGACCAGGCGAACCCGTCTGGCCGGAGGCTCGTGGTTGTCCCGCAGCAGCCGCCAGGTGGCCGCGACCGGGTCGCCGGGCCGGGCCAGCAGGTTGATCAGGGTGGCATGGTCGACCCGCATTCGCGAGGTCAGCGACTCCGGGACGCCGGTGGCCAGCCGGTCGTGGGTCTTGGACGTCCAGTTGACGAAGCCGTCGGGTGCCTTCTTACGCACGATCTTGCGTTGCTTCTTCGGATCGTCCCCGGCCTTGGCGAGCAGTTTGAGGTTCTCGATCTCGTGCTCGGGTGCCTGCACCACGACGGTGCCGGCCGTGTCGAAACCGGCCCGGCCGGCCCGGCCGGCCACTTGCTGGAACTCCCGCACGCTCAGGTGTCGCTGCCGAGTGCCGTCGTACTTGCTCAGGCCGGTGAGCAGCACGGTCCGGATGGGCACGTTGATGCCCACCCCGAGGGTGTCGGTGCCGCAGATGACGCTGAGCAGGCCCTGCTGGGCGAGCTGTTCGACCAGTCGGCGATAGCGGGGGAGCATTCCCGCGTGGTGCACCCCGACCCCGTGCCGGATGAACCGGGACAGGGTGCGTCCGAAGCCGGGTCCGAAGCGGAAGTCGCCCAGGGCCGCGGCGATCGCGTCGCGCTGCTCGCGGGACGCGACCGGGGTGCTCATCAGTGCCTGTGCCCGCTCGACGGCGGCCGCCTGAGCGAAGTGGACGATGTAGATCGGGGTCTGGTTGGTGGCGACGAGGTCGGCGATGGTCTCCACGAGCGGGGTGGTGGAGTAGTAATGGTGCAGCGGCACCGGACGATCGGTTCCGGCCACCAGCGTGGTGGCCCGGCCGGTCCGGCGGGTGAGGTCCTCGATGAGCGCGTCCACGTCGCCGAGCGTGGCGGACATGAGCAGGAACTGGGCTTGAGGCAGTTCCAGCAGGGGTACCTGCCAGGCCCAGCCGCGTGCCGGGTCGGCGTAGAAGTGGAACTCGTCCATCACCACCAGCCCGACGTCCAGGCCTTTCCCTTCGCGCAGTGCCTGGTTGGCCAGCACCTCGGCGGTGCAGCAGATCACCGGGGCGTCCGGGTTCACCGCCGCGTCCCCGGTGAGCATTCCCACCGAATCGGCGCCCAGCTCGTCCACCAGGGCGAAGAACTTCTCGCTCACCAGCGCCTTGATCGGGGCGGTGTAGACGCTGCGGACCCCGGCGGCCAGAGCGGCCACGTGCCCGGCCAGGGCCACCAGCGACTTGCCCGACCCGGTCGGGGTGGACAGGACGACGTTGGACCCGGCCAGCAGTTCGACGATGGCCTCCTCCTGGGCCGGGTAGAGGTCGAGGCCGCGGTCGCTGGTCTCGGTGACGATGGCGAAGAGCACCTCGTCCGGGTCGGGGTCCGGGCCGAGCTCGTCCAGTCGGCTGCGCCAGCTCACCATGGGAGGAGAGTGCGGTCGAAGTGGCGCACCGGATGTGCGTTGCCCCCGGGGGAGCCGAGTACCTGGGCGCGGTCGAGCGTCGACGGCCCGCGCCTACGCCCGTGCGCGGCGCGCGTCCGGATCGGGAGAGTGGATGCCATCCCCCCATCATCGACCGTCGGCGGCGCGGCACCGACCCGGCGTCCGCGCGTGTCCCGATCGAGCCCAGGTGGGCGATGTGCCGGTCACTACCGGCGACTGAGACGTACACCATCCGCGGTCGCGCTCGGGCGCGACGACTGGGGACCACTGGCTCGCCAGCCGTGGTGACGAAGGGGCCTGCCAAACGTCACCCTGGTGACGAAGTGGCGCAGCCAAACGTCACCCTGGTGACGAAGTGCCGCGGCCAAACGTCACCCTGGTGACGAAGTGCCCGCGGCCAAACGTGACCCTGGTGACGAAGTGCCGCGGATGGTGACGCTAGAGGTCGCCTCTGACTGCCAGACGTGACCCTGGTGACGTTTGGCGGTGCCGGGTGCGCACCACCCGCGCCACCACCCGCACGCCCGCGGCGGCCAAACGTGACCCTGGCGACGAAGTGCCGCGGATGGCGACGCTAGAGGTCACCTCTGACTGCCAGACGTGACCCTGGTGACGTTTGGCGGTGCCGGGTGCGCACCACCTGCACCACTCGCAGCACCCGTACCGCCACCCGCGCACCCGCGGCGGCCAAACGTGACCCTGGTGACGAAGTGCCGCGGATGGTGACGCTAGAGGTCGCCCCTCGCTGCCAGACGTGACCCTGGTGACGTTTGGCGGTGCCGGGTGCGCACCACTCGCCCCACCCGCACCACCACCGCACACTCGCGGCGGCCAAACGTGACCCTGGTGACGAAGTGCCGCGCATGGCGACGCTAGAGGTCACCCCTCACCCCCCAAACGTGACCCTGGTGACGTTTGGGGGTGCCGGGTAGGCACCGAGGTTTGGCCGTGGCGGGTGCGCACCGAAGGTTGGCGAAGGTGACCAGGCACGCCGCTAGGCGGGTCCGGCCGGGTGGGATTGGGGTGTGCGCAGATCCAGGGTGTCCAGCAGCCGACGGGCCCGCCGGTGGACGCGTCCGGTGTGCTCGTCCAGACAGTCGGCCGCCTCGGGCTGGCCGAGCAGGAAGCCTTGGACGTGGTCGACGCCGAGTGCCCGCACGCTGAGCAGATCGTCGTGCGTCTCCACGCCCTTGGCGACCACGAGCGACCCCACGGAGTGCCCCAGTTCGACGAGCGCGGCGAGCAACCGCAGGCGACTGGGATCCTGAGAGCACCCGGTGACCAGCGCCCGGTCGAGTTTGATCACATCGGCCCGCACTGCCAGCGCCCGCATCAGGTCGGTGGACCCGACACCGACATCGTCGACCGAGATCCTGGCGCCGCGGCGGCGCAGCGCGTCCACCTGTGCCGTGTGGCTGTTCCAGTCCAGCGGTCGGGAGGTCTCGGCGAACTCCAGCACCAGGCCGGTCAGGTCACCGGGAACGTTGTCCAGGAATCGGCTCGAGGTGAGGGCGGCGACCGAGACGTTGACGTAGAGCGGTTGTGCAGTGTTGCGCGCCAGTGCCGCGGCCATCGACACCACCGTGGCCTCCAGCAGGTCACCGCGACCGTTGCGGTGGGCCAGGGCGAAGATGCTGCCCGGGTGATGCCGGTTGGCGAATCGGCTGAGTACTTCGAAGCCGCGCGGTTGCAGGCTGTCTGCATCGAGCAGCGGCTGCAGCACGAGGGTGGGTTCGGACTCGACGTCGGGACGCAGGCCGCTGCCCGCCTCCGCCACGCACACCTGGTCACGGCCGTTGCGCTTGGCCCGGTACAGGGCATGATCGGCATCGGCCACCAGGCTCAGGTGCGTACTACCAGGCGTCCAGGCTGCCAGCCCGGCAGAGCAGGTCTGAGCGCGCGGGGTGGCAGCGAGCATCGTGGTCAACCGCGCGTGGGCCTGGACCACGTCGCTGCCGGGCAGCAGCAGGCCGAACTCCTCTCCGCCGATCCGGGCCAGAAAGGCGGTCGGGTCCAGCCGACTCAGCCAGGCCTGGGTGCTCTCCTGCAGCAGTTGATCCCCCAGTTGGTGACCGTAGGCGTCGTTGTAGGCCTTGAACCGGTCCAAGTCGATGATGGCCACACATAGGCTGTCGCCGGTGTCCCGGGCGTGCTCCACCGCGCGGCTCAGTTCGTGATCCCACGACCGTCGGTTCGCGACCGCGGTGAGCGGATCCCGCCTGGCCAGTTTGTCGAGCTGGTCGGCCTGGGCGTGGGCGTGCCGCAGCAACGAGTCCAGCCGCACCAGGATGAGAGCACCGACCAGGGCGAGCCCACCGGCCACCAGGGCCCAGGGTGGGGTGCCCGGGCCCGGTATCGCCAGGGCCGTCAGGGGTAGACACAGCCCGACCACCAGGGGCATCAGCCGCCGGCGGCTGCCGGTCTCCAGCCTCGGGATCTCCTGGTGCGCACTGGCGGGTTTGAGTCCCGCCGCCAACAGGCAGAGCGGATAACTGACCAGGCAGGCGCCTGCGATCGCCCGTCCCCAGTGATCGGGAGACGAGGGGTGCAGCATGGTTTCGGCCAGACCGGCAGCGGTCCACATACACAGGGCCACGATGAGCATGAGCAGGACGGGATTCGTCCGGGGGCGCAGGTAGCCCAGCCGCGCTACCAGGGTGGCGAAGAACACGTCGGCGGTGCAGTACACCAGCGGGAGCACCAGCCGGGCGGGGGATTCGCTGGACCAGTGCGGCAGCACGACGAGGGCAGCGATCGGGACGGCTGCCCCCGCAGCCACGATGGCGGCGTCGAGCAGGGCGGGTAGTTCGCGGGCGAGCCGGTGGGGCCGGGTCAGCAGCACCAGGCCCGTCCCGAAGAGCGCATACCCCGCCAGGCATCCGAGTTCGCTGAGCGCGGTGACCGCCCCGGCCGCTTGCGGACCGACATCCGGCGTCAGGTTCATCGCGATATCGGCAGCGATCCAACAGGTCACGCCCGCGAAGATCCCGATCCACGACCATCGATTGCGGTGCCGGGACACCGCCGCCCAGCCTTGGACGAGGACGATCAGGCACACCCCGAGGTAGATCGCGCCGAAAGCGACCCCGGTGGGCCCCCAGGGCACGGCAAGGACCGCCGCGAGTGCGAGCGCGGCGGCAAAGCCCAGTGCGTGTCGAACTGTCATCGTGGGTAGCTATCGGCACTGCCGGGGTGGCCATGGATGGGCTCGCTCACCCGATGCTCTGATCGAGTGCCCATCGTCGGGACCCCGTGGGCTGAGCGTGGCAACGTCAGTGTCCGCCATCTGGGTTACCAGCACCCCGGGCGGGGGAGTGGACGGCGCGAGGCAAGGACCGGCGGGTGCGCACCGTCGCGGCACGACCAGGCCACCCAGGCACAGATCCAGCCCCAGACCCACAGCCCGGCAACAGGTCCTGCTTGCCGGGTCATCCGCGGTCTTTCGGCGGCCCGATCCGGGTGGCCAGTGGCTACCCGACCCTCGACACCTGGTCACGGGCACCAGGTCAGACTCCGCGGGCCATCAGCCAGGTGCGGTGCCCTAGGCTTTGGGGAACATTCGCCCCAAAGGCACTTCCCTGGCGCAGTCCAACTCAGAAGTGATCGGGAGAGGACCCAGATGGCCGTACAGCGCCGCCTCGTGGACGACCTCGAGGAACGCCGACAGACCATACGGATCGGTGGTGGTCAGCACAGGCACGACAAGCGAGCCGAGCGTGGAATGCTCTCCGCGCGGGAGCGACTGGACACCTTCTTCGATCCCGAGACCTTCCAAGAGTGGGGAATGCACGTCACCCACGGATGCCACGAGTTCGGCATGGAGCACAAGTCGTTGCCGGGCGATGGTGTGGTGACCGGGGTCGGCTGGGTGGACGGACGGCCGGCCGCCGCCTTCAGCCACGACGCCACCGTGGGCGGGGGTTCCCTGGGCAGTCGGCAGGCCCAGAAGATCTGCGACCTGATGCGGTACGCGCTCGAGGCCGGGATGCCCTTCGTGGGGGTCAACGACTCCGGCGGTGCCCGGATCCAGGAGGGTGTGGAGTCCCTGTCCGGGTACGGGCACGTGTTCTACCAGAACGTCCTGCTCTCGGGGTGTGTGCCGCAGATCGGGGTGATCGCGGGCAATTGTGCCGGTGGCGCCGCCTACTCCCCGGCCTTGATGGACTTCCTCATCATGACGCGCGAGAACGCCAACATGTTCATCTGCGGGCCACAGGTGATCAAGGCGGCGACCGGTGTGGACACCACGATGGCCGAGATCGGCAGTGCCGCCGCCAACGCCGGCATCAGTGGCAACGTGCACTTCGTGGCCGACGACGATCGGCACGCGATGGAGATCGCCAAGCGGTTGTTGTCCTATCTGCCGCAAAACAACGTGGAGCGCCCGCCGCACCGCCCCTCGGCCGATATCGTCCTGGACCCCGACGAGGCCATGGACGCTCTGGTGCCCCATGACTCCAAGGCCGCCATGGACATGTACCAGGTGATTGATCGCCTGGTGGACACGGGCAGCTTCCTTGAGGTGCACCGCGAATTCGCCCGGAATCTCATCGTGGGTTTCTCGCGGATCGACGGGATCGTCGTCGGGGTCATCGCCAACCAGCCGATGTTCAAGGCGGGCACGCTGGACATCGACGCCTCCGACAAGGGCGCGCGGTTCATCCGCTTCTGCAATGCCTTCAACATCCCGCTGGTCACCCTGGTGGATGTGCCCGGGTTCCTGCCGGGAGTCCATCAGGAGCAGGGCGGAATCATCCGACACGGGGCCAAGATGCTGTTCGCTTACGCGGCCTCGACCGTCCCCAAGATCACGGTGATCACTCGCAAGGCCTACGGCGGTTCCTACCTGGCGATGTGCAGCCGGGACCTGGGGGCCGACCTGGTCTTCGCGTGGCCGACGGCCGAGATCGCGGTGATGGGAGCCGAGGGCGCGGTCAACGTCCTGTACAGCCGGGAGATCGAGGCGGCGCAGGACAAGGCCGCGGCCCGAGCGGAGTTCGTGGCCGAGTACAACGAGCGCTTCGCCTCCCCGTTCATGGCCGCATCGCACGGCATGGTCACCGACGTGATCGCTCCATCGCAGACCCGCGGCGTGGTGTCCCTGGCCCTGCGGAACACCTTGACCAAGCGGGAGACCCGCCCGCCGAAGAAACACGGGCTGATCCCGCTATGAGGGCGCAGGCTCTGTTGGCGGCCGCGTCTTCCCAGGATTACAGCACCGGTGACGCGATCGAGCTCGTCGTGACCGGGCTGGTCGTCGTGGTGGTCGCCCTGTCCGTGATCGCACTCAGTTGCAGTGCGATCGGCTGGGCGGTGCGCAAACTGACCCCGGACGCGTCCCAGGCCACGCGGACGGCTCCCTCGGCAGGGGGTGCTTCGGCAGGGGACGCTGTCGCGGCGGGAGCGGGCGAGCGGGACATCGACGACGAGACCATCGCCGTGATCGCGGCCGCCGTCGCCACGGTGCTCGGTAAACCGCATCGGATCATCCGGGTGCGCAGCGCGATCAGCGACGACACGGCCTGGGCATTGCATGGCCGGTTGCAGCACCACTCCTCACACTACCTACCTCTCCGAGAGACCTCATGACGAAGCTCCGCATCACGGTCGGCGCCAACACCTACGACGTCACGGTCGAGGTGCTGGAGGAAGACGGGTCGGTGGCCTCCACACCGTTACCCGCGGCCATGAACCCCACGACGGGCCCCGCTCCCGCCGCCGCGGTACCGGCGGCGGCACCCGCACCTGCCGCTGCGCCGAGGCAGCAGTCACCGGCCGGCGCGGGTGCCGTCCTCAGCCCGATGGCCGGGCTGATCAGGAGCGTGGAGGTACAGCCCGGCAGCCAGGTCACCGCCGGGCAGTTGCTGGTGCTGCTGGAGGCCATGAAGCTCGAGAACCAGATCGCCGCGCCGAGGGCGGGCACCGTGAGATCGGTGCAGGTCAAGGTCGGCGACTCGGTCGGCGAGGGTCAGCCGCTGCTCGAACTGGAATAGCCCGGCGATGTTCACCGATTTCCTCGAGCTCACCAGCTTCGACGAGGTCACCTGGCAGATGATGGCCATGTGGGTCGTCTGTGCTGTGCTGACGTACCTGGCCATCGCGAAGAAGTTCGAGCCGATGCTGCTCATCCCGATCGCCTTCGGCGCCCTGCTGGCGAACCTGCCGTCCAATGAGGTTCTCCTGCTGGAGCCGCATGGGGGCGAGCCCGGGGGACTCTTCTATTACGTGTCGCTGGGGATCCAGTGGGAGATCTTCCCGCCGCTGATCTTCCTGGGGGTCGGGGCCCTGACCGACTTCGGGCCGTTGATCGCCAATCCGCGGATGCTGCTGCTGGGAGCCGCCGCCCAGGCCGGGGTGTTGATCACCTTCCTGGGTGCCTTCCTGCTCGGGTTCACCGCCGATCAGGCCGCCTCGATCGGCATCATCGGAGGGGCGGACGGCCCGACCTCGATCTTCATCTCCAGCAAGCTGGCACCCGAACTGGTGGGTCCGATCGCAGTGGCCGCGTACTCGTACATGGCGTTGGTACCTCTCATCCAGCCGCCGATCATGCGGTTGCTGACCACCCGCTCCGAACGGCGCATTCGGATGCAGTCGCTGCGCAAGGTCGGTCGGCTCGAACGGCTGCTGTTCGCCTTCTCGACGATGGTCATCTGCATCCTGATCGTGCCCTCGGCCTCGGCCCTGATCAGCATGCTGATGCTGGGGAACATCCTGCGCGAGAGCGGTGTCGTCGAGCGGCTGTCCAACGCGGCGCAGAACGAAGTGATCAACGTCGTCACCATCTTCCTCGGCGCGGCCGTGGGCATCACCATGTCCGGGGAGAGGTTCTTGCAGCCGCAGACGCTGATGATCCTGGGCATCGGCGTGCTGGCGTTCGGAGTCTCGACGGCCTCCGGTGTCCTGATCGCCAAGCTGATGAATGTGCTGAGCCCGAATCGACCCATCAACCCCCTGATCGGCTCGGCTGGGGTGTCCGCCGTCCCGATGGCTGCGCGCGTGTCCCAGGCGGAGGGCCAGCGGGCCGACCCGCAGAACTTCCTGCTCATGCACGCCATGGGTCCCAACGTGGCCGGTGTGATCGGTACGGCTGTGGTGGCCGGCTACTTCATCAACCGGCTGTCCGGTTGATCGGCCGGCCTGGCCGCGTGAAAAGGTCACCTTCGGTTGCCCCGAAGTGGGGACGAACGGGGCTGCGTGGGTAGGCACGGTGGCGGCGGATTCGCCACGAGCGGCGCAACGCACACCTGCCTGCCGGGGCCGACATTGCGCCGCTGCCCGGACAGAGGAAGATGGGTCGTGGCGGCTACCGGGCCACGGGTGACCCGCCCAGTCCAGGGACCGGCACCCGGCCGGGCGGCAGCCGGTGGGTCAACGGATCAGCAACATGCCGAGTAACGAGGAGACGAGGTCATGAGCCAGAAGCCGGTCGTGGTCGGGTGGGATGGCTCGACGGAGTCGGGGGCGGCGGTGACGTGGGCGGCAGAACGAGCCGTGGCTCTGCATCGGAGTTTGGTGATTCTGCTGGCCGTGCACACCCCGGACACTGCCGCGGGCCTGTTCCCGACGGTCTCCGGGCCGCTCTACACCGATGACGAGATCGCCTCCATCCTCGCTCCGGCCCGTGAGCTGGCCGAGACGGTGGCGCCCGGCCTGACGGTGGAGACGATGGCGGTGGACGGGCACCCGGTGGCATCTCTGACCACCATGTCGGGTGAGGCCGAACTCATCGTCGTCGGCAGCCGCGGGCGTGGACCGGTGTCGTCCACCCTGCTCGGCTCCAACAGCCTGGCCATCGCCTCGCACTGTGCCTGCCCGGTGGTCGTGGTGCGGGGCGATCACACCCAGGGCGCCGATGCTCCCGTGGTGGTCGGCGCGGACGGTTCGCAGACCGCCGCCAAGGCGGTCGCCTTCGCCGCCCACTTCGCCGACACGGTCGGTGCGCCGCTGGTCGCGGTGTGTGCGGTGCCTCAGCCGACCGACTTCATGGTGCCCGAGGTGGCGATCGCCCCCGAGTTCCGCGACGACCTGACCGCCGAGGCCGAACGCTTCATGGCCGAGTCGCTGTCCGGCCTGTGCGAGGAGTATCCCGACCTGCAGGTCGACCGCCGGTTGGTGGACCAGGCCCCAGCCGCCGCGCTCGCCGAGCATGGCGAGGGGGCACAGTTGGTCGTGGTGGGTTCCCACGGTCGTGGGGGTTTCACCGGGATGCTGCTCGGCTCGGTGAGTCGTGGGGTGCTGTTCCATGCGCCCTGCCCGATCGCCGTGGTGCGCTGAGCCCGGCTCCTGGGACGAAGGTCTGCCGGGTGGGCCTGATCCGCACGGGCCTGGGCTCCTGATCGCGGGTCGTCACCATCGGCCGCCCGACTACCCATTGTCGAGAAACGCCCGATTCGTATAGTTTCGCCCCGTTGCATGTAGAGCCATGGGGGGTGAGGACATGCACACATCATCCGGCGTCCGTTCTCCAGTCACGTCGACGAGAGCAAGCCGAACCACGACGCCGACGAGGTCGGCCCCGAGCGCAGGTACCCCGTCCACCGAGCCGATCCAGTCGCCTCGCCGAAGATCATCCGCCCGAAGGCTCACGGCAGGCCAAGGGTTCTGGCGCAGGTGGCTGGCCGGCCTGGTCGCGGTCTGCGCCGCCCTCGCGGGTGCGGTGACCCTCGCATCGATGATCAGCCCATCGCAAGCCGTGGCTGCGGCCGGTTCGCAGCGAGCGGCCAGTGTCGCGGTCGCCATGGGAGGAGGGCATGCCTGCGCCGTGATGAAGGACGGCTCCCTGTGGTGTTGGGGGGCCAATGGGTACGGTCAGGCGGGCCCGGACCGGCAGGTCAGGAAGCCGCAACGAATCTCGGACGGGCTCCCCGCGGTCCGCGAGGCCTCCCTCGGCGGCGACTTCTCGTGTGCCCTGACGGTGGGGGGCGAGGTGTACTGCTGGGGCAAGCACTCGCCGGCACTGGGTTCGGGCGTTGGCGTCGGCAGGGGGCAGCAACTCGTACCCACGAAGGTGATCGGCCTCCCCGCGGACGTGGTATCCATCTCTGCTGGGACGGCCCACGCCTGTGCCGCGACCGGCGACGGGCAGGCCTACTGCTGGGGGAGCAACTTCTACGGACAACTCGGCACCGGCGCGAGAGACGGATACAGCGAGGAGGCTGCACTGACCGCCCAGCCTCTGCCTGCTTTGGGCGACCGGGTCAGGTCCCTGAGTTCGGGTCTGGCACACACCTGTGCGCTGGTGCGCGGAGGCGGAGTCTGGTGCTGGGGGCGGAACCTGCGCGGTCAACTGGGTCTCGGCAGCGACCAAGCCTGGCTCACCGTCCCCACCGGCGCGGTCTCCCTGTCCGACCGGGCCAGGCAGGTCTCTGCCGGCCTGGAGCACACCTGTGCCCGGCTGCGGTCCGGAGAACTCCAGTGCTGGGGAGACAACTCCAACGTCCAGTTGTCCGAGTCCCTGCCCCGCAACTATCACTACACGCCCGTGACCGTGCCCCTTCCCGGGGTGCCCGTGCACGTGGCCGCCGGGTTCATGCACACCTGTGCGCTCCTGGCCGATCAACGGGTGTGGTGTTGGGGGGATACGGATCGTGGCGCTCTCGGTGCGGGAGATCGTGACGGTCGAGTGCTGGCGGGCGAGGCCGCGCTGCCGTCGGTCGGAACCACCGGGATCGCGTCCGGTGCCGGCGGTACCTGTGCGGTGGTGTCCGGCAACGTCTGGTGCTGGGGGCTCGCCCTCCTGTGGGACCCGCAAGACTCCAGCGGCTCCTCTGCCTGGCCGATGGCAGTGCGCCACTTGCCCGGGTGACCCGGCCGATCTCGAACGGTGGCGGGTAGAGGATTGACCCGCTGAACGACGGCCCGGTCCGGTTCGACGGGTGGTTTACGCATTAGATCGAATGGATGAAACATTCCGGACATACGCCGTCCGATTCGCCCATTCGCGCTATTCGCCACGCCCAATAGTCGTGGATCGGTATCTCTGCGTAGTCAGGGCCTCCTATCGTGGAGTGCATTGGCTTCACGTGGGGGAGGTGGGCCGTGAACCGCGTTGGCGGGCAGGCCCTCGGCATGGTCGAGGACGAGGTGCGAGAACTGGTGCGGCGCCGGGGTATCGACCCGGCAGCTGAGCCGGTGGTCTTCCGGCGCCTCGTCGAGGCGGCCGTGGACGACTACGGCGACCGCAGCCTGCGTGGCGCGTTGCCCCGGCTCGTCGACCCGGATGCCTCGGTCAAGTCAGTGGTGGACGCAGTTGCCGGGCTCGGCCCGCTGCAGCGATACCTGGACGACCCCACGGTCGAGGAGATCTGGATCAACGAGCCAGGGTTTGATCCCGAGGTGATTCCCGTCTGACAAGTCTTCGGTCAGTGGGCCGTCGTGAAGGCAGTCCGAATCCAGCTCGTGATCGTGGCCTCGAAGGCGATCGGGTCGCGGTTCCATTCCAGGGTGTGGAGCGCGTCGGGGACCTCCACCAGCCGCACGGATGCGTTCTGCTGTGCGAGGGTGCGGATAAGGGTGATAGGGATCTCGTCGTCATCGGGCGAGTGGATGACAAGGGTCGGGAGGCTGACGCGATCGGGGCTCTTCGTCCAGTCGAGCGTCTCGAAGTCGATTGGACTGGCTGCGCCCAGGAGTTTGCTCCAGCGGGTGCTGCCGAGGCCAGCGATGACGGCACGACCGAGCCAGGCCGGCACGCCTGCTGCGCGCGCCGAAGAGGATGATCTCCCGCCAGTTCGTTGCCGGGGCGACCAGAACAACGCCGCTGAGTGCTTCGCGGTTGTGGGCTCGTTCGCTGGCGAGGAGCGCGATGCCGCCGCCCATAGACCAGCCCATGAGGAAGATCCGTCCGGCACCGTGCGCGAGTGCATAGTCAATGGCGGACTCGACATCGAGCCACTCGGTCAGCCCGAGCGTGCTGGCGCCTCCAGGCGCTGCCGGCCCGTCGCCATCGCCTCGGTAGGAGACGACCAGCGAGTGATATCCGAGCTCAGCGAAGGCGGGGACGCCGCGCAGCGGGCTCAGTCGCGAGACCCGGATGCCGTGGACATGGATGACCCAGTCGTGCCCTACGCCCAGGAAGTGCCATGCAGGCGCCGGACCCAGCGCGGCCTCGATCTCAACCTCCGACCACCACAGCCCCAGATCGTCTGGTTTCGCAAAGACCTGGCCGGTCCACTCGACGCGAGAGGCCGGTGCGCTGCCGCTGCGCTCGATGAACTTCCGGTCGACCGCCTTGGCCTGGCCGTCGATCGCGACGATGTCGCCGAGGCGAGCATGTCCAGCGCGGTCATCCCACCAGACGCCGTACTCGCCGGGCGCGCGCGTGAACTGATCGAGTTCCAGACGCACGGTCTCATCCGAGCCCTGCCAGTCGAAGACTCGCGTGGCCTTGAACTCGGGAGTGAGCCCGACCCCCTTGCGGCCCACGATCCGCAACATGACGACGAACAGAACTGTGACCAGCAGGAGGACAACCAGTACGGTGCCGGCGATATCGATGAAACCCACTGTTGCCTCCCCAAATCCGTTGCAAGTCAAGCGTACTCAGGCGCGGGGCTGCGCCGCCCGCGAGCCTCGCTCATCTCTGCGTGAGTTCGTCTCGAGCGTCTCACGATGCAGCGGAACATGAGAGCGTGTTGCACGAACCCCGGCGTCGGTCATGAGTGTCGCTGAGCATGGCTATCGGCTGGGGGCGGCAGGATTCTCGTCGTGGCGTTCAACTTCGTGGCCGAGGACGGTGACCGGGTCTTCTTGCTGCCGCCCACGTTGAGTGAGTGGCTGCCAGAGGACCATCTGGCCTACTTCATTCTCGACGCTGTCGAGGAGATCGACCTCTCGGAGTTCTACGCCGGTTACCGGTCCGATGGGTGGGGTGGCGCGGCCCGGCATCCGAAGACGATGGTTGCGGTGTTGTTGTATGCCTACTGCGCTGGAGTGGTCTCCTCGCGCAAGATTGAGCAGGCGTGTCATGTCGATGTCGCTTTCCGGGTGGTGTGCGGCAACGTGGCGCCCGACCACACGACGATCGCCCGGTTCCGGGCCCGGCACGAGAAGGCGCTCAAGAGCCTGTTCACCGTCTCGCTGCGGCTGTGCGCCAAGGCGGGCATGACCAGTGTCGGGCTGGTCGCCGTTGACGGCACGAAGATGGCCGCCCCAGCGGCGCTGGAGGCCAACCGGGCCAAGGAGAGTCTCGATCAGGCGGTGCAGGAGTTGTTCGCCCAGGCCGATGCGGCCGAGGACGCCGCCCACGGCACGGACGGTGGCGATGAGACGCCGGCGGCGTTGCGGGGCCGGGCCGACCGCAAGCGCCGGTTCAAGGCTGCCGAGGAGAAGCTGGACGCCGAACTCGCCGCGGAGCAGGCCGCCCACGCCGAGCATCTGGCGCGGCGTGTGGCCGAGAGGAACGGCGAGGGTCGAAGTTGCGGGGCCGCAAACCGAAAGCGCCCCAGGACAAGGCCGGCGCCAAGCAGCGCAAGGTCAACACCACCGATCCCGACTCAGAGGTGATGTCGACCAAGAAGGGGTTCGTGCAGGGCTACAACGCCCAGGCGGTGGCCAACGCCGAGCAGATCGTGGTGGCCGCCGAGGTGACCTGCGAGCACAACGACCTGGGTCAGCTGCACCCGATGATCGATGCCACCGGAGCATCCCTTGCCGAGGCCGAGATCCAGGACCGTCCCGAGCAGCTGCTCGCTGATGCCGGATATGCCAGCGAGGAGAACTTCGCCGCCCTCGATGAGGGCGACCCCGACTGCTATGTCGCAACCCGGAACATGAAGAAGAACCCCACCCCCAGGACCGGCCGGCGTGGGCCGTTGAAGAAGAACGCCACGCTCGTCGACAAGATGGACCGCAAGGTCTCGGCCAAGAAGGGCAACGCCTTGTACCGGCGGCGCCAGGCGATCATCGAGCCGGTCTTCGGGCAGATCAAGCAGGCCCGCGGCATCCGGGGATTCTCCCGGCGGGGCAAGGTCGCGGCGGACTCGGAGTGGAAACTGATCTGCGGCACCCACAACCTGCTCAAGCTCTACCGGCGAACGCTGGCCGAGCCCACGGCCGCGCCCTACAGCCGCATCGGCGTCCCCGCCAGCGCCTGAGACAAGCCCTGGAGATTCGCCCGCGGGCCCCTTGCGGCCGCTGAGGGCCCATCCAGGACACCTCTGACGATGGCAGAGCCCATCGACCCTCACCGCGGAGACCTCTCCAGCAGCCACATCGCACGGCCACGAGGATCACGACGCGGACCTCAGCGACTCTCCCGACCTTCGTGCAACACGCTCATGAGGGTTTGCAAAGTATCTAGACGTGTGCTAGACATTAAGCATGTAATAGACATTAAGCATGTAATAGACATCATGTCGTGGTGATATTGCTACATCTCCGATGTAGTCGCGGATGCTGCGCCGAGCGTGAGCGAAGCGATCACGGGGACGATGCGCATGGCCGTTCCGGTGCTGTGATGCGGGGACAAGCAGCACCGACATGTCTCTCGCACACAGGGGGAAGCCGGAGCATGACTGGGTACACGCTGCCTCTGACGCGTACGCAGCAGGGGATCTACTTGGACGCGCGCCTGCGGGGTGACGACGAGTACAACCTGTCAATCGAATTGGAGATCGAACCGCTCGACACCGAGCGGGTCGCTGCCGGGGTTGCCCAGGTGTTGCGTGAACAGGCGGCAACGCGCAGTGTGGTGCACGACGCGGAGGGCGGTGTCGAGTTCGCCGTGCGCGATGACTCCGACGTGTCCGCCCTCGGGGTGTATCGCTACGAGGACCTCCGTGGCCGCGGAGGAGAGCAAGCCGACATCAGTGACCGTACGAGACGGGCATCCTTTGACTTGACCGAAGGGCCACTGTTGCGTGTGGTGCACTGTCGGCGGGCCGCGGCTGATCGCCTGATCTTCGCTTGCCACCACCTGATCGCAGATGGCACCTCTTGGCGCTGATTGCAGAGCGGGTGCTTGAGCTGGCCGGTGTCGCGCCGGGAAGCATCGCGGACCGACTGGACAGCGGCTTTGATGCGTATCAGCGCCGTGGCGAGGTGGGCGGCAAGCGAGCAGTGCGGGTGAATGACTTCTGGCGAGCTGCGCTGCCGCTCCAAGAGCTGCCGGAGCTCGCGCGGTGGGCGGGCGGCACCCGCACCCCGGCAGAGTGCTCAGCCGGCGAACGCACCGGGCGTGAGGTGCGTCGTCGTATCCCCGAGGAGACCGCCCAGGCGGTCGCCGCGACCGCGCGAGAACTCGAGGTGTCCGAGTTCACCGTGTACCTCGCCGCGTTCGGCCTGGTGCTGGCACATGACACCTACGCCGAGCGGGTGTCGGTGGCCACGTCTTCTCCGACCGGCCACGTGCCGAGATGGAAGCGAGCGTCGGCTGCTTCATCAAGACGCTGCCGGTCTTGCTGCGCGCCCAGCCCGAGTTGACGGTTGGTACTGCGATCCGGAGCGCCCGGGATGAGATCCTCGGCGCCTGGAAGCACCTCGATGTGTCTCTCGCAGCGATGGTGCACGAGGTCGAGGGCACCGAACGGCTCTTCGATGTGACCTTCATCCACGACGCCTACCCCGCCCACCCCGCTGGCGTGCTCGGCACAGTGTCGACACCGTTCGCGACCTTCCCCGGCACCCTCACGGTGCTGGTTGAGCAGATCGGCGCTGAGTCGCAGGTGGTGGTGCAGTACGCCGAACCGACAATCAGTACGCCGCTAGCCACCGCACTCGCCGAGCAGCTCGTCACCGTGTTCGGCCGTGTGCCCAGCGCGGTCGAACAGCCCGTGGGCACCCTGTTCGCGAGTGCAAACGAACGCGACAAGTCTGCGATGGCCGCGCTCGAAGACACGCACTACTTCGATGCGCCGACGTCGAGCCTTGCGGAGCTCTTTGTGCAGAAGTGCCTGGCAGATCCCGCGCAGATCGCGTGGAGTGACACCGAGCACCGGTACACCCACGCCTGGGCGCTCGACCAGGCGGAGTCCGTGCGACGATTGCTCGATGCGGCCCCCGGTGCGTGCGGGCCTGCCGTCGGTATTCTGATGCCACGCAGCGTGCGCCTGCTGACAGGTGTCTTCGGCACCGTCCTGGCAGACCGGCCCTATGTGCCGCTGTCTCTACAGGCACCGCCAGCGGTACTGCACGACGTCATCGACGATGCTGAGATCAGCGTGGTGCTCACCCTGTCCGGCATCGACTGCGAGCTCCCAGCAGATGTGATCCGAATCAACATCGATCAGCACATCGACATCGGTGCGGTCGACCGTGTCGAGCCCGCGTTGGTTGCCGGACCGACCGCTTCCACGGCCTCCTCGGTGCTGTACATCGAGTACACATCCGGATCCACCGGCCGCCCCAAGGGTGTGGTCGTGCAGCACTCCGGCATCGTGAATGCGGCGGCAGATCTGGAACGTCGATTCCCCCTGCGCTCGGGTGACGTGTATCTGCTGAAGACGGCCTTCACCTTCGACATCTTCGGCACCGAAGCCTATGGCTGGCTGCTGGGGTCGGGAACCCTTGCGGTCCTGCCCGAGGGGCAGGAGGGCGATCCGCTCGCACTGCTGCGCACCATCCGCAGCACCGGGACAACGCACGTGAACTTCTCGCCGACGATGCTGCGGCTCACGCTCGACACTCACGCAACCGGTGCGCACCCATGTGCTCCCCGGCGCCGAGCACATGTTCGTGCATGATCCGACCGCCGTGGTAGCACTCGACGCAATCCTCCGCGATGTTCTGCGTGAGCCCGCCGCCGAAGCGCGTGATGGCGAAGAACGTCGAGCGGCAACACAGGGGGTGAGCGCCCACCATGGCTGAGTCGACGCAACCCTCCGGCACCGAATCCACCGCGACCGCCGGGCCGGCCGGTGGTTTCAGAACCTTCATGGTGATCTGGTCGGCGCAGCTGATCGCGCGCACCGGCAATGGGCTCACGGCCTTCGGCCTCGGCGTCTACATCTATCAGCAGACGCAGAGCGCCACTGCCGTCGCGATGGTGACCGCAGCCGCGTTCGTGCCGAGCATGGTGCTCGCACCGGTCGGTGGCGTGCTGGCGGATCGGCTCGACCGACGCCTGCTGATGATTGCGGGCGATGTGCTCTCCGGCATCGGGCTGGTCGCGCTGTTTATCGCGGTGAACGCCGGAATCGCGAACACGGTGTTGATCTGCCTCTGCGTGGGCTTCAGCTCCGTGTTCAGCTCGGTGATGGACCCCGCATACCGGGCCACCGTAACCGACCTGCTGCCGCCAGCGCAGTATGACAAGGCGGCGGGGATGGTGCAGTTCGCCTCGGCCTCCCAGTACCTCGTTTCGCCGGTGGTTGCCGGCCTGTTGATGGCGGTGTTCCCGATCAGCGTGATCCTGCTGATCGACATCGGCACCATGGTGATCACGATCCTCGCCATGCTCGTGGTGTGGCGGGCCCTGCGTCGGCCGAACACCACGTCGAAGCCGGGTACCGGATTCTGGGCGGACTTCCGCGAGGGTGCGCGGTTCCTGTTCAGCAACCGTGCGCTGCTCAGCCTGGTGCTCATTGCCACGCTCGCCACATTCTGCATCGGCTTCCTGCAGACGCTGCTCACCCCGATGATGCTCGACATCTCGAACGAGGAGACGCTGGGCGTGGTGCGCTCGATCGCGGCCGTCGGCATGGTGGTAGCGAGCCTCGTGATCGGGATCGTCGGCGTCGGAAACCACTATCGACTCGCGATTGCGGGATCGCTGGCGGGCGCCGGAGTGATGGTTGGCCTGCTGGGCTCGACCACCAGTGTCCTCTGGATCACCATCTTCGCCTTCGGCTTCTTCTGCGCACTCCCCACCATGAACACCGGCGTGGAGGTACTCGCGCGAGTGGCGATCCCGAATGCCTTGCAGGGCAAGGTGTGGGGACTCATCGGGTTGATCTCGCAGCTTGGCTATGTGCTCGCCTACGCCATCTCAGGCCCCCTCGCCGACCGGGTGTTCACGCCGTTGTTGCAGCCCGACGGTGGGTGGGCCGACTCCGTCGGCGCAATCGTCGGGGTCGGGCCATCGCGCGGCATCGGCGTGATGTTCATCGGGGTTGGGATCGGGCTCGTACTCATTGCCTTCACGGTGATGCGTTCGCGCGGCATCCGAGACCTGGAAATCCGTGCGGTGCAGGAAGCGTCCACAACGCTGGCGGACGAGACAGTAAAGACCGATGCAACCGTGCCGCAGCCAACCGGGCAACACGCAACAAAGCGGCCCGCGATCGTGCAGCCGACAACAGAACAGCAGGAGGGATAGCGCCATGTGGATTCTCGCCTTCATCGGAGCGGGTGTGGTCACAGCGGTGATCCAACTCGCCATTGAGGGCTTCCCCGGTGACGGTGCTGAGATCAGTCGGGTGCTGTTGTTGCACCAGTTCGCAGTGACCCACGGCATCCTTGCGGTGCTGGGCTTCTACATCAATGTGATCATTCCGGAGAAGACCGCCGCGCAACTGAATTGGCCGAGCGGACCCTTCCAGGTGAAGTACGGATTCGCCCAACTCGGCCTCGGTGTCATGGGTGTGATGTCCGTCTGGTTCACCGGCAATTTCTGGGTAGGAACCCTGGTCACACTCTACATCTACGGGCTCAGTGGACTGTGGACTCATACGCAGGAGATCATCAAGAAGCGCAGAGAGACTGGCAAGACCGACAACGTTGAAGTCGTGAACATCGTGTTGGATATCGTGTACCACCTTGTATTGACCTGGTTGTCACTACAGATTCCCGGCGTTTGGAGCCTCAGTTGACGTCCGCACGATCGCTGCTTTGGAAGTACACGCGAAATGACCTTCGCCGTAATCTCGGAGCGACAATAGCCCTCACTGTGGTGCTCATCCTGAGCGCATTCCTGATGGCCACTGGCGCGATGGTGATGGAACGGTTGGTGTCTTCCATCAACCAGCTGTTCGACGAGGCGAAGCCACCGCACTTCCTCCAGATGCACAAGGGCGACTACGACGAGGCAGCGCTGCAGAGCTTCGCCGATCAGCACCCGGAGATCCAATCATGGCTGATCGAAAAGATGGATGGATTCGATAGTGCGACGATCAGCTGGAATCGTCCGGGCGCAGGCGAGTCTGGCGACTTCAGCGACAGCCTGATCGACAATCTCTTCGTCACCCAGAACACCGAGTTCGACTTCCTGGTGGGGATGGATGGCAGCATTCCGAAGCCCACTGGCGATCAGATCTACGTGCCCATAGCGATGGCGGAGCGATTCTCGCTCCAGGTCGGCGATGAGCTGTTGGTCGCGACCGCTGCGGGGGCCAAGTCTTTCTCGATCCAAGGCTTCGTGCGCGACGCGCAGATGGCATCGTCGCTGTCGTCGGCCACGCGCTACCTCGTCTCAGACCAGGGGCTGCAAGAACTGATCGACGCGGGCGGAGGCTCGCAGGAGATCATCGTCGAGTACCGGTTGAAGGATCCCGCCGACATCGATGCGCTGCAGCAGTCTTACGACGCCGACGCAGCGTTGCCGAAGAACGGGCAGGCCGTTACCGACACCATGATCCGGCTGATCAACGCCGTCAGCGACGGGTTGGTGGCGATCGCGCTGATCTTCGGGAGCTTCCTGCTCATCGTGATTGCGCTGATCAACCTGCGGTTCGTGATCCGCGGATCGCTGCAAGACGATGTGCGAGAGATCGGTGCGATGAAGGCGATCGGTATTCCCAACCGCAGCATCTCAAGCCTCTATCTCGGCAAGTACAGCATCATGATGCTGGTCTCGTGCATGGTGGGCGGCTTGCTTGCGATCGCCGCGACCGCCGCACTCACGCAGTCGATCCAGGCGAGCTATTCCTCCGCCCCTGTCACGGTTGTCTCCGTGCTGGTGCCGGTGCTCGCCCTGCTGCTCGTGTTCGTGCTGGTGGTGCTGCTGTGCTGGGGGGTGCTGCGGAGCGTCTCACGCATTGAGGTGGTATCGGCGCTCGTGCACGGCAGCACGCTGACCCAGAAGCAAGCGGCTCGCGAGGGGAAGAAGCAGGCCGCGCGGGTGAAGCGCACGCATCTGGTCAAGTACCGCGGCAGTCTGAACCGCGCACTCTCGATGCTGGATCTACGCCAGGAGTCGGGACAGTGGATTCTGCTGCCGATCATCTTCTTCCTCGCCGCAGTGCTGATGGTGCTGCCGATGAACCTGCTCAGCACCTTCCAGAGCCCCAAGTTCGTGACCTACATGGGTGCGCCGCAGAGCGATCTGCGTGCTGACATCCAGTTCGCCGACGGGATCGACGCGATCCGCGACAAGATGGTCGCCCAGTTGGACGGCGATGACCGCATCACCGATGTGCGGCCGGTCGCCAACGTGTTGATGCGTGTCGACGGACCCGAGGGCGAGGAGTCGCTGCGGGTCGAGGTGGGCGACGGCGTTGCCGATCGGATCTCCTATGTGCACGGCGGGGCCCCGAGCGCCGGCGAGATCGCGGTGTCAGTGCTGAACGCCGACAAACTAGCGGTCGCCGTGGGTGACTCCCTCCATATCGCCGCCCAAGGCGCGGTGCAGAAGGTGCGAGTGAGCGGCATCTACCAGGACGTCACCAGTGGCGGCTACACCGCGAAGATGACCGGTACGATCACCTCCGGTGCTGTGGGCTACGTGATCTACGCGGATGTCGTCTCAGGCAGCAATCCGGAGACCATCGCCGCGGAGTACCGCAAAGAGTATGCCCCTGCAACCGTGTATCCGATGCAGGAGTATGTGTCGCAGACGCTGTCGTACCTCACCACCGCGCTGAGCAGTGCGACACTGATCTCCTTCGTCTTCGGCGCAGGGATAGCGCTGCTGATCACCTGTCTGTTCCTGAAGCTGCGCCTCTCGAAAGACAAACGGAAGATAGGTGTCCTCTCGTCCATCGGCTTCTCAGTGTCCGACCTGCGGTCGCAGATCAGCTTCAAGACCACGCTCATGGTGGTCATCGGCACAATCCTCGGTGTGCTGTTCGCAGCTACCGCGGGCGAGGCACTGGTGAGCGGGGTCGTGGCCGGCGCTGGGCTGGGTATTGATCAACTGACGTTCCTGCCCAATGTGTGGGTGGTCTACGTGCTCTATCCCATCGTGCTGATCGGCGCGGGCCTGCTTGGTGTGATCTTCCTCACCGCGGGGCTCAGCCGGGCCGATAAGAGCACCTGGTTGAAGGGCTGAGGCTGCGCATGATCACCAGAACACCACGCCGACTTTCGGGCGAGCACGGTGACTTCCAATGAACGCGAACGGACCAACAATGCAGACAGCGCAAACAGCACAGGTTGAGGCGCCGCTGGCGTGTCACGAACTCACCAAGACCTTCTACACGACCGACCCGCCAACGCAGGTGATCGGGGGGATCGACCTCACCGTGGCGCCTGGGGAGTTCCTCGTGGTGATGGGGGCATCGGGCTCCGGGAAGTCCACGCTGCTGTACAGCCTGAGTGGGATGAACCGGCCGACCACTGGTCAGGTGCTGCTGAATGGTCGCGATGTTACCTCGCTGAGCGACAAGGAGATGAGCCACGTACGTCTCACCGAGATGGGCTTCGTATTCCAGCAGGCCTATCTGCTTGCCAACCTCAGCATCGGCGACAACATCCTGCTGCCGGCGTTGAAGGCGGAGACGTTGAACCGTGATGCTGCGACGGTGCGGGTGAATGCCCTGATGCAACGCTTCGGCATCGACCAGGTGAAGAACCACGGGATCACGCAGGTTTCCGGAGGACAGCTGCAGCGCGCCTCGATCTGCCGAGCGTTGGCCTGCAACCCCTCGGTGCTCTTCGCCGATGAGCCCACCGGTGCGCTGAACAGCAGCATGACGGTTGAGGTGATGAACGCGCTCACCGATGCACACCGCGACGGCACCACCATCGTGATGGTGACCCACGATCCGAAGTGCGCCGCACGAGCCGACCGCGTGGTCTTTCTACGCGATGGCCGACTGGTCGATGAGCGTGCTGCGGATGCGTGGACTGAGGAGAGCGCTGGCAAGCGTGAAGACGATCTGCTCGCGTGGCTGCGCGGGCTCGGATTTTGAGAAATGGAGTACACGATGAACGAAGCAGACTTCCTCGCGATGGTCGCTCCCTTCACCACCAAGACCGTCGCCGAGCTCTCGCTCACCGATGACCTGGGTGATCTGGGCATGGATTCGATCAGCGTCTTCGAGATCCTGATGAAGGTCGAAGACGACGCTGGGATCAGCGGCGTCACGGTCACGGAGGCCGCGACCACCGTGCAGGACATCTACGACGCAGTCACGGCAGCAGCCGAAGACGGCGGACATTGAGGTGGCGCGAGTCATGCACACTGCAGTCATCACCGGGATGGGCGTGGTGAGCCCCATCGGTCACGATGTCGCATCGTTCGCGGAGAGTCTCTTCGCAACGAGACACGGCATCGCGCCGATCGATCACTTCGATATCGGGGATGTTGGGATGCGAGTGGTCGCACGGGTGCGGGACCTCGACCTCACCGAGCACTTCGCGGCCCGCGATCTTCGTCGCTTGGATCTGTACAGCGTGTTCGGGCTGATCGCCGCGCGGGAGGCCGTGCAGCAGGCCGGGTTGGTCGGCAGTGTCGACCCGTTCCGGCTTGCTACCTATGTGACGAGTGGACTAGGTGGCCTCGGCACTTTCCTGGAGGAGCAGGAGAATCTCGTCACGCGGGGTGCTCGCCGGGTCTCTCCCATGCTGATCCCGAAGCAGATCATCAACATGCTCGCCGGCCTGATCGCGATCGAGACCGGCGCGAAGGGCGCCGCGATGGCGCACACCGCGGCGTGCGCTTCAAGCGCGGTGAGTATCGGTGAGGCGGTGCGGCTGATCCAGCACGGCTATGCGGATGCGGTGATCTGTGGCGGCTCGGAGGTGGGAACGCAGAAACTGGTGATGGCTGGATTCGAGAACCTCCGCGCGATGACGACCGCCACCGATCCGGATCACGCCAGCATCCCCTTCGATCTCGCTCGCGGCGGGTTCGTGATGGGTGAGGGGGCTGGTGTGGTCGTGGTGGAGAACGCGGAGCACGCGCGTGCTCGTGGGGCCACCTCGCTGGCCGAGGTGGCCGGCTATGCCATCACCACCGACGCCTCGCACATCACCGCGCCCGCGGAAGATGGTGTCGCGATCGACCGTGCGATCACCGACGCCCTGCAGCAGGCGGGGCCGCACGATGGCCGCGTGTACGTGAATGCACACGGCACCGGCACGCCGATGAACGATGAGTTGGAAGTCGCGGCGATCGCACGCTGCCTGGGCGACTCCGCAGTGGTGTCATCGACCAAGTCGATGACTGGCCACATGCTGGGGGCTGCGGGTGCCGTCGAGGTGATCGCCAGCGTGCTGGCGCTGAACTCGGGTCGGCTGCCAGCGACGGCGGGCACCGTGGATCTCCATAACGACACCCCGATCGACATCGTCACTGGGAGCGCCCGTGACGAGCGCGTGGATCGCGCGCTCTCACTGTCACTCGGCTTCGGTGGGCACAACGTCGCCGTGGTGCTGGATCGCGTACCCGGGTGATCCTGGTTGCGCATGCGGCTGGGATGGAGGCCGGCGCGCTGGACCAGCTCGCTGACAGCCTGCCCCTTGCCCGTCGGGAGCGGGCCGAGCGGTTCGCGCGACCAGTCGACCGCGCGTCGTGCATCGTCGTGCACGCGCTGCTCGAGTTCGTCTGGAACCAGGTCTCGCGCGATCCGCTGCCGCCGATCACGACCGGGCGCTGGGGCAAGCCACGATTCGCTCCGGGAACCCCGTGGCAGTTCAATCTGTCGCACGATGCCGGCGTGTGCGTGTGTGTGCTTGCACGCAGTGCCGTGGGCATCGATGTGCAGTCACGCGTGCGGTTCGACGCAGGGATGCTCGCGCGGTTCGCGGCGCCGGCTGAGCTGACACACGAGGCCGACTACCGCGCTGCCGATGACCTCAGCGCTCTGTGGACGCGGAAAGAGGCGGTAGTCAAGCGCACCGGACGGGGCATCGGCGCCGATCTCGGCAGCATCGACACCACCCGCATGCGTGATCTGCGTACCTATCGATCCGATGCCTTCGGGGTCCATCTCAGCGTGAGTGCGCGCGGCATCGCCGCCGCGCCGCCAGAGTTCGTCACGCTCACTCGGAAAGACAGCCGTTGGCAACACGCGCTCGGCGACGGGTGGGGCGAGCTCGGTACCGGTCGCTGATCCCTCGCGTGGGCGGATCAGGTGCAGGTCGCGACGGGGGCGATGGTTGCGCTGCGCCCGGATCACGGAAGAAGGCCCCATCGGGGCGCTCGATACCGCCTTGTCGGAGTGGATCGCCCGGGCCGCACCTCCGACCGATGGACTGGTCCCGATCGCGTTCGACGGGAACCCACTTTGACGGAGCCTTGGGTTCCGTGGGCGGTGGGGTTGGCTTTGTGGCTGAGTTTCAAGAGCGTTTGTAGCTGAGTTTCGAGAGCAGTCGGGCGGGGTTGGGCTCGGAATGTAGCTGAGTTTCGAGAGCACGTGATGGTGCTTTCGCAACTCCAACGGACCCTGCGCCGATGCGCCTGCGCGGAGTTCGCGGCGTAGTCGGAATCTCGCGAGTACCAAACGCGATGAGTTCGCCAACAGGCGCTGGTCCGTCCGCCGGAGCTGCCTCACCCCTGCGGCTCGAGAGGAGGAGGCGCCCCCGCTACGCCGTGGCGTCGTCGAACTCGACCCGGATACCGGCGAATCTATCGGCAGTCTTGTCGCTGAACGCCCCCGACCCGATCGCATCCGCGGTGACTCTCAACCCGATCATCGACTCGAGTGCCTTCAGCACCGCCCGCTTGCGCCCCACTTCCGCTCCAGCCCACGTTTCCGCCGCTGTCGATCCAGCGAACTCCTTGAGTTCGTCATCGGCCGCGCGGCGCGGAGTCGAGCTTCCTCGGCCTCAAGCTCTGACTTCAGCGCAGCGTTCTGCCGCAAGAACTGCTCTCGGTCGAGGCCGCCCTCGTGCTCGGGAACGCCCAGGAGGTCGGAGAGGAGGATACGCCGCGCTTTCAGCGCTTCGATGCGCTGGAGTGACTCCGTTGCGGCTTCAATATCACCGCCCAGTACCTGTACGCTGTCGCGCTCGAGAAGCGCGACCACGACCCCCCGGGGGTCAGCGCACGACGGCGATGGGGCAGGGTGCGTGGAAGAGCACGCCCCGGCTCACCGAGCCCAGCAGCATGCCGGCGAAACCGCCGCGCCCGTGTGAGCCGACCACTACCAGCTGTGCACCGTCGCCATGTTCGGCCAGTGCGGCTGCGGCAGGCAGATCGACCATGCGCCGCTCGACCTCCAGATCTGGATACTCCTGGCACAGCCCGGCCAGCGATTCGGCCATGAATCGCTCGGCCTCGGCGGCCAACTCCAGCCGGAACTCCGGGGCGATCGCGACCTCGGGGACCATGAAGTCACTCGGATGCGGTACGGCGCAGACCGCCACGAGCCGGGCGCCGACACCATCGGCGAACCGGGCGGCGAAGGCCACCGCCTTGGCCGCCGTACGCGAACCGTCGGCGCCGACCACGACGGGAGCGGACCTGCCGCGCGAATGGTCTTCGCGCACCACGACGACCGGCGAGGAGCAGTGCCCTGCGTGGCCGAGCCGAGCCCTGCGCGGTTGTCATGCCCAAGCCGATGCGCACGATCGGGCCGAGAGCGGCAGATCGATGGGGTGAACCTTTTCGGACGTAGTCGGCGAGGTTAGTCCTCCTGCGCGCGCCGTTGCTCCCAATGGCTGTGGATAGACGACTCTGCGTAGGCGCGCCGTGCCTATCGTTATTCGGTTCGCTATTTGGTTCGGTCATGGCCCGCGATTCCAGGGCCAGTCAGCGTAGACACCTCGATTCCCGAGTTCGGTCGGCGCTGTGCCACAGACGGGGGAGGTGGGCGTGGGTCAGGCAGGCGCGCAGGCCGTCGGCATCGTCGAGGGCGAAGTACGCGAACTGGTGCGGTGTCGAGGCGTCGATCCGGTGGCCGAGCCGATCGCCTTCCGCCGCCTCGTCGAGGCCGCTGTCGACGACTACGGCGATCGAAGCCTGCGGGGAGCGCTCCCACGCCTGAGCGACCCCGGCGCAACGGTCAAGTCCGTGGTGGACGCGATCGCCGGGCTCGGCCCGCTCCAGCAGTACCTGGACGACCCCACTATCGAAGAGATCTGGATCAACGAGCCGGGCAAGGTGTTCATCGCCCGGCACGGCGTCAGCGAACTGACCACGACCCTGCTCACCGCCCAGCAGGTGCGTGATCTTGTCGAGCGGATGCTGGCCTTCTCCGGCCGGCGGGTGGATGTCTCCAGCCCGTTCGTCGATGCGATGCTCGCCGACGGCTCGCGCCTGCACGTGGCCATCCCGGACGTGACGCGCGCTCATTGGGCCGTCAACATCCGAAAGTTCGTGGCTCGTGCACAGCGGCTGGACGATCTGGTCGCGCTCGGAACGTTGACCGCCGCCGCAGCAGCCTTCCTGGACGCCTGCGTCAGCGCCGGCCTCAACATCCTGGTCAGCGGAGGCACCCAGGCAGGCAAGACCACCCTGCTGAACTGCCTGGCCTCCTCCATTCCCGCGCGGGAACGAGTGATCTCGTGCGAAGAGGTCTTCGAGCTGAAGTTGCCGCTGCGTGACTGGGTGAGCCTGCAGTGCCGCCAGCCCTCGCTGGAGGGAACCGGTGAGATCCCGCTGCGGCGCCTGGTCAAGGAAGCGCTGCGGATGCGTCCCAGTCGCATCGTCGTCGGAGAGGTCCGCGAGGCGGAGAGCCTCGACATGCTCATCGCGCTGAACTCTGGACTGCCCGGGATGGCCTCGGTGCACGCCAACAGCGCCCGTGAGGCGATCACCAAGATGTGCACCCTGCCTCTGCTGGCCGGGGAGAACGTCGGGGCCCGTTTCGTGGTGCCCACCGTGGCCGCCAGCATCGACCTGGTCGTGCACGTGGCGCAGCGACGCGACGGCAGCCGGACCGTGCGCGAGATAGCGGCGGTGCCCGGCCGGGTCGAGAACGAGATCATTGAGATGGCGGACATCTTCACCACCCCGGCCGACCGGCTGGTACGCGCCGACGGTTTCCCACCCCATCTCGATCGTTTCGAACGGGCAGGCGTGGACGTCGGCGCGATTCTGCGGCAGGGCCAGGTGCGTGGCTGATGGGGGCGTTGGTCGGCCTGCTGGCCGGGATCGGGTTGGCGTTGTGCTGGCTGGCCTGCTTCGAGCCGGCCGCGCCTCGCCCGCGCAGGTCCCATCCCCTGCTGGACGACCTGCGCGACGAACTGCGCCGGGCCGGCTTCGCGCGGGTGTCCCTGACCGGGCTGGCCGGGGTCTGCGTGCTGCTGGCGGCGGTGATCGGGCTGGCCACCTACGCCACCAGCCGCTCGGCGCCGATATCGGTATGTTTCGCGGTGCTGGCCGGGTGGTTGCCGGTGGCCCTGCTGCGCGCCCGGGTCCACCGGCGTCAGGTGGTGATGCGGACCCTGTGGCCGGAGGCGGTGGATCACCTCGCCTCGGGAATCCGGGCCGGACTCTCGCTGCCGGAGGCCGTCGCCCAGCTGAGCGAGCGAGGCCCGCTCCCGCTGCGCCCGGCCTTCGCCGCCTTCGCCGAGGACTACCGGGCCAGTGGCAGATTCGGCGACTGCCTGGATCGGCTCAAGGCCGAACTTGCCGACTCGGTGGCCGACCGGATCATCGAGGCGCTGCGGCTGACCAGGGAGGTCGGCGGCAACGATCTGGGACGGCTGTTGCGGACCCTGTCCGGGTTTCTTCGCGAGGACGCCAGAACCCGCTCGGAGCTGGAGGCCCGGCAGAGCTGGACGGTGAATGCGGCCCGGCTGGCGGTGGCGGCACCGTGGGTGGTGCTGGCCCTGCTAGCGACCCGGCCCGAGGCTGTGGCGGCCTACAACCGTCCCGCCGGGGTGCTGGTGCTGGCCGTCGGCGCCGGGGTCTCGGTGCTGGCATACCGGCTGATGATGCGGATCGGGCGACTGCCCGAGGAGACCAGGGTGCTGCGATGAGGGCGATCCGGTGAGCGCCCGACTGGGGGACTGGCTCGGCTCCACGTTCTCGATGACGGGAGCGATCCTGGGCTGTGTCTTCGCCACCGGCCTGCTGATCGTGATCGCCCGGCTGCCGATCAGCAGGCGGCCCGGCCTGGATGCCCGGCTCGGGCCGTACGTGCGCGACGCCGCCCCGCCGTCGGCGCTGCTGGCCGGCTGGGCGGGCGCCGGCGCGGTCGGCCGTCTCGCCCTGATGGACGTGCTCGCCGCACTGCTGCGTCCGGTCACCGCCGACGCGGTGCGTGCTCTGGATCGGATGCTGGGCGGGTCCGCCTCCGTGCGGCGACGCCTGGACCAGCTCGGGCACGCCAGCGTGGAGGGATTCCGCGCCGAGCAGGTGGTGTGGGGGGCCGCGGGGCTGCTCGCGGGAGTGGCCCTGGCATTGGCCGTCTCGGTGCGCGAGGGCTTTGCCCCGGTGCCGATGGGTGCCGTGATCATCGCCTGTGTCAGCGCCGGCGTGCTGGGCCGGGACCAACTGCTGAGCCATCGGGTGCGCGCCCGCGAACAGCGCATCCTGGCCGAGTTCCCCACCGTGGCAGAGCTTCTGGCGCTGTCGGTCAGTGCCGGCGAGGGTGCGGTGGCAGCTCTGGATCGGGTGGCCCGCAGCACCGACGGCGAACTCGCGGTCGAACTGCGTCGCACCCTGGCCGATGCCCGGGCGGGGGCCACCCTGGTGGAGGCCCTGGAGAAGCTTGCCGGGCGATCGTCGCTGCCGATCGTCGCCCGCTTCGTCGACGGCGTCGTGGTCGCTCTCGACCGCGGCACCCCACTGGCCGACGTGCTGCGAGCCCAGGCCGCCGACGTTCGCGAGGCCGCACGCCGCGAACTGATGGAGACCGGCGGGAAGAAGGAGATCGCGATGATGGCCCCGGTGGTCTTCCTCGTGCTGCCGGTGACGGTCGTCTTCGCCATCTACCCCGGGGCCGCCGTGCTCAGTCTCCAGGGGCCCTGACCATGCCCCCACCCCACCACCCCCGCCTGCCGCCGGGCACCCCCGTGCCCGGTCCCGCACGCCTGGGGCCGGACACCACGCAGCCACCCCGCACCAGATCAGTACCCCGACCCGTACCACCGCATAAGGAGAATCCCGATGACCATGTGGCTCACCCGCAGCTGGCTGAAGATCCGCCACGAGCTCTCCGACGACAGCGGCGACGTGCCCGGCTGGGTGATGGTCACCCTGATGACCGCCGGCCTGGTGATCGTCCTGTGGACCGTCGCCGGGGACCGACTGGCAGCCGTCTTCAACGAGTCGATGGACCGGATCCTGAGGATGCAATGAGGCCCGGTCGGGCCGCGGCACGTGAACGGGCAGATGACGGCAGCGCCGTGGTGGAGTTCGTCTCCGTCGTCGCCCTGCTCACCCTGCTCTTCCTCGCCGTCGTCCAGGTCGCGCTGGTGCAGCACGTGCGCAACACGCTGGTGGACTGCGCCGGTGAGGGTGCCCGCTTCGGTGGGCTGGTCGACCGGACCCCGGCCGACGCCCAGGCGCGCACCGCCTCGCTCATCGCGATGTCGCTCAGCCCGTCCTACGCCGAGCAGGTCACGGCCAGCCAGATCTCCCGGGACGGCGTCGACCTCATCGAGGTGCGCGTGGTCGCCCAGGTGCCCGCCTTCGGGCTCATTCCCACTCCCGCCCGGCTGGACGTGGTCGGCCATGGGCTGGTGGAACGATGAGGGCTCGGCGCGCCGGGCGTGCGGCCCGCCCTGGTGTTCGGGGCCGGGGGTGGCGGCCTCGGCCCGGCGACGATCAGGGCAGCGCGATCGTGGAGTTTCTCGTCCTGGGCGTGCTGCTGCTGGTCCCGCTGGTCTACCTCATCGTGGCGTTGGGGCGGGTGCAGGCCGCGGCCTTCGCCGTTGAGGGAGCCGCCCGGGACGGAGCCCGGGTCGTGGCGACGTCCGCCGATCCGCAGGTCGTGCCGGCTCGGGTGCAGGCACTCGCCGAGTTGGCCGTCGCGGACCAGGGATTCTCGGAAGTCGCGCCCGAGGTTCACATCGAGTGCGAGGATGTCGTGTGCACCACGCCACAGACGGTGGTACGGGTCAGTGTGCGCGTGCAAGTTCCGCTTCCCGTGGTCCCGGTCCTCGTTGACCGGGTCGTGCCTACCCGGGTGCCCGTCCAAGCCACCTCGGTCGCGGTCCTGGACAGGTTCCGATGAGATCGGCGACCGTGCCGGGCGAGCAGTCCGACAGCGGACAGATTGCAGTGCTTGTGCTGAGCCTGGTGGCGATCGCCTCGGCTCTGATCCTCGTGGTGGCCGCGACCTCTGGCGTGCACCTCCAACGCAAGAGGCTTCTGGCGCTGGCCGATGCGGCGGCCTTGCATGCTGCGAGCGGGGTCAGCGAGCAGGCTTACGCCACCGAGGGAGTGCGACCCGGCGGGGGTGTGCCGCTCACCGATGACACGGTCCTGGCCGCTACCCGGGACTACCTCGACCTGACTCTCCCGAGGCTGACTGAGCAGGAGATCGACGTGGTTGCTCCCACCGGTGCCCCGGGCGGACACACCGCCGAGGTGACTCTGCAAAGGCGAGTGCAGGTGCCCTTCGTGCAGTGGCTGGGGCCACGGGTTGACCCCGCGATCGTCATCAGGGTCACCGCGCGCGCCGATGTGAGTCTGAGGTGATCGGGCTGGACGCGATGCGGCGTGATGCCGTCCGGACGGCCAGGCGAGGTAACGAAAATGTTACGAATCGACTCCTCGTGATGGCGGATCAGGCTCGACCCACGTCCGGTCATACCTGGTCCGCGGGAACCGGAAGGATCGCGTCCCGCGTCGAGACTCTCGTGGTTGCCCGCGGGTTGAGCACGCGCGTGGATCAACACATATCGCTAATAGGCGATTTTGCCATTTTGACAGCAGTGTGGACGATTCTCGTTCGCCCGATTGGGTGGCAATCGCTGCGTCCTGTCAATGACAGACCCAATCGCATCATTGTCGGGCTGGGCCGAAGTCAACGGTTATGTTACAGACTGTGAAATCACTGTCAGGTGTCGCGAGCCCACGGGCATCGCGGGGGCGGCATCTGCGAAGGCGAGGGGGACCACCAATGCGGCGCACATCCTCAGGGTCGCCGATCGAGCATCTGGCGGCCATGGTCGTGGCAATGCTGCTCGCCGTGTCGAGCATGCTCGTGCCCACGGGTCACGCCAGGCAGGCGCTGGCCGCGCCGTCCCCCGGCCTGGCCGAGGTCACCGGGGTCGTCACGGACGCCGAGACGGGCGCCGCGCTGGCAGGGGCGGTGATCGGCAACGGCCAGGTACACGCCACCGCCGGTGCGGACGGGCACTACCGACTCGAGTTACCCCCTGGGCAGCACGTCCTGACGGCCGCGCTGGAGGGCTACCAGGCGGGTTACTACACCGATCAGACCCAGGACCCACCCAGCCGAGAGATCACGCTGAGCGCCGACGAGGAGCGTGTCGGCACCGACATCGGGCTGCACGCGCTCGGCACGGTCTCCGGCGTCGTGACCGGCGACGTCGGCCCCGTTCCCGGGGTGGTCGTCAAGCTCTACCTCGCCGACAGCCCCGACCCCAACCCGGTGCTCACCGCGGTCACCGGGGCCGATGGCAGCTACCTCCTGGACGGCGTGCCGGCAGGCGGCTACCAGGTGCAGTTCGACGCCGCCGACACCCCTTTCGCCTCGCGGTGGTACCAGGCCCAGGCCACCCGTGCCGACGCCCAAGTGCTCACCCTCGACTGGGGCGCCGCCCGCCCCGGGGTCAATGCCGCTCTGGTGCGCGGCGCACAGATCAGCGGCCTCGTCCAGGACGAGGCCGGTGAACCACTGGCGGACGTCCTGGTGCAGGCTCGCGAGCAGGCCGGCGGCAAGGTCGCGATGACCACGACCGCCGCGGACGGCACCTTCACCCTGACCCGGCTGCTGGCCGGGCAGTACACCCTCAGCTACCGCAAGAGCGGCTACGTCACCCGGTCTTACGGACAAGCCGAACGCAGCGATCGTGCCGAGTACTTCTCCGTGCCGGAGTCAGCGATCATCACCGGCCGGGACGTCACCTTGCAGGTCGGAGCCACCGTGTCCGGCACCGTCATCGGCCCGGACGAGCAGCCGGTGGCCGATGCGGGTGTGCGACTCGACCGGCTCGATGGCGGCACGATGTTCACCAGCACCGACGCCGACGGCACCTACCTCGTCGAGGGCGTCGATGTGGGCACCTACCGGGCCTACTTCTGGGCCCCGGGGCAGCAACCCCAGTACTACCCCGATTCGCCCACTCCTGCACAGGCCGAGACATTCACCCTGGCCCGCGGCGAGGCCGCGACAGGGATCGATGTCCAACTCAGCGCCCGAGAGGTGCCGGAGCGGCCCGCCCGCATCTCCGGCCGCCTCACCCTGGACGGTGCCGACCTGTCGGACGCCACGGTCGAGGTGAGCTGCACCCCGCCCGCCACCGCCACCGATCCGACTCCGCGTACCGACGCCCAGTCGGTGATCACCGACGCCGACGGTTCCTTCGAACTCGGCGTCCAGGCGGGCGAATGCTCGGTAGGGGTGTTGGACACCACCTCGCCGCCGCGCTTTGCAGCCGGACCCTGGCCCGGTGCCGAAGCGGTCACCACGACCGACGGCGAGGTGACCTCGCTCGGCGTGCAGAGCCTCGCGGCCGCCGCCAGTATGGCCGGCCGGATCACCGCCTCCGGTGGCCAGCCGGTCGCGGGTGCACAGGTGATCGCCATCCCCGGCGACGGATCGCAGACCTCCGCTGCCGCCACCACCGCCGCAGACGGCAGCTACCTGATCAGCGGACTGACCCCGGACATCTACACCTTGCACGTCATCCCGGCCGGGAACAGCGGGCTCGCCGAGCAGTACTGGCGCAACGCGCTCACCCTCGGCCAGGCCACCTACGTGGTGCTGGGCGACGGCGCGGCGGCCACCGGCTATGACATGACCCTGTCTGCGGCCGCCTCCATCAGCGGGCGGGTTACCGGCCCCGGCGGAACGGCACTGCCTGGCGCCACCGTCCGGGCCGAGCAGAATGCCGGCAACGGCCGCTCGGTCACCACCGACGCCAACGGCCACTACACCCTGGGTGGGCTGCCCTCGGGCTACTACCGAATCTCCTACGACGCTCCCGGGTACAACCCCCAGTGGTGGTACCAGGCGTCCAGCGCCGAGGACGCCGAATACGTCAGCCTCAGCCCCGGGCAGGCGGTCAGCAGCCTCGACGCGTCCCTGGCTGCGGCCCCGACGATCTCCGGCGTGATCCGCAACCTCAGCGGTAGCGCCCCGGTACCCAATGCCACGATCACCGTGCACACCGTCGACGGCACCCCCTTGACCAGTGCCGTCACCGGTGCCGACGGCAGATACTCGGTCAGTGTTCCTACCGGCACCTACCTCGTCCAGGTCAGTGCCCCGGGGCTGGTGTCCGAGTGGTTCGACGACCAGGGCGACCCGGCCACCGCCACACCGGTCGAGGTGGGTCAGGCACCGGTCAGCCTGGACGCGATGCTGTCCACCGGTGGACGCGTCGACGCCACCGTGGCAGTGCCCCAGGGCTACGACGTCACCCGAGCCCAAGTTCAGGCGGTCAGCGCCGAGACCGGGGAACAGTTCACCTGCACTCTCGGGGCCACCGGCATCTGCAGCATCTCCGGGCTCAGGCTCGGCCATTACACCGTCGCGGTCTCCGGCCCCGGCCTGGTGACCCAGTGGTGGCAGGGAGTCTTAGACCCGGCAGCCGCCACCCCGTTGGCGATCGGAACCGCGCCGGTCGCGCTGTCCTTCACCGCTGGGACGGGTGCCTCGATCAGCGGCCGGGTAGTGCGTCCGGACGGCACCGTGGTCAGCGCCCCCGTCCAGGCGGTCGACCTGGCCACCGTGCGGGTGGTACCGAACACCAGCGTCACCTTCGGCTCGGACGGCGGCTTCGTGCTGCGAGGTCTGCCCGCCGGCAGTTACGCACTGCGGGCCAAGGACCCGGCCAGCGGCGCCTACATCTACCACGGCGGCGCATCCAGTTGGAGCACCGCATCGGCGATCAACGTCGGCCGTGACGCTCAGGTGGGCGGTGTCACCATCACCCTGCCCCCGGCCACCGCCTCCCTCGGCGGAACCGTCTCCTGGCCGGCGGGCACCGGCCCGGTCACCCTCGCCCTGTTGGACGAGGTCACCAACGAGGTGGTGCGAACCACCACCCTGGCCTCGCCGGGCACCTACCAACTCCCCGGTCTGGTACCTGGTGGCTACCTGCTGTCGGCCACCGGCCCCGGCCTCACCCCGACCAGCCAGAGCGTGACCGTGAGCGGCCAGACTCAGGCGAACCTCAGCCTGGTCGCCGCCGGATCGATCTCCGGCAGCATCGTCAACGAGGCCGGCAAGCCGATCTCTGCCACGGTCACCGTGGTGGACGCCGCGGGCGGCACCTACTCCGCCAGCGGGTCGTCCTTCACCCTGGCCATGCTGGCCGCCGGCGAGGCCACCGTCTGGGTGCAGCCAGCGGCCCCCTACGTCGGCCGGTGGCTCGGGGCTCCCGGATCCGGCGGCGCCGTCACGGTCAATGTCGTTGCCGGGCAGGTCACCTCGCTGCCACCAGCCGTGGTCGCCTTCGGCGGACGGATCGCCGGTTCGGTGTCGGCTCCGGCCACCGTGGAGGCCTACGACACCGCGGGCAACCTGCTGGCGAGCCTGGACGCGGACGGCGACTACCGGCTGGACGCCGTCGCTCCCGGTCAGGTCTTCGTCAAGTTCACCCCGGTGGACGGCAACATCGCCTCGCTGTGGTGGCCGGGGGTGAACACCCGCGGCGAGGCCCTGCCGGTCACCGTCACCGCCGGTCAGACCACGCAGGACGTGCGGGCCAGTTTCGCACCGGCGCTCGCCGGCGGCACGGTGTCGGGGGTCACCCGGCTGCAAGGCCGTGAGACCTCCATGCAGGTGCTCTTGCTCGCCGCCGACGGCACCGTCGTGGACCAGACGGTGAGCAGCAGCATCGGGTGGTACGCCTTCACCGCGGTGCCGGCCGGGAGTTACCGGTTGGAGGGGCGGGTGTGCACGTCCACCGACAGCACGGGCGCCCAGCAGGACTGCACCGTTCAGCAGTGGAACGGGGGTGCGGTGTTCACCCTCGGCGACTCCGAACTCAAGACCTGGATGGATCTGAGCGTTCTCGCCGCCGGGGCCCAGCAGTTCAGCTCGGCTCCGACGCCGACCATCACCGGTGTGGCCCAGGTCGGTTTGCCCCTGACCGCCGAACGCGGGGACTGGCAGCCCGCCGACGCAACCTTCACCTACCAGTGGCTGGTGGACTCCACTCCGATCCCCGGAGCGACCGCGACCACCTATATCCCCACCGCCGAACAGCAGAACGGCGCCTTCTCGGTGATGGTGACCGCCACCAAGCCCGGCTTCGCGAGCACCACCCGCGAATCGGCCCGCACGGATCTGACGCTGGCGCCCGCGCTGGTGGGCAACGAGGCCTTCGTCCGGGCCGCCTACCAGGACTTCCTCGGCCGGCAACCCACCACCGAGGAAGTGGTCGACTGGCTGGCCAGGTTCCAGTCCGGAACGACCACCGGGCAGTTCCTCACCGAGATGGCCACGTCCCCGGAGTGGACCACCGAGATCCTGCGCAAGATGTACCTGGACTCGCTCGGGCGTGAGCCGGACGCGGGCGGTCTGGCCTACTGGAGCGACGTGCTCGGCTCGGGCCGGCTGAGTGTGGCCCAGGTCGCCGGCTTCTTCTACTCCAGCGACGAGTACTTCTACGTGCTGGGGGGTGGCACCAACGAGACCTGGGTCGCGGACCTGTACCGCAAGCTGCTGATGCGAGAGCCCGACCCGGACGGCCTGGCCTACTGGGTGGGCGTCGCCCAGACCCAAGGACGCCTGGCCGTGGCCTATGCCTTCTACCAGTCCCCGGAGTCGCGGCGGGTGCGGGTGCAGAACCTGTACCAGGCACTGCTGCACCGCGAGGGGGACGAGGACGGCGTCGTGTACTGGACCGATCGGGTGCTGGTCAGCGGCGACCTGGCGCTGGCGATCTCGCTGGCCGACAGCCAGGAGTACCACCAGAGCGCCGACCAACGTTTCTAACCTCCAGGGCGCCAGTGGCCGGCTGGTGTGACCTCGCTAACGCGTGGCGCGCCGCCGGCCACCGTCGCCCCTAGGCTCGGTGCGCACGGACCCCGACGGTGACAGGAGCCGACACGTATGACCGAGACCAATCCCTTCGCGGACGTGCTCGAGGCCAACCTCGAGTGGGCGTCCACCGTTCCCCAGCCGGAGTTGGACGCCGTGGCGGCGCGCGGTCTGGCAGTCCTGACCTGCATGGACTCGCGGATCGACCCGCTCGGCATGCTCGGCCTGAAGAAGGGGGACGCGAAGATCCTGCGCAATGCCGGGGCCCGAGTCACCCAGGACGTGCTGCGCACCACGGTGCTGGCGTCCTACCTGCTCGGCGTCACCCGGCTGATGATCGTCCAGCACACCGGCTGCCGGATGGCGCAGGGCACCGAGGCGGATGTGCACCGGGCCATCACCGATGCGGGAGGGCCTGACACCCGGTCGATCTCGTTCAAGACCACCACCGACCAAGAGGCGGCGCTGCGCCACGACGTGCAACGGATCACCTCGTGGCCCTACCTGAACAACCTCAGCGTGGGTGGATTCCTCCTCGATCTCAAGACCGGCCGGATCGGTCAGGTCTGCTGAGCAGTCGGCCGCTGAATCGTCTGCCTGCCTACCGGCCCGGCCGCTGGAAGCCGGGTAGGTGATCCTCCAGCACGTCCAGCACGGCCACCCGGCCGTCGAGTTGGCACAGCACGCCGATGCCGCCGAGCCACACCCGATGGATCAGCAGGTACTCCGGGGGCAGGTTGAGCTTCATCGCGGTGGTCCACTCGGGCCGGCGCGGATCGTTGATCTTGCCCATCAGCCGCTGCAACCAGCTGCGGCTGAAGGTGAAGACCTCGTGCCGGGCGGGTTCGAGAAACGGATCGAGGTACCGCAACAGCGCCCGTGAGTCGATCCGGGTGCGCACGAACCCCTCCTCGCGCAGCCCGTCGGCCACGGCATCGGCGTCCCCGCGCAGGGCCACGGTGAGCAGTCGGCCGATGGCCGGGGGCATCCCGTCCGGCAGGTGCTTGACCGCCCCGAAGTCCAGCACCCCGAATCGCCCGTCCGCAAGCAGGCGGAAGTTGCCCGGGTGGGGGTCTGCGTGCAGCAGCCCCACCTCCGAGGGGCCGAGGAAGAGCAGTTCGAGGTAGCGCAGGGCGGCCAGGTCGCGCTCGGCCCGGGTGCCGTCCGCGATCACCGCCGACAGCGCCCGCCCGTCGATCCATTCACTCACCAGCACCTGCTCGGTGACGGCGAGCACCGCGGGGATGGCGAATTCCTCGATCGGGGCCAGCCCGGTGCGGAAGCGTTCCTGGGCCTCGGCTTCGGCGGTGTAGTCGAGTTCCTCGACCATCCGCTCCTTGAGTTCGGTCAGGATCGGGCCGATCTCCAGGCCCCGCATCCATGAGGTGCCCATCCGCGCGGCCCGGGAGATCTGCGTCAGGTCCGACAACAATGCCTCTCCGGCGCCCGGGTACTGCACCTTGACCGCGACCGGGGTGCCGTCCTTCCACACCGCGCGGTGCACCTGGCCGATCGAAGCGGCGGCGGCGGGGGTGTCGTCGAAGGACTCGAAGCGATTGCGCCAGGTTGAGCCCAGTTGGGCCGCCAACACCGAGTGGACGGTCTGGGCGGGAAGCGCAGGGGCCGAATCCTGCAACTTGGTGAGGGTGGCGCGATAAGGGCCCATCACCTCCTCCGGAAAGGCAGCCTCGAAGATCGATAGCGCCTGGCCGAACTTCATCGCGCCGCCCTTGAGCTCACCGAGCACCTTGAAGACCTGCTCGGCGGTGGCCGCCTGGAGCTGGGCGCTGACCATCTCACCGGGCTGACCGCTCAGGCGTTTTCCCAGTCCCAGCGCGGTACGCCCGGCATAACTGACCGGCAACGCGGCTAGTTTCGCCGTCCGGGACAGGCTCTTACGCGGCACCTCGTTCACCAGGTCATTGTCACCCGCGCCGCGCCGGGGCATCCGCCCACCTCGAGATCCGCCCCGGTGAGCCGCGGTGGGCGGGTCACGGGTCGAGGCCCGTGCAGCCGCAGCGGGGGTGGGTGGGCCAGGCCCGCACCACTGGCACGGGGGAGCGGGTGCTCACCTCGACCGTGCGCCCGGCGGTGAGCGGCAGGGTCAGGGCGTCCAACGCCATCAGTGCCTCGGCGACCGCCACCGATGTCACCCGGGCGAGCAGCAGCCGATCGCGCCCGCGAAATCGGTGTTGGCACGCCTGGGCGGCGACCATCCCCCAGTGCGGGTCCTTCTCCACCCGGTAGACCTCCAGGCAGCGCAGGCAGCAGGTGCGTCCGGGGAGTACCAGGGGGCCGACGACGGCGTCGCGCTCGCGAAGCAGCACCGCCAGGTGGGCCCGGTCCAGGCGCAGGTAGTCGTCCGCGTCCTCCGCCGGCAGATGGCCATCGGCGGCGATGATGACCAGATCGGTGTCCGCGGCAGGCCAGCCCACTGCCACCCCGGGCACCGCCTCGATCACGCTGCGAGACCGGCTATGGCCTACGTGATGGAGGTCGAAACCGTTGTGGCCCAGGTCTTCCCGCTGGACCTTTCGGTCATCGAGGATGAGCACCCGACCCACGCCGGCGGCGAGCAAGGCCCGGGCCAGGTCGGAGGTGACGGCAGTGACGCCGGCGAGCAGTACGGTGGCCGCTCGCCGCCGGTCGAGCACCGGCCAGCCTCCGCTGCCGGGGTAGTCGAGCGCGGCGGCCCGGGCCGCCGCGTCCAGGGCCGCCAGGTCATGCCCGGCCGGAAGGTGGGGCGCGGGATCGAGCAGGGCACCGACCCGGCGCAGTTCGGTGAGCAGGTCGTGCACGGCGCCCGGAGTGATCCCGGCACGCCGGGCGAGCCGGTGCAGCCCCCGCGCGGTGAGCCTGCCATCGCGCAAAGCCTGCAGGAGTGGCCGGAACCCGGCGTCGACCGGCGCCAGGAGAAGTCCGTCCTCATCGAGGCCGATCTGCACGACATCCGGCCCGCGCCAGGCGATGACGAGGTCGGGATGCAGGCGCAGTCTCATGCCGCGATCATAAGTCTTTGACGTAATTAGATATTGATTCATGTCGTTTGCTGTGGACGGAGCGACGGCTGGCGTGGATCGATGGCTGGCATGAGTGGAGGTCGTTGTCGGTTCGGCGGGTTTGCCCGCTCGCCAGGTACCTTGACGGCCCGCGACCGGCGCCCTAGGTTCGTGTCCCGGCGCGGGTGGCCGGTGTCGAACTGGGGAAGATCGATACCGGCCACCCAGTGTCGTCCTGCGACCCGGCCCACACGCCTTGCGGGTGGTCGGGTGGCGATGGGAGGCACTGGCTGCACTGCGCGTATCGCCAAGATCAGGCCGTTCCGTCCCAACCTGGGTGGCATCGGCGTACGGCGCGCCGGTTTGCTCCGTCGCGGCGTCGTGGGGCATGGTGACAGCGAACACCCGGCTGAGCACGCCCGATCACCGGGAGAACTGCCCACCAGGGCGTGTGCAACAGTGCAACAGCGGGCCTCAACAAAGCTGGAAGGAGCCACCGTGTCCGAGGAGACCTGGAGCGGCGAGTTCTACTGCGTCAAGTGCAAGGCCAAGCGGGAGGCGACGGGTAACGTCGTGGAGACCAACGGCCGCCGCATGGCCAAGGGCAAGTGCCCCGAGTGCGGCACCAACCTCAACCGCATTCTCGGCAAGGCCTGAGCGAACCGCACGACTCGCGGACCTCGACCTGCTGGACCCGTCACCGCTCGCGGTGGCGGGTCCACTGTCGTCCGGTGATACCTCCCTGGTTCTGGGCTGACTTTGCACGGCAAAGCCGAGCCCATCCGAGGCAACCTAGGCTTGGGGTATGGAGCCCAAGGTGGTAGTGCGTCGCAGCGCCCGCCGAACCCGTAGCGTCAGCGCTCGACGCAGTGGTGATCACTATGTGGTGGACATTCCCGCGCGCTTCTCCCGCAGCGAGGAGCGCGAATGGGTCGAGCGGATGGTGGCTCGCCTGCAAGCCAAGGAGCAGGTGACCGCGCTCGACGACGACGCGCTGAGCGAACGTGCCGCCCGGCTCTCGGCCCGGTACCTGGGGGGAGCCGCTCGGCCGACCTCGGTGCGGTGGGTGGACAACCAGAACTCCCGCTGGGGGTCCTGCACCCCGGGGTCGGGGACGATCAGGATCAGCCACCGCCTGCAACGCGCGCCCGACTGGGTGCTCGACTATGTGCTCATGCACGAGTTGGCGCACCTCGTGGTGGCCGATCACAGCGACGACTTCTGGCGTCTGGTGGCGGCGTACCCGCGCACCGAACGCGCCCGCGGCTTCCTCGAGGGGGTCGGTGCCGCCGCCTGGATGGATCCGGACGGCGCAGTGCCATCGGAAGGCACCGACGAGGACGACGTGACCCCCTGATCCCTGGGCGCACCGGCGGCTCCTCGGGCTCGACGGCGCCGTCCCGCGATCGCCGAGGCCCGTGCCCGGTTGGACACCGGTTCGTTGAGGACGAGACCGGTGATCGCAGGGGTGGCGGGCGTCATCCCCCTCGGCCGGGCCGTGCTTCGATTCGCTCCGGCAGATCCGGCACGATCCCCTCGGGCAGCGCGTCGAGTGGGAACCACCGCACGTCACGGCTTTCGGGACTGAGCACCGGCTCCGGCCGGCCCCGGGTGATGAGCAGGAACATCACGTCCAGATGGGTGCGACACCGCCCGAAAGCGGCAGCGAGATCGTGGGTGTGCAGATCCAGGATTCGGGGGAGTGCTCCCGGCCCCGGCTCCAGGCCGGTCTCCTCGCGGACCTCCCGCACGGCAGTGGCCAGCAGGCTGGCGTCACCCGGCTCCCAATGGCCGCCCGGCTGCATCCAGAAGCCCGCCTTGCGGTGATGCACCAGCAGGGTCGCGCTGCGGTCCTCGTCCAGCACCAGGGCAGACCCGGTGAGATGCCGGGCGGGACCATCGCGCCGGAGTGCGTCGGGCCGAGCGTCCAGCAAGGTCAGGTATGCCGCGCGGAGCCCGGCCTGGACCGGGGTGGGCGGCACCCAGTCGTGCAGCAGCGCGCGGGTCGAGGCGAGCGACCCGACGTGGGCGGTCAGGCCTCCCCGTCCAGCAGCCGACGCAGTTCGGCGTCCAGTTCGTCCTCGGCCGGGTCGGTGACCCCATACCGCTCGACGTACCCCAGCGGATCGTCCAGATCGTCGTTGGTGGGCATCAGGTCCGGGTGATCCCAGATCTCGTCCCGCGCGGACGAGCCGTGCCGCTCGGCCAGGGCGGCCCACAGCGCAGCCGCCTCCCGCAGCCGCCGCGGCCGCAGTTCGAGACCGACGAGGGTGGCCAGGGTGTGCTCGGCGGGCCCGCCCACTGCCCGGCGTCGGCGAACTGCTTCGCGCAATTTGGCTGCATCGGGCAGTTTGCCGGTGGCGGCCGCCGTGGTCACCTCGTCCACCCATCCCTCGATGAGCGCCAGGGTGGTCTCCAGCCGAGACAGGGCGGCCTGCTGAGCGGGGGTCCGTTGAGGTTCGAACATCCCCGAGGCCAGCGCCTCACGCAGCGACTCCGGGTTGGTCGGGTCGAGTGATTGCACCGCCTCGGTCATCGTGTCGGTGTCGATGGTGATGCCCCGGGCGAACTCCTCCACCAGGGCCAGCACGTGCGCGCGCAGCCACCCGGCGTGGGCGAACAGCCGGACGTAGGCGCTTTCGCGTAGGGCCAGATAAAGCCGGACCTCCTCGATCGGGATCTCCAGGCCCTCGGCGAAGGCGTCGATATTCGCGGGCAGCAGGGCCATCGTCCCGGCCGGTGCCAGCGGCAGCCCGATGTCGTGGGCGCTGACCACCTCGCGGCCGAGCCCGCCGACCGCCCGGCCCACCTGGGCTCCGAACATCGCCGCGCCCATCTTGCGCATCATCGCCGACGCCTGGGTGGCCATGGCGGCGAACTGTTCGGGCAACTGACCGGCCATCGCGCCGGTGAGCGCGGTGGAGACCTGCTCGGCGACGGGCTGGCACAGCGGGCGCCAGGTCGGCAGGGTGGCATCCACCCACTCCAGCCGCGACCAGACTCGTTCGTCGGTGGTGGTGGCGGTAATCTCGGTGGCCCCGTCCAGCCACATGGACGCGGTCCGCAGGGCGTCCAGGCCGGCGCGCTGCTGGGCTGCGTCGATCGTCGGGTCGCCCGGCTCGTCCTCGGTCGGGGTGGTGGCTACCTGGCGGGCGGCGTCGGCGGCCATCGACCAGCGCACCGGGCCCTCGTCGGGGCCCCCCATCACCGTGCGCATCTGCTCCATCGCCTGCTGGATCATCTCTGGCGGCAACTGGGCACCGAGGGTGGAGGAGATCTCGGCCTGGATCTTGGCGATGTCGTCCGGGGATAGCTGCCCGGACGCCAGCCGCCGCATCAACTCCTCGAGTTCGGCGGGGGTGGGCTCATCGGGTTGCTCGCTCATGGCTCCTCGTTGGTGCTGCGCTGGTGAGGCTCTCGCTGGGACGACGGTAGTGGATGATGGTGCCGCCGCGTCCGATGATCGGGCCGGGCGTGATGCCAGATGCGCGGCTGCCCGGCAGCAGTTCTGGATGTGGGTCGTCGTGGTGGGTGAGACGGTGGGGTCGGGCCCACCGGCAGGTGAGCGCTCTGGGAAGGACAACCCTCGGGAGGGGTGGATGGGTTCCGCAATGGAGCTGACCGGGAGTTCCGCTGAGAGCGATCGGATGCTTCTGGATGCACGCAGCCTCACCCTCGTGGTGTCCGGCGTGCTCGCGGTCGTGCTCGTTTCGCTGGTGTCCATGCTGCCGGTGCCGTATGCGCTGATGAGCCCCGGCCCGATCCGCGACGTGCTGTCCGGCACCGGCGAACACCAGCTCATCCAGATCGAGGGCCACCAGACGTACCCCACCGATGGCAGCCTCGACCTGCTCACCGTGCAGGTCAGCGGGGGTCCGGGGGCGGGTGCCTCGGTATGGCAGTTGCTCGGAGCATGGGCCGACCCCACCGTGGAGGCCCGCCCGATCGCCGAGGTGTACCCCCCGGATGTGACGGCCGAGGAGGTGGAGCAGGAGAACACCGCCGAGATGGTGTCCTCGCAGGAGGCCGCCACCGCAGCGGCGTTGACCGAACTGGGCATTGATGTGACCTACCGGCTCGAGGTCGGCGCCATCCAGGACGATGTGCCGGCAGCGCAGGCGCTCCAGCCAGGGGATACGATCCGCAGCGTCGACGGCCGGCCGGTCGTGTCCCTGACCGAACTCGCCGATCAGCTCACCGCTATGCCGGCTGGCCAGCAGGTCGAGGTGGAGATCGACCGGGACGGGCAGACCAGCACGGTGCGCTTCGCGACCTCCTCGGTCACCGAGGACGACGGCTCGACCCGCACCGTGCTCGGGATCACCCCGGCCAGCCGGTATTCCTTCCCGTTCGACGTGCAGATCCGGATCGATGACATCGGCGGCCCGAGCGCCGGGATGATCTTCGCACTGGGCATCGTCGACAAGCTCACCCCCGGGGCGATGACCGGCGGCTCGAGGGTGGCGGGCACCGGGACGATGAGCGCGGACGGGCGGGTGGGTGCCATCGGCGGCATCCGGCAGAAGATGTATGCCGCCGTCGACGAGGGCGGGGTGAACTACTTTCTTGCCCCCGCGGACAACTGCGTCGACGTGGCCGGGCATGTCCCCGCCGGACTGCAGGTCATCTCGGTCTCCACGCTGAGCCAGGCCAGGGACGCGGTGGAGACCATCGGGCGGGGTGACGCCCAGGCGATCAGCGCCCTGCCCGCGTGCGCGGCCAACTGATCCATTCCGGCGCAAGTGCGCTATTCCAGTCTGGCGCAGGTGCGCTATTCCAGCGTGGCCGCCAGCGCATGCACGACTCCGGGGGCCAGGTCGCTGCCGGTGCCCACCTGGGTGTCCTCGTCGTGAGCCCGGCTGCGGATGGCGCAGCACGAGGTGCCGTCCCGGAGCACGCCGACCGCGAGCCGGATGTCCTGTCGTTGCGGGTGCGCCAGCAGGGCGGCCAGCGCCTCGTCCGGGTCCGGCGGCAGGTCGCGCTCGGCGTCTGGGGGGACGACGAACCGCTCCAGTACCACCGCCGCCCCGGCCACCGCGGGTGGCCAGGAGATCTGGGCCAGCAGGTCTTCGATGCTCTCGGCCGCCGGCAGATCCTCCTGCTCGACCGAGGTGATGGAGGCCGGGTCGGCGTCGGCCGAGGCGACCAGGTCGGGGGGCAGTTGAGCGCGCAGCCCGGGGTCCGCGGCCATCGCCTCGGCGGGCCGGATCAGGGCGAACAGGCGGACCGGCGCGTCCCATCCGCCGCGCGCGACGTGCCGCTCCAACTCCAGGACGGCACGGGTCAACGGTGCCGGTTGACCAATCTTGTTGTCCGAATCGTCGATCCCCATGCGGAGATCCTCACATGTCGTGCGAAGGTAGTTCTGCTCGCCACAAACTTCCCGGAGTAGAGATGACCTTTGCGGACCCCCCGTCCGATCCCAAGCCGAGGCCCCCGCGGCGTCCGCGCCAGCCTCCTGCTCAGCGCAGCAACCGGCGTTCGCCATTGGCCACCACGATCATCGCGTTGGGCGCCTTGGCGGCGGTCATGCTGCTGGTGTCCCAGGTGTGGACGGAGATCGCCTGGTATGACCAACTCGGCTTCCGGCGTGTCTGGGTGACCCGCCTGGGCTGGCAGGCCGGGCTGTTTGTGGTCGGGGCGCTGCTGGTGGCGGTTCCGCTGGCGCTGAACCTCGTCCTCGCGTACCGGTCCCGGCCGGTCTACGCGGCCGCCACCTTCGAGGAGATGATGAGTTCGCTGGAGCGTTACCGCTCCAGCGTGGACCCGCTTCGCCGGCTCGTGGTGGTGGCGCTGCCGGTGGTGTTGGGTCTGTTCGCCGGGATGACGGCTTCTCAGCAGTGGCGCTCGTGGTTGCTCTTCCTCAACGCCAAGCCGTTCGGTACCGACGACCCGGAGTTCGGCCTCGATGTCGGCTTCTACGTCTTCCGGCTGCCCTTCCTGCAGTTCCTCGTCGGGTTCGGGCTGGTGGCGCTGATCATCTCGCTCGCCGGTGCGGTGGTGACGCACTACCTTTACGGCGGGATCCGGCTGGTCGGGCCCAGCCCGCGCACGACCGTGGCGGCGCGTCGGCAGGTGGGAATCCTGGCCGCGCTCGTCCTGCTGCTGCAGGGCGCCTCCTACTGGCTGGACCGGTACGCGGTGCTGTCCCAGGAGTCCCAGGGTGAACTGATGACCGGTGCCTCGTACGCCGGGGTGAACGCGGTGCTGCCCGCTCAGGCGATCCTGACCATGCTGGCCATCGTCGTGGCGATCACCTTCCTCATCCCGGTGATCAACGGCAACTGGCGGATCCCCGCTGTGGCCACGGCCCTGCTGATGGTCGCGTCCATCGCGGTCGGGCTGGCCTATCCGGCGGCGGTGCAGCAGTTCCAGGTCCGGCCCAGTCAGTTGAGCCGGGAGCGTCCATACCTGGCGCGCAATATCGAGGCGACGAGGGCGGCCTATGACATCGCCGATGTGGACGTGATCCCGTTCACCCCCACCGTGACGGGCGCTCGGGGAGCCCTGGTCAACGACGCCCAGACCACCGCGAGCATCCGGCTCCTGGATCCGGCCCTGGTGTCGCCGGCCTTTCGCCAGCTAGAGCGGAACAAGCAGTACTACGACTTCCCCTCGGCCCTGGACGTCGACCGGTACCCGATCGACGGGCAGGTGCGGGACACGGTCATCGCGGTGCGCGAACTCAACCAGGCGGGCCTGTCGGGCCGGCAGAACTGGGTGAACCAGCACATCGTCTACACCCACGGCTACGGGGTGGTCGCGGCGTACGGCAACCAGCGCGCCGAGAACGGCGACCCGGACTTCTTCCAGCGCGGCATTCCCTCGTCGGGGCCGTTGGGGGAGTTCGAGCAGCGGATCTACTTCGGTGAGCAGACCACGATGTACTCCATCGTGGGTGGCCCCGAGGACGGGCAGAAGCGGGAGATCGACTACCCGGCCGACAGCGGCGAGGGCGCGAACGTGGTGACCACCACCTTCGCCGGCGACGGTGGCCCGAGCGTGGGCAACCTGTTCTCCCGGTTGATGTTCGCGTTGAAGTTCCGCGACCAGAACATCCTGCTCTCGGGTGATATCAACTCCGAGTCGCAGATCCTGTACGACCGCACTCCGCTGGAACGGGTGCTGAAGGTGGCGCCGTACCTCACGCTGGATGGCGATCCCTATCCGGCGGTGGTGGACGGCCGGGTGGTGTGGATCGTCGACGGTTTCACCACCACGGACAAGTACCCGTACAGCCAGAAGCAGGCGCTGTCGGAGTCCACCCGTGACACGCTCACCGAGACCACCCAGATCCAGACCCCGACCGGGGAGATCAACTACATCCGCAACTCGGTCAAGGCCACCGTCGACGCCTACGACGGCAAGGTGACCTTGTACGCGTGGGACGAACAGGACCCGATCCTGCAGGCGTGGCAGGGCGCGTTGCCCGGCACGGTGAAGCCGATGTCGGATGTCGACGGCGCGCTGATGTCGCATCTGCGGTACCCGGAGGATCTGTTCAAGGTGCAGCGTGACGTGATCGGGCGCTACCACGTGACCGACGCCGGGGAGTTCTTCTCCGGTCAGGACGCCTGGCAGACCCCGGCGGATCCGACCAACAAGAACACCCGGCAGCCGCCGTACTACCTCACCCTGCAGATGCCGGAGCAGGACAGCCCGGCGTTCTCGCTGACGTCCACGTACATCCCGCGCACCGGGGCAGCTGACAGCACGAACGCGCTCACCGGCTTCCTGGCGGCCAACGCCGACGCGGGTGGCGAAACGGGGGTGCGCAGCGACGACTACGGCAAGTTGCGATTGTTGCGACTGCCGGAAGGTTCGTCGGTGCAGGGCCCGGGGCAGATCCAGAACAACTTCAACTCCGACACCCAGATCCAGGACAGCCTGAACGTGCTGCGCCTGGGTGGCAGTTCGGAAGTGAAGCTGGGCAACCTGCTGACCCTGCCATTGGGCGGCGGCCTGCTCTATGTCCAGCCGGCCTACGTGCAGAGCAAGGAAGGCACGACGTATCCGCAGCTGCGCAAGGTGCTGGTGGCATTCGGCGGGGAGGTCGGCTTTGCCGACACCCTCGACGAGGCGCTGGACCAGGTGTTCGGCGGCGACTCGGGAGCTGCAGCGGGCGACCAGGGTGCGGGCACGGAAGGGGACACCCCCGGGGAGACCCTGACCGCTCAGCAGCAGCTTCAGCAGGCCTTGGCCACGGCCACCGCAGCCATCGACGAGGGGCAGCAGGCCCTGTCCTCGGGTGACTTCGCCGCCTACGGCGTCGCGCAGCAGAAGCTCGCCGACGCCATCGCCGCTGCCACCGCCGCGGAGCAGGCCATTGAGGCCGGTACACCTGCCGATGAGACCGTCCCGGCGCCGGACGCCGCCCCCGCAGGGGCGACCACCGAGCCCAGCCCGTAGTGATTTGCCAACCCCGCGTCGGACGCGTAACGTTGTTGAGGCCGACGCGGGGTGGAGCAGCTCGGTAGCTCGCTGGGCTCATAACCCAGAGGTCGCAGGTTCAAATCCTGTCCCCGCTACGAATCAGGCCCGGGAAATCAAGGTTTCCCGGGCCTGAAAGGTTCTAGGGATTTGACCACCCTTCCACAAACCCTCCACTTTGGCGTCTCCGATGCCTCCACAAACCAGTCTGTCGCCGGATCGCATGGACTGACCTGTACCGCCTTGGGTTGGTATGGGGCTTGTATCGCACCTGTCGGACATGAAGCCCGACAAGACTCCCGTTGGCGGCTTGGAGCCGCTGCTGAGCATCGAGGACCTGGCCGACTACCTCGGCGTCCCGATCACCACGATCTACGACTGGCGCGTCGACGGCAAAGGCCCCTGCGGCATCCGCGTTGGCAGGCATGTGAAGTTCGCTGCCAGCGACGTACGCGACTGGCTTGCTCAGCAACGCGAGTCGGCACCCGGCCGCACGAGCGAGCAGGGGTGAAGAACCGTGGCTAGGCCCCGCACCCCGATCGGCACCTTCGGTGACATCGAGGTCACCACGATGCCCAACGGCACCGTCCGCGCCAGAGTCCGGTTCCGTGATGACGATGGTCGTATGCGTCGCGTCCAGGCGACCGGGCGGACCCGCAAGGCAGCAGAGCATCGTTTGAAGGAGAAACTGAGCGAGCGACGAAGCCACTCCGCGGCCTTCGGTGAGCTGACCCCCGACAGCTCGTTCGCCCGGTTGGTCGAGGTGTGGCTGGAAGACCTTGACCTGGAAGGCAAGATCGCAGAAAGTACCCGCGGGCTGTACGAGCGGAACATGCGCCAGTTGGTCATGCCCGTCTTCGAGCACTACAGCCTCCGCGAGATCACCGTCGGGCGAGTCGACCGCTTCCTCAAAGCGCAGGCCAAGAAGAGCTACAGCATGGCCAAGCAGTCCAAGACCGTGCTCAGCCTCGCCTTCGGCCTCGCGGTCCGCTACGAAGCGATTCACCGCAACCCCGTGCGCGAGACCGTCCGGCTCCGCAAGCCACCATCGAAGACGATGGCCCTGACCGTCGATCAAGTCGAGGCCATCCGACAGGCCGTTCGATCCTGGCGACGAACCAAGGGCTTGTCCGGCCCGAAGCCGGATGGTCAGCTGGAGGCCATCATAGAGGTCATGCTGGGTACCTCGGCGCGCATTGGGGAGGTGCTGGCGATCCGCAAGTGCGATGTGGACATGACCTGCTCGCCCCCCACGGTCCGACTGTGCGGCACGATCATCTCCCCGAAGGGCAAGCCGACCTACCGCCAAGATCACGGCAAGTCCTCCAAGTCCCGCCGCACCGTCTCCGTGCCCTCCTACACCGCAGAGGCCGTTCGTCAGCGGTTGGCCGCCATCAGTGATGAAGACTCCGAGCACCTGATCTTCTTTAGCCGGAACCACACGCCGCTGACGACGAACAACGTGCGACGGAGACTGCGGGCTGTTCTGGATGAAGCCGGCATCGGCGGAGTGACACCACACTCGTTCCGCCGCACAGTCGCTACGGTCCTTGACCGCGCCGCTGGAGCCGACCTCGCCGCCGAGATGCTGGGCCACACCTCGTCGGAGATCACCAAGCAGCACTACATCGAGCCCGATGAGAACGTGAATCCCATGACTGCCGAGATTCTGGAAGGACTGGCACCCCGAGAGTCGAACGGCTAGATCGCTCGCGCCAGGTCGAGCCTTCGGGCCCACCTGATGGTCGAGACGCATCCGGGCCGCTGCCGTGCTCAGCACGGCAGCGGCCCGGATGTCTCTGTGGACCAAGGCGAAGGGACGTTGGGTCAGAAGGCTGCGAGGCAGGCTCCGTTACCGTGCCTCTCCCGTCTCGGGGTCGAAGTTGCGGTAGAACGCCTCCTCGGCCTCTCGTCGGCGTTGCACGTCGGCGAGGACGAACTCCACGAACTCGGCGTCGCGGTTGACGATGGGGGTGTCCTCGACCGGCTCGCTGGGTGCTTCGCCGGGCCAGACGGTCTGTCGGGTGGGGCGGTCGCGGTCGAGCTTGGTGCCGGAGGCGGCGACCCAATCGCGCAGGCGCTGGCGGGCGTCGGCGAAGTCGCGATGCCAGCCGAGCGGGGCGGACCCGTTCTGGTCGGGGTCGTAGGCGCACAGCCAGTGCAGGTGCAGGGCGGACAGTTCCCACACCAGCTCGGGGTGGTTGTACCAGGCGGGGGGGATCACCGAGACGGGAAGCCCGTAGGTTCGGCGGAGCCAGTTGACCCATGCGTTGAGTTCCAGCCACTCGATCTCGGCTTCTTCGGCGGTGAGGAGGTTCCAGTTGATCGGGTGCGGCGGCTCGGCCATCCCCGGGTCGCTGTAGCCGGTGTCGTCGTAGGTGGTGTCGTTCTCCAGGTCGGCCGGGTCGGGCTCGGGCACGTACTCGCTCATCGTGGACGCCTCACATGCCCATCCCCGGCGCGGCGCTGGACCGCTGCGGCTGATCGGGTGCGTCGAAGCCGTTGGCCTCCCGCTGCGCCATGGTCTGCTCGACGGCCTGTCGGGGTGCGCGGTCGACGTCGTACCGGGTCCGGGCCATGTCGTGCCCGAAGCGGCTGACGATGAACTCCTCGGCCTCGACGGTCTGCCCGTCCTTCTCGTAGGTGTAGGCGTGGACCTGTCCGATCGCGATGAGCTTGTCGCCCTTGCGCAGCCGGCCGATGCCCTCCTCGGCGGCCTTGCGGAACGCGGTCATGTCGTGGAAGGTCGGGTCGAGTCGAGTGAACGATCCGTCCGGCTCCTGACGGGAGTGCTCGATGCCGATCCGGCAGTAGAGCCGGGCGACGCCCTCGCTGGTGTAGGTCAGGCGGGGATCGGTGGCGATGAACCCGGTCACGGCCTGCTGGGTCTCGATGCTCATCAGCGTGTTCCTGTCTGCTCACGCAGCCGATGGACGACGACTGCTACGACAGGCAGGTACGCCGCACGCACCGCGCGGGCCGGATCAGGAGGACGCGGGACGTCGCAGGAGGGCTTCGATCTCGGCGCGATCGGCACGGAGCTGCTTGGCGTCGGGCCGGGCTGGCCAGGCGCGCAGGTCGGTGACGATGGGCGGCGCGGACCGCAGCAACGTGACTCCGGTCCCGAAGGGGAGCGTTCTCACGCGGTCGGGCGGGAGGATCGGGACGCGACGGATGGAGCGCTGGTTGGAACGTGTGCCGTGGTCTCCGAGGGTCACGCTGTCGGTGTATTCGTCGCGTTCGCCGATGAGCGTGGAGAGGTCTTGGAGGTCGCGCGAGCTGGACGCACCACCGAGGATGATCTTCACGATCGAGGCGTCCCAGATGGCGTTGGCCTGGTTCTCGTTCCACTTGTCCCGTGCCTGTGCGAGTGACTGGAGCACGAGCATGGTGGTGATCCCGGTGCCGCCTCCCTCAGCCATCAGCGTTGGCAACGATGGGAGCTGGGCGAGGTTGCCGATCTCATCGAGCGCCAACAGCATCGGCGGGTCGAGGCGTGCTCCGGGCGCGCGGGCCGCGAGCCGTCGGGCGGTCTCGATGAGGTCTTCTACGAGGGCCGCGACCAAGGCTGCGGAGGCTCCGGCACCGGCTCCGGTGGCGAGCAGGTAGAGGGTGCCGCGTTCGGTGAGGAACTGCTCGGGGTCGAAGTCCTCCCCGGTTCGTGGGGTCACGGCGTCGAGGACTCGGGGGTCGGCCAATGCCCCAAGGGCGAGGGAGACGCCTTGCCAGATGGAGTCGCGGGTGCGGGGGTCGGAGTCGATCATGGCGTCGAGGGAGTCGGCCCATCCAGTCGCTGCCGAGGGGTGGTTGTTGAGGATGGCGACGGCTTCCGCGGCGGCGGTGGGATCGAGGGTCCAGCGGAACAGCTCGGCGGGCTGGCGGTGATCGAGTGCCGCGGCGTGAAGCAAGGACTGGAGCGCGGTTCTGGTCTTGCCCTCCCAGAACCCACCGGATTCCACGCCCCCGGCAGACAGCCCGGTGGCTGCGGCGAGGCCGGTCGCTCGGATCATCGCCGTCAACGGGTCGGCGCAGCCGCGTACGGGTGACCAACGCATCCCGGACGGCACTCCTTCGGCCAGTCTTTGCGGATCGAAAACGGCCACGGGCCCCGACCGCTGACGAGCGCGGAGGGTGGCGGTGAGGTTGTCCGGCCTGGTCGACGTGGCGATCACGGCTCCGGGCGCGTCGAGGATGGCGTTGATGACGATGTGGAGTCCTTTGCCGCTTCGGGGTGGACCGATGAGCAGGATCGAGTCCTCCACCGATGCCCACACCTGACGGCCTTTCGAGGTGCCGAGCAGATACCCGACATCGGCCGGTTCGGGTGAGGTGAGTGAGGGTCGCAACGCCCCAGCTCGGCGTAGGAGGGCCTTGTCGGAGGCGGTGGCGGTGACCTCGTGCCGGGTCGCGGTGCCGGCCAGACGGCGCGGGTCGGTCTCCACCTTGCGGGTGTGGCCCCGGAGCCTGACCCACACCCACGAGACGCCGAGCACCGTCCCGACCAGCAGGACCGCGGTCGTGAGCCAGTAGGCGACCGGGCTCAGTCCCTCGGCGGCCAACGCGCCGGCCGGGTCGTCGGGGTGGAACAGCACCCTGAGCCCGGCAGCGGGACCGCTCTCCGGTTGGTGAGTGCCGGTGAGGAAGGCGGCTACGGACCCGGAGCCGCGTAGCACGAGCCCGACGGCGAACAGGAGCACGAGGCCGATGAGGGCCGCGTTGGTCAGCTCGTCGCCGTAGGTTCCGGTCTGCCGTCCCTGACCCGGTGAGCTCATGGGAGCCGCCGTACGCAGACGGTCCCCGAGACCCGCCCGATGAGCACCACCTCACCGCGACGGGCCTCCTTCGGTCTGATGGCGGCGGTGGCTTGGCCGGTGTTGGTGGCGGCGGTGGCCGCTGTGACGACAGCGATGACTACCTGTTCGCCGGGAACGAAGCCGTCGCCGGTGACCTCGATCGGCTCGGAGCGGCGGCGCGCGGTGTGCTTGCCACTGGTCTTGGCGGGTTCCTCAGCCGGCGGTGGGGTGCGGCGACGGTGAGCGTGGATGAGGTCGGTGAAGGTGGAGCCGTCGCTCTCATGTACCTCGACCCGCACCGCGACAGTCCGGCCGGCGGTCACCAGATCGAGCAGGTCACCGAACCGGCCTCGCGTCCACGTCCCGGTCGGCGGCGGCTCCACGGACTCGCCGTCGACGGCCGCGGTCAGCTCACCTGACTCGCTGACGTGGATGACGAGATGCGGCAGCACGACCGGCGTTGCCTCGTCATCCTGGTCGTTCCCGCGGCGGAGAGGGATTAGACGGACCTAAGCCGGCCAGCTCAGAGTGAGTGGCCCGGTGGGTCCGTGTTCGGCCGACCGCGGGTGAACACGGGCCCCAACGGTGTGTGGCCAGTGCTCCGACCCTGCGTCGGCCCGTTGTCGAGAAGGAGGGTGATGTCGCTGGTTTCGGTGGCGAGGGAGGCGTGTCCCTGTTTGATGAGCTCGTGCGGCCCTTGACTGACTGTGCTGGTGACGGGGCCGGGCACCGCCGCCACCGCGCGGCCGAGCATGTGGGCGCGGGAGGCGACGTACAAAGCGCCGGACCGCGGGCCGGCTTCGGGAACCACCGTCGCACCCGCGATAGCCGCGAGCAGACGCCCGCGAGCGAGGAACCGCTGACGGGCCGGCACCGCGCCCGGAGGCAGCTCGCTCATCAGCAGTCCGACATCACCGATCTGCTCCAACAGGTCACGGTGGGCCGATGGGTAGGCCCGGTCGACGCCACACGCCAGGACGGCGACCGTGTGCCCGCCCTGGGCCAACGTGCCGCGGTGAGCGGCACCGTCGATCCCGAAACCGCCACCAGAGACGATCACACGCTCATCGTCGGCCAGATTCGCGGCCAGGTCACGGGTGATCTCCATGCCGTAGGCGGTGGCCGAGCGTGCCCCGGTGATGGTGACCCGCACAGGCAGGGGCGAGCTCAGCAGAGAGGTCGCGCCGCGTGCCCACAAGACGTAGGGGGCGAGGACGCCAAGGTCGTTGAGGCCGGTGGGCCAATGGTCGTCGGCGGGGTTCAAGGTGCCGATGCCGCGCTGGGCGGGCTCGGCGACCCGCTCGAACAGGTCTGCGGTCACGTTCGCCCGCAAGTGCTCGCGCCACAGCATCGCGTCCGCACGATCCAGGTTGGGGATCGCGTCGTCAGACTCGACCAGCCGCAGCGTCTCCACACCACCGAACCGCGCCAGAACGTGTCCGGTCACCGAGTCGTCCGGCTCGGCGATCATCGACAACACCATGCGAGCCATCCGCTCGCCTGCCACCTTCTCGGCCATCGTCGCCATGATCGGTTCCTCTCGCTCGAAGATTCACCGATCAGGTGCGCTCAGGCCAGCCGTCCACGAGGGTTCCACCTGTCCGTGCTCAGGCGTATGGTGGGAGAAAGGCGACTTCTTCTAAGGTTCGCCACCACGCCCGACGTGGTGGCACGGCCGTCTGGCTCGCTGGGCAGTCCTTCAAGGTTCTCTGTCGCCAGACCCGAGAGAGGACTGCCGTCATGCTTCGACTCATCTGGACCGCCAGCGAACACGCCCGGTACTACCTGCGCTTCTACATGCCCACCAACATCGCGCTCGACCTGATCCGCACCCGCCGAGGTTTGAAGTGGGGCGTCCCCGCGATGCTCCTGGCCGTGCCGTACCTCTACGCCGCGAACGTCTGCACAACGATCATCCGCGACGGTGGACCGGGTTGGCTCAACGTCCTCGTACTGCTGTTCATCTGGAACGCGATGAAGTTCGCCATCATGGGGCCGGTCAGTCTCGTGTTGCTGATGCGAGTTCGTCTGCACGAGTTCAAGGAGCGCCGCGCCGCCTCCCGCTATGCCCCGGTGGTCACCGCGTAGGCCCGACACGCCACGGGCACTACGTCAGAAGGACCGCTCGTCGCCGCGCTGCCGCCCTTTGTCGAGCCACACAATCTCGTCACGGCGCATCACATCGACAGGAACACGGGAACCCTTCGTTGGTCGCGCTCGGAGCCCCATCCGTCGGGCGAGGCGGCGCTCCAATCGGCTTGGGGGCTGTCGACGGCGCGGAGTCTCCATCGGAGCTGCCTTCTCAGAGTCCGGGCGCGGATCGGATGGGATTGTTCCGTGGTCCCGGCCGCGGTGCAGCGAAGTCGGCTTCCTGACCGATCCTCTTGACCGACTCCCACTCGCGCGGGTGCATAGCCGACTCGACCACGGCGGCCACCAACCCGGCGAGCGGGTAGCGGCTGTCGCGCGGCACCTGATCCACCGCGCACAGAGCCTTGGCACCGTCTCCACTCAGCCACGAGGCGAGGCCCAACAGCGAGGCGGGAGCGGAGCGCACCTCGTCGGGAGCCCTCCGAGTCAGGTCGGTCCACAGGGAGACGTGTGAGTCCGCGTTGTCGGTGGTCATGTCGTCCCACAGTCGGTCACGAATCGGGATCGTCTCGATGGCGACGAGCAGCCGAGCCGCGTCACGATCAGACAGCGGCCGACCGTCGTCGTGGAACTTCTTGAGCCGCCCGACAGCCCACTTGGCCTCGGCGCGTGGTGTCGTCGTCTCGGCGGCTTCCCGAGCCTCGGGCAACAGCTCCGCGACGGGTTCCCGGTCGCCGACCAACGATGACGCCAACGACGCACGGTTGGCGACAGGCCGTGGGCGGCCTGTCGGGGCCATCTCGGCAGCGACATACTCGCGCGCCGCTTCGGTCTGATGGCCGGAATCGCCCAGGTAGTAGTCATGCGACTCGGAGTCGTTCGCCCACAGCATGAGCGCGGTGTCGATGCCGATGGTGTCGAGTCGAGCGGCGAAGTCCTGGACGACTCGATCCGCTTCTTCGCGGTCCGCTGTGACGCAGACGATGCCCATGCTGGCTCCTGGCCGGGCGTAGCGGCCGAGAGGGGAGCGGATGGCCTCCCAGGCCGCGTTGCGGTCTCTCGGAGTGGTCGGAAGGTCGATGCGAGCGATGGGTAGGTCGGCGCTCATCGGCACGAACACGACCGACTCCTCGGGCTTGAACCCGAGCACATAGGGGAGCGCGGCGACCAGTTCGTCAGGAGAGCGGACAGAGAGTTTCATACCCCGAGGTGCGCTCTGTCATTCGGACGGGCGGTCGCTAGAGAACTGCGCCACTGTCATGGGCCAGCGGGGCTACAGCCGATACTTGGCACATGACGTTGGTGGAGTGGACGCGCTTGGAGCCGGGGCAGGTCGAGGCCGTGGTCGCGATGCTCGTGAACAGCGAGCGTCCGACATCGGTGCGGATCACTCCATCGCGCGGAGACGGCGGTGTCGACATCCTCGACCGTGGTGGAGCCGATGACGGCGGTGACGTCGTGTACCAGGTCAAGAGCTACACCACCGGCCTGAACTCCCGGCAGAAGGACAGCATCAAGGACTCGCTGGACACGCTGCGGGCAGACCAGCGATGGAGTGACCTGAATGTCACCTCGTGGCGGCTGGTGACGCCGTGGAACCCGACGCCGGAGGCTGAGAACTGGCTGCAGGATGTGGGGGCCGAAGGCGCACTGCCGGCCGTGTGGCACGGCTTGGACTTCGTCGAGCGGCTCGCGGGCAAGTACCCAGATATCATCGACTATTACCTACGTGGAGGCGCCGGCCGGATCAAGGCAGCACAGGCAGAGGTACTCGCGCTGATGGGGCTCGACCGCGCAGACGGAACAGGACTCTCCGTTGAAGACGTGACCGGCCGGGTCCAGACAGCGCTCGACGTGCTCAACCACGACCCGCACTACCGATTCGAGTTCCGCTTTGGCGAGGGGACACCTCCGGGGCCGAGCGACCGTCCCGGCCTTGCGTTGCACACGATGCAGGCGGACGAGCGCACCCGCAAGTGGATCACGATCGACGTGATCGCCCGGTGCGCCGCCTCGGCTGACGTGCAACCGATCACGATCAACGGGACCATCACCGCGGGGATGGGCACGAAGACCGCCCGCGATTGGGAAGAGTTCATGACCTTCGGAGCGCCCTTCTCGGCCGAAGGAGTCGCAGGCGAACTCATCGCGCCAGGCGGCCTCGGAGGTCGGTTCGAAAACGCGGTCATGATGACCGGGCCGGCCGTAGGTAACGACCTCGGCAAAGATCGCGAACTGCACCTCGACATCCTCAATCCTGCGGATGAGGTCGTGGCCGAAGCTGACGTTGACAGGGTCGACCTCAGCAGCGGTGTTCGCGGTGGAATCCGATCCGTGCTCCGCGAGACCAACGGCATCTTCGAACTTGAAGGCCGATGGAATCTTGCGAAGAACACCGGGAGCCATGAGCTTCGCGTCAACGATATCGCCGGGCAGCCCGTGACGGTCGCCCTCGGCGGCATCCGCTTCTTGAGCGAGTTGCGAGCGCCGAACACCGTGCGGATCAGCCAGCGTCACGGTGCGCGTGCACGCGGTGTACGTACAGACCAGTTCGCGTTCGACCGCGACGAGGAGAAGACAGCAGCTCTCAGCGCCACCCTCCGCACCCTTGAAACGCTCGTCAAACTCCAAGAACACGTTGACGACATCATCCGGACGCCGGATTTCACCAAGCTGCCGAGTGAGCAGTTTCGCGCATGGCGGTTTTCGGCGGCGGTTCTTTCAGGCCAAGAGGTCTCTGGGCAGTACGGAGATGGGCGGATGCTCCTCATCGACCTCGCAACCGAAGCCGACATTGGCGAGACCTTCCGGGTCTCTCTGCCGCACACGATCCTTGTCGGCGACCAACACGTTGACCTCGGTCGGTACGAGCTCCTCCTTGAGAACCCGACTCTCGTGCACTGTGTGCCGGTCGAGGGCGGATTCCAGCATGCCTTCACCACCGAGGGCCAAAGAGTCCTCTGGCGTCGCGGAGACCCCAGCGAGATCGGGTAGCGCTACCAGCGAGACTTGACGCGCTTCCACAACCTCCACTTGACGGCTCGGATGCCTCCACCACCCGCTTCTCATTGAACTCGCCGCGCATGCCGTGAGCTTCGGCACGACGTTCGTCAACGATGGTGGCGCGGCTGGCTCGACGTGCCGGTCGTACGGGTCGACGCGCGACGGCCAGAACTTCATCAGGGCCGCTCGCCGTCCGGACCGTCGTGTCGATCGATCAGGTCGATGCACTCGGATCGGCCCCCGCGCGGCTAACCCCAGGATGTCCGTGCCGTTTGGGACAATCGACTGGTCCGAGTCCCGAGCAAGCTGGAAGCCGCGTGTCGATCTCATCTGCCACGATCAAGGTGCTGTGGTCGGGTGCGCATGGACAGTGCTCATTCCGCGGCTGCCCGCAGGAACTTGTTGACGAGGCCACTGACGTAACAACGGGCGAGAAGCACAAGAACCCCGTAGGCGAGCAGGCGCACATCCGATCACCCAAGCCGGGCGGGCCGCGCCACGACCCGGAGTATCCGGTAGAGAAGCTCGATAGCTACGAGAACCTGATCCTGCTCTGCCCTACCCACCACACGATGGTTGACGCCAACAACGGCGCCAACTACACGGTCGGGCAACTCGTACAGATGCGCAAGAAGCATGAACAGTGGCTGACGCGACGTGAGCAGATCACCAAGGCTCTCCGGGCCTATGTCGGGCAGCAGTATCAGCGCGACGACAAGGTCCTGTTCGAACAGGTCGATCTCAACGGCCCGAGTGTCGACTCGATGTTCGTGGACGTGCCGTTCGCTTGCCGATCAGATGTTGCCATTGCCGACGTGATGCAGCAGATCGCCGAGAAGCACCCCGCGGATCGTGAGGCAATCGAGGACGCCAACGGACAGATCGTGACCGGGGCAGCTCAAGCACTGCTGCATCCCGACTGGACCGGCAACGCTCTGCTGGTCGGAGGCCCGGGTCAAGGCAAGTCCACCCTGCTCCAGTACGTGTGCCAGTTCCATCGAGCAAGGATGCTCAATCGCGATGGCTACACCGGCGAAGACCAGAGCCTCACCCAACTCACTCAGACAGAGCGACTGCCGATCCGCCTAGACCTTCGTGACTACGCCAGCTGGGCAACTCGCAGTCCACGCAAGGGAACTCGAAAGGGTAAGAGGCGGGATCGTCAGAAGCAGGACTGGCCATTGCTGGAAGAGTTCATCGCCGCCGAGATCAAGCGAACGGGGCGAGGCTTCGAGCCCGGCGACCTCGCGGTGACCATCGAGACAAAACCAGTTCTTGTCGCGCTTGATGGTCTCGACGAGGTAGCCAATCTCAAGTACCGCGAACGAGTCAGCCAAGAGATCGTCAACTTCGACGGACGGTGGACGGCCGACGCCGCCGACATGGTGATCTTGGTCGCCACACGCCCTGGAGCCACAACATCGGCCCTCTGGTCGTCAACGCAGTTTCCTCGATTGAACCTACAGAAGCTCTCACACGGGCTGCGCTTGATGTACTTGCAGCGCTGGGCCAAGGTCGCACGTCTTTCCGACGACGCGAAGGAAAAGCTCCAGCGGACCTTCACCGAGAACGAGAACGTACCCCACGTTCGCGAGTTGGCTTCCTACCCCATGCAACTTGCCATCTTGTTGCATCTGCTTCACCGCCGCGGGCTATTGCCACAGCGGCGCACGGAGCTGTACGCCGACTACCTCAAGACGTTCCTAGACCGCGAGCAAACCGAGGACAAGGAGCCGCTCCTAGCCGAACAACGAGACGTCATCGAGGCGACGCACGCCTACATCGGCTGGTACATCCAGACCCGAGCCGAGCAAGGCAAGAGCTCAGGCTCCATCAAGCGGGACGAACTCAAGAAGGTTCTTCGAGAGTGCCTAGCCGACGATGACGACGGCCAGCGGCTGGCCGATGAACTGTTCACCGCCTACACATCCCGGGTGCTGTGTCTCGTAGAACGGGACAAAGATTGGTTCCAGTTCGACGTCCAGTCGCTCCGCGAGTACTTCACCGCCACCTACATCTTCGACGAAGGAAAACGCGACGCCCGCGATGACTACTTCACGGCGATGCTCCGACGCCCGTACTGGTCCAATGTCTGCCGGTTCTATGTAGGCAAGTACTCTCCGGCCGAGGTCCGCGATATCCGGCACCTCCTGCAAGAACTGAGCAATGAGAACGAACTCGGCCTCCATCCAATGCTGCGATCCACCGCTGCGCTGTTCCTGAACGACCGCACCTATGAGCGACAGAAGCCGGCACCCATTCAGGAGATCGTGGACTTCATACTCGACGGTCCCGGTGTCGTACTCGCCGAAGATGGGCTGCTTACTGGCTCCGGTTCCGCCCTAGTGCTATCTGAGCGCGCGGGCCGTACACAGGTGGTCCGTCACGTCAAAGATCGCTTGGAAGCGGAAACCGATCCGGGGATTCGGCGTGCCCTGCAGTCAAGCTTGCGGCGTCACTCCGTCGCTGACGACAAGATCGCGGACTGGTGGTGGACGAAGTGCGACACGACCTGGGAGTGGTTCACCTGCGCCAGCCGCATCGGAGCGCTCGATGGGTTGACGCGACAACGCGAGACCATGCTCGCCGAAGTCCTCACGGCCACAAGTTCCGAAGACGAGTGGGCTACGAGTCTGCTGCTCGAAGCTGGCTATCAGGGGTCGGCTGACGAGGTGTTGTCCGCTGTTGTCCGTGAGATCAATGACGGGGCCGGCGAAACCGTACGGGCCATCGACCTTACGACCCCAGTTGGCCGACTTCTCCGCAACTCGGCCGCCATCTTGGGCCGCGCACCCCGCCGCGACGACAAGGTCACCACACCAAGGACTCGGCTACGTGGCAAGAAGACCGCAACCGTCCTAGCAGCGGTCGTCGAGGCAACCGATCAACTCCAGAAGCGGCCAGCACACGATGCAGCGCCCGACCAGTGGGGGACACGACTCGCCAAGATTGCCGAGGTCTGGCACGGGGGTTGGGTTCTACAGCAGGCCGTCGTTAGCCTGCCGATCGGCGTCGACATTGCAGCAGTAGCGAAGACGATCCGTCCCGAGCAAGCGCACTTGGCGGTTATGCTCAACTTGGAAGCCGAAGCACGCGCGCACCGCAACGATACCGCATGGTGGCGTGCCCAACTGTCGGCAACATCCACGCCATTCGCGACCCGGCATTGGTTGTTCTCGGTCCTCTCCTGCGCCCACACCCAAGTTGTCGTTGACCTGGCTGCTGAGATCAGCGAGACGGTCGACCGGCTCGCGCCCAAGCACTACCGATCTCTCCGTACTGCTCTTGTTCGCTTCCAGACCCTGGGGAACAGCCACAAGCTGGTTCTTTACGATCCCCTCCGGCTCAACCAGGTCAACTTCTCGCCAGCCACGCTCTGGCTCCTGCGGACCGTGGTGACAGAGGCGAGTGCCGACCAGATCGATCAACGTTTTCCTGCGGCCTATCCCGAACTGCTGGACTCGCCAGTTGGGGACCTGCGGGAGTTGACGCGTTTCGTCGGCGCAAGCAAGACCATCCCGTTCAACTCGTTCCGTGACCACCGAGCCGAACTCCCTGTGGGTGGATGGGCCAGCGACATCAAGCTCGGAGCCATGCGCGGCAAGGTCGCGGACGAGGTTCTAGCGAATCCAGCCGCGTGGCCCGGCGACTTGGTTCAGCGCGCTGTCGAACGGGTCGAAGAATGCCTGCTGGTCGACCTGGAGCCCCTTGCTGAGGTCGCCGACAACGGGGACTGGTTTACGAGCGACTAGCCAGGCGCGCCGGTGATCCGACGTCAGTTGGACAGAACACCCATCACGAAGCCGGCGATGTGGCGCCTCGCAAGGAAGCAGCGGAAAGTTCCGGACATAGCCTCCTCTGCCCGACTAAACTCACCCAATGCGGTCCGCTCGGCCCGCGAGGCCGGCAGGGGAGGCTATGCGCCTGTCACGATTCGAGATCGCCAACCACGCCGTCTTGGAGGACATGACTGTCGAGGTCCGCGACCATCTGTGCATCGTCGGGGCCAACGACGTCGGCAAGTCCTCCCTGCTGCGGCTGCTCAACCTGCTCCTTGGTGCGACTGTTCAGCAGCTCTACTCTGCCCTTTCGCCGGCAGAACTACGCGACCCAGAGGCGCCGCTGCGAGTTACGGTCGACCTGGGCGACCTGTCCTTGGATGAGGCAGGGTCCTTCCCTCACGAGGTTCACTTCGAGGACGACGAGCCAACCCGACTCACCATCGAGCTTGAGGTCCGTGTGTCCGAGGAGGACGATAAAGAGGTCGACATCGACCGATTCTTTCCGGACGCTGGCACCCGACGCGCACCGTCACGCGACCAGCTCGAGGTCATCGCATGGCGCTACCTCCCAGCCAACCGATCGACCGCCGTCGACTTCATGGACGGCAAGAACAGTCCGCTGCGCGCCATGCTCAATGCGGTCGACCTCGGTGACGGCTCCACCTCGCTCGTGACGCTCATGGACTCCTTCCACGCAGACCTCGAGGCCAACCCCGCCCTGACCCAACTGCGAGAAGACATTGCCCAGCACCTGTCGCGCTCCCTGCCGCGCAAGCTGGAGAAGGACGCGCTCGCGCTGCGTACCGCCGTCGACACCGCAGAAGACCCCTTGCAGGACGTCACCTTGTTCCTCAAACAACAAGAAGCTCTGAAGTCCCTGGAAGAGCAGAGTGATGGGCTTCGGCAACTGATGGCACTGACATTCTTCGACCTCGCACAACAGAACGCCAACGTGGTCGCAGTCGACGAACCGGAGATGCACCTGCACGCCAGCAGCCAACGCACAGTCGCCGGTCTTCTCGCCGACTCTGCGCAGCAGCGTCTGGTCGTCACCCACTCGCCGTACGTCATCCAGAAGTTCGAGCCGAAGCACGTCCTCGTGGTCAGCCACGAGAGACGCGCCAAGCAAATCGCAGCCCACAACTTCACCGCCGTGGAGAAAGAGCAGGTCGCCTGGTGGACGCCACAGCTGCTCGAAGCGCTCACAGCCCGCCGAGTCCTTCTCGTTGAGGGCCTGGCTGACCGCATCATCATCGAAGCGGCCGCCGCAGCCAAGGGCATCAGCCTCGATCGGGAGGGAGTTTCGGTCTTCGCCCTCGACGGCGCTGACAAGTTCAAGCACGTCACGAAGATCCTCGGCACGACTGGGTTCGACATCGACCTGTGCGGGTTGTGCGACGAAGACCGTGAAGACTCCTGGGCGAACATCTTGAAGTCGAAGCCGAAGAACCTTCCCAAGGTCGGCTTCTTCGTTGCACGCAAAGACCTCGAACACGAGTATGCAGCCGCTCTCGGAGCGCCCACGCTGACCGAGGTGCTCCTCAAGGAGGGGGTGGCGCGAGAGCAGGGCCTGTGCCAAGCCGCCAGCGTGAACTCTGTCGACGACCTCGACGACGAGCAGGTCGCCGACTTCATCACGACCGGTGACAGCCGCAAGACGGCATCGGCACGTGCGGTGGCCACCATCCTTACTGCCGACCACGTCGATGCCAGCGAATCGCTGTCGGGGTTGCTTGACTTCGTAGCTGGGACTGGGCCGTGAGCACCGCCCCTGTCGGCGCGCAGAAAGCTGCGGTCGATGGCGAGGAAGACCATCTGCTGGTTCTTGCCCCACCTGGATGCGGGAAGACTGAAGTCCTGGCTATGCGAGCCGCCCACCTGCTCGCGACTGGACTGGTACGGCCGCAACGCAAGATCCTCACCCTGACCTTCACCAACCGAGCTCGCGACAACATCAGGGCACGTCTCAACACCCAGTTGGGGGAGTCGCGCGCGCGTCGCACCATCGACGTCGTCAACTTCCACGAGTTCGCCGCCCGACTCATCCAAGCTCACGGCAATGTCGTCGGGCTCAGCGGCGAAGTCACTTACCCCAACAAGACCTGGATGAAGAAGACTCTGGCCAGCCACACGAGCGACTGGCGCGAGCAGCGGAGCGCCGGAGAGGTCCTTGAGGAGGCCAAACGGAATCCGCTCAACGATAGGCAGTTGCTCGAGCGCCTGGAGGCTTCGGGCAACGAGCTTGCCGTCGCGGTCGAGCGTGAACGGCAATCGGCCGGCTACCTCGACTACGGAGATCTGCTGAGACACGCACAGTTGATCGTTCGCGACGAGCGCGTAGCCGAGGTGTTCCGTGAACACTACGACTCGGTTCTGGTAGACGAGTTCCAAGACCTCACCATGCAGGAGTTCGAGATTGCACGAGCCGTCACCTCAGCGAACTCCATGTATGTCGGTGACCCATACCAAGGCATCTTCGGTTGGGTCGGCGCAGCGCCGATGGAGGTCCTGAGCGCGCTTAAGGACGACGGCTACCACTGCATCGACCTCGACATCTCCTTTCGCTCATCGCCAGCGGTGCTCTCGGTCGTCAACGCGCTCTCAGTAGACCTCGGCGCCACCGCCCTCCGTGCCGCAGAGCCGGACAGCTGGAAGAACGGAGGCGTCGCCTACGCCCTCGCGTTCGACACCGATACATCCGAAGCTGCGGGCGTGGTGGCGCTCAGCGACTACGTCGCCGAGAAGTACCCCGACGACCGCATCGGAGTCATCTGCCGCGCCGAGTATCGACGTGCCGCACTGGAACGAGCCTTCGCCGGTGCACGACACAAGCCGCAGTACTGGGACATCGCCCTGGACACTCCCCAAGTCGCTAGCATGTTGAAACGGCAGGCGCGCCACATACGTACAGAGCTCGCCTACCCAGATCAGGTCGAAGACTTGCTAAGGCGAGTCTCCGGTGCGCTGCGAAGCTCCGATATCGAAACGCTCAACGACGTCCAGAGCGCGTGTGACCAACTGCTGGGAATGGAATCGATGGGCGAAGATCTCCGGGAGGTTCTGTCGCGAATCCGTGACGTTCGCGGCACGTCCGCCAGCGAGCCGGGTGTGCACGTGTTGAATGCGCACACCGGTAAGGGCCAACAGTTCGACTGGGCCTTCGTCGTCGGACTCGAAGAAGGTCACGTGCCGAGCACCTACAGCAAGACCGCGGAGGAGTTTCTCGAGGAGCAGCGAGTGCTCATGGTGATGGTCTCGCGAGCCAGACGGGGAATCTTTCTCTCCCACGCTCGGGAAACCTCGAACAGGTACGGGCGAACGTTTCGCGAGGGCCCATCGAGGTGGTGGCCGGCGATCGCTGGCGCCTGCCAGCCAGTTCCGAACTCCGTCCGCAGACTCGCCGGATGCGACTGAGACCCGGAACAAGATCCGAGGCCACCGCCGCTCATCGCGCCGCTCGTTTCGCAGCCACACTTCTTGGCGTCGTGGGGGGACTGTCCCATAGCGGGCCGAAGCGGCGCAGGTCCGAAGGGTCACGGCGAACTCGATGCCCCTCCACTTTCCCTCCGCAAACGATCGGCAACTTTCCCGAGACGTTCCAGTACACTGGAGGTCAGTCAGCAAGGAAAACCCTTGACACACCGAGGGAATCCTTGATGACCCGAGTCCTCGGCGAGTGCCGGAGAGGCCTCCGATCTCTCCCAGAGGTCGCAGGTTCAAATCCTGTCCCCGCTACAAAACCGCAGGTCAGCAAAGGTTTCCCTCCTTTCACCAAGGAGAGAAACCATGCAGAACTCGGCGAAAAGTCGGCGCACCCTCCGGGGGCGCCGACTTTCTTCGTTTCCCGGCAGGTGCGCACGCGGCGCCGCTCGGCGCGGCGCGGGACCCCTTGCGCACCCGCGGTTCATGAGTAACCCGGCACACCCCGTCCCCGGCCTGGAGCCGGTGCTGTCCACCCCGGTGCTGGCCGCCCACCTGGGCGGCCCGGTTCAGACGATACACCACTTGCGCCACCACGGGCGCGGG